>JAFQIA010000012.1 GCA_017397725.1 Clostridia bacterium
AAATGCAAATGATAAAAACGGCAAGGAAAACATCGAGTTTTCCTTGCCGTTGCTTGCTTTTTGCGAAATTGTTCTCTGCAGTACCATCGTACAGCGACGAAAACAATTTCACAAAATATACCTTCCTTTTTCAACATCTGCCTTTTGTTTAGTCTTTGTCTTGAATCTCTTTGTGGAACTGTTGCAAGGATTTGACTTCCAGATTGGAATTCTTCTTCACCGCTTTGATTCCCTCAACTGCCGCAATGGCTGCTGCCATGGTGGTCATATGGGAAACACGATGCTTGATGGCGCTCTTACGGATATAGCTGTCGTCCTCTGCACCTTTTTTGCCAACCGGAGTATTGATGATGAAATCAATCTTGCCGTTGGTAATCTTGTCAAGGATGTTGGGTCTGCCCTCTTCCAGCTTGGCAATCTTCTCAACCGGAATGCCCGCGCTCTGAATCAAGCGGTAGGTTCCGTCGGTTGCCATCAGCTTAAAGCCGCATTCGTCAAAGCCCTTGGCAACCTCAATGGCATCGCCCTTGTCCATATCGCTGATACTCATCAGCACGGTACCGGAAAGGGGAAGAACGCCGGACTTGGTTGCTTCCTGTGCCTTGTAGAACGCTTCGCCAAAGGAGGATGCAATACCCAGAACCTCACCGGTGGAACGCATCTCCGGACCCAGGATGGGGTCAACCTCCTGGAACATATTGAAGGGGAAAACCGCTTCTTTAACACCATAGTGGCTGAACTTCTTCTCTTTCAGCTCCGGAACGGGAGAGGTTCTTCCGGTCAGGTGACCGGTCATAATATCGGTTGCAAGCTTCACCATATTGATGCCGCAAACCTTGGAAACCAGCGGAACAGTACGGGATGCACGGGGGTTTGCCTCCAGCACATACACCTTGCCGTCCTCGATGGCATACTGCATATTCATCAAGCCCACCACATTCATCTCGGTTGCAATCCGCTTGGTGTAATCCTTGATGGTGTCAATCTGCTCTTTGGTCAGGCTCTTGGGAGGAATCACGCAGGCAGAGTCGCCGGAGTGTACACCCGCAAGCTCGATATGCTCCATCACAGAGGGAACAAACACCTGCTTGCCGTCGCTGATGGCATCCGCTTCACACTCGGTTGCGTGGTGCAGGAACCGGTCAATCAGGATGGGACGGTCAGGAGTGACACCCACTGCCGCATTCATATAGAAGGTCAAGGACTCGCTGTCGTAAACCACTTCCATGCCACGGCCGCCCAGCACGTAAGAGGGGCGCACCATCACCGGATAGCCAATCTTTTCTGCAATGGCAAGTGCCTCTGCGGCATTGACAGCCATACCGGATTCCGGCATGGGAATTTCCAGCTTGTCCATCATTTCACGGAACAAATCTCTGTCCTCAGCAAGGTCGATGGTCTCGGGGGTAGTTCCCAGAATGTTGACCCCTGCTGCCTTCAGGTCTGCCGCCAGATTCAGCGGAGTTTGTCCGCCAAACTGTGCAATCACACCGATGGGCTTTTCTTTCTCGTGGATGCTGAGTACATCCTCCAGAGTCAAAGGCTCAAAGTAAAGACGGTCGGAGGTGTCATAGTCAGTGGAAACGGTTTCAGGGTTACAGTTGACGATGATGGTTTCAAAGCCAAGCTCTTTCAGCGCCTTGGAGGCGTGAACACAACAGTAGTCAAACTCGATACCCTGACCGATACGGTTGGGGCCGCCGCCCAGAATCATCACCTTCTGCTTGCCGTTGTTTTCCTCGGGAGCATCTTCTTTCAGGTTGTAGCTGGAATAGAAGTATTCTGCATCCTCAGTACCGCTAACGTGAACGCCTTCCCATTTCTCTACGATGCCTGCCTTGATGCGTGCATCACGGATATCCTTTTCGGGAACCTCTAAAATCTGTGCCAGGTATTTGTCGGAAAAACCGTCGCATTTTGCCTGTCTTAAAATTTCGGTTTTAGGAACGGAACCTGCCAACTTTTTGAGTGCCTCTTCCTCTTCCACCAATTCACGCATCTGGTCGATAAAGTATGCCTTTACCTTGGTTTTTTCGATAATCTCTTCATTGGTTGCACCCTTGCGCAGTGCCTCGTACATAATAAAATGCCGTTCACTGCTGGGAGTACCAAGCATTTTCAAAAGATCTTCCTTGCTCTTTTCTGCAAAGTCCTTGGCGCCGCCCAGACCGCTTCTGCCGATTTCCAGAGAACGGATGGCTTTCTGGAAGGCTTCCTTGTAGGTCTTGCCGATGCTCATAACCTCGCCCACCGCGCGCATCTGGGTGCCCAGCTTGTCCTGAGAGCCTTTGAACTTTTCAAATGCCCAGCGTGCAAACTTGACTACCACATAGTCGCCGCCCGGCACATACTTGTCAAGAGTACCGTGCTTACCGCAGGGAATCTCGTCCAGAGTCAGACCGCTTGCCAGCATTGCAGATACCAAAGCAATGGGGAAACCAGTTGCCTTGGATGCAAGGGCGGAAGAACGGGAGGTTCTGGGGTTGATTTCGATAACAATGATTCGGTCGGAAACCGGATCGTGTGCAAACTGCACGTTGGTGCCGCCGATAACTTCAATGGCTTCCACAATTTTATAAGCCTGCTCCTGCAAGCGCTTTTGGGTTTCTTTGGAAATGGTGAGCATAGGCGCGCTACAGAAGGAATCTCCGGTATGCACACCCAAAGGATCGATGTTTTCGATAAAGCAGACGGTAATCATATTGTTCTTGGCATCACGGACTACCTCAAGCTCCAGCTCTTCCCAGCCGAGGATGGATTCCTCAACCAGAACCTGTCCAACCAGAGATGCTTGCAAGCCTCTTGCACAAACCGTCTTTAATTCTTCAATATTATAAACCAGACCGCCGCCTTCACCGCCCATAGTGTAAGCGGGGCGCAGAACCACCGGATAACCCAGCTTGTCTGCAATCGCGAGTGCGTCGTCTACCGAATAAGCAACCTCGCTTCGTGCCATCTCAATGCCGAGGGAGTCCATGGTCTTTTTGAATTCCACTCTGTCCTCGCCACGTTCAATGGCATCTACCTGTACGCCGATGACCTTGACATTGTATTTGTCCAGGACCCCTGCCTGCTGAAGCTCACTACACAGATTGAGGCCGGACTGTCCGCCAAGATTGGGGAGCAGCGCATCGGGACGCTCCTTTGCGATAATCTGTTCCAACCGCTCTACGTTCAGCGGTTCGATATAGGTAATATCCGCCGTGTCCGGATCGGTCATAATGGTCGCCGGATTGGAGTTTACCAAAACGATTTCATAGCCCAGATTCTTCAGTGCCTTACACGCCTGTGTGCCGGAATAGTCAAACTCACAAGCCTGTCCGATGATGATAGGGCCGGAACCAATAATCAGTACTTTATGAATGTCTTCTCTTTTCATGCATTTCTCACCTTTCCTTATTTTACCCAATTTACCCATTTTATCAATTTTATCACAAACAGGGCGTAGAATCAAGTGCGTTTTACACGATTTTTCAAAAAAATTCCCGATTCGGTTTGGGACTCTTTACATTGGTAAAAACTTGATGTATAATGGAACAAATCCTTTGTGAGGTAATTTAATTATGAAAGAAACCAAAGCGGCAAAAACCATCAGCCTGATGGCAATCATTATCCTGCTCGCCAAATTTATGGGTCTGTTTCGGGAAACCTTGGTTGCCAATATCTACGGACAGGGGATGGCATCCGATGTTTTGAACACGGCAACCCAAATCCCGCTCCTGTTTTTTGACATGGTGCTGGGCGTTGCTATTTTGTCTACCTTTGTTCCCATCTTCAATCAAAAACTGGAACGGCAGGGCAAGGATGCGGCAATGCACTTTGCGGATAACTTTATCACCGTGGCAGGTTCCTTTGCGCTCTTGTTGGCACTTTTGGGCGTGCTTCTGGCAGAACCTCTGGTGCGGTTGATGACCCCCGGCTATGGCGAAGTTGCCGGCAAGGTGGAGCAGACGGCACAGCTTTTGCGGATATTGTTTCCCTCCATTGTGTTTACTGCGGTTGCATATATTGCGGTAGGAATTCTTCAATCCTTTGGGGAATTTACTGTCCCGTCCCTGATTAGTGTGATTTCCAACGGCGTGATGATTCTTTATCTCCTGATTTTCGGGAATCGGCTGGGGCTTATCGGGGTGGTTCTCTCCATGCTGCTGGCGTGGGCGTTGCAGCTTTTGGTACAGGTTCCCTTTTTGAGAAAGTTTGGATATTCCTATCACTTCCGCTTTGACTTAAAGGATGAAGGCTTGCAGTCAGCAGGACGGCTTGCCCTTCCTATTTTGATTAGCTCGTGGATTCAGCCCCTTTGCAACGTCATCAATATGGCATTTGGCTCCTCCTTGGGCGACGGAGCGGTGTCGGCGCTGAACTGGGCAAATAAGATTTATATCATTATGGTTGGCGTGTTTGCTTATGCCATCACCAATTTTATCTTTCCCAAGCTCTCCCGCCTGAGCGGAAAGGACGAAGAGGCGGGATTCATTCACATCACCCGCTTGTCTGTGGGTTGGATTTCCTTTTTGATTACCTTGATTTGCGGGTTGTTTCTGGCGCTTGCCCATCCTATCATTCAGGTGGTCTTTCAGCGGGGTGCCTTTACGGCAGAGAACACCGCAACCTGTGCAACTGCCCTGTTCTGCTATTCCTTTGGTATGGTGGGATATGGCATCTGTGAGGTGCTGAATAAAAGCTTTTACGCCATCGGGGACGGCAAAACCCCCATGATTACCTCGGTCATCGGGATTGGGGTGAACTTCGGCGCGGCGCTTTTGCTCACCGGTTGGCTGAACCTTGGTATTGGCGGTCTGGCGTTTGCAGCGGCGCTCAGCTCTTTGTCCATTGCACTTTGCCTGATGGTGTCCATGAATCGGCACCGCGCAGGAATGTTTGATCAAAGCTTTTTACGGAACTTGATAAAAATCCTCCTTTGCGGGGCGGTTGCCTTTTTGCTTGCAAAGGTGGTGTATCCCTTAACCTATGGTCTGGGGGAGAGCCTGTTCGGGCTCCTCTTCCGGCTCTGTCTGGCGGCAATCCCCGCGGGGATTGGCTATCTGCTCCTTGCTCGTCTGCTTGGGGTAGAAGAAATGTTGTCCGCCATCCAATTTCTCACAAGAAAGAGAGGTTAATATGATGAATCAATCCTCCGGATACTTTGCCGCCCTTTGGGGCGCACTTTGGAACATCATCCGACACAGCGGTGTCTATCGCTTGCTTCGTGGCATCTATGACGGGATTTCCCGTTCTTGGCAGAACAGTCGCATCACAAACTGGTTCCGCCGTGATCACCAACTGGGCGGATTTTTGGAAAACTCCCTGATGGGGCGTATCTTTTCGTTGCCGTTTCGGTTGCTGACCTATCTGAAAGAACGCTTCGGGAACACCCTTGCGGAGAAAATGCAGACAAGCCTGCTCCTTTCGGCGGGGCGGTGTTATCTGCATAACCTGTTGGCACTCAACCTGCGTTTTCTGGGCACACTTCTGGCATTCTGTGGCGTGGGAATGGTCTTTGGGGGATGGTTCTTCACCCCTGCTCCCGCACCGCTGACCTTTGCCCTGTTGGTGGTTGGTTTTGCCCTTTCGTTTGTGAAAGGAAACCTGACCGATTGGCTGAAAAACTCTGCCTTGGTTCGGTTTGTGCTGCATGGTTTGGGGGTACAAGCCAACTTTGCTTGGTACCACAGCGTACACACCGAAAAAAATTCCCGTCTGCTTCTGGCAGGAGGGGTTGGGTTGCTTTGCGGACTGCTTGGCACTGCGACTATGCCGCTGTTAGGCATCGGGGCAATGTTGGGCATTGCCTTTTTGGCTTTGGTTCTGGAAAAACCCATTGCAGGACTTTACTTTTTGGTATTTTTGGCACCCTTGATGCCCACCATGGTTATGGCGGGACTGTCGATGCTCTGCCTGTTCTCTCTGGTGGTGAAAAGCCTGATTGATCCTGATTTTTCCTGGCAGTTTGACGGCATCGGCTTTTTGCTCTTGGCGTTCCTTGCTTTGTATCTGGTGGCGGCGTTTACTTCCTTTGCCATGGTGAAAAGCTTGAGCATCTGGGCAATTTATCTGGTATTTTTATCTGCTTATTTTTTGGTGACCCATTTGATTCAAACCGAAAAACAACTGCAGAACCTGCTCACCACCTTTGTGCTTTCCGGGGCGGCGGTCTGTCTTTACGGAATTCTGCAGTACATCTTTGGCTGGGACATCAATCAGGCTTGGATGGATGAGGAAATGTTCAGCGACATCAAGATGCGGATTTACTCCACCTTGGAAAACCCCAATGTGTTGGGCGAATATATTTTGTTGGTGCTTCCGGTTTCTATCGGACTGATGTGGACACGGAAAGGAATCCTGCCAAAGCTGGTCTATGCCGGTATTTCGGCAATGATGTTTCTGGCGTTGATTCTCACCTTCTCCCGTGGTTGTTGGGTGGGTCTTCTGATTGCGGCGGCGGTGTTTATCACCTTTGCAGCAGGAAAGCTGTGGGGACTTGGCTTGATTGCCCTACCCCTCCTGCCTGCGGTTCTGCCCGAGAGCATCTTAAACCGCTTTACCAGTATCGGGGATATGAAGGATTCCTCCACCTCCTATCGGGTGTATATCTGGATGGGAACGCTGGCGATGATGCGGGACTTCTGGCTGTCCGGCATCGGGATGGGCGCAGAGGCATTTAAGTCGGTGTATCCGTTTTATTCTTACAACGGCATTGTGGCGCCCCATTCTCATAATCTGTTTTTGCAGATTCTGGTAGAATCGGGCATCTGCGGTATTCTGGTCTTTTTGCTGATTTTGGTGTTCTTTCTGAAACGGATGATAGTTGGCTATCAGCTGGGAGGCGGCAAAGGGGCAACCCTTTCTACCCTCATCACCGCTATTTCTGCCGGCGTTTGCGGGTTTTTGGTGCAAGGAATGTTCGACAACTGTTTCTATAACTATCGGGTGCTTTTGGTATTCTGGTGTGTGTTGGGACTGGGTATTGCCTGCACACAGGTAGCCAAAAAGCTTGCAAAGGAGGCGGAGCGATGATTAAAGTGGTTGAGGTTTCCTCCGATTCCAATATCGGCGGTGCCGGAAAATGTATTCTGAGCTTTCTTAAAACCTATGACCGACAGAGCTTTGATGTCTGTGCGGTGGTTCCCAAGGGTAGTCTGCTCAAGCCGGAAATGGAAAATCTCCATTGCAAGGTGTTTGAGGCAAGTCATCTGGCGGAGAAATCACTGGACTTCAAAGCAGTTCTTCGGCTGAGAAAACTGTTCCAGCATCTCCATCCGGATTTGGTGCACACCCACGCCAGTATGTCGGCGCGGATTGCGGCGTGGAGCTTGGGGATTCCGGTGGTTTATACCAGACATAGCGTGTTTCCGCAATCCAAAAAGCTGACCACCTTTCCCGGCAAACAAATCAACGGACTGGTGAACAACCTGACCGCCACCCGCATCATTGCGGTGGCAGAGGCGGCAAAGGAAAACCTGACCGAAACCGGCGTCAGCGAGAAGAAGATTCGGGTCATCTTAAACGGGGTAGAACCACTTCACCCCTGTCCCGAGGAAGAGGTAGGCAAGATTCGGATGCGGTATCATATCCGCCCCGATGAAAAGGTTGCCGCCATGGTGGCGCGGCTGAATGAGGTGAAAGGCCACCGCTACTTTGTAGAGGCAGCAAACATCATTAAGGAAAAAGGCATCAAGGCAAAGTTCCTGATTGCGGGCACCGGAGAGGAAGAGACAAACCTGAAACGGCAGATTGCCCAGCTGGGTCTTGAGGACACGGTGATTATGATGGGCTTTGTGGAGGATGTAGCGCCCCTGATGCAGCTGATGGATGTGCAGGTCAACTGCTCCTTTGGTACCGAGGCAACCAGCCTTTCGCTCTTGGAGGGAATGAGCCTTGGGAAGCCTGCAGTGGTGACCGATTTTGGCGGGAATCCGGGTGTTATCTTTGACGGTATCAACGGATTTTTAACCCCTACCCATCAGTCGGTAGTGCTTGCAGAAAAACTGCTGAAATTGTTTGAGGACGAGGCGCTTTATCAAACGCTCTCGGATAACTGTAAAAAAATTTATCAAAGCAAATTTACCGCTCGGGTGAATACAAGAGCCATCGAGGCGGTTTACCGGGAGGCTGTGAACCGGCACCGGCGCAGATTAGAAAGAAAGGGTGAACACCGATGAAAACAAAATGGAATGGAATGGACACACTTCTGGTTCTTGCCATCGCGGCAGTCCTTGCGGTGGGTGTATGGTTCCTCGCCGGCAGAGGCGACGGACAGACGGCGGTGCAGGACAAGACGATAGAGGTAATGATTGAGCTGACCAAAAAGGATGAGGCATTTACCAAGCTTCCTAAGGTGGGAGATACCGTGACCTTGGGCGTCAAAGAAAAGATGCCCGCCACCGTCACCAAGGTGGAGGTTCTTCCGGCAATCAGTCAGGGAAAGGATATGGTAAACGGCAAATTCACCGAGGAGCCAATCCCCGATCTTTACAATGTGCAAATCACCGTAGAGGGAACCGGCACCGAGTCGGCATCTGCGGTAGAGATTAACGGCAATCCTCTGCGGGTGGGTGCAGAATCCGCCATCAAGAGCAAGGACTGGGTAGGCTACGGCTTTATCCTGTCGGTGGAAACCAGAGATTAAGGGGGTAAGACAGATGTTTCGCAAAGACGGAAAATTGTTTGGAAAAATCAGTATCATTGATATTGCGGCAGTTCTGCTGATTCTGGCGCTGGTTGTAGGAGTCGGACTGCGGTTTACCGGTGGTCCCGGTACCGAGTTGGGGCAACGGAACACCTATGAATGTGTGGTGAAAGTCAAAACCGTGCGGGATTATACCGTGAACGCCCTGAAAAAAGGCGGCGAGGTCTATGACAAGACCACCAAGGAATATATCGGCACCATTGTGAATGTCACCAGCGAGCCTGCCGCTGACCATATGCAGCTGGCGGACGGGTCTCATGCCATGGCGCCGGCAGAAAACCGGCATCACGCGTATGTGACCATTGCTTTTACCGGTAAGGAAAGCGCAGAGGGCTATTTCACCTCTGCCAACCAGCAAATCGGCACAGGCGGAACCTTGGTGCTCAATGCCAAGTGGGCAGAGTGTGAAGGCACCGTCGTAGATGTTTACCCCGCAAAATAACAAAAGCTGAACGACTTTCGTCGTTCAGCTTTTTGGTTATTTCATTGTTTTGAGGGCATCAAATGCTTTTTTCAGCCATTGTTCGCCTTCAAGGGTTTCAACCTCGCCGTTGTCACAAGCCTTGGCAATGGCGGGGTCAATGGGGAGCTGACCCAGAACCGGAATCTCATAGTCCTTTGCCACCTCATCAATATGGCTTTCGCCATAGACAGCGATTTTTTCGTCGCAATGGGGACATTGGACATAGCTCATATTCTCCACCAAGCCCAAGATGGGGATATTCATCATCTTTGCCATCTTGACCGCTTTGCCCACAATCATGGAAACCAGTTCCTGAGGTGAGGTTACCACCACAATGCCGTCTACCGGCAGGGATTGAAAGACAGTCAGAGGTACATCGCCGGTGCCCGGAGGCATATCCACAAACATGTAATCAATCTCATCCCAAACCACATCGGTCCAGAACTGCTTGACGGTACCCGCAATCACTGGACCACGCCAAACCACGGGATCGCTGTCGTTTTCCAGTAGCAGGTTCACCGACATTATTGAAATACCTGACGGGGTAGATGCCGGCAGAATCCCATATTCATTGCCGGTTGCCTTCTGGTTGATGCCAAAGGCTTTGGGAATAGACGGGCCGGTGATATCCGCATCCAGAATGGCGGTGCGATAACCCGCCTTCTGCATTCCTGATGCCAGCAGGGAGGTCACCAAGGACTTGCCGACACCGCCCTTACCGCTGACGATACCAATCACCTTTTTTACATGGCTCATACTGTTGGCAGGCGCCAGAAAACTCTGTTGTTCTTTTCTTTCGCTGCAGGATTCGCCGCAGCTTGCGCAATCGTGGGTACATTCACTCATTGTTATCACTCCTCAATCTTTTTTATCAATGCCTCGTAAATCTCACGGGCATGGATGTTCAAATTTTTTGCCGCTTTTTCTGCCTGTGCGCGGGAGCCTGCAAAGATACGCAGCTCCAAAAGCGGGTCCCCCGCATCCAACATCTGGAGCGATGCCATATACTGCTGGGGGGCGGTGGGCAGAATCTCGGTGTAGATGGCGTTGGGGTCGGTCTGCTCCTGAAATTTGATGGTCTGGACCGCCTTCTCAATCTTCTGCCGGATGCTTTTGGGAATCCGCTCAAAAAAGAAGTCGTTGGTGTCCTTTCCCTTTTCGCTCAGGCTGAAACAACGGTCATCCCGATAAAAGGTGCTCTCAGCATATCCATCCTCCACCAGCTCATCCATCAGCTCCGAAAGCTCGAAATATCCCATCACATCTCTGTCTAAGGTAAGAACCTCGCTAAGTCGCGACATTCCCACCGGTTCTACATACCGTTTGAGGGTATAGAGAATGGCAAACTTCATTTCATCTCTATCCAAAAACATAGGACCACCTCGTTATTTGTTTTCGTAATTTTCGTAAGGCTGTTTGTGCTTAAAGAAGATTCCAATGACCCCTAGTCCTGCGTGGGAGGTGATAATCGGACCCACATCCATCACCGAGATGGCGTTCGGGTTTACCCGCTCGGTGAGCATTTGGGTGATGATTTCCACCTTATCGGGTGCATCGGAATGGAGCACGATAACCTCGTTGTTCTTCGGGTCGTCCATTCGTTCCTCAGCGTAATCCACCAAGACAGACATTGCCTTTTTCAGCCCCCGCACCTTGCGGTAAGCCTCTACCAAGCCGTCGTTGATGTTAAGAATCGGCTTGATGTCCAGCACCGTGGCAATTGCCATAGAGGAGGCTTTGATTCTGCCGCCTTTTTTCAAAAAGGTCAGGTCATCCACCACAAAATATGCAGTATCCCGATGGTAGGTTTCGTTTAGGAATGCCAGAATCTCTTCCTTGCTCTTGCCATCCTGTGCCATCTGTGCCGCCTCTACGGCAGGCTTTCCAATGACATAGGAGAACATGGTAGAATCCACCACCGTAATGTCAAAGCCCTCTTCGTTCAGTTGTCCCGAAACCATACAGGCGGTGTTGTAAATCCCGCTCCCCTTTTGGGAAATGGAAATATGGATGATGGAATCCCCGTCTTTGCCCAAACGGCGGTAAATATCTTCCAAATCCGCCGGACTCATCTGGCTGGTGGAGGGGATTTCTCCACTCTCTTTTAAGATTTTGTAGTATTCTTTGGGGTCAAGGTCAATGTCGGCACGGATGCTCTTTTCCCCCAAATGGAGCATAAAGGGAAGTACCTCAATCCCATACTTCAGCGCCACATCCTTTGGAATGTCTGCCGCTGCGTCGGTCATAATACGAATCATACCAATCTTCCTTCCTTTGCTAAATTTTCAAACCCTGTCTGCCGCAATACTTCATAGGCGATGATTGCCACCGAGTTGGACAGATTCAAAGAGCGTTTGTTTTCTTTCATCGGAATCCGGATACAGGTATCCAGATTCTCCTTGAGCAAACCTTCGGGCAGACCTTTGGTTTCCTTGCCAAACACCAAAAAGATTTCTTTGTCACAAGAAAAATCTGCCTCGCAATAGGTGTTGCTCCCTTTGGTTGTGCAGTAATAAAACTTGCCGTCAGGATATGCCGCCTGGACCGCATCAAAGGATGGGTGCTCGTAAAGCTCCAATTCGTCCCAGTAATCCAGCCCTGCACGACGCACCTGCTTTTCACTGATGTCAAATCCCAAGGGGTGCACCAGATGCAGCGCTGCACCAATCACACTGCAGGTTCTTGAAATATTTCCGGTGTTGGCGGGAATCTCCGGCTCCACCAATACAATATGTAATTTCATTATAATCACCTTTTATTTTTTCTATGCCCAGAACTTTCGGTCCAGAGAGCGATATTGGATTGCCTCTGCCAGATGCTCCGGACGGATTTCTTCGCTCTCTGCCAAATCCGCAATGGTTCTTGCCACCTTTAAGATGCGGTTGTGGGCACGGGCGCTCAAACCAAGATTCTCAAATGCCTGTTTCAAAAGCTCCGAACCTTCCGGCGACAGAGCGCAATATTCTTCCATCAACGCCGGTGTCAGGCGGGCGTTGGAATAAATTCCTGTTTCCTGATACCGCTTGCGCTGGATTTCCCTTGCTTTGTTGACCCGCTCTTTGATAACTGAAGAGGGCTCTGCTCCCGCATTTTTCTGCTCCAAATCCTCATAGGGTACGGCAGAAACTTCAATGTGTAAATCAATCCGGTCAAGGAGAGGTCCGCTGACCTTGCTTAAATACTTTTTGATTTGGTGGGGCGCACAGCCACAGCTATGGGTCTTGTCCCCGTAAAAACCGCAGGGACAAGGATTCATCGACGCCACCAGCATCACTTCGCAAGGATAGGAATGGGTCCCCTGTGCACGGGTGATGGACACGCTGCCATCCTCCAAGGGCTGACGCAGAATTTCCAAGGCATCCTTGCGGAATTCCGGCAGTTCGTCCAAAAACAATACTCCGTGATGGGCAAGACTGACCTCGCCGGGGCGCGGGTTGGAGCCTCCGCCCGAAAGACCCACCGCCGAAACGGTGTGATGAGGGTTGCGGAACGGACGACGGGTTACCAAGGGTTGCTCCTGACTGAGTTTTCCAGCAATGGAGTGGATTTTGGTCACATCCAACGCCTCTTCAAAGCTCAAATCCGGAAGGATGGAGGGAATCCGCTTTGCCAGCATGGTCTTTCCCGCACCGGGCGGGCCGATCATCAGAACATTATGCCCTCCTGCCGCCGCAATTTCTAAGGCACGCTTGGCAGCCTTTTGGCCTTTTACTTCGGAAAAATCAGGTCCGCCTTGTAACCCCAGCCGGAACAGGGCATCCACATCCGCTGCTGCGGGTGTTATCTTTTTCTGCCCCGAAAAATGGGCAAGCAATTCCTGCAGGGAATCGGCACCATATACTTCCACGCCCGAAACCACCGCCGCCTCAGCGGCATTTTCTTTGGGCAAAAATACCCGTTTGATTCCCTGCTGGTATGCGCAAATGGTCATGGGCAGAACCCCGTGGATGGGGCGCAAACTGCCGTCCAAAGAAAGCTCGCCAAAAAAGGCGGAGTCGGTGAGAGAACAGATGGAAACCTGTTCTGAGCTGATTAGCATCCCGATGGCAATGGGAAGGTCCAAATAGGCGCCTTCTTTTTTGATGCCCGCAGGGGCAAGGTTGACCACCACCCGCTTGCCGGGAATCTGATAACCGCTGTGCTTGACTGCCGCACGGATTCTTTCTTTGGATTCTTTGACGGCGTTATCCGGCAGTCCAACAATTTCCCACACGGGAACGCCGGCACTCACATCGGTTTCTGCTTGGATGAAGTATCCTTCAAGCCCGTGAAGGCCCACACTGTTAATCTTGGAAATCATGGTTATTCTCCTTCTAACAAGGCAAGTTCTTCCTTTCCCAGTTCCCGAATTTCCCCTGTCTGCATAGTTTCATCCAGAACCAGTTGGTTCATGGCGATTCGTTTGAGGTAAGTGACACGCTTGCCGACGGATTCAAACATCCGTTTGACCTGATGGAATTTTCCCTCGTAAATGGTCAGCTGAATGTGGGAAACCTCGCCGGAGGAAAGAATGGTCAATTCTGCCGGCTTGGTTTGGTAGCCGTCATCCAGAACCACGCCTTTTTTGAAGGCGGCTTGGTCTTCTTCCGTGACACAACCGGCAATCTCCGCCTCGTAGGTCTTGGGAATGTGCCGATTGGGGCTGAGCAGACGATGGGCAAGCTTTCCGTCATTGGTGATGAGGCAAAGCCCCTCGGTGTCAATATCCAGTCTGCCTACCGGAAAAGGCTCAAAATGCAGATATTCCTCCGGCACCAAATCCAGTACCGTCGGCAGTTTGGCATCCCAAGTGGCAGAAACATAGCCTGCCGGCTTGTTCAGCAACAGATAAACAAACTCCCGATACGCAAGTCGCGTGCCGAACAAGAAAACCTCGGCAGTTTCCGGTGCAATCTGGGTTTCCGGTCGGGGCTTTTCTATGCCCGAAACGGACACCGCGCCGCCGCGAATCAATTTTTTAATTTCACTTCGGGTACCTGCACCGCAGTCCGCCAGATATTTGTCCAGCCGCATCTTCCACCTCATATTTTCTCTGTTTTTCGCATAGTATCTTCTAAGGAGGAGAATCCTATGTTTCGTCACCCCAAAACCCTTGCCAAACTGTCCTTTTTGTTTTGTTCCCTGTTTTTGGCAGGGGTTCTTTTGTTGTTGTTTGGCATCGATTCCGGCGTGAATCGGGAAAACCTCGCCCTGCTCCGTTCTTACGGCTGGCAGGTGGAGGAAAAACCCACGGAAATCTCCCATTTTACCATTCCCTTAGCACAAAATCCGGTGGTTGAGGCCTTGCAAGCCGTCACCCAAAAGGATGGGTTTGACCTGTCCTCTCACAAGGGAAAGCATACCACCCGCTATACCTATCGGGTGCTGAACCATGCCGATTCCAAAGACGGCACGGTTTATCTGTATGTGTTTGTGACCAAGGATGGTATCATTGCCGCTGTCCTTGGCTCTCCCTCACCGGACGGATTTTTGCTCCCTGTTTCGGATATTTCCGGACAGGTGCAAGAATAGTTTTTCCATTATCTTTCAGTATATCATATCCTTTTGATAATTTCCATAGCTTTTCCAAACTTTTTATTGAATTTCTTTTCTTTTTATAGTATACTTGGCGTATACGAATGATCATTACCAAGGAGGAATCTTTATGCATATTGATACCAAATGTATTCAGTCCGGCTACACACCGGAAAACGGAGAACCCCGGGTTCTCCCCATCTACCAAAGCACTACTTGGAAATATAGCACCACCGAGCAGATGGGCAGACTGTTTGACCTGGAGGAAAGCGGCTATTTCTATACCCGTCTTGCCAATCCCACCAACGATGCAGTTGCGGCAAAAATCGCAGATTTGGAGGGTGGCGTTGCGGCAATGCTCACATCATCCGGACAAGCTGCCTGCTTCTATTCCATCTTTAATATCTGTCAGGCAGGGGATCACTTTGTTTGCTCCTCTTCGGTGTATGGCGGAACCTTCAATTTGTTTGGGGTGACCATGAAAAAGATGGGCATTGAGGTTACCTTTGTAGACCCCGATGCGGATGAGGAAACCCTTAACAAAGCATTCAAGGAAAACACCAAAGCCATGTTCGGCGAAACCATCGCCAACCCCGCTCTGGTGGTTCTGGATATTGAAAAATGGGCAAAGATTGCCCACGCGCATCAGGTGCCTTTGATTATCGACAACACCTTTGCAACACCGGTGAACTGCCGTCCCTTTGAATGGGGTGCAGACATCGTGGTGCACTCCACCACCAAGTATATGGACGGACACGCTACCTCCGTTGGCGGTGCCATCGTGGATAGCGGCAACTTCGATTGGGAGGCTTCCGGCAAGTTCCCCGGGCTCACCACCCCCGATGCGTCCTATCACGGCGTGACCTACACCAAAAAATTCGGCAAGGCGGCATTCATCACCAAGGCGACAGCACAGGTGATGCGGGATTTGGGGTCTATCCCCTCTCCCCACAACGCATTTTTGCTGAATCTGGGCCTGGAAACCCTGCCCCTCAGAATGAAAAAGCATTGTGACAACGCACAGGCAGTGGCAGAGTATCTGGCAAAGAACGAAAAGGTTTCCTGGGTGAACTACTGTGGTCTGCCCGGTGACAAATACCACGCTCTGGCAGAAAAATATCTGCCCAATGGCTCTTGCGGTGTGATTTCCTTTGGGGTCAAGGGCGGCAGAGAAGCGGCGGTTACCTTTATGGACAGCTTAAAGCTGGCAGCCATTGTTACCCACGTGGCAGATGCCAGAACCTCAGTCCTGCATCCTGCAAGCCATACCCATCGTCAGCTCAATGATGAAGAGTTGAAGGCGGCAGGGGTTACCCCTGATTTGATTCGGTTCTCGGTAGGTATTGAAAATGCTGAGGACATCATTGCGGACATTCAGCAGGCATTGGATCAGGTGAAATAGGATGGTTCGGTTTGCCAAGCCTGAGGACCTTCCTTTTCTCAAGCAGGCGTGGGAAGTCTGCTTTGAGGACTCCAAGGCGTTTATTGACTGGAACTTTGCAGAAAACTTTTCCTGTGCCGATACGTTGATTGCAGAGGTGGACGGCGTTCCTGCCTCCAATCTGCAGCTGATGCCTCACCGGATTCAGCTGGGCAGGTTCACCTATGACATCAACTATGTGTCCGGCGTGGCAACCCTGCCCCAATTCAGGAATCGGGGATTGGTACGGGAGCTTTTCTCCTTTGCCTTTCCTGTAATGCAGGAGCGAAAGCAACCCATCAGTTTGCTGGTTCCCTTTGACTATGGATTTTACGAAAAATTCGGCTACCGCAAATGCTATGACAAGACCTATCTCTATGCCGACACCCTGCCGGAAAAGAACTACCACAAGGATTTGTCGGAGGATTTGATAGAAACCCTTGACCGCATCTACCGTATGGAAATGCAAAACCACAACGGCTATGCACTGCGGACGCCCCTTGACTGGAGAAAAATCTTAACGGATTTGATCCTGCTCTCTGAGGGACGGGTGCTTGTGGAGCCGGAGGGCTATGCCCTGATTGCTCCTCGCAAAGAGGGTGGCTATGAAGTCCACGAATTATGCGGCAAATGTTCGCTGACTCCCCGTCAGGAGGAAAAGCCGTTTGCCATGGCAAGAATTGTGGATGCCAAGCGACTATTGGCAGATAGCGCAGAGAATTTTGAAGGTTCTGTGCGACTGAGGATTCAGGACGCGCAGATTCCTCAAAACAACTTCACCTGCCGGATTGCAGGGGGTACCCTTACTCCTTGCGAGGGGTTTGATGTTTCTTTGGACATCAAAGAACTTGCCCCCCTTATTTTCACCTCCGGCAAAAAGCCCTACCTAAATATGATCTTTTAACGCACAACACAGGGGACGGTTCTCTGTGTTCGATGGCGCCATCCATTGGAGAAATAAAAAATCCTACCGCAATGTACGGTAGGATTTTTGTTTGCATAACAACACAGAGAACCGTCCCCTGTGTTGTGGTTTAGATTGGCTGGCAGGTGAAGGGGTCGGTGGCTTTGGTGAGATAGTCCTGCTCTTTAAGGGGGCAGGTCAGGTTTTCGATCTTCACTTCGCCGTCAGACCAGGTTTTGATGAGGTTTTTGCCCTTAAAATTCTGCAGGGTCACATTTTTCAGGCTGACCTTTTCATAATTGGCAATATGCATAAAGTCGATTTCTTCCGAGCCTTTTCTCATAGAAATTTCCAGATTCTTAAGCTCCAGCGTTACCGGATTTTCCTTGTCGCCATAGGCGGTCAGGGGCATACTGATGTCGGTTGCCTGAATATTTTCAAATCGGATAGAAGTGAGCGGACGGTTGGACTGCCACATCTCGTTGCCTGAGAAATTGAAGTGGAGGAACCGATCTGCATAGTCCACCTTGCAATCCTTGATCACAATGTTGCCCGGTTGATAAGGAATACAAACCGAGAAGTCGGAATAGTAGGTGAACACGCTCAGCATATTGTTCCGGTGTCCCTCGGTAGAGGGCTGGACGCCGTTGCGTTTTTCTTCATCACTCAGACTGCCGCGGAACAGGTATTTGCAGGGACCATACATATGGCAACCCTCTACCATCACATTGGTTCCGCCAAACCGCATAGCGCTGCAGGCGGAGTTGAGCTCGCAGTTCTTCACGCTGACGTTCAGGTTGGCAAAGCCTGCCACACAATCGTCGCCGGTATAGAACCTGCTGTCCTCAATGACAATGTTCTTGCAGACGGTCATATGGATGCCGTCGTGTCCCGCCAGAACGGTCACGTTGTTCATATGGATGTTTTCGCAGTAAAAGGTGGAGTGCGCCCAGTTGGCACTATCCTTGATGGTATAGCCCGCAAAGGTAATGTTCTTACAATAGAACATTCCGATGCAATGGGGACCGCGGTAATGCTCCTCCCCCTGTTCGTCAAAGCAATCGCTGCCGTCAATCAAGGAACCTTCTTCGCCGATGATTGCCATATTTTCTGCCTGAATGGCACGAATCAGTGCATTGTTCCAACGGCTGCCGGCAACCCGCATAAAGGCGTAGTCCTTTTCCATATCCTCGCTAACCTCTGCCCGTTTCCACGGCGCATCGGTTACAAGCTCCGGCGCAAGGGGTTCTACCTTGTCCTTGCGGTAGTGATAGTAGTCTTCAGGGTTTCTGCTTCCTTTCAGCACTGCGCCCGAAAGAAGATGCAGGGTGATGTTGGACCGCAAACGGATATCTCCGGTGAGGAAGACCCCCTCCGGAATCACAACCTCGCCACCCCCCGCCAGAAAGCAATCGTCGATTGCTGCCTGAATCGCCTCGGTCTGGAGTGCTGCCCCATTGGGAACTGCGCCAAACTCTAAAATGGATACTGTTTTCATAAGTACCATACTCCTTTATAAGAATAGACAGGTCCCTGCAAAGCAGACTGCCATGGCAATCCATTGCTGAACCGAAAGTTTTTCTTTGTAAAATGCGATGCCGGCAAGAGAGGTCAAAATGATGGAGCCGCCGGTAATCAAGGGATAAAGCACCGTCGCAGGGAGCTCCGATGCCCCCATCAGCTGCAGCATATAGGATAAGCCGTCGGCAAGTGCCGCCAGAATAATGATAGGCATCAGCTTTTTCAAACCCAGCTTTTTGCCATCGGTATGTAATTTCTTTTTGTTGAACAGGATGAGCCCTGCGCAAATCAAAGCCTTAAACAGGGATACCAAAAAGACGAAATCCTGAGAGGTTACCGTCGCACTGACCGGATGAATTTGGTGCATCTTAGAAAGCACGCTGGAAGTTCCGTTCAGGAAGAAAATTGCAACACACATCAAAAGCTGCTTCTTATCCGGTTTTTTGGCGCCGGAATTGGAAAGGGCAATGGCTGCGATGATGGCAATCAGCCCCAAGGTGCGGAGAATGGTAAATTCTTCATTCAGGAACAATACGCCCCAGATATAAGGCACGGTCATTCCGCCCGACATCAGAAACAGGGTGTAAAGAGCAAGGTTGCCTTTTTCCATAATCTTAAAGCCGATCATCACATAGAGCATAATGGTAATGCAAAAGAGTGCTGCCATCACAACAGAAAACAAAGAAATATTTACCTGAAACCCGGTGATGCCAAGGAAAATAATTGCCGAACAGGCGCCCATGAGTGCATTGTAAGCAAGCCCTGCTTTGAGTGCGGTTCCGGCAGCTTGTTGGTATTTCTTCTGCAGGGCAAAAACCACCGCAAGAAGAATGTCTGCCATAATGACTAAGAAATAAGCGTTCATTGTTTATTCTCCTTTTCACAAAAATCGGGCGCCAAAGCGCCCGAAGTTTTTAGTTGTTTACGGAATAGTTGGGAGATTCCTTGGTGATGTTTACATCGTGGGGATGGCTCTCTTTGAGGCCGGCTCCGGTGATGCGAACGAACTTGCCGTTCTTCTTGAGTTCGGGAATGGTTCTGGTTCCGCAGTAACCCATACCGGAACGCAAGCCGCCCAGCAGCTGGAAGATGGTTTCGGAAACCGGACCCTTGTAGGGCACACGTCCCTCAACGCCCTCCGGTACCAATTTCTTGGCACCTGCCTGGAAGTAACGGTCTTTACTGCCGTTTGCCATTGCGCCCAAGGAACCCATACCGCGGTATACCTTGAACTGACGGCCCTGATAAATCTCAGTATCGCCGGGGCTTTCTTCACAACCGGCGAAGATACTTCCCATCATAATCAGGTCTGCACCTGCGGCAATGGCTTTCACCAAATCGCCGGAATATTTGATACCGCCATCGGCGATAACCGGAATATCATATTTTGCAGCAACCTCAGCCACATCGCAGATTGCGGTAATCTGAGGAACACCAATACCTGCAATGACACGAGTGGTACAGATAGAACCGGGACCGATACCAACCTTGACAGCATCTGCACCTGCTTTGATCAGGAATTCTGCTGCCTCTGCGGTTGCAATGTTGCCGGCAATCACCTGCAAATCGGGATAAGCGTCTTTAATCATACGCAGACAGGTTGCAATGTTTTGAGAATGTCCGTGGGCAGAGTCCAGAACCACTGCGTCTACCTTTGCCTGAATCAGCTTTTCTGCACGCTCCAGCACATCGGCAGTTACGCCCAAAGCGCCACCAACCAGCAAACGGCCGTTTGCGTCACGGGCGGAGTTGGGATACTGAATTGCCTTTTCGATATCCTTGATGGTAATCAAACCCTTCAAGTGGTAATTGTCATCCACGATGGGCAGCTTTTCAATCTTGTTCTGGCGTAGAATCTCCTTGGCATCGTCCAAGGTGGTGCCCACCGGAGCGGTCACCAGATTCTCTTTGGTCATACATTCCTTGATTTTCTTGGAATAATCGGTTTCAAACTTCAAGTCCCGATTGGTCAGGATGCCGACCAATTTCTCCCCCTCACAGATGGGAACGCCGGAAATCTTGAATTTTGCCATCAATGCTTCCGCGTCGTTGAGGGTATGTTCCGGAGAAAGGGAGAAGGGATCTACGATAACCCCATGCTCGCTCCGCTTTACCTTGTCAACCTCGGCAGCCTGCTCCTCGATGCTCATATTCTTGTGAATGATACCGATGCCGCCCTCTCTTGCAATGGCGATTGCCATATTGGATTCGGTAACCGTGTCCATTGCGGCACTCATCATAGGGATGTTCAGCTTGATTTTGTTGGTCAAGCGGGTGGAAAGGTCTGCCTGATTGGGCACGAAATTGGATTCCTGCGGAATCAGCAATACGTCATCAAAAGTCAGGCCCTCTTTGGTAAATTTGTCAGTGTACAACCCGAACACTTCCTTTCTCTCATTTTTGTATCCGGCAGAATCCCGAACGGGATTTATGCAAATGCTTGATATTTTTAGTATTGTATCACATTTTGAAAGGGTTCGTCAACCACTATTTTGGTTTTTTCCAAAGATTTTCTAAGGCTTGACAAAGGCATAGATACCATCATAGATTGCTTTTGCAACCTCCCTTTGCCACGCAGGGCTGTTGAGGTTCAGCGCCTCGGTGGGGTTGGAAACATAACCAAGCTCTAAAAGGGTCGCCGGCATATCGGTCAGCCGAAGGACGGCAAAGTTTGCCTGACGAACCCCGTTGTCCTTGGAACCAAGCCGGGCAACCACCGCATCCACAATCGACCTTGCCAGCTGAGCAGAACGAGAGTTCAGTCGATAGACATATGCCTCAAAACCGTTGGCGGCGGGGTTTAAGGAGCTGTTGCTGTGAATACTGATGAAGTAGTCTGCGCCCCAATTGTTTGCCATATTGGCGCGGTTGCGCAGATCTGCAGCCTTGTTGGAGAGCACATTTTCATTGGCGGTAGTGCGGTACTGCATCACCTCGTAGCCTCCTTGCCGCAGAAGTGCCGCCAGATTGTTTGCCACATTCAGGTTTACCGCCTGTTCGGTCACGCCATTGGCAATGGCACCCGGGTCGGGCCCGCCGTGTCCGGCATCCACGAAAATTTTTGTAGCCATCTTTTTCACCTCCTTTTATTACTATATGCCTGTCTTTACATTTCGTGTTTAAGCCGACGCCCCTCGGCTTAAGGAAAATCTTAGGAAAACTTTAAGTCTGTCGTAACGCTCCTGTAATAGAAGTATGTTATATTAAAGAAGAGTCTACGAACTTTTTCCAATTTGCAAAAAGTGGTTGCACCTTGGAATCTTTCGTGGTAGAATAATAAGTTAGAAAACACAAATCGGATAAAAGTTGCTATTTTGGAGGCAAAAGATATGGAGAAAATGGTCATTTTGGGCGGTGCAAAGCTCACCGGCACAGTGGAAATCAGCGGAGCCAAGAACTCTGCAGTTGCGATCCTTGTTGCCGCAATGATGGTGAATGGAAAATGCCATATCGAGAATGTGCCTCACGTCAGCGATATTGATGTGCTGATTGACATCATCAACAATATGGGCGGAAGCGCCACTTTCACCGCCGACGGCGTGGTGGAAATGGACTGCTCCGGCCTGAATTCCTGTGAGGCAACTTACGAAACCGTAGAAAAAATCCGTGCGTCCTCCTATTTGATGGGGGCGTTGCTTGGCAGATTCGGTCAGGCGCGGGTGGCACTTCCCGGTGGATGCGATTTTGGAATCCGACCCATCGACCAGCACTTAAAGGGCTTTAAGGCATTGGGCGCAGAATGGAATATTGAACACGGGATGGTAGAACTGTCGGCGGACAAGCTGACGGGCAACAACATCTATCTGGATGTGATTTCGGTGGGCGCGACCATCAATATTATGCTGGCATCGGTATTTGCCGAGGGACTGACTGTGATTGACAGTGCTGCAAAGGAGCCGCATATTGTGGATGTGGCAAACTTCCTCAATTGTATGGGCGCAGACATCAAGGGCGCCGGCACCGATGTGATTAAAATCCGTGGTGTGAAAGAACTGCACGGCGGCAGCTTTAGTGTGATTCCCGACCAAATTGAGGCGGGCACCTTTATGATTGCCGCAGCCGCAACCGGCGGTGATGTGCTGGTGAGCAGTATCATTCCCGAGCATATGGAATTCCTCTCCGCAAAATTGGAGGAGATGGGTGTCGGCATCGAAAAGTACGACGAGGCGATTCGGGTGTTCGTAGAGAATGAAAAGCTGAAATCCACCAACGTGAAAACCCAACCCCATCCGGGTTTTGCTACCGATTTACAGCCTCAGATGTTGACCTTGTTAAGCGTGGCATCCGGCACCTCGGTGGTGACCGAAAATGTTTGGGATAACCGTTTTAAGTATGTAGGAGAGCTGAACCGTATGGGCGCCAATGTGTCGGTAGACGGCAAGGTGGCAACCGTCGAGGGCTGTCCCTACCTGACCGGTGCGCCGGTTTCTGCCACTGATTTGCGGGCGGGTGCGGCTCTGGTGATTGCAGGGTTGATGGCGCATGGTGTAACTGAGGTTTATAATTTGAAATACATCGACCGCGGCTATGAGAACTTTGAACAAAAGCTGCGGAAACTGGGTGCGCAAATCACCCGACGTTCTGCAGAAGGACAGGACTCTTCATTCAAGGAGCGGGATGCGCGATGAAATTGTGTTCCATCCGTAGCAGCAGTAAGGGAAATGCCATTTTGGTTTATACGGAAAAGACCAAGCTTTTGGTGGATTGCGGCATCAGCGGCAAACTGGCAAAAGAGGGAATGAATCAATTGGGACTTGCGCCGGAACTGCTGAACGGAATTTTGATTACCCACGAGCATCAGGACCATATTGGCGGCGTTGGGGTGATGTCCAGACGCTATGGATTGCCGATTTTCGCCAATCAAAGGACTTGGGATGCCATGGAATCCTCTTTGGGATGTATTGAGGAGTCCAACAAATGCGTTTTTTCTACCGAGGAGCCTTTTGAAATTGGAGATATTACGGTCAAACCCTTTGCCATTCCCCACGATGCGGCAGAGCCGGTAGGATATAGCTTTGTTTGCGGAGAGAAAAAACTGTCCATTGCCACCGATATTGGGGTGCTGGAAGAGTCGATCTTCCGTGCAGTCAAGGGCAGCAAGGGTATTTTGCTTGAGGCAAACCACGACCGTAATCTTTTGGACATCGGTAGTTATCCGCAATCTTTGAAACAACGGATTCGCGGGGAGCGGGGCCACCTTTCCAATGAAGAGGCTGGCTTTGCGGCAAAGTTTTTGTCCAAGATGGGGACGGCACAGATTATGTTGGGGCATATGAGCCACGAGAACAATTATCCGCTGTTAGCCACCCAGACGGTAGAAAATATTTTACGGGATTCGGGCATTGAACCGGGCAGAGATTTGCAAATTTCCATCGCACCTCGGGACGAAATTAGTAACATAATGGTGATATAAAAATCCAAGGCACTCCTTGGATTCCAGGCTGGCGAAAAAGTTGGTCTACCGCAAGCAAGAAAATAAATACGATATTTGCAGGGTAGGTGTTTGCATCTTCTCGTGTATGGAAAATGACAAAACCGGCAAGGAAAACATCGAGTTTTCCTTGCCGGTGCTTGCTTTTTGCGAAATCGTTCTCTGCAGTACCTATGTACAGCGACAAAAACGATTTCGCAAAATATACCTTCCTTTTTCGCAGTCTGGCAGCGTGCCGATATTCTATCGACACGCTGAAATCCAAAAAGAAATTGGATTTTTGTTAGGAGGAATCAGAATGAAATTGGGCTTGATTGACCTTGGCTCCAATTCTGCCAGAATGTATCTGGCAAAGTTGGAAAAGGACGGCTTTCAAATTCTTGCCCGCAGACGGACAATGACCCGCCTGAGCGAGGGGATGGGGAAAGATGGCGTCTTGCAGGAGATGCCCATCAGCCGTACCATTGCGGTGCTAAAAGACTTTGCACAAGAGATAAAGACTGCAGGAGCATATCCCTTTGCGGTAGCAACTGCGGCAGTGCGCAAAGCGACCAACCAACAGGAGTTTTGTGAAAAGGTCAAGGCGGAGGCGGGATTCCCCCTCTTTGTGATTGGGGGACAGACAGAGGCGTTTTTTGATTTTCAGGGTGTCATGGCGGCACTTCCCGGAGTAGAAGATGCCCTGATCTGCGATACCGGCGGTGGCAGTACCGAGCTGATTTTGAGCAAAGGGCGTGCCTTGCAGGAGAAAATCAGTTTGCCCTTTGGTGCCATGAGTTTGACTGATGTTTACGGACAAAACCTGCATCCTGCAAAGGATGTGTTAATCAAGCAATTAAAGGAGGTTGCCTTTTTAGAGGAGGCAAAGGGGTTTCCTCTTATCGGTATCGGGGGCAGCTTGTGCGCCCTTGCAGGGTTGGACGGTGAGTCGAGTGTGAATGGATGTACCCTCTCTGCCAAACGGGTAGAAGAAATTTTTGATACCCTGCTCCCGCTTAGTCCAAAGGAGCGGGTAGAATATGGGGTAGAAACAGGCAGAGCAGATACGGTCTGCGGGGGAATCCTCCCCGGGCTGTTGTTGCTGAAAGAGCTTGCAATGCCAAAGCTGATTCTCTCTACCGGCGGTTTGCGGGAGGGGATTTTGGCAGAACTCCAGAAAGACCAGCCGGAGTTTTATAGCAAGCATCCGGAAGATTTTCTGAAAAACTATGATGCAATAGAAAAATAGCAAGATGTTGTGAAATCGAAGAAGGAGAGCAGGTGTAGTATGAGTAGTATTGTTTTCTTTGGTATTCCTGCGCACGGACATACCAACCCTACCTTGGAGGTTGTGAAGGAATTGGTTTCCCGCGGGCATCAGGTATGGTATTACTCCTATGATATGTTGCGTGAAAAAATTGAGTCGACAGGTGCCACGTTTGTGTCCTGCGATGATTATGATACGGAGCAGAAACTGAGTGCCAAAGATGCAACCCGTCTGGGGAAGGACTTGGCGTTTTCTACAAAAATATTGGTCGATACCACACTGGCGCTGGATGAAAAGGTTTGCAGAGAAATGGAAGAGCTGAAACCGGATTGTATTGTGGCAGACTCTATGGCATTATGGGGAAAAGCAGTTGCGATGAAGCTTGCGATTCCTTTTGTTTCTTCCACAACAACCTTTGCGTTTAATCAGCATTCTGCAAAGATAATGAAACAGGGTATCGGGGATTTGGTAAAGATGATTCTGGGGATGCCCAAAACCACCAAGCAAGTCAACCGGTTGAGAGATCATGGGTATCCTGTGAAAAGTATTCTTGATATCATCGGCAGCGATGAGAACACCCACACCATTGTGTATACCTCTCCGGAGTTTCAGCCTTGTTCGGAAACGTTTTCGGAAAAGTATGCCTTTGTGGGGCCATCCATTCGGAAATCGTGCGAAAGCGTTGAGAAACAGAGAGAAAAACTGCTTTATATTTCTATGGGAACCGTCAATAACGATATGTTGCCCTTTTACAAGTCGTGTATTGCGGCTTTTGCAAATACGGAGTATCAGGTGATCATGTCGGTTGGAAAGCTGGTATCCATCAAAGATTTTGGGGAATTGCCGGAAAATATATCCGTGTTTTCTCACGTTGACCAGATTGCCGTGCTGAAACAGGCAGATGTGTTTGTGTCCCATTGCGGAATGAATAGTGTCAGCGAAAGCCTGTATTTTTCCGTCCCCCTTGCGATGCTACCACAAACATCGGAGCAAAAAGGTGTTGCCGAGCGAGTTTTGGAATTGGGCGCCGGCATCAGACCGGACAAAGCGGACGGAACTGCTGTTTTAAGTGCGGTCAATGAAGTTTTGGGGGATGACAGCTATCAACAAAATGCGGCAAAAATTGCAAAAGGGTTTCAAAACTGCTCAGGTGCAAAAGGTGCCGCAGATAAAATCATACAAGTTTGCACGGGTGTGAGATGATTTGCAGAGCAGATGCATTTGACGAAGGCAAACATCATTGAAAAAAGCACTTCGAAAGAAGTGCTTTTTTCTGAAAAAGAACTACAAAACGGAGTATAAGTGAGGTAAAAACGCAAAAAAGTAGTCTGTTTTTACCTGCTCGACAAATTGGAATTGGTTTAACTGTTTTCTGCAATCCATTTCTTAGACCAAGCAAACAATGTTTCGGACATCAAATTGAAATCTACGGTTCCGCCATTTTTTAATTTCATAAATGTTTCGACAATGACCTGTTCATTGGAAGATACAACTTGGAGCAATTCTTTTTGATGGCTGATATAGTTTCCTGTTTGCTTGAAAGCAATTGCCTGTACAACAAAAGAAGCCGATTTATATAAACCTTGCAAAATATCTTCGCTTTTTTCATGGAGCATATTGTGAACACATCCGTGGTATATATTACAGGCACTGATTTTGATTGCTCTGTTCACAGCGCCTTTGTCAATAACAGCCATCACTTCGTCAAGACTTCCCTTGATTGGCGTGGTGTCATGGCAAAACTGGAACAGGTCAGATGGCTCCCAATTCATAAGTTCCTTCTTTCCTGAAAGGAAACCACAAATCAGTTCCCTATGCGACATGGTGTCCAGCATGTTATTATACGTTTGAATGTCCATAGCAGATAATTCATCCAAAATTACAACAATATCAATGTCGCTTGTTTCTGTTGCTTCGCCACGACCATAACTGCCTTGCAAACCAACAAACCATACGCGGTTTGCGAAAGTCTCATTTAATGTCTGCAAGAACTTTTTCACCCAAGCAGTAATATCTATCATTTTAATCACCTCGGCAAATTCTTATTTGTCGCATTGATTATAGCACAAAATTATATATATTTCAATGATGCATCGCCAATGGCGATGTGATGCATTTGCTTCGCAAATATGATGTTGCTCATTTCACTCGCAATGATGCGATGTTTGCCAAATGTTGCAAAACTACACATCATTCGCGAAGAGAACCTCATTGACGAAGTCAACATCATTTGCCAAAGGCAAACATCATTGAAAAAAGACATCCAATGGATGTCTTTTTTCTGGTTGCGGGGGCAGGATTTGAACCTACGAACGACCGGTTATCGCTCCGCGCCGGTCGCCGTCGTGTGTCGCAGACTCGTGACTTCGCCTCGGTCTGCTCGCACTTGGGGCGACACCGCTTAGGAAAACAGTTCGCCGGACTGTTTTCCTTTCGCTAACCCAACGAGCTGCGCTCGCCAGCCTCATAACCCGAGGGGCATTGCCCAATTCAGCCACATACAAGCAAAACAAAAAAGCACCCTGATGGGTACTTTTCTGTTCTGGTTGCGGGGGCAGGATTTGAACCTACGACCTCCGGGTTATGAGCCCGACGAGCTACCAAACTGCTCTACCCCGCGATATGAAATTTTGGATGGTTGCCGACACAAAAAATTGGTGCCGGAGACCGGGATCGAACCGGTACGGGAGAAAAGTCCCACGGGATTTTAAGTCCCGGGCGTCTGCCAGTTCCGCCACTCCGGCCTGTGTGCAAACATCTTCACAGCCTGTCTATCATACCACATCTATCCGTTGCTGTCAAGCGTTTTTTGAAAATTTTTCTTTGTTTGCCACAAACGAAGAATTCCCTCTTTACAGTTTATGCATCCTATCTTATAATATACCTATCGATTAGGAAAGAAACGGAGAGATTTTTATGCAACACGCAATCCACTTGACCCACCCATCCGAGCTAAAAGCTCTGTTGCAACGGCACGGGTTTTCCTTTTCCAAATCTTTGGGTCAGAATTTTTTGATTGATGAGGGGGTCCTCTCCCGTATTGTTGAGGCGGCAAACCCCTCACAGGATACCTGTGCGCTGGAAATCGGTCCCGGTGCGGGAACCCTGACTCAGCAGCTTGCCAAAAACTTCAAAAAAGCGGTGGCAATAGAAATTGACAGTGCCTTGATTCCCATTCTTGAGGAAACCATGGCGGAGTTTGAAAACTTCACCCTGATTCATAAAGATGTGATGGAGGTGGAATTGAAAGCCTTGACGGAACAGGAGTTCGGTGGTGCGCCTTTTTGCGTTGCGGCAAATCTGCCCTACTATATTACCACGCCTATTGTGATGAATCTTTTAGAAAGCCATCTTCCGGTTACTGATATGACCCTGATGGTACAAAAAGAGGTTGCCGAGCGGATGGCGGCAATGCCGGGGAGCAAAAACTATGGCGCGCTCTCAGTGGCGGTGCAGTATTACACCCAGCCCTCCATTGTTTGCAAGGCAGAACCCCATTGCTTTTTACCCCAGCCCAAGGTGGCATCCACCGTGATACATTTGAAAGTTTTATCCCAGCCCTCTGTCAGCGTCAAGGATGAAAAACACTTTTTCAAGTTGGTGAAATCCGCCTTTGGACAACGGCGAAAAACCCTGCTCAACGCCCTCTCCAAAAGCCCCTATTTATCGGTAGAAAAGGAAAAGGTGGAATCCGCTTTAGCTCAAATGAATCTGGATTCTGCCATCCGTGGCGAACGACTTTCTTTAGAGGAATTTGCCCGTCTTTCCGACCTTTTGTGTGGCATTTAGAAACTTTACCAAAGGGGAAAATGAAAATGTTCAAAAATTGTCAAAAATTTATGTTGTCAAATTGGTAATTTTAAGGTATAGTATATCATAAGGGAAATTTGAAATTTATAAAAAACTTTATTTATACAGGAGGAAAAATCATGACTGAAAACAAATTCGTTTTGAACTGGCTGGAAGAAATGAAAGCCCTCTGTCAGCCCGACAACGTTGTTTGGATTGACGGAAGCGAGGAACAGCTGGAAGCGCTGCGTGCAGAGTCCGTTGCTACCGGCGAAATGATCAAGCTGAATCAGGAAAAGCTGCCCGGTTGTTACTTCCACAGAACTGCGGTAAACGACGTGGCTCGTGTTGAGGACAGAACCTTTATCTGTACCCCCACCAAGGAAGAGGCAGGTCCCATCAACAACTGGATGGCTCCCGATGAAATGTATGCCAAGCTGAACGCGCTGTACAGCGGTTCTATGAAAGGCAGAACCATGTATATCATCCCCTATTCCATGGGTCCTGTTGGCTCTCCATTCTCCAAGATTGGTATTGAGCTGACCGACAGCATCTATGTTGTTCTGAATATGGCAATCATGACCAGAGTGGGCAACAAGGTTCTGGAGCTCATCGACGGTGATGACTTCACCAAGTGTCTGCACGCCAAGAAGGACGTCAATCCCGACGAGCGTTATATCGTACACTTCCCCCAGGACAACACCATTATGTCCGTCAACTCCGCTTACGGCGGCAACGTATTGCTGGGCAAAAAATGTTTTGCACTGAGAATTGCGTCTTACCTTGGTAAGCAGGAAGGATGGATGGCAGAGCATATGCTGATTCTGGGTCTTGAGAATCCTCAGGGCGAAGTTAAGTATATCGCAGCTGCATTCCCCAGCGCTTGCGGAAAGACCAATCTGGCGATGCTGATTCCGCCCGAATACCTCAAGGAAAAGGGCTACAAGGTTTGGACTGTGGGCGATGACATCGCTTGGCTGAGAATTGGTGCAGACGGCAGACTTTATGCCATCAACCCCGAGGCAGGTTTCTTCGGCGTTGCACCCGGTACCAGCGAAAAGACCAACTTCAACGCATTGGAATCCACCAAGAAGAACACCATCTTCACCAACGTGGCTATCAACAATGATGATATGACCGTTTGGTGGGAAGGTCTTGACAAGAACCCGCCTGAAAACTGCACCGAATGGACCGGCAAGCAGGTCAACGGCAAGACTTATGACCAGCCTTTGGCAAACCCCAACTCCAGATTTACTGCTCCGGCAATCAACTGCCCCTGCATTTCTTCTGAGTTTGAGAATCCTCAGGGTGTTCCGATTTCTGCAATCGTATTCGGCGGCCGTCGTGCAAAGACCGCTCCGCTGGTATATCAGGCAAGAGACTGGAACCACGGTGTATTCGTAGGTGCTACCATGGCATCTGAGACCACCGCTGCGGCTGCCGGCGCTGTTGGCGTTGTTCGTCGCGACCCCATGGCAATGAAGCCCTTCGTTGGTTACAATATGGCTGACTACTTTGGACACTGGTTGGAAATGGGCGAGAAGATGGATGCTGACAAAGCTCCGAAAATCTTCCACGTAAACTGGTTTAGAAAAGACGATGACGGCAAATTCCTGTGGCCCGGATTTGGCGACAATATGAGAGTCCTGCTCTGGATTCTTGACCGTTGCGCAGGCAACGCAGGCGCAGTAGAAAGCCCCATCGGTCTGCTGCCTGAGGATGGCGCTATCGATACCACCGACCTCTCCATTTCTGCAGAACAGCTGAAAGAGCTGCTCAGCGTAGACAAGGATGTCTGGATGGAAGACGTAGAGAACCAGAAGGAATACTTCGCACAGTTCGGTGACAGACTGCCCGCTGAAATCAAGAAGCAGCTGGAAACTCTGGAAAACAACCTGAAATAACAACAACACAGGGGACGGTTCCCTGTGCTGATGTGCAAACAAAAATCCTACCGCAAATTGCGGTAGGATTTTTTATTACCCAATTGATGGAGATAGCGAACACAGAGAACCGTCCCCTGTGTTGTTACCGTCCCCTGTGTTGTTAGTCTTCGCGCAGGGCATAGGCAATCTTGTTCACGTCGCCGGCGCCCATGGTGATGAGCAGGTCGCCCTCTTTCAGATTGCTCTTTAAGTAGCGGGCGATGGCATACATATCACTCATATAAATGGAACCGGGGATTTTGGATGCCAAATCACAGGAATGGATGGTGCCGTCATAGGTTTCCCGGGCGGGATAGATGTCGGCAATCATCACCTTGTCAGACAGGGGCAGGACTTTGGCAAAGTCCTCCAACAAATGTTTGGTGCGGCTGAAAGTATGGGGCTGGAACACCGTCCAGATTCTCTCGTATCCCATGGATTTTGCCGCCTCCAAGGTGGCGCGGATTTCAGTAGGATGGTGGGCGTAATCATCCACAAGGTCACAGCCACCGCAGGTTCCCACCTTTTCGAACCGGCGCTTGGTGCCGCCAAACTCTGCCAAACCTTTTCGCACAGCTTCTAAGGGCAATCCCAAAAACATTGCTGCTGCGGTTACCCCCAATGCGTTGAGAATGTTGTGCTCCCCTGCCACGCTCAGCTGAATTTCAGTGAGGGGGTTGCCTTGATAACATACCGTAAAGGAGGCACACCCTTGCTTGTTGATGTGGATGTTGTGGGCAGTATAGTCCGCGTTTTTTGACTTAACCCCGTAAGTAATGACTTTTTTCTCAACATTTTGCACAACTTTGGGGGCATGTTCATCGTCAGAACAAACAATAATGCATCCGTGGGGTGAAGTTAGGCTTGCAAATTTTTCAAAAGATGATATAATGTGGTTAATATCACTAAAATAGTCCAGATGGTCTTCTTCTACATTTGTTATGATAGACAAAAATGGGCGGAAATGCAAAAAGCTTTCTACATATTCGCAGGCTTCAAACGGCAAGTATTCCTTGCTGCCAAGGCGGAAGTTTCCGCCAATCTGCGCAAGCTCACCGCCGACTAAAATGGTCGGGTCGGTCTTTGCCGCCAGAAGAACCAACGCCATCATGGAGGTAGTGGTAGTTTTTCCATGCGTTCCTGCAATGGCGATGGGATACTGATACAGCTCCATCAATGCACCAAGCAGTTCTGCCCGTTCGATAACGGGGATTTGCAGATTGCGTGCCGCCATAAGCTCCGGATTCTCCGGAGAGATTGCAGCCGTATAACATACCAAATCAGGATTTTTTATATTCTGTGCGGATTGTCCAATATGTATTTCTGCTCCGGCAGCAGCCAGATCATCGGTCAGGTTGGACGCCTTGGCATCCGAACCGGAAATACGAAAGCCAAAGTCCATCAGCATATGTGCAAGCGCACTCATACTGATGCCACCGATGCCAATCATGTGAACATGAGCGCCGGGTTTGAGCTGCGACATTCTAAATTCCTGCATCAAAAAACCTTCTTTCTTCATCGTTACTTACAGTTTACCACAGACGCCCGTTGTTTTCAATGGTTTCTTGTAATTTTTGGAAAGAATTGATATTTATAATTATACACAAATCGCCGAAAAACGACCGAAGTCGCGGCGAAGAGGGAGGGTAATCTATGCAGATTACAGACATTCGCGTTAGAAAGATTAACGCAGAGGGAAGAATGAAAGCGGTTGTTTCCGTGACCTTTGATGATGCCTTTGTGGTACACGACATCAAAGTAATCGAGGGACAGGACAAGCTGTTCATTGCGATGCCCAGCAGAAAGACCCCCGAGGGTGAGTTCAAGGATATCGCACATCCCATTAACGCGGAGACCAGAGAACTGCTCCACGACTGCATCCTGCAGAAGTATCAGGAAGTTCTGGAAGAAGCGCCGGAAGAAGAGTAAGCGAAAATTCTTTCTAAGGTACATATCGAAAAGGTCCGTAGTTCTTATGGATTTTTTTGGTGTGCCTTTGATTCTTTCTTTACAGCGACAAAAAAGCACCCCAGGGGTGCTTTTTTTGTTAGAATTCTTTGGCCTCGGTCAGCACATCGCCGGTGTAGCAAAGCTTTAAGGAAAAAGGCGTTTCCCGCTCTTTGAGAAGGCGGAACATCAGCTTGTCCCCTTCCCAAAGGTTCAGGGTTTCCACCTTGTCCTTTGGTACCCACTTGAGCTCTCCCTCGTCACAGTCCTTGATTTCTCCGCAGAATTGGTCCGAGGTATAAAGAAAGATGTATTCCGGCTCTGCAAGGTCACAGCAAAAGGTCAGGATTCCACGGAATCGGTAACCCAGTAAGGTCAGTCCGGTTTCTTCCAAGACCTCCCGCATCAGACATTCTTCCGGTGCCTCTCCCGGCTCAAACTTGCCGCCGACCCCAATCCACTTATCCTTGTTCACGTCATTCTTTTTGGAAACCCGATGGAGCATCAGGTAACTCCCGCCCTGCTCTAAATAACATAAGGTTGTTTGTAGCATCTTAGTTTCATCCTTTCTGTTGCGCCTGCCGTCGGTACTCTGACGGGGTGATGCCGGTCAGTTCCCGAAACACCTTTCCGTAATAACTAAAACTGCAAAAACCTACGGAAAGCGCAATCTCGGAAATGGGCATCTCTCCTGCTTTCAGCAAAACCTTGGACTTTGCTACCCGATACATGCCAAGGTACGTTTTGAAACAATGCCCCATCTGTTCCTTGAACTTGCGGCAGAAGTAACTGTTGCTCATATAAAAATGCTCTGCCACGCCGGCGGAGGTGATGGGCTGCGGATAATTCTTTTCGATATAGTCAATCACCCGATAACAAAAGTCCTTTTTCTTCTCTGCCTCTTTTTCCTGCAAAAGACCGCATTCTTTCAATTGCCCGAAAAAGAGGGAGAGGTTTCCCACAACCCCCAATTCCCAACCAGGGCTTTGCGTTTTATGTAGCTGATACGCTTTCACAATATACCCAAACAATTCCTCGGCATATTTTTGCTGATGCTCGATTTTGGGGAGGATCCCGATTTCGCCCCGAAGCAGCTTTTCTTTGAGCTCTCCGTCATAGAGCAGGCTCAGGTCAAAGCAGATGCAGTAGTGCTTGAAATCCGTGTCTTCTAAAAATTCTGCCCGATGGAGCAGATAGGGGGTGATAACCACAAGATCCCCCTTGGACACCTGATATTCTTCGGTATCGATATAAAACTTTGCACCGCCGTCCCGCACCACCAGAATCTCCATTTCCTTGTGCCTGTGGGAAAGGCTGCTGAGCCCCGCTGCCCGCCGGTTCTTTTTGTAATTCCTTGCGTAGGTCGCAAAAGGAATGGTGGTATACTGCATTTTGAAACTGTCGTTAAGCATACTTCTCACCTATGTCAAATTAGTTATAATCATAGCGAAAATAATGATAGCATTTCCCGATAAAATACAATATAATTATATAAAATGGTTATGATTCTGTCAAGGAGGTATTACAAAATGCCAGAAATTACAAACAAGAGAAACTGGAAACTGATTTATTCCAATTACGACGGACCCGAAAAGCGGGCGGTGGACTTTATCAGCAGAGAGATGGGCGCGCACATCCTGCGTGACAAGGGGGTTTACACCATCCATGTTCTTGCCTGCGAGCATATCAGTCGGGCGACCTTGGACAAGAGTGCGGTGGTTCTTGGCACCTACAAAGAAAACGCCATCATCCAGAAGCATATCAAGGAATCGGAGATTCCCGAAAACGGCTATGTGGTGAAGGTCATGGACAATCCCGAGCTTCCTGACTGCAAGCTGGTTTTGATTACCGCAAAGAATCCCAGAGAGGTTTTCTATGGGGCGGCGGACTTTATTGATGATTATCTGTCTTTGGCAATGCCCTATGAGTGGCAGCTGGAATTCCCCGAAGAAATTTTTGACCGACCCATGCCCGATTACTACAATGCATCGGCACCCCAGATTAAGACCAGAAGCATCTTTACTTGGGGTCACCCCATCAACAACTATCGGGAATACATCGAGAATATGGCGCGTCTGAAGCTGAACCAGTTGATTATCTGGAACGACTTTATTCCGGTGAACGCCAAAGAGGTGATGGACTATGCTCACAGCTTTGGTATTTCCGTCATCTGGGGCTATGCTTGGGGTTGGGGCGTAGACTGTACCGCCGTTGACCTTGACAAGCTGGACGAACTGACCGAGCAGGTAATTGCCAAGTATGAGGATGAGTACAAGGATTGCGGTGCGGACGGCATCTACTTCCAGTCCTTTACCGAGTTGAGAGATGCCTACATCGGCGACAAGCTGATTGCGGATGTGGTGGTGGATTTTGTAAACAAGACCGCAGACCGCCTGCTCAGCAAGTACCCCGACCTGTATATCCAATTTGGCTTGCACGCAAGCTCGGTCAAAGACCATATGGATTTCATTGCAAAGACCGATCCCCGGGTGGAAATTATGTGGGAGGACTGCGGAACCTTCCCCTACAACAACGAACCCATTGTTCACAGCGAAAAGGATTTTCAGGATGCCATTGCCTTTACCGACCAGATGCTCAATCTGAGAGAAAAGGGCGGCGTAAGTATGCTCTACAAGGGCTTGATGCGTCTTGACTGGACCCGCTTTGTGTACCAGTGCGGACCCTTTGTCATGGGCGATTCTTCCCCGAAGATTGTGGAGAACGATTTGGCACAGGTAACCCCCATGTGGCGGCACTTCCAGAGAAACTGGCACAAGTACGGTCATTACGCTTACGAAATGACTCGGCATATTGTTGCCAATGCCAAGGATGATATCACCATCGGTATGGCGGCACAGCTTGCCGGCGGAATTTGGTTTGGTGAAGCCTTGTGCGCACAAATGTTGTGGGAATGCGACAAGCCCTATCAGGAGATTGTGGATAAGGTTTCCCGCAGACAGTCCACAAAAATGGTATAACCATCGCAAAATAAAAAGCACCCATCGGGTGCTTTTTTGTTTTGGAACGACACAGGGGCACGACACAGGGGACGGTTCTGTGTGCTGTGCACATATGGCAGGTCTACAATCCGGACAGGGGGTGCCTTTCTTTCGTTTGCGTAAATGCTACTTTTGCTCGTCCAAAAGTAGCCAAAACGACGCCGGGGGCCTTGCCCCCGGTTCCCCCGCACATCCCCCAACAAGCCTATCAAAAAGATTTCTATGCTCCGCCCCCTTAAATCCCTAAGGGGGCGAATTGTAAAAATTTCCAGTTTTTTACAAAAAACACTTGCAAAAGGGAAAAATCTGTGATATAGTAAAGCTACCACAAAACATCCTAATAGTACGATTAAATCTCAGCGAAAGCATTTTTTCGGCAAAAATGCGCACTCCTACCGCTGATGTTTTAATCGTCATGGGTGATGTTTTGTGGTGAAACTAACGGAGTTGTGCATTTTTCATGCGTGGCTCCTGCGTGGGCCGCGCATTTTTTATTTTACCACAGAAAGGGTGTTTATTTATGCCAGATTATCAAAAACTATATCACAAGCTATTCAATGACATCACGGATATCATAGAAGATTTGAAGAAATCCCAACAGGAAGCAGAGGAAATATATATCCTGTCCTGCGAAGAGGAGGAGAAAAAAGAAACCGAAGAGGAATAAACCTTTTATGCCTCGCCCCCTTAGGGATTTAAGGGGGCGGCGTAGCGTAATCTTGTCTGCCATACTTGTTGGGGGATGTGCGGGGGTTCCTGGGGGCAAGACCCCCGGCGTCGTTTTGGCTACTTTTGGACGAGCAAAAGTAGCGTTTACACAAACGAAGGAAAGTCGCTCCCCGTCCAGAAGAAAGATAAAACTACGTCTTGCGGGACGATGTGGGCATCGTCCCCTACAACACACGTAAAAGTAGCATTTGTATAAACAAACGTATCCATGAAAAAGCGCCGAAGGGATTTCCCCCTCGGCGCAGATACTTCTTACAGTTCTTCGGCGGCGCGGACAATCAAATCCACACAGGCATCCAATCCTAATTCGCCACTATTGAGGGCGAGAGAATAATTTCGCACATCGCCCCATTTCTGGTCGGTGTAATAGTTGTAGTTGATGCTCCGCTTTTTATCCATTTCCCGCATCTTCCGCTTGGCATCGGCGTCATTGTCGCCACCCAGATAGGTCTGAATCCGCTTGATTTTATCTTCCGGTGTGCTATAAATAAACACATTCAGCCGTTTGGGATGGTCCTTGAGGATATAGTCGGCGCACCGACCCACAATCACACAGGAGGATTCCTCTGCCAGTTCCAGAATAATCTTTCTTTGGATGGAGTGGAGATAGTCCTCCAAGGACTCGCCTAAATTGTTTCGCACCACAAAGCCATAGGCAAACATACTTTTGGAGGGAGAGTATTCCCCTTTGCTCTCTACAAATTCCTTTGCGAGTCCGGTTTGTTCTGCAACCTTGGCGATAATCTCCTTGTCATAGACAGGAATCCCCAGCCGCTCTCCAACCAGCTTTCCGATATAACGTCCGCCGCTGCCAAACTCACGACTGATGGTGATAATTTTGTTTTCCATATGCCCGCCTCCTTTTCTGCCAGGAATTTCTTCCTTATATATAATATAGCACAGATACGAAAAAACTGCAAGAACTCTCTTTTGAGGAAAATAGGTGATTTTTCCCTACAAAAAACAGGATATTGTTGTTGGGTCCTTAACGAAAACAAAATCTTGTGTTTTCTATGATTTTCACGAAAGAAATCGCGGAATTTTGTGCATCTGTACAAAATTCCTATGAGAGAACCATTTTCAAATAGGGAAACCTGACAAATTTAACAAAAGTGAAGAAAACCACGGTTTTTCGCCGAAAAAACGAAAAAAATCCTTGACACTCCTTGGCAATCGTTGTATAATGGATAGGCGTGACAAAGACATACGATGATTCCGGAGGTGGCGAAATGCCGTAAAAACGGCAGTTTCGGGAATTTCGGAGGAGATTGTCCGGTTTTACAAAAACGGGCGGAAAGGTCACACTTTCTATTATGAATACAGTACGATTTTTGTATGGTAGTATGCTGATACCATAGGAATGTTGTGTCTGTGTGCCCCGAACCGTTGTCCAAAAGAAGGACTTGTCGGATTCGGGTTTCATTTTAAGCTCGTGCGAAACGCCCGGCACGGTGTAAACTTATTAAACTCAAGGAGGGTATAGCATGGCAGCAGAAAAAATCAGAATCAGATTGAAGGCTTACGATCACAACCTTATCGACCAGAGCGCCGCTAAGATTGTGGAGACCGCAAAGAGAACAGGGGCAAAGGTTTCCGGACCGATTCCTCTGCCGACCAAGAAGGAAGTCGTAACCATTTTGAGAGCGGTTCACAAGTACAAGGACAGCCGTGAGCAGTTCGAGATGAGAACCCACAAAAGACTGATTGATGTTCTGAATCCTAACAACAAGACCATCGATGCACTGAAGCATCTGGACTTGCCGGCAGGTGTTGACATCGAACTGAAAATCTAGTAGCAGTTCAAAACCGCAGTAGGAACCCAATGCCTTTTGCGGAAAAGCTTCCTTAAATATAAGGAGCAAAAATATTTTAGGTCATGTTGGCAAAAGCCAACCAATAACCCGCAGGTATGTTCGAAAGAACCGCTGCTTGTGTAAACAGGAGGAAAGAAAAATGAAGAAAGCAATCTTGGGTAAGAAAATTGGTATGACTCAGGTTTTCACAGAGGACGGCAATCTGGTTCCGGTTACGGTAATCCAGGCAGGTCCTTGTCCTGTTGTCCAGAAAAAAACCGTTGAAGTTGACGGTTACAGCGCTGTACAGCTGGGATTTGAAGACAAGAAAGAAAGTCGTTCCAACAAGCCGGAGAAAGGTCACTTCCAGAAAGCTGGCGTTCCGGTGAAGAAGTTTTTGAAGGAATTCAAGCTGGACAACGCTGACGAGTTGAATGTTGGCGATGTGCTTGATGTAGAGCAGTTTGCAGACGGCGATGTACTGGATGTTACCGGAACCAGCAAAGGTCACGGTTACGCTGGTACCATCAAGAGATGGGGAACCCACCGCGGTCCGATGACCCACGGTTCTCACTATCACAGAGGCCCCGGTTCTTTGGGTGCATGTTCTGACCCGTCCAGAGTATTCAAGGGCAAGAAGCTGCCCGGTCACTATGGTGTTGACAAGGTTACCATTCAGAACCTTGACCTGGTGAAAGTTGATAAAGAACGCAATCTTCTGCTGGTTAAGGGTTCGGTTCCCGGACCTAAGGGCGGATTGCTGGTTGTAAAAAACGCAGTCAAGGTTAACGCCTAACCCGTAGAGAGAGGAGGAAATAGAGAATGCCTACAGTAGATATTTATAATGTCGACGGTAAAGTCGTTGGCAGTATGGATTTGAATGAGAACGTGTTTGGCGTTGAGGTTCGCCCCGATGTCATGCACGAAGTAGTGGTTAACTACTTAGCAAATCAGAGACAGGGCACCCAGAGCACCAAGACCCGGACCGAGGTTCGCGGCGGTGGCATCAAGCCCTGGAGACAGAAAGGTACCGGCCGTGCCCGTCAGGGTAGCATCCGCGCTCCTCAGTGGGTTGGCGGCGGCGTAGCGCTCGGTCCCAAGCCCAGAGATTACAGATATGCAGTAAACAAGAAGACCAGACGTCTGGCTCTCAAGTCTGCACTGTCTTCTAAGGTACTGGAAAATGAAGTTATCGTACTGGATTCTTTCGCTTGCGAGGAAATCAAGACCAAACAGGTTGTTTCCCTGCTGAAGAATCTGAATGTAAACGAAAAAGCACTGCTGGTTCTGCCTGAGAACGACAAGAACGTAGTTCTCTCCGCAAGAAACATCAAGGGTGTTGACACCACTTATGTTGGCGCAATCAACACTTACGAGGTGCTCAATCATACCAAGTGCATCATCTTAAAGGATGCCGTAACCAAGCTTGAGGAGGTGTACGCATAATGTTGGCACACGATATTATCAGAAGACCGATTATTACTGAACAGAGTATGGATCAGGTTCAGGAGCGCAAGTACACCTTTGAAGTTGCAAAGGGCGCAAACAAAATCGAAATCAAAAAAGCGATTGAGGAAATCTTTAAGGTACAGGTAGAGAAAGTCACCACCATCAACTACATCGGCAAGCCCAAGAGACAGGGCGTGTTCGCAGGTAAGCGTGCTGACTGGAAGAAGGCTGTTGTAAAGCTCACCGCTGACAGCAAGACCATCGAACTGTTCGAGTCCTAAGAACAGGCTACCGAAAAATAGTTAAAGATAAGGAGATTGAAAAATGGGAATTAAAACTTATAAGCCTACAACTCCGTCCCGGCGTCATATGACGGTTTCTACCTTTGAAGAGATTGATAAGGTTGCTCCTGAGAAATCTCTGCTCCGTCCCCTTTCCAGCAAAGCGGGCCGTAACGCACAGGGTAAGATCACCGTTCGTCACCGTGGTTGTGGTGCGAAAAGAAAATACAGAGTCATCGATTTCAAGAGATATAAGGATGGTATGAATGCAACTGTCCTGTCTATCGAGTATGACCCGAACAGATCTGCAAACATTGCGCTGATTCAGTATGAAGACGGCGTAAAGAACTATATCGTAGCTCCTCTGGGGCTGAAGAAGGGTGACGTCGTAGTATCCGGCGAGGGCGCAGACATTAAGCCCGGTAACGCAATGGAGCTCAAGGACATCCCCGTTGGTACTTTGGTTTACAATATCGAGATGAACCCCGGTAAGGGTGGCCAGCTGGTTCGTAGTGCAGGTGTGACTGCACAGCTGCTGGCAAAGGAGAACGGCTATGCACAGCTCAGACTCCCCTCCGGTGAAGTTCGTATGATTCGCCTGAACTGCCGTGCAACCATCGGTCAGGTAGGCAACACCGATCACTCCAACATCAACATCGGTAAGGCAGGCCGTAAGCGTCATTTGGGCTTCAGACCTACCGTCCGTGGTGTTGTTATGAACCCGAACGACCATCCGCACGGTGGTGGTGAAGGTAAGTCCCCCATCGGTATGCCCAGCCCTGTTACTCCTTGGGGTAAGCCGGCACTGGGTTACAAGACCAGAGATAAGAAGAAGAAGTCTAACAAGTTCATTGTTAAGAGACGCAACGGTAAGTAAGGAGGGAATCACATGGGAAGAAGTATTAAAAAAGGACCTTTCGTGGATGCGAAGCTGCTTGCCAGAATCGTAGCTATGAATGAAAAGAACGAAAAGACCGTTTTGAAGACATGGTCAAGAGCTTCTACTATATTCCCCGATATGGTTGGACACACCATCGCGGTTTATGATGGAAGAAAGCATGTTCCGGTTTATGTGAGCGAGGATATGGTTGGCCACAAGCTCGGCGAGTTTGCTCCCACCAGAACTTACAAAGGTCATGCCGGAGCAAAGACCTCTAGATAATCAGGAATTTTGATAGATGAAAGGAGCTCAACAGAACATGGAAGCAGTAGCAAAAGTTACACATGTACGCATTGCGCCCAGAAAAGTTCGCGTTGTGATTGACTTGATCAGAAACAAGTCTGTCGGCGAGGCGATCGGTATTCTGAAGAATACCCCCAAGGCTGCAAGCCCCGTGGTTGAAAAACTGCTGAAGTCTGCGATGGCAAATGCAGAGAACAACCATCAGATGAATGTAGAAAATCTGTATGTTGCAGAAGTATATGCAGACCAGGGTCCCACCCTGAAGAGAATTCAGGCAAGAGCACAGGGCCGTGCGTTCAGAATTAATAAGAAAACAAGTCACATCACATTGAAACTTCGGGAGAAGGAATAAGATAGGAGGTAACAAGTTATGGGTCAGAAAGTAAATCCCCACGGTCTCAGAGTTGGTATTATTAAAGACTGGGATTCTCGTTGGTTTGCTGACAAAAAGAACTTCGGTGACAGTCTTGTAGAGGACTACAACCTCAGAGTGTTCCTCAAGAAGAAATTGTTCCTTGCCGGAGTAGATAAGATCGAGATTGAAAAGTTTGCGAACAAGGTTCGCGTTTCTATCCACGCAGGTAAGCCCGGTATCGTTATCGGTAAGGGCGGCGCTGAGATTGAAAAATTGAAGAAGGAACTGGAGCAGATGACCGGAAAGACCATCATCCTGAACGTCATCGAGGTAAAGGTTCCTGATATGAGTGCACAGTTGGTTGCAGAGAACATCGCTTCTCAGCTGGAGAGAAGAATTTCCTTCAGAAAAGCAATGAAGCAGTGCATGGGCCGTACCATGAAGATGGGTGCAAAGGGTATCAAGACCTGCGTATCCGGTCGTGTTGGCGGTGCAGAAATTGCAAGATGCGAGCAGTATCATGAGGGCACCATTCCGCTGCAGACCCTCAGAGCAGACATTGACTATGGCTTTACCGAAGCAAACACTACCTACGGTAAGCTGGGCGTCAAGGTTTGGATTTATAAAGGCGAGATCCTCAACGTGTCCGAGAGCAGAAATGCTGCAAAGGCTGAGGAAAAGAAACCTGCTCCCAGACGCAGAGAAGGAGGCAGAAAATAATGTTATCACCGAAGAGAGTTAAGCGTAGAAAAGTACAGCGCGGCAGAATGAAGGGTGCTGCACACCGTGGTAACAAGGTGGTTTACGGCGATTTCGGTCTGCAGGCTTTGAGCCCTGCATGGGTTACCAGTAACCAGATCGAGGCTGCCCGTGTTGCTATGACACGTTACACCAAGAGAGGCGGTCAGGTATGGATTAAGATTTTCCCTGACAAGCCCGTTACTGCAAAACCTGCTGAAACCCGTATGGGTAGCGGTAAAGGTTCCCCTGAGTACTGGGTAGCAGTTGTAAAGCCCGGTAGAGTTATGTTTGAAATCGGCGGCGTAAGCGAAGAGGTTGCACGTGAGGCTATGCGTCTTGCTATGCACAAGCTTCCGCTCAAGTGTAAGTTTGTCAGAAAAGCTGACCAAGAAATGGAAGGTGATAGTGAATGAAAATGCAAGAGATAAGAGACCTTTCCATGCAGGAACTTGAAGATAAAATCAAGGACTTAAAGGAAGAACTTTTCAACCTTCGTTTCCAGAACGCTACCAACCAGCTGGACAATCCCATGCGTATTGTTAGCGTGAAGAAGGATATTGCAAGAGTAAAAACTGTGCTGAAGGAAAAAGAACTTGGTATCAACACAAGTGTAAATGCGTAGGAGGTGTAGAGAATGAGTGAACGAAATTATCGCAAAACTCGTATTGGCGAGGTTGTAAGCAACAAGATGGACAAGACCATCGTGGTTGCAATCAAAGAGCATGAGAAGCACCCGCTTTACAGCAAGGTTATGAAGCGTACCTACAAACTGAAGGCACACGATGAAAATAACATTTGCGGCATCGGCGACAGAGTCAAGGTGATGGAGACCCGTCCCCTGTCCAAGGACAAGAGATGGAGACTGGTTGAAATCGTAGAAAAAGCAAAATAATCTGCGCCCCTGTGCAATGGGTATCGAATAATTGAGATAGGAGGAAGTCCGATATGATTCAACAGCAGACAATCCTTAAGGTCGCTGACAACAGCGGTGCAAAAGAGATTATGTGTATCCGTGTTATGGGCGGCTCTTTCAGACGCTATGGCAACATTGGCGATGTCATCATTGCTTCTGTGAAAAAAGCAACGCCCGGCGGTGCTGTTAAAAAAGGTGATGTAGTAAAAGCGGTTATCGTGCGTAGCGTCAACGGCGTAAAGCGTCCTGACGGTTCCAGAATCCGTTTTGACGAAAATGCAGCGGTTATCATCAAAGATGACAAGACCCCGAGAGGTACTCGTATCTTTGGGCCGGTTGCAAGAGAATTGAGAGACAAGGATTATATGAAGATCCTGTCCCTCGCTCCCGAAGTGCTGTAAAATTTGGTTTCTTTATCCGTTCGATTGGCTCGGATATCTGGATATACCTCGCCAATCTGCACGAATAAATAACCTCAAATTTTATTACGCACTTATGGTTCTATGGAATTTGGCGGTCTTTGTTCGTTCGGCCGGCTCGGATATCTTGATATACCTCGCCGTCCTGCACGGACAAATCCCATCCAAATTTTGTGACGCACTAAAACGATGGCGAAAGCCATCATAGTTTAAGATTCTACCCTTTCAATATAAAAAGGAGGAAAGACAATGGCTAAGATGCACGTGAAAACCGGCGACGAGGTCGTGGTTCTGTCCGGTAAGGACAAGGGCAAAAAAGGTAAAGTTTTGTCCGTAAACCCCGAAAAGCGCATGGTTATCGTTGAGGGCGTTTCTATGGCCACCAAGCACAAGAAGCCCAGAAAGATGGGCGAGACCGGTGGCATCATTCAGCAGGAAACCCCGATTTATGCAAGCAAAGTAATGAATGTTTGTGAAAAGTGCGGCGCACCCAGCAGAGTTGGTCGTAAGGTTCTGGAAGACGGAACTCACGTACGCTACTGCAAGAAGTGCGGCGAGACATTCTAAAAAAGTAGAAAGGAGGGTTCACTCTAAATGAGACTGGAAGAAAGATATACAAAAGAAATCAAAGACGCTCTGATGAAGAAGTATGAATACAAAAGTGTAATGCAGATTCCGAAGCTTGAAAAAGTGGTTATCAATATGGGCGTTGGTGATGCAAGAGAGAATTCCAAAGCCGTTGAGAGTGCTGCCAATGACCTGGGCTTGATTACCGGTCAGAAAGCGGTTATCACCAAGGCGCGGAAATCCGTTGCGACATTCAAAGTAAGAGAAGGTATGAACATCGGCTGCAAGGTTACCTTGAGAGGCGCAAAGATGTATGAGTTCGTTGATCGTTTGTTCAACGCAGCGTTGCCCCGCGTTCGTGACTTCAGAGGTATCAACCCCAATTCCTTTGACGGAAGAGGAAACTACGCTCTGGGTATCAAGGAACAGCTGATCTTCCCTGAAATAGATTACGACAAGATTGACAAGATTCGTGGTATGGACATCATCTTCGTAACGACTGCACAGACAGATGAAGAAGCACGCGAACTTCTGACTCTGATGGGTGCTCCGTTCACGAGATAATTACCGAATAAGAAGGAGGAAATCTCATGGCTAAAAAGTCTATGATTGTAAAGCAGCAGAGAAAGCAAAAATACTCTACCCGCGAATACAACAGATGCAAGATTTGCGGTAGACCCCACGCATACCTTCGTAAGTTCGGTATTTGCAGAATTTGCTTCCGTGAGCTTGCTTACAAAGGCCAGATTCCGGGCGTAAAGAAAGCGTCCTGGTAAGCCGGCGAAGTGCCGGATTCGGCGTCAGCCGAGCAAAGTTGATTGATGAAACAAGAGGACAGGTGGCTGCATGAAAATGCACGGACAGCCAAACCGGTCTCAAGATTCCGACAAAAAGGAGGTTAGAATTATGCATATTACTGATCCTATTGCAGATATGCTTACAAGAATCAGAAACGCCAACAACGCCAGACACACCAGCGTGGATATCCCTGCTTCCAATATGAAGAAGGCGATTGCAAAAATCCTGTTGGATGAAGGCTATGTAAAAGATGTAGAATACATCGAAGACAACATTCAAGGCGTTATTCGTATCACCTTGAAGTATGGTGAAAACAAGCAGAAGGTCCTCACCGGTCTGAAGAGAGTTTCCAAGCCCGGTCTGCGTTCCTACGCTGCAAAAGATGAGCTTCCCAGAGTTCTCAAAGGTCTGGGTATCGCAATCATCTCTACGTCCAAGGGCGTAATGACAGACAAGGAGGCACGCCGTCAGAATGTTGGCGGTGAAGTGCTGGCGTTTATTTGGTAAGAAAGGAGGAGAATTCATTGTCTCGTATTGGAAAGATGCCGATTACGATTCCCGCAGGGGTTACCGTTACCATCGGCGCAAACAATGAAGTTACCGTAAAAGGTCCCAAGGGCGAGCTGGTTCAGAAGCTGCCTGCGGATATGATACTGGATCTCAATGGCGACGTGCTGGAAGTAAAGCGCCCGTCTGAAATTAAAGAACACAAGTCTATGCACGGTTTGACCCGTACCCTGATTGCAAACATGGTAGTGGGCGTAACCGAAGGCTTTAAGAAAGAGCTGCAGATCAACGGTGTTGGTTACAGAGCAGCAAAACAAGGTAACAAGCTGGTTATGAACCTTGGTTATTCTCATCAGGTTGAAATGGAAGACCCGGAGGGCATCACCGTTGAGGTTCCCCAACCCAACCAGATTATTATCTCCGGTGCTGATAAGCAGAAGGTAGGACAGTTCGCAGCGAATGTGCGTGAGAAGCGTCCGCCTGAGCCTTATAAGGGCAAGGGCATCAAGTATATTGATGAGCATATCAGACGTAAGGAAGGTAAGGCCGGTTCTAAGAAGTAAACCGTGAAGAGAGGTGTAAAGCGTAATGATTAAGAAGATTAACAGTAATGTATCAAGACTTGCAAGACACGCAAGAGTTCGTAAAAAGGTTTCCGGTACTGCTGAGTGCCCCAGACTGTGCGTGTTCAGAAGTCGTCAGAACATATACGCTCAAATCATTGACGATATCGCAGGCAACACCCTGGTTTCCGCATCCTCTTTGGATGCTGAGCTCAAGGCAAACTACGGCGGCAACAAGGAAGCTGCAAAAGCAGTTGGCGCCCTGATTGCAAAGAAAGCGGCAGAAAAGGGTATTACCGAAGTCGTATTTGACAGAGGCGGATATGTGTATCACGGCAGAGTTCAGGAACTCGCCGAGGCAGCTCGTGAGGGCGGCCTGAAATTCTAATCATCGAGAAAGAGGTGAAACATAAATGGCAGAAAAAGGCGAAAGAACTAAGAAGCAGCCTCGTATCGAAGCGGCTACCCTGGATATTCAGGAAAAATTAGTTCATCTTAACCGTGTTGCAAAGACCGTAAAGGGTGGTAGAACAATGCGTTTCAGCGCATTGATGGTTGTCGGCGACGGCAACGGCCATGTTGGTTACGGCATGGGCAAAGCTGCTGAAGTTCCGGATGCAATCCGTAAGGGCATTGATGCCGCAAAGAAGAATATGATTACCGTTCCTATGGTAAACACCAGCATTCCTCACGAGATTATCGGTGAGTATGGTGCAGGTAGAGTTCTTCTTAAGCCGGCAGCACAAGGTACCGGTGTTATCGCAGGTGGTCCTGCCCGTGCGGTATTGGAAGCAGCAGGTATCAGAGATATTCGTACCAAGTGCTTGCGCAGCAACAACCCCAAGAATGTTGTTGCAGCAACCATCGAGGGTCTGGCATCTCTTAAGAGTGTGGAAGAGGTTGCACAGCTCAGAGGGAAAAAGCCGGAAGATATCCTCGGTTAATGAAATTTGTTTAGACAGGAGGGTTTATCCTTGGCGAATACAATTAAGGTTACACTGAAAAAAAGTACCATCGGATGCAAAAAGGATCAGATTGCAACAATTGCTGCATTGGGCTTGAAGAAAATCGGTCAGACCGTAGAGAAGAATGATGTTCCTCAGATTCGCGGTATGATTTTCAAAGTAAAGCACCTGGTGGAAGTATCCGAATAATTTGCTTTTTCTTGGAGGCTTTGAGAAAAGCTCCAAAACGACAAACAATTTTGAATTAAAAGGAGGAGGTGGACATAATGAAACTCCATGAATTATCTCCCAGCGAAGGCGCGAAAAAGAAGGCATTCAGAGTGGGTAGAGGTCACGCTAGCGGTAACGGCAAGACCAGTGGCAAAGGTCACAAAGGTCAGAACGCTCGTAGCGGCGGTGGTGTTCGTCCCGGCTTTGAAGGTGGACAGATGCCCATTTACAGAAGACTTCCCAAACGCGGCTTCACCAATATCTTTGCAAAGCAGTATGTTTCTGTGAATGTAGAGGCGTTGAATAAGTTGGAAAATGGCACTGAGGTTACTGCAGAACTTCTGAAGGAAACCGGTATCATTTCCAAGATTTGTGACGGCATCGTAATCCTGGGCCGCGGTGAGCTCAACAAGAGCCTGACCGTAAAGGCTAAGAGATTCAGTAAGAGCGCAGAAGAAAAGATTACGGCCGCAGGCGGAAAGGCAGAGGTGGTATAACATGTTCGAAACAATCCGAAACGCGTGGAAGGTTGTCGACTTGAGAAAGAAGCTCATTTATACCTTCGTTCTGTTGCTGATTTTCCGTTTGGGTTCCTGCATCCCGGTTCCGCTTCTGGATCCGGCGCAGATGAAAGCATTGTTTACCGGTACCGAGAATTCCATGTTTGGATTTCTTGATTTGATGTCCGGTGGTGCGTTCCAGAACGCAACCATTTTTGCGATGAGCATTACCCCGTACATCAACTCGTCCATTATTATGCAGCTTCTTTGTGTAGCGATTCCTGCTTTGGAACGTCTGCAGAAAGAGGGTGAAGAGGGCAGAAAGAAGATTGGCCAGATGATGCGTTACGGAACGGTTGTTCTGGCGCTGATTCAGGCGATTGGTCTTTACTTCCTGCTCAAGTCCTTTGGTGCAGTCAGCAACCCCGGCTTTATGAGTGCAGTGGTTATCGTCAGCACCTTCACCGCAGGAACCGCGTTCCTGATGTGGTTGGGTGAGCAGATCACCGAAAAGGGCGTGGGTAACGGTATCTCTTTGATTATCTTTGCAGGTATCGTATCCAGCCTTCCCGGTATGGCAAAGACTCTGGTGGAATACGTTTCCATCGGCAGTCTGGGTTGGATTGGCGCATTGCTGATTGTTGTTCTGATGCTGGTTGTGATCGGCGTTGTTGTTGCAATGAATGAAGCAGAGCGTCGGATTCCGGTACAGTACGCAAAGCGGATGGTAGGCAGAAAGATGTACGGCGGACAGAGCACCCATATTCCGATCAAGGTTTCCGGTGCAGGCGTTATCCCGATCATCTTTGCAATGTCTATTATGTCGTTCCCCGGCACCATTGCAAGTTTCTTTGGTGTACAGGCAGGCGACTCCGGCTTCTGGGGCGGATTCTTAAAGGTATTCTCTCCCGATTCCTGGATCTATGCTTGCTTCTACTTCCTGCTGATTCTCTTCTTCACCTATTTCTATACGGCAATTCAGTTCAATCCGATTGAAATGTCCAACAATATGAAGAAGAACGGCGGATTCATTCCCGGCATTCGTCCCGGCCGCTCTACCTCGGACTACATCTCCAAGGTATTGTCCAGAGTGACTCTGGCGGGCGCAGTATTCCTTGGCGTAATCGCAGTTCTCCCGATCTTTATGAATCTGGGACTGAAGATTTCCAACCTGGCAATCGGTGGTACATCCATCCTGATCGTTGTCAGCGTTGCGCTGGAAACTGTCAAAGACCTGGAATCTCAGATGCTAATGCGTCACTACAAGGGATTCTTGGAATAAAATCAAATATGACGCACAGGTTTGTGCGACTTACGAGAGAGCAGAAACCGAGAAAGCAAACAAGCCGACGGATTCTGCTCTTCTCTGTTTGTTCTGTCGGTTAGTTCCGGCAAAAAGGGGAATACTCCTCAATGAGAACACATAATATTTTGTGAAGTGTTTGGAACGGGAAGGATATGAAATCATGAGAATTATTTTATTAGCAGCTCCCGGTGCGGGCAAAGGCACCCAGGCAGAAAAATTAAGTGAACATTTTGGGATTCCCACCATTTCTACCGGCTCTATTTTAAGACGTAACATCCAAGAGGGTACCGAGCTGGGGAAATTGGCGAAGAAATACATTGACGGCGGGAACCTGATTCCTGATGAGGTAATGATTCAGGTGATGCAGGACAGACTTTCCCAGCCGGACTGTGAAAAGGGCTTTATCCTTGACGGATTCCCCCGCACTTTGCCTCAGGCAGAGGCACTCAGCGCATCGGATATCGATGTGGACGTGGTGTTGAACCTTGAGGTTCCTGAGGAAAAGATTATCGAGCGTCTTTCCGGCAGAGTGGAGTGCAGCAAATGCGGTGCAACCTATCATATTGTGCATAACAAGCCGGAAAAGGATGGCGTTTGCGATAAGTGCGGCGGCGGCTTGGTTACCCGTGTGGATGACCAACCCGAAACCATCAAGAGCCGTTTAGACATTTACCATACCCAGACAGAACCGTTGCTTGCTTATTATCAAGAAAAGCAGATGCTTCGTACCGTAGAGGGGAAAGAGGAGATTGCCGAAACCACCGCTGCGGTCCTGAATGCATTGGAGGACTAATATGGTTACCATCAAGTCTAAGGCAGAAATCGAAAAAATGAAGATGGCGGGCAAGGTGACCTTTGGCGCACTGAAGGCGGTCAAGGCAGCAATCAGGCCCGGCGTTACCACCTTGGAACTGGACAAGGTTGCCGAAACCTACATCCGTGCCCAAGGCTGCACACCGGCGTTTAAGGGCTATGGCGGATTCCCCGGCAGCATTTGTGCCAGCGTCAACAATGAGATCATCCACGGCATCCCCGACAAGCGGGTGCTTCAGGAGGGTGACATCATCAGCGTGGACGTGGGTGCGTGCTATCAGGGCTACCACGGCGATGCTTGCCGTACCTTTGGCGTGGGCAAAATTTTTGAAGAGGCAGCACGGTTGATTCAGGTTACCCGGGAAAGCTTTTTCAAGGGTATCGAGTTTGCCAAAGAGGGGTATCGGATTTCAGATATCTCCCGTGCAGTACAGGACTATGTAGAGGCAAACGGGTTTTCCGTTTTGCGGGATTATTGCGGTCACGGCATCGGAATGGAGATGCACGAGGATCCGGAGATTCCTAACTATGTTTCTCTCTCCCGTGGCATTCGGATTCGTTCCGGCATGTGTCTGGCGATTGAACCCATGGTTTGTCAAGGCGATCATCCCTATTATGTGGAAGAGAATGACTGGACCGTCTGCACCTGTGACGGCAAGCTTTCTGCCCATTATGAAAACAGTGTACTGGTCACAGACGGAGAACCCTTTCTTTTGACCCTCCCTGAGGAGTTGGACATATGAAAGAGGAAATCCGTATCGGGGAACTGGTGCAATCTCTTGCGGGGCACGATCAAGGGGAATTCTTCCTTGTGATTCGCAGAGAGGGCGAGTTTCTGTACTTAGCCGACGGGAAGCGGCGAAAAACCACTTCCTGCAAAAAGAAGAAAGAAAAACATCTCTTAGGTTTGGGAAAAATCTGCCCTTGGGTGGAATCCCAACCGGAAAGAGTGAATAATACTTCGGTCCGGCGTGCGCTAAAAGCATTGCGGAACGAAGAGAACGATACCAATGCTATGACGGAGGAGGTGAAATGATATGGCAAAAGAAGATGTTTTGGAAGTAGAAGGTACTGTCTTGGAAGCACTTCCCAATGCAATGTTTAAGGTAGAACTGGAGAACGGACATCAGATTCTGGCACATATTTCCGGCAAGCTGCGGATGCACTTCATCCGTATCCTTCCGGGGGACAAGGTAACAGTAGAGATTTCTCCCTATGACCTGACCAAGGGAAGAATCACCTGGAGAGCAAAATAAGAATGACAGAACAAAATCGGCTTTGCGCCGATTTTTGTTCGCTTTAGGGGAAAAGAGGGAGTTTATGAAAAGAGCAAAGATACTGATGGGAGCAGTTTTGCTCTGTCTCTGCCTTGCCGGCTGTGGAGAACCGGAGACGATTCCGGTATCTGTGGATGAACCGCTGCCCGATAGCCAGACGGTGGTGATTACCTGTGCGGGAGATTGTACTCTTGGCACCGATGCAGCATTTGGCGGCATCACCCTGCCCAAAGAGCTGGAATTACAGGGCGGGGATTATTCCTATTTTCTGCGCAATGTGCTGCCCTACTTTGCCGGTGATGATTTGACCATGGTCAATTTGGAGGGAACCCTCACCGACCGAGGAGTGCGGCTTGACAAAACCTATGCCTTTCGGGGCGCACCGGACTATACCCAAATCCTGACCCAAGGCTCGGTGGAGGCGGTGACCCTTGCCAATAACCATAGTCTGGATTATGGGGATGTGAGTATGCAGGATACCAAAAGGTATCTGGATGAGGCGGGTATCCATTGGGTCGAGGGACTACATACCAAGGTGGCAACCTTTTCCGATGTGAAGGTGGGTATGGTGGGGCTGAATGCCCTGAGCTCTGCCGCAGCCAATCAGCTTCCCAAGGCAATGGCGCAGGTGAAGGATGCAGGCGCAGAGTTAATTCTGGTTCAGTTCCATTGGGGCATCGAGGGAGAACATTATCCCACGCAGGGGCAGATTGCCCTTGCCCATCAGGCGGTGGATTTGGGCGCGGACTTGGTGATTGGCCACCATCCTCATGTGCTGCAAGGCTTGGAACAATATAAAGGAAGAATGATTGTGTATAGCCTTGGCAACTTCTGTTTCGGGGGCAACCAGAACCCCAGGGATAAGGACACCATGATTTATCGGCAGACCTTTACGCTGGGCGAAAGCGGAGTCACCGATTGGAATAATTATTGTGTGATTCCCTGTTCTATTTCCTCCACGCCGGAGCGGAACAATTATCAGCCCACACCGGTCTACGGAGAAGAGGGGCGGAGAATTAAGGAAAAAATTCAGACCTTCTCTAATCAATTAGGAGCAATCCGGATTCGTTTTCAGTCGGACATTTATTAAAAGGCTGCCAGTTTTTTCAAAATCTTGAGAAAAAAAGCTTGACAACCTTGTAAGATCGTGGTATGATAGGATAGTTCGCTTAATGGGTAAAAGTGTCCCTTTGGCGAAAATTACAAATTTAGGAGGTGAAGGCAGTGAAAGTACAACCTTCCGTAAAACCTATTTGTGAAAAGTGCAAAATTATTAAAAGAAAAGGCAGAGTTATGGTAATTTGTGAGAATCCCAAGCACAAGCAGAAGCAGGGTTAATCGCAGATACGATAACGGAGCAGGGTCAGGCTTAGTACCCACAAATTTCTTTAAGCCGATGCCGTATCATCACAGATGCGGGTGAAATTCTGCTCCACTGTTTTTCAAAAATCAATGGAGGTGAAATTTTATGGCACGTATTGCAGGCGTAGATTTGCCCAATGACAAAAGAGTTGAGATTGGTCTTACCTATATCTTCGGCATTGGTCTTTCTACTTCCAAGAAGATTCTGGCAGCTACCGGCATCAATCCGGACACCAGAGTTAAGGACCTGACAGAAGACGAGGTTTCCAAGCTGAGAGCGGAGATTGACCACTACAACGTAGAGGGTGACCTGCGCAGAGATATCGCTCTGGATATCAAACGTCTGATGGAGATTAACTGCTATCGCGGTCTCCGTCACAGAAAAGGCTTGCCGGTTCGCGGTCAGCGGTCTAAGACCAACGCGAGAACCAGAAAAGGCCCCAAAAAGACCATCGCAAACAAGAAGAAATAAGCTTGCTTCTTAAGATGGCTGTCCGTATGGGAATGCCCATACAAAAACTTTGATTTTTCTCCGTGAGAGTTCACGGCAGATATTCGTATTTTCAGGAGGTGAAAGATACAATGGCAAAGGCAGTGAAAAGAACCCGTCGCCGCAGAGAGAAAAAGCACATCGAGCGCGGTGCGGCACATATTAAGTCCACTTTTAACAATACCATTGTTACCATTACAGACGTAGCCGGAAATGCTATTTCTTGGGCATCCGCCGGCGGCCTCGGTTTCAGAGGTTCCAGAAAGAGCACTCCGTTTGCAGCGCAGATGGCAGCAGAAACTGCAGCAAAAGCAGCAATGGAGCATGGCCTCAAGTATGTCGAGGTTTATGTAAAAGGACCGGGCTCCGGTCGTGAGGCAGCAATCCGTGCTTTGCAGGTTGCAGGCCTTGAAGTAAATATGATTAAAGACGTTACACCGATTCCTCACAACGGTTGCAGACCGCCCAAGAGAAGACGCGTGTAGTCCCCGTAGATTTTGTTAAAAGGAGGAAAAACCTATGGCTAAAAATATGCAGCCCATTCTGAAAAAGTGTCGGGCGCTGGGAATTGAGCCGGGTGTTATGGGTGTTCATAAGAGCTCTAACAGAAACCCGCTGAACGCCAGAAGAAAGAAATCCGAATATGGCCAGCAGTTGAACGAAAAGCAGAAGCTGAAGTTCATCTACGGCGTACTCGAAAAGCAATTCCATAAATATTATCTTGCTGCAACCAAGAAAGACGGCATTACCGGTGAGATGCTGCTCCAGATTCTGGAGTCTCGTCTTGACAATGTTGTTTTCCGTCTTGGTCTTGCAAGCACCAGAAGAGAAGCTAGACAGCTGGTTTCTCACGCACACTTTACCCTCAATGGTAAGAAGATCAACATTCCTTCCTACTTGGTAAAAGCAGGTGACGTGATTGCAGTTCGTGAAAAGAGCCGCAGCAGCGTGAAGTTTACTTCTTTGATGGAAAAGGACGTTATCGTTCCCAAGTGGCTGGATATGAACAAGGATACCATGGAAGGCAGAGTGGTTGCTCTGGCATCCAGAGAGGATATCGAATATCCGGTAGAAGAGCATTTGATTGTTGAGTATTACAGCAAATAATAGCTTGTTGTAAAACCCATTCATATTGTGAGTTCGTATAAATTTCTTAGGAGGGCTGACAATGATTGAAATCGAAAAGCCAAAAATTGAATGCGTAGAAGTATCGGACGATAACAAATACGGTAAATTTGTTGTTGAACCCTTGGAGAGAGGCTATGGCACCACCTTTGGTAACTCTTTGCGTCGGATGCTGCTGTCTTCTCTGCCGGGCGTTGCTGCTACTTCTGTGAAAATTGACGGCGTTCTTCATGAGTTTTCGACCATTCCGGGCGTAAAAGAAGACGTTACGGAAATCATTCTCAACATCAAAAAATTAGCAATCAAATTGCATTCTGATGCTCCCAAAACGGTTTATATCAGCCAAGAGGGCGCAGGAGAAATCTGTGCAGGGGATATCAAACATGATGCGGACGTAGAAATCATCAACGAGGATTTGCACATTGCAACCTTGGATGACGATGCAAAATTGTTCATGGAAATTACCTTGGACAAGGGACGTGGCTATGTTTCCTCTGACCGGAACAAGCAGCTGATGCAGCCGGTAATCGGCGTGATTGCCGTGGATTCCATCTACACTCCGGTGGAGAAGGTGAACTACGTGGTAGAAAATACCCGTGTGGGCAATGTCAGCGACTATGACAAGCTGTCTTTGGAGGTTTGGACCAATGGTACCATTCTTCCGTCTGAGGCAGTCAGCCTTGCGGCAAAGATTGTCAGCGAGCATATGAGCTTGTTTGTAGATTTGTCCGACGATGCAAAGAATACCGAGATTATGATTGAAAAAGAAGAGAACAAGAAGGAAAAGGTTCTGGAAACCACCATTGAGGAACTGGATCTGTCTGTTCGTTCTTACAACTGTCTGAAACGTGCGGGCATCAATACCGTTCAGGACTTGACGACACGCACCGAAAACGACATGATGAAAGTCAGAAATCTGGGACGCAAGTCCCTGGAAGAAGTCATCGCAAAGCTGGATGGCATGGGCTTGACATTGGCAAGCGACGACTAATCGAAAAATTAGAAAATGAGGTGATAAAATGGCACACCAGAGAAAACTTGGCAGACCGACTGACCAGAGACGTGCAATGCTGCGTTCTATGACCACTTCTTTCCTGGAGAGCGGCAGAATTGAAACTACCGTTACCCGCGCAAAGGAACTCAAGAAGGTAGCTGAGAAGATGGTTACCCTCGGCAAGACCAATACCCTGCACTCCAAAAGACAGGCACTGGCGTACATTACCAAGCGTGATGTTGTGGTAAAGCTGTTTGATGAAATCGCTCCTAAATTCGCAGAGAGAAACGGCGGTTACACCCGTATTATCAAAATCGGACCTCGTCGTGGCGATGCTGCAGAGATGGCGATTCTGGAGTTTGTTGACTAATCAACGCTGAAAAGAGCACCAAAAGGTGCTCTTTTTTTTGTTGCAATTTTCAGTGCACAGGGGACGGTTCTGCACAGGGGACGGTTCTGTGTGTTGTGCATACATAGGATTTTCTATCATCCGGACGGATTGCTATTTCTTTCGTTTGCGTAAATGCTACTTTTGCTCGTCCAAAAGTAGCCAAAACGACGCCAAGGGGGAGTTTCGATTCTCCCCCTTTGGAAATCCCCCTTAAAACGACACAGGGGCGCTGCCCCTGGACCCCCGGTTATTTGGATTTTTCTTCGTTTTGTGCCTCCTCCTCTTCATAGGACAAGATATACATTTCCTCTGCTTCCTGCTGTGATTTTTTCAAATCTTCTATAATGTCTGTAATATCATTAAATAGCTTGTGATATAGTTTTTGATAATCCGGCATAATTTTCACCCTTTCATTTGTAAAATAAAAAATGCGCGGCCCACGCAGGAGCCACGCATGAAAAATGCACAGCTCTTTTATTCTTGCAACAGAACCTTTCTCGAAAAACCAAACGTTAAGAGAAGCTAGAGCGCACATTTTTACCGAATGTAACTCTAACGTAAGGTTTTTCATTATTAAGTTCTGTTGCATTCTTACTATACCACAGAAAATTCTCTTTTGCAAGTGTTTTTTGTAAAAAACTGGAAATTTTTACAATTCGCCCCCTTAGGGATTTAAGGGGGCGGAGCATAGAAATCTTTTTGACAGACTTGTTGGGGGATGTGCGGGGGTTCCTGGGGGCAAGACCCCCGGCGTCGTTTTGGCTACTTTTGGACGAGCAAAAGTAGCGTTTACGCAAACGAAAGAAAGGCACTTCCTGTCCGGATTGTAGACCAGCCATATGCGCACAGCACAGAGAACCGTCCCCTGTGCTTTTTCTGGATGATAGGTATTGCATATCACAAACAAAAAACCCGCCGGTTGGCGGGTTTTACTTTTCCAAAAACTTTTTGATGCAAAGAAACGTTTCCTCGCTGATGTCATGCTCAATTTTACAGCTGTCCTGAGAGGCGGTTTCCTCGCTGACCCCCAGCGCCATCAATGCTTGGGTAATCACTTGATGCCGTTCATAGACCCGCTGCGCCACCGCGTTTCCTTTCTCGGTGAGGAAAATTTCCCCATCCCCGTCCACGGTGATATACCCCTCTTGACGAAAACTTTTCATCGCGACGGAAACGCTTGCCTTGGTAAAGTTCATATGATGCGCAATATCGATACTCCGCACCGACCCATTTTTGGTGCGCAGCATCAGGATCGCTTCCAGATAATTTTCTGCAGATTCTTTGATTTGCACAGGCATCCTCTCCTTTCCAAGTTCTTATCCTTAGTGTACCACAAAATTCTCCCGCGGTCAATCCTTGCGTAAAAACATCTTTACACTTCTGTAAAGAAATCGTGAACAAAAGCCTTTCTGTATTGACAAAAATCTCGTTTTTGGGGTATACTAAGACCAATGATTTGAAAGAAAGGTTGGGCATAGGCATGAGCAAAGGCTACAAAATTACCATAATGGCAGTTACCTGCTTTTTTGTGATTCTTGCCACTATGCTCGGTGTGTTAGCGGCAAAAAGATTGACCACCATTCCTTTGGGAGAAAAGGTCACCATGGAGAGTTTGGACAAAATGGACAGCTCGGTGGGGATGATCAACTTCCTGATTCTGGGCGTGGATGAGGACGGAACCCGCAGCGATACCATTATGCTCTTTAGTTATGACGGGTATTCTAACCGCATCAATATCCTTTCCTTCCCCAGAGATACTATGGTAAAGACCGGCGGCTTCCGACAAAAGCTGAATGCCGCAATAGGCGTCGGTATCCAAAAGGTGCAAAGCGGCAAGGATAAAGAGCCGGAAGAGGAAATCATCCGCCAGATTAAGACGATGACCGGACTTCCCATCCACTACTCGCTCACCGTCAATTTTGATGGGTTCAAAGAAGTGATTGATGCGCTGGGCGGCGTGGATTTCAATGTGCCCTATAATATGAACTATGACGATCCGGTTCAGGATCTGCATATCCATCTCAAGGCGGGCCCCCAACATCTGGACGGGCAAAAAGCCCACGATTTTGTGCGGTTCCGGCATAACAACAACGGCAGCGCCCCCGGCGAATACATCATGGGGGACGAGGGCAGAATCTATTGGCAGCAGAAATTTATCAAGGAATTGCTTCGCCAAAAGCTGACCCCGCAGCTGTTGACCCAGATCGATGATGTATTTGAGGTTGTCACCAAGAATGTAAAAACCAATTACACGATGCAGGATTTGCTCAAGCATATCAGTCTGGTGGAAAAAATTGACCTTGACCAAATTGGCTCCCACAAGCTCCCCGGTGAGGCGCAATGGGTCGGCGGTGTGTCGTGGTACATTCAGGATGTAGAGGGCACCGAAAAGCTGATTCGGGATGTGTTCCTCCCCCGCAGCCTGGAGGAATGGGAGGCGCAAAAAGCACTGCAACAGGTAGAAAATACCGAGGATGTGGCGGCGGAAATGGCAATGACCGAATGAGCAATATGGGTAAAAGGATCAGAAAACCACAAGGGATTGTGGTTTTCTTTTTTGTTGCAAAAAAGTGACCAAAAGCGAGAGAAAAAAGGACAAAAAAATCGTAAAAAAACACAAATGAGAAAATTGGCAAAATCGGGCGCAATCCCTTGACAAATGGGCAAAAATCGGCTAAAATAATACGGTTCGCAGTATGCGCCAAAGGAGAATCCCTATGGAAAGATTACACTCTGCAGAAAAAGTAGTAGGACTCAAGCAGGCCAAAAAGGCGGTGCTTTCAGGCAAAGCCAAGCTGGTCTATATCGCAGAGGATGCCGACCCGTGGGTGACCGACCCCCTGCAAAGGCTTTGCAAGGAGCAGGGCGTGGAGGTGCTTTTGGTGTCAAGCATGAAAGAGCTTGCTAAGGCATGTCGGGTGGAAGTTCCCACCGCTTGTGCGGCATTGCTTTAAGGCGGACAACCTACTTTGTTAAAAGCGCTCCGGCGTTTTTATAAAAATCTATATGTATGGAGGTGAACATATTGCCAACATTTAACCAGTTAGTCAGAAAAGGTAGAGCTACTGTTGAAAAGAAGTCTACGGCTCCGGCTCTTTTGGTGGGAATGAACACCATCAAAAAGAAACCGACCGACCAGGCATCTCCTCAGAAGAGAGGTGTTTGTACCTCGGTTAGAACCATGACTCCCAAGAAGCCGAACTCCGCACTCCGTAAGGTTGCCAGAGTTAAGCTTACCAACGGTATCGAAGTTTCTGCTTACATCCCCGGTATCGGCCACAACCTGCAAGAGCATAGCGTGGTTATGATCCGTGGCGGACGTGTTAAGGACCTTCCTGGTGTGCGTTATCACATCATCCGCGGTACCTTGGATACTTCCGGCGTAGACAAGCGTATGCAGAGCAGATCCAAGTATGGTGCAAAGCGTCCTAAGTAAGGCGTTTGCATTCTGACACACAATGAATGTGGTGCATATATGTTCCAGTCGATAAATGGCCTTATATGCACAGCAGCGGGTTACTCCCGTTGAGTACCTTAATGGTGAATAAACCTAAAGAAGGAGGGGAAGAGAAGTGCCAAGAAGAGGTCACATTGCCCGTCGTGATGTTTTGCCGGATCCGATGTACAACAGCAAGACTGTTACTCGTCTGATCAACAACATCATGCTGGACGGTAAAAAGGGCGTTGCTCAAAGAATAGTTTATGATGCATTTGACATAATAAAAGAAAAAACCGGTAAGGATCCGGTAGAAGTCTTTGAGGAAGCCATGAATCAGGTTATGCCGGTCCTGGAGGTAAAAGCACGCCGTGTCGGTGGTGCCAACTACCAGGTTCCGATTGAAGTTCGTGCAGATCGTAGAGAGACTCTGGGTCTGAGATGGATCACTCTGTTCGCAAGAAAGCGTAGCGAGAGAACCATGGCAGAAAGACTTGCCAACGAGCTGATGGATGCAATCAACAGCACCGGCGGTGCCTTCAAGAAGAAGGAAGACACCCACAAGATGGCAGAAGCGAATAAAGCATTCGCTCACTACCGCTGGTAATCTTTACTTTGAAAATCGGCGCATTTTTCTTGCTCGCCACACTCGGATATCTCGATATACCTCGTGCGGCTACACAAGAAAACTGCATCCAATTTTCTTCGTAAAGCCTTTGCGGTATAGTTTGGGGATGGTCCTCAATTATTTCGCAAAAAAGTGTTTGACTTAAGATTGAGAGTACATTACTAAGATGTACTGCTTCGAAAGGAGAAAACTATGGGTAGAGCGTTTTCATTAGAGAAAACCAGAAATATAGGTATCATGGCTCATATTGATGCCGGTAAGACTACTACCACAGAGCGTATTCTGTTCTACACCGGTCGTATTCACAAGATTGGTGAAACCCACGAGGGTGCATCCCAGATGGACTGGATGGAGCAGGAAGCTGAGCGTGGTATTACCATTACCTCTGCTGCTACTACCGCACAGTGGAAGAACCACCGTGTAAACATCATCGATACTCCCGGACACGTTGACTTCACCGTTGAAGTTGAGCGTTCCCTGCGTGTATTGGATGGTAGTGTTACGGTTCTTTGTGCAAAGGGCGGCGTTGAGCCTCAGTCTGAGACCGTTTGGCGTCAGGCTGACAAGTATCAGGTTCCCAGAATGGTATACGTCAACAAGATGGATATCATGGGCGCTGATTTCTACAATGTAGTAAACATGATGAGAGATCGTCTGAAGTGTAACGCTGTTCCGATTCAGCTGCCGATTGGTGCTGAAGAAGATTTCAAGGGTTTGATTGACCTGATTGAAATGAAAGCATTCGTTTACTACGATGATCTCGGAAACGATGAGCGTGAGGAAGAAATCCCCGCTGATATGAAGGACAAGGCAGAAGAATATCGTCAGGCACTGCTGGAAGCAGTTGCAGAAACTGACGAAGCACTGATGGAGAAATTCTTTGAAGAAGGCGACCTTTCTGTTGCTGACATCAAGAAGGCGATCCGTAAGGCTACCATCGCAAACGAGATGGTTCCCGTTCTCTGTGGTTCTTCTTACAAGAACAAGGGTGTTCAGAATATGCTGGACGCAGTGGTAGACTTTATGCCCTCTCCTCTGGATATCCCTGCTATCAAGGGTGTTATCCCCAGAACCGAGGAAGAAGATGTTCGTAAGGCATCCGATGAAGAGCCTTTTGCAGCGTTGGCATTTAAGATTATGACCGACCCCTTTGTTGGTAAGCTGTGCTTCTTCCGTGTTTATTCCGGTACTCTGGCAAGTGGTTCCCATGTGTATAACTCCACCAAGGACCACAAGGAGAGAATCGGTCGTATCCTGCAGATGCACGCAAACAACCGTGAAGATATCGATATGGTATACTCCGGTGATATTGCTGCAGCAGTAGGGTTGAAGAACACCACCACCGGTGATACTCTCTGTGATGAGAAGGCTCCCATCGTTCTGGAGTCTATGGAATTCCCGGAACCCGTTATCAGTGTTGCAATCGAGCCCAAGACCAAGGCAGGTCAGGAAAAGATGGGTATTGCTCTGGCAAAATTGGCAGAAGAAGATCCCACCTTCCGTACCTACACCGACGAAGAAACCGGTCAGACCATCATTGCCGGCATGGGCGAGCTGCATCTTGACATTATCGTTGACCGTCTGCTCCGTGAGTTTAAGGTAGAGGCAAACGTTGGTAATCCTCAGGTATCCTACCGTGAAACCATCCGTACCGCTTCTCATGTAAACCACAAGTATGCAAGACAGTCCGGTGGTAAAGGTCAGTACGGTCATGTTGTTATGGACATCGAGCCGTTGGAGCCGGGTGCAGGTTATGTGTTCGAGAACAAAATCGTCGGCGGTGCAATCCCCAAAGAATATATCCCTGCAGTTGATGCCGGTATTCAGGGCGCAATGCAGAGCGGTGTTCTGGCAGGTTACCCCGTTGTTGACGTAAAATGTACTCTGGTCGATGGTTCTTACCACGAAGTCGACTCTTCGGAAATGGCGTTTAAGATTGCCGGTTCTATGGCATTCAAAGAAGGCTGCCGCAAGGGTAACCCCGTAATTATGGAACCCATCACCAAGGTTGTTGTCAATGTTCCTGAAGACTACATGGGCGACGTTATCGGTGATTTGAACTCCCGTCGTGGTCAGATTCAGGGCATGGAAGCAAGAGTTGGCGCTCAGGAGATTACCGCTATGGTTCCTCTTTCTGAAATGTTTGGTTATGCAACCGAGTTGCGTTCCAGAACGCAGGGTCGTGGTCAGTATTCTATGGAGCCCAGCCACTTTGAAGAGCTGCCCAAGAGCATTGCTGACAAAATTATTAAGGAAAGAAGCAAGTCTGAGGACTAATCCTTTCCAACTTGTAAAGATTTTTTGAGATTTTTACAAAAAACTATTGAAATTATTCTGAAAGAATAGTAAAATAGTACTATCTTAATTTTTTGAAAATTGATGAAATATTTTCTATTTTAATTGCTTAGGAGGAAAGAACAATGGCAAAGGAAAAATTCGAAAGAAGTAAACCCCATGTTAACATTGGTACGATCGGCCACGTTGACCATGGTAAGACCACTCTGACCGCTGCTATCACCAAGGTTTTGGCTATGGCAGGTAAGGCTCAGTATGAGGCTTATGACATGATCGATAAGGCTCCGGAGGAAAGAGAAAGAGGTATTACCATTTCTACCGCTCACGTTGAGTATGAGACTGACAATCGTCACTACGCTCACGTTGACTGCCCCGGACACGCTGACTACGTTAAGAACATGATCACTGGTGCTGCTCAGATGGACGGTGCAATCTTGGTTGTATCTTCAGCTGACGGTCCTATGCCTCAGACTCGTGAGCACATCTTGCTCTCTCGTCAGGTTGGCGTTCCTTACATCGTAGTATGTATGAACAAGGCCGACCAGGTTGATGACCCAGAACTTCTTGAACTAGTTGAAATGGAAATCAGAGATTTGTTAACAGAATATGGATTCCCAGGAGACAAAACTCCAATTATTAAGGGTTCTGCACTTAAAGCTCTTGAAGCTGCAAAAGAAGGAAAGGTTGACGAT
>JAFQIA010000013.1 GCA_017397725.1 Clostridia bacterium
AGAGCTTGTGGCTACGAAGTTGAAGATTATCTTTGGCACGAAGTAGCGACGGCAATGGTCAAGCGGAACGCTTGTGTGAGTAAGCAAGGCTTATTCTTCTCTTGTTCAATCTTAACACAAAAGCAAAGCTTGCGGCTCGGCGAGTGTGGTAAAATATTTTGCTAAACTTGCTCGGCATTTGGTCAAGCATAATGCTTGTTCGGTGACTATAGCGAGAAGGTCACACCTGTTCCCATTCCGAACACAGTAGTTAAGCTTCTCTGCGCTGACAATACTTGGCGGGCGACCGCCCGGGAACATAAGTCGTCGCCGGAACTGAAAAACCTCCAACGAAAGTTGGAGGTTTTTTATTTTATTAAAAAACTGTTGACACAATAGGAAAACTATGGTAGGATATTCTCAGCACACAGTGTGCTGAGAATGCAAGAAGGAGGGAATCTCCATGGTAGAGAAGGAATTTCACCTGATTTGCGATGAAATATCCGAGGATATTATCCGGACGGCTGAGGAACTGGTCAAGGATGAAGGCGCCAAGGAATTGAATGTAAGAAAAATCCTAAACGCCATGGGAATCACCAATCGGGTGTTTTATAACCGGTTTCGCAATGTGAATGAGATTCTGGAAATCCTGTATACCCGCAGTGTGAAACAGATGCACGAGAGTGTAAATTCTCCCTTTGATATCCGCACCGAGTTTTGGCAGTATGTGATGGATGTGGCAACACGGGTGCTGATCAATACTTATGAAGTAAAGATGCAGTTCAGCCAGTTTATGTTTGAACTGGATTCGGTGAAAGAGGCAAATCGTGATTGGTGGACAGGAAAAATTCAGGAAATCATTCAGGTGGGCAAGGAAGTCGGCATGATTAAGGATGTGGATGCAGGATTACTCAGCCAGACCATCTGGAGTTTTTTCCGTGGTTACAATGCCGATGCGGTTAGCAGAAAGCTCTCCAAGGAGGATGCGGTCAAACAATTCCGGTTTGGCATGGAGTGCTTAATGGAGGGAATCCAAGCGGAAAAATCTGTGTGAGAAAATTTTCTTGACACTGTAAAATCGGTACTCTATAATAAAAGAAGAAATACTGAAAAAACGGGTTTTTCCCGCAGAAAAAGGAGATTTTTGCTATGGATGAACAGAAAAAGAAAGCCTTAGACAGCGTTCTGGGCAATATAGAAAAACAGTTCGGTACCGGCGCGGTTATGCGCTTGGGTGAAAAGCCGGTGACCAATGTGGAAGCGATTCCCACAGGCTCTTTGTCTTTGGACGTGGCACTGGGTATCGGCGGTGTTCCCAGAGGTCGTATCATTGAGATTTATGGTCCGGAATCTTCCGGTAAAACCACCGTGGCACTGCACATTGTGGCAGAGGCACAGAAGATGGGTGGCGAGGCTGCGTTTATCGATGCAGAGCATGCCCTTGACCCGGTTTATGCGGAGCAGTTGGGTGTCCGGATTGATGATTTGATTGTTTCTCAGCCGGATACCGGTGAGCAGGCGTTGGAAATCACCGAGCAGTTGGTGCGCTCCGGTGCCATTGACGTTGTGGTTGTGGACTCGGTTGCAGCCTTGGTTCCCAGACAGGAGATTGAAGGCTTGATGGGAGATTCCCACGTGGGTCTGCAGGCAAGACTGATGTCTCAGGCACTCAGAAAGCTGACCTCAGTCATCAGCAAATCCAACACCACCGCAATCTTTATCAACCAGTTGCGTGAAAAGGTTGGCGTGATGTTCGGCAACCCTGAAACCACCCCCGGTGGTCGTGCACTGAAGTTCTATTCCTCGGTGCGTCTGGATGTGCGTCGGGTAGAAGCCATCAAGAGCGACGGCGGTATGGTGGGTAACCATACCCGTGTCAAGGTTGTAAAGAACAAGGTGGCTCCTCCCTTTAAGGAAGCAGAATTTGATATTATCTACGGCGAGGGTATTTCCAAGGAAGGAAATATTTTAGATGTTGCCGTAGAGATGGATATTATTGAAAAGAGCGGCTCCTGGTTCTCCTATCAGGGTGAGCGTCTGGGACAAGGCCGTGAGGGTGTCAAGAAGATTCTGAAAGACAACCCCGAGCTTTGCAACGAGATTGAGAGAAAGGTCCGTGAGGCGGTTTCTCTTCCGGTTGCAGAAGAGGGCGCAGAGGTGGAGTCCACGCCCTTTATGCCGGTGGCAAAGCCCCAGAAGAAGAAATAGTTATCACAAAGGGTGATTGCCATGGATATGGAGAAAAAAGCCCGCAATACCGTATTGGGGTTGCTTGCCAACCGGATGTATACCTGTCGGGAAATCTATGACCGGCTCTGCCGCAAAGGCTTTGAAAAGGAGCTGGCGGAACAGACGGTTGCAGAATTTATGGCGGCAGGATATCTGGATGACCGACACTATGCACAGCTTTATGTGGAGGATGAGAGCAGGCTTGGTGCAAAGGGGCGTTTTCGGATTCGACAGGAGCTGATGCGCAAGGGTGTTTCTTCTGCCATCATTGATGAGGTGATGGAGGAAAGCGAGGTTGACATCGAGGCGTATCTTAGGGAATATATCGAAGTTAGAAACCTGTGCGACAATATTAAGACCCGAAAGGATTTGGAACGCTTAAAAGCCAGACTTGCACGGCGGGGATATTCTCTGGGAGAAATCAACCGCGCATTGGCAGAGTACACCTTTCACTTTGAAGAAGAATGGTAATGCAGACGAGGAGATAAGAAATTGAAAAAAGTTTCCCTTGCATCCTTGGGATGCTCGAAAAACCTGATTGACAGCGAACAAATGCTGGGACTTTTGACCGGTGCCGGCTATGAGATTATGGAAAACGAGGAAGATGCAGAGATTCTGATTGTGAATACCTGCACCTTTATCGAGTCTGCCAAGATGGAATCCATTGAATGTATTTTAGAACTGGCACAGTACAAAAAAGCAGGCAAGTGTCAGTATTTGATTGTAACCGGATGTCTGGCACAACGGTATCAGGAACAGGTATTGCGTGAAATCCCTGAGGTTGATGCGGTGGTGGGCACCAATGATTATGATAAGATTGTGGAGGTCATTGACCGCCTGACCCACGAAAAGGCGCTGACGATTTGTTCTGAAACGCCCCTCCTTTGTGAGGATGCGCCAAGGGTTCGCACCACGCCGGAATATACTGCCTACTTAAAGATTGCAGAGGGCTGTGACAACCGGTGTACCTATTGTGTGATTCCCTCCATTCGGGGCAAGTACCGCAGCCGCAAGATGGAAGATATTATCGCAGAAGCAAAGCAGATGGCAACAGAGGGTGTCAAAGAACTGATTGTGATTGCGCAGGATACCACCCGCTATGGCAAGGATTTGTATGGAGAATACTGCTTGCCTAAACTGCTCAAGGATCTTTGCAAAATTGAGGGTATTGCTTGGGTTCGGGTGCATTATTGCTATCCGGAGCTGGTGACTGACGAACTTTTGGACGTCTTTTGTGAAGAGGAAAAGCTGTGTCGCTATTTTGACACTCCCATTCAGCATTGCAATGACAGAATCCTGAAACGGATGGGACGGCGTACCAACAAAAAGCAGATTTGCGATTTGATTGCCAAAATCCGTGAGCGGATGCCCGATGCGGTGATTCGTACCTCCTTGATTACCGGTTTCCCCGGTGAAACCGAGGAAGAATTTTTAGAATTAAAGGAATTTATCGAGGATGTCAAGTTCGAGCGGTTGGGTGTGTTTGCTTATTCCCGTGAGGAGGACACCCCTGCTTATCAGCTGGACGGACAGCTTGAGGAAGAAGAAAAAGCGCAGCGTCAGGAAAACCTGATGTTGGTGCAATCCGAAATCTCTCAGGAGCAGAACGAGGCGCGCATCGGCAGTATCGTGCGGGTTCTGGTTGAGGACAGAGATGAAATTATCAAGAGCTATTATGGACGGACCTATGCCGACTCCATTGAAATTGATGGCAAGGTGTTCTTTAAGAGCAACCGTCTGCTTAATGGCGGAGATTTTGTGAATGTCAAGATTGAACAGGCGTTGGAATATGACCTGTTTGGCGTAGAAGTGGAGGAATCGTGATGAATACCCCGAATCAATTGACCTTATTTCGTGTTTTTTTGATTCCTATCTATATGATTTGCTATCTTTGCTTTGGAATGGTAGGCACCTACCTTGCCATTGCAGTATTTCTGCTTGCCAGCTGGACCGACCATCTGGACGGAAAACTGGCAAGAAAGAACAATCAAGTGACCACCTTTGGGAAATTGATGGACCCCTTGGCGGATAAAATGCTGACTATGGCGGCGCTGATTTCCTTTGTGGCAAGGGATATCCCTTATGTCACTGCCGGTGTGGTGATGGTGATTCTTGCCAGAGAGCTGATTGTCACCGGAATCCGGATGCTTGCCATGGGAGAGAATCAGGTGATTGCCGCAAGCATGTGGGGAAAAGCCAAAACCGTATCCCAGTTTGTTCTGGTGATTGCGGTGATGGTATTTGAAATTGCCAAGGGATATCTTCCCCTGTGGGCAGGAATTCTGGATGGAATCACGCTGGCTTTGACGGTGGTTGCAACAGGACTGACCATCTATTCCGGCTTTGATTATGTGTGGAAAAATCGTGGTTTGCTTACCTTCCGGTAAAGCAGAAAAGGAGCTTCTATGAACATTATTGTGGATGCGATGGGCGGGGACAATGCGCCAATGGCGGTGGTTGCCGGCTGCAAAAAGGCACTTGAGCACATGGATGTGACCCTGACTTTGGTGGGCAGAGAACAGCAAATCCGTCGGGAGATGGAGCTTTGTGAGCTTTCGGATGAAAGAATCCGGATTGTCCATGCAGAAGATGTCATTTATGGGGATGACGACCCCACCGAGGCAATCCGCAAAAAGAAAGAATCTTCCATGCATCGGGCGCTTTCTCTCTTAAAAGAGGGAGCGGGCGATGCAGTGGTCAGCGCCGGCAATACCGGTGCGTTGATTGCAGGAGCAACCCTTTTGGTTAAGCGTATCAAAGGAATCCGGCGGGTGGCACTTGCCCCCATTATGCCCTCGGTGGATGGATGTTTTCTCCTTTTGGATGCCGGTGCCAATGTAGAATGCACACCGGCTTTCTTAAAGCAGTTTGCCATTATGGGTTCGATTTATATGGAGACGGTGCAGGGTGTCAAAAAACCTCGGGTCGGCTTGGTAAATATCGGCACCGAGGAGAGCAAGGGGACGCCCCTTGTGAACAAGGCACATCACCTTTTGCAGGATGCCCCCATCTGTTACCGGAACTTTGTGGAGGCAAGAGAGCTTCCTTTAGGTGGTGTTGATGTAGCGGTCTGTGACGGCTTTACCGGCAATGTTCTGCTCAAGACGATGGAGGGAATGGGCCTTGCCTTCCGGCAGATGCTGAAAAAGCTGTTCCTGAAAAACCTTGTGACGAAAACGGCAGCAGGAATGGTGCAAGGCGGACTGAAAGAATTGAAAAAGTCTATGGATTATACCGAGTATGGCGGTGCGCCGATTCTGGGTGCAACAAAACCGGTGATCAAAGCCCACGGAAGCTCCGATGCCAATGCGTTTTATCACGCGATTTTGCAGGCGGAAAAGGCGGTAAAAAGCCGGATGGTAGAAGTGATGGCAGAGCGGATTGTGCAAGCAGAGACGGAAGAAAGCATAGAGAGGATGGAAGTATGATGCGCGCAAAAATTATTGGACTTGGAAAATATCTTCCCGAAAAGGTGTTGACCAATGCAGATTTAGAAAAAATGGTGGAAACCAGCGATGAGTGGATTCTCAAACGGGTGGGCATCAAGGAACGCCATATCTGTGATGAGAACACCTATACCTCGGATTTGGCAAGCCGGGCAGCAGAAGCTGCAATCCGCAATGCCGGACTTACCCCCCAGGACATTGATCTGATTATTGTGGCATCGGTGACGCCGGATATGTATACCCCTTCCGTTGCGTGCTTGGTGCAGAAGAATATCGGCGCAACCAATGCAGTTGCCTTTGATTTGAATGCGGCGTGTACCGGCTTTGTGTTTGCGATGGTAACGGCGGCACAGTATATAGAAAACGGAATGTTTAACAAGGTACTTGTGATCGGTGCAGATGCGCTTTCCAAGATGACCGAGTACAAGGATCGAAAGACCTGTGTGCTGTTTGGGGACGGTGCTGGCGCTGCTGTGTTGCAGGCGACCAAAGAAGAGACCGGCATCCTCAGCAGTGTGATGGGTGCAGATGGCGTAAGCGGCGATTGTTTGACCGCGCCGGGTCTTCGCTGTGACGAGATAGAAATGGAAAAACGTCCCTTTGGCAATCCCAGAACCATCTGGATGGATGGTAGTGCCGTGTTTAAGTTTGCGGTGCGACAGATGGCGGCATCCTCCAAAGAGGTGGTAGAAAAAGCGGGCAAGTCCATGGAAGATGTGAAACTCTTGGTTCCCCATCAGGCGAATATGCGCATCATCGAGGGTGCGGCAAAGCGCTTGGAGATGACCGGAGATCAGGTGTTTGTGAATGTGGATAAGTATGGCAATATGTCCTCGGCTTGTATCCCGATTGCACTTTGTGAGGCAGTAGAACAAAACCGTGCCGGCAAAGGGGATTTGGTGATTTTGAGCGGCATGGGCGGCGGCCTGACTTGGGGCAGCATTTTGTTGGAGCTTTAAGGAGAACAGCAATGAAAAATCGTATATGTGAACTTTTACAGATAGAATATCCGGTGATTCAGGGCGGTATGGCGTGGGTTGCCACTGCAGAACTGGCGGCGGCAGTTGCCAATGCCGGAGGTGCCGGACTGATTGCTGCAGGCAATGCGCCGGCAGAATTTGTGCGGGAGCAAATCCATAAAGCACGGAGTCTTACCGACAAGACCTTTGGCGTCAATGTCATGATGATGTCCCCCTATGTGGAGGAGGTTATGCAGGTGTTGTTGGAAGAAAAGGTCAAGGTGATTACCACCGGAGCGGGAAATCCCGCCAAGTATATTCCGGCACTTAAGGAAGTGGGAACCATTGTGATTCCTGTAATTCCCAGCGTGGCACTTGCACAGAAGATGCAAAAAAGCGGCGCCGATGCGGTGGTTGCAGAGGGCTGTGAGGCAGGCGGACATATTGGAGAACTGACGACCATGACCTTGGTTCCTATGGTGGCAGACGGCGTGGATATTCCGGTGATTGCTGCAGGCGGAATTGCAGATAATCGCGGGGTCAAGGCGGCATTTGCGCTGGGTGCAGAGGGAGTACAGGTAGGTACTCGTTTCATCTGTTCAGAGGAATGCACCGTTCACCCCAATTATAAGGATATGGTGGTTGCGGCTAAGGACAGAGATGCCATTGTGACCGGTCGGGCAACCGGACATCCGGTCAGAACCCTCAAAAACAAGGCGACCAAACTGATGGATAAGCTGGAAAAAGAGGGGAACTTGGAAGAATTTGAAAAAATCGGTATGGGCGCACTTCGTGCGGCAGTCGTAGATGGTGATACCGAGATGGGTAGTGTCATGGCAGGACAGAGTGCGGGTTTGGTCAAGGATATCAAGTCCTGCAAGGAGATTGTGAAAGACCTGTTTTTGGACATTGCGTTTTAGGGGGATAACAGAATGAAGATTGCGTTTTTATTTTCCGGTCAGGGTGCACAGGCGATTGGCATGGGGAAAGAGCTTTGCGAGCATTTTCCGGAAGCTAATCAAGTGTTTGAAACTGCATCGGATGCCCTTGGCATGGATATCAAGGAATTGATTTTTCACGGGGATAGCGAAACCCTGATGATTACCGAGAACACTCAACCTGCGATTTTGACCATGTCCATTGCAGCCCTTGCGGCAGTGAACACCCTTGGTATCAAGCCGGATGTGGTAGCAGGACTCAGCTTGGGTGAATATTCTGCCCATGTGGCGGCAGGAAGTATGGATTTTGCCGAGGCAGTGCGTCTGGTAAAGATGCGGGGCAAGTTTATGCAGGAAGAAGTTCCCCTTGGAGTTGGAACTATGGCGGCAATTTTAGGTTTGGAGCCAGATGCCGTGCGGGAAATCTGCAAGACCGCATCGGAAAAAGGCATCGTAGAGCCGGCAAACTTCAACTGTCCGGGACAGATTACTGTTGCAGGTGAGATTGCGGCGGTGGAATATGCTTGCGAGCTTGCCAAGGAACAAGGCGCAAAGCGGGCGATGCTCCTTCCGGTAAGTGCACCCTTCCATTGCAGTATGCTGAAAAGTGCAGGGGAAAAGCTGAAAGCAGAACTTACCAAGGTAAGGATTTCCGACTTACAGATTCCGCTGATTACCAATGTGACCGCGGATTATGTGAAAGACTGTGCAGAAATTAAGGATTTGTTGGTTCGTCAGGTTTCTTCCTCGGTATTATTTGAGGACAGCTTGCGTAGAATGATGGCAGACGGAGTAGATACCTTTATCGAAATCGGACCGGGCAAGGCGCTCAGCGGTTTTGTAAAGAAAATCAGCAAGGAGGTTGCCATCTACAATGTAGAGGATTTGGCATCCTTGGAAAAGCTGAAAGATGCATTGGCATAAAGGAGAGCACAAAATGGAATTTCAGAATCAAACAGTAATTGTAACCGGCAGTACCCAGGGAATCGGACGGGAGATTGCCTTAAAATTCGGGCAGGAGGGTGCCAATGTAGTGGTCAACGGCATTGATACCCCCAGCCAAAAAGAATTGGCAGAGCAGGTTTGTCAGGAGATTATAGAGGCGGGCGGAAAAGCCGTCTATTTCCTTGGCGATATTTCCAAGGCGGAGGAAGCCAAAAAGTTGGTGGCATTTGCATTGGAAAGCTTTACAAAGATTGATGTGATTGTCAACAATGCAGGGATTACCCGTGACAATCTGATTATGCGGATGAGTGAAGAGGATTGGGACAGCGTGCTTGCAGTAAACTTAAAGGGTGCCTTTCAGGTGATTCAGGCAGCGGCAAGAGCGCTTACCAAACAGCGGAGCGGTGTGATTATCAATATGGCATCGGTATCCGGCGTGATGGGTAATGCCGGTCAGGCGAATTATGCCGCATCCAAGGCGGGCTTGATTGGACTGACCAAGTCGGTGGCAAAGGAGTTGGCATCCAGAAATATCCGTTGCAATGCCATTGCTCCCGGCTTTATTCAAACCGCAATGACCGATATGCTCAAAGAAGAAGTGAAAGAATCTTACTTAAATGCCATCCCGCTCAAGCGGTTTGGTCAGGTAGAGGACATTGCCAATCTGGTGTTGTTTTTATCCGGCGACAAAGCAAAATATATTACCGGACAGGTAATAAATGTTGACGGCGGCTTGGTTATGTGATATAGTTTTGAAAAAAAGTAATCCATTATATTAAAGATTTAACAAGGAGGAATTCAAAATGGATATTTTTGAAAAGGTAAAGGAAATTACAGTAGATCAGCTGGGCGTAGACGAAGAGGATGTAACTCTGGAAGCTGCATTCATCGAGGATTTGGAAGCAGATTCTCTGGACATCGTAGAGTTGATGATGGCTCTGGAAGAAGAGTTTGAAATCGAGATTCCGGATGAAGAAGCTGAAAAAATCGTGACTGTGAACGATGCAGTAGAGTACATCAAAGCAAGACAGTAAGAAAAACTGCTACGGCTGTGCAGCTTAGTCTGCACAGCCGCACAGAATTTTGAGGAAACAGATGGACAATATGACATAGGTTTCCTCAAAATTTTGTAGGAATAAAACAGGAGGAAGACAGATGAGACGGGTTGTGATTACCGGTGTAGGGGCAGTAACTCCCATTGGCATCGGCAAAGAAGAAATGTGGAAAAATATCAAGGCGGGGATTTGCGGCATTGACAAAATCACACGCTTTGATGTTTCAGAATATCCTTGTCAGATTGCGGCTGAGGTGAAGGACTTTGCGCCGGAGAATTTTATGGATAAAAAAGAGGCAAAGCGGATGGACTTGTTTGTGCAGTACGCGGTTGCCGGTGCAAAGCTTGCAGTAGAGGATGCCAAGCTGGATATAGAAAAAGAGAATCCTGAACGGATGGGTTGTATTTTAGGCAGTGGTATCGGCGGAATCCAGACCACCTGCGAACAGCATACGCGTCTGTTGGAAAAAGGCCCCTCCAAGGTGAGCCCGTTTATGATTCCTATGATGATTTCCAATATGGCGGTTGGACAGGTTTCCATTCAGTTCCATTGTAAGGGCGTGAACCTGACCGCGGTTTCTGCCTGTGCCTCCGGTACCGATGCCATCGGTCAGGCATTTTTGGCGCTCCAGCGGGGCGATGCCGATGTGATTTTGACCGGCGGCAGTGAGGCGACGGTGAGTGAGCTTTCTCTGGCGGGTTTTTGCTCCATGAAAGCGCTCAGCACCCGCAACGACGACCCCAAGGGGGCTTGTTCTCCCTTTGATGCAAACCGTGACGGATTTGTCATGGGCGAGGGCAGCGGCATTCTGGTTCTGGAGGAATTGGAACACGCCAAGGCAAGAGGCGCCCACATCATTGCAGAGGTGGTAGGTTATGGCTCCAGCAATGACGCTTATCATATGACTGCTCCCGCACCGGATGGTGAGGGCGGTGCACGTTGTATGGCGGCGGCAGTTAAAAATGCGGGCATCAAGCCGGAAGAAGTGGACTACATCAACGCCCACGGAACCTCTACGCCTTATAATGACAAGTACGAAACTGCGGCAATCAAGACGGTGTTTGGGGATCATGCTTACAAGCTGGCAGTCAGTTCCACCAAGTCTATGACCGGTCATATGCTTGGTGCAGCCGGCGGTATTGAGGGTATCATTACCGCTTTGGCGATTGAAGAGGGATTCTTGCCTCCCACCGTGAACTACAAAAATCCGGATCCGGAATGTGATCTTGACTATGTGGTTAACCAGGGCAGAAAGGCAGACATTACCTATGCCGTTTCCAACTCTTTGGGATTTGGCGGACACAATGCATCCATTGTGCTGAAGAAATACATAGACTAAAACGAAAAACGCCGAAGCTTTTCGGCGTTTTTGAATGGAGCGATGAAGATGGATTTGGGATATACCTTTCAAAATCAGGAACTGCTCAAAAAGGCGCTCACCCATATTTCTCTTGCCAATGAGCGAAATATCGAGAGCAATCAAAGATTAGAATTTTTGGGGGACAGCGTCCTTTCCTTGGTGGTGGCAAGCGATATCTATGAACGCTTTCCCAATCTGGATGAGGGCAGACTGACCGAGATGCGTGCGGCGGCGGTTTGTGAAAAATCTCTGGCGGCAGCCGCCCGAACCATGGATTTGGGAAGTGGCATTCTCTTTGGAAAATCCGAAACCGTTTGTGGCGGCAAGGACAAGGATTCCATTCTGGCAGATGCTTTTGAGGCGGTGCTTGGCGCCATCTATCTTGACGGGGGAATGGACCCTGCCAGAGAATGGGTGCTTTGCCGTCTGCGGGAGAGTATTGACGCCGCGGCAGAGATGGACTTTACCAACTATAAATCCGAACTGCAGAACTATTTCCAAAAAAGGGACAAGGGTACCGAAGTGGTGACCTATCGTCTGGTGGACCGCAAGGGCCCCGACCATCATCCCACTTTTCGGGCAGAAGCTTTGTATCGGGGAAAGGTCATTGGCTCCGGAACAGGACACAGCCGCAAGGAAGCAGAGCAGGCTGCGGCAAAGCAGGCGTATTCTGCCCTATGAGAAAGTATCATATTCCAATTTTTATCCCCCACGAGGGATGTCCCAACGATTGCATCTTTTGTAATCAGCGGAAGATTTGCGGTCTTACCACCAGCGTCACCCCTGCGGAGGCAAAAAAGCTGATTGCCGAGCAGCTTTCCTACCTCCCCCAAAAGGAGCGGGAGGTAGAGGTAGCGTTTTTTGGCGGCAGCTTTACCGGACTCCCCCTTAAGTTGCAGGAGGCGTTTTATCGGGTGGCGGATGGCTTTCGTCCCCGGATTGACGGGATTCGCCTTTCCACCCGCCCCGACTATATTGATGCAACCACCCTTGCTCTTGCCAGACAATGGGGGGTGACCACCATCGAACTGGGCGTCCAGTCGGCGGTGGATGAGGTGCTTATCAAGAATCGGCGGGGACACACCTTTGCCCAAAGCGTGGCGGCGGTTCAGGAAATTCGCAAAGCGGGAATCGGTGTGGGCGTGCAGATGATGACGGGAATGTATGGCTCTGACAAAGAAAAAGACCTGTATACTGCCCAAAAAGTGGCAAGCCTACATCCTGATTGTGTGCGGGTGTATCCGGTGCTGGTGCTCAAAGATACGGCTCTGGCGGATATCTATCAACAAGGAGAGTATCAACCCCAGACCTTGGAGGATGCCATCGAAACCGCCAAGGAAATCTTGCAGATGTTTGAGAAAAAACAGATTCCGGTGATCCGGCTGGGACTCCATATCGGTGAAGAACTAAGACAGGAGGGGGCGGTGCTTGCCGGACCTTTTCACCCGGCACTCGGCGAACTGGTAGAAAGCCGCATCCGGCGGGATCGGTTGGAAGAAACTCTTACCCAGATGGAGGAGCTGCCCAAGGAGCTGGTGGTTCAGGTTCCCTTAGGCGAGGTTTCCAAAACCATCGGGCATAAACGATGCAATGCTATCTATCTGAAAGAAAAATATGGTGTAACATTAAAAATAAGAGCGTGAATATACACGCTCTTATTTTTTCTCTAATTCAAAAACCGAGGCTTTCCGCTCCAGCATTTCATCCAGCCTGAGGAGATAATCTTGTGGCTCCTTCACATTGAAAATCCGTTCAATGCGATTGGTGTCGCGGTTGACTGTCTTGGTCACTCCGCCGCAGCCAAGGGCAAGGATGGTCTGGATTTCCTCCATAATGTAGATGTTGTAAAGACTGTCAAAGCCTTCCTTGGCATACCCCACATTTTCCAGATTGCCAAGCTGGTTCTTCTGGCGGTAGAGGTAGTAAGGGTGTTTGCCCTGCTTGCGTAAAAATTCCTGTGAAAAGTCTACCATTTCCGCCACCTCTTGGGCAGGGGTGAGAGGGTAGTCCTTTAAGTATTCGTGCAGGCGGGAGGAGCGTTTGATGCTCATGGTATGCACGGTGGTGTTTTCGGGAGAGAGTTCCTCCACCTCTTTGAGGGTATCGCAAAAATCGGTCAAGGATTCCCCGGGCAGTCCCGCAATCACATCCATATTGATGCAAGAAAAATCAAAGATTCGCGCCATTTTTACCGCCTCACGGATTTGCTCCGGTGTGTGGGCTCTGCCGATGCGGTTTAAGGTTTCCTGTTTCATGGATTGAGGATTGATGCTGATGCGCTCTGCTCCGTGCTTTTTTAAGACCTCTAATTTTTCAGGGGTGATGGTATCGGGACGACCTGCCTCTACGGTAAATTCTTTGCAGAATTTCAGGTCAAAGGATGCCTCCATCTGGCAAAACAGAGTTTCCAACTGTTCTGCAGATAAGGTGGTGGGGGTTCCGCCGCCCATATAGACGGTTTCAATCCGGCGATTGTGCTTAGAGAGCAAATCACCCACATAGGCAATTTCCTTTTTCAACGCCGTCACATAATCCGGAATCAGCTTGGCGGCTTGTCGGGTTCCGCAGGTGACAAAAGAGCAATAAAGGCATCGTGTGGGGCAGAAAGGAATCCCGATATAAATACTGATGCCATTTTTCTCCATCTGCTTTTCTATTGCAAGCTCCCGACAGGCGATTTCATAAGCAAGCGCTGCCTTTTCCGGGGTGGTTTCACATTCTTTGATAAAGTGGAGGAGGATTTCCTCCTTGGATTTTCCCTCCAAAAGGAGGTTGGTGGCAATTTTTGCCGGACGGATTCCGGTCAGAATGCCCCAAGGACGTTTGGTTTCTTCATTCATTGCAGATATGGGTTCCACTCCCTTTCTGCGCCGATGGTGGTGGCAGGACCATGCCCCGGATAGACAGGGGTTTTATCCGGCAGAACCATCAGTTTTTCTTGAATGGACTGAATTTCCTGAGGCAGACTTCCGGTGGGGTGGTCCACCCGCCCCACGCTTTGGGAGAACAAGGTGTCCCCACTGATTAAAATTCCCTCGCCAAACAGACAGATGCAGTCAGAGGTGTGCCCGGGGGTATGGAGCACCTGAAAGGTGAAATCCCCAACCGAAACGGTATCACCGTCTTGGAGCAATCGATGTGGCTGAACCGGTGTCCAGCGGATGCCCACGTAATGACAAAGATTATAAAGGCTGTCCTTTAAAAATGTTTCTCCATTTTGATGGATGGCAATGGGTGCGCCGGTTGCCTGTTGCAGTTTTTCAAGAGCCAGAATATGGTCAAAATGTCCGTGGGTCAGGACGATTTCTTTCAAGGTATAGTTTTGCTCTTTCAAAAAATCCAGAATAGTTTCTGCTTGGGCAGGGGCATCCACCACCATTGCCTCGCAGGTTTTTTCGTCTGCAAGGATGTAGCAGTTGGTGGACAAATCTCCCAAAACCAGAGTATGAAGTTTCATAACAGGCTCCTTTTACTGTCTGCGACGAACGACGGAAAGAACGCCGTCAATGTTTTGCAGTTTTTTGATGATATGCTCTAACTGGTTGGTATCAGAAATCTCCAAGGTCAGTTCAATGATGGCAAGATTGTTCTTGCCGGTGCGGGCATTGACATTGGTGGTACGGGTCTTTAATTCCGATACCGTAGTCATAATATCCAGCAGCAGATTGCTGCGGTCGGTGGCGTTGACATACAGGGTGGTCTGGAAGGTGCTGTCGGTTTCCTGCGCCCAACGCACCGGCACAAACCGGCTCATTTCCGCCTCGTTGGAAGCCGCGTGCAGCATATTGATACAGTCTGCACGATGGATGGCAACCCCTCTGCCGCGAGTGATATAGCCCACAATCTTGTCGCCGGGCACCGGATTACAACAATGGGAAAAACGAATCAAGCAGTTCTCCAGTCCACCTACAATGACTCCACTGGAATTGGGCTTGGAGGTGGTTTTGGCAACCATGGGGATAAATTCTTCAGAGGAAAGCCCCTTTTCATCAAAAATGCGTTTTTGACATTCGGTCTTAAAACGGGTGACAAATCGGTTGGCATTGGTACTGCCATAGCCGATGGCGGCATACAAATCCTCCAAGTTGTTAAATCCATACTTGCGGAGCAGACCATCCACAAAGGGTTTGTCGCTGAGGAAGGTCAAAGGCAAAAAGCTCTGGCGCAGGGTCTTTTCCAAAAAGTCTTTGCCCTTTTCGATGTTTTCCTCACGGTTGACTTTTTTGAACCATTGATTGATTTTGTTTCTGGCTTGCGAGGTTTTGCAAATTTTAATCCAGTCAAGGTGCGGCCCCTGATTTCCGCTGGTGATAACCTCAATGATATCACCGTTTTCCAAAGACGAACTTAAGGGAACGATTTTTCCGTTCACCTTGGCACCGGACATCCGGTTGCCCACCGCACTATGAATGGCATAGGCAAAGTCGATGGGGGTTGCCCCTACGGGCAGACTGATGACGTCTCCCTTGGGGGTAAAGACAAAGACCTCGTCGCTGAACATATCAATCTTTAAGGTCTGCATAAAGTCCTCGGCGTTGGTCATATCCTTCTGGATTTCCAATAGCTGCTTAATCCATTCCAGCTTGCTGTCCATCTCATCGCTACCGCTCTTGCCTTCTTTGTATTTCCAATGGGCAGCAATGCCGTTTTCTGCAATCTGGTGCATCTCCCAAGTACGAATCTGGATTTCAAAGGGGGTTCCCCCTCTACCAATCAGGGTGGAGTGCAGGGATTGGTACATATTGGGTTTGGGCATGGCAATATAGTCCTTGAACCTGCCCGGAATCGGCTTGTAAAGTTCGTGCACCATACCCAGAACCGAATAGCAGTCTGCCACCGAATCCACAATCACACGGACGGCAAACAAATCGTAAAGCTCGTCAATGCTCTTGTTCTGCATAAACATCTTGCGATAGATGCTGTAAAAATGCTTGGCACGTCCCTCCACATGGGACTTGATGTTTAAGCTTTCCAGTTTTTCCTGCAGAAGCTGGATGATGTCTTGGATATAAAGCTCGCGTTCATCCCGCTTTTGGGCAATTTTGTCCACAATTTCATAGTAGCCAATGGGGTCAATATACCGAAGAGCAAGGTCCTCCAGCTCCCACTTGATTTTGGACATACCAAGACGGTGGGAGAGGGGGGCATATACCTCTAAGGTTTCTCTTGCAATTTCTCTTTGCTTTTCTTCCGGCTGATATTTGAGGGTGCGCATATTATGCAGACGGTCTGCCAGTTTGATGACAATGACCCGCACATCCTTTGCCATGGCAAAGAACATCTTGCGCAGATTCTCAATCTGTTGCTCCTCTTTGGAGGTGTAAGGGATTTTGGTCAGCTTGGTTACACCCTCAACCAAAAGGGTGATGGTTTCGCCAAATTCCCGAATCAGGCAATCGTGATCGCAATCGGTGTCCTCCACCACGTCGTGAAGCAGCGCCGCACAGATGGACTGGATATCCAGCTCCAATTCCGCCAGAATATAGGCAACATTGACCGGATGGGTGATGTAGGGTTCTCCGGACTTGCGCAGTTGTCCCGCGTGCATTTTTTCGGCATAGTCGTATGCCTTGATGACAGGGTCTAAGTCGCCGTTTATATAATATTGTCGGATGCGGGAAAGCAACATATCCAAGGTGATGGTAACAGCCATAGAGAACTCCTCCTTTCAAAAAAGACAGAAAACGCCGGTTTGGCAAGGCAGACCGGCGTTTCTTTTCAGACGGTTAGCACTCTTCTTTGCCAACCTTTTTGATATCCTTAAGAATCAACTGCACATTCTGAAAGCCTCTGTAATCATTGATGTCCAGAGCAAAGGCAACATCGATAAAGTCGCCTTCTTTCAGATATTGCTCATATTCGCCCATACCAAAGCCGACAGAATCCAAATACTTGCCGTCCTTCAGCAGGGTCATACGCAGATGCTTGCCCTCACTCATGGTGCTGATTTTATGTATCTTGATGTTGCGGATTGCAAATGCGGGAACCGGATTGTCTACCCCAAAGGGCTGCAACCGGTTGATGTCGTTGACAGTTTCCATCGAGATGTAAGGAACCTTGATGGCGGCATCCAACAAAATGGTGGGTGCGGTCATCTGCTCGGTGAAACGGTCAGCGGCGCAGTCGTTGATTTTCTTGCGGAATGCTTCGATGTTTTCCGCCTTGATGGTCAGACCTGCGGCAAGCTCGTGCCCGCCGAATTTTTCAAGCAGGTCGGTACATTCTTCCAATGCGCCAAACAGGTTAAAGCCGTTGACACTTCTGCCCGAACCCTTGGCACTATCTCCATCGATGGCAAAGAGGATGGAGGGTTTGTAGAATTTTTCGGTAATCTTGGAGGAAACAATACCCACGATGCCGTGATGCCATTCACTGTGGGGGATTACAATCACCTTGTCATCCCGCACTTCAGGATGTGCTTCCAGATATTCCAGTGCTTCGCGGAACATTTTCTGCTCGGTATGCTGACGGGTGGTGTTCTCCTCGCACAGGGATTCTGCCAGAGAACGTGCCCGCGCGGGGTCCTCGGTCAAAAACAGCTCCACACTGCGGCTTGCACAACCCAGTCTGCCGCTGGCATTGATTCGGGGTGCGATGATATAGCCGATGGTAGAGGTGGTGATGGCTTTGCCGTTGGTGGAAACATCCAACAATGCCTTAAGACCGATATTTTTGGTAGAGTTAAAGCGTTTTAAGCCCTCGGTCACGATGATGCGGTTTTCGTCCACCAGAGGAGAAATGTCCGCAACGGTGCCCAAACACATCAAGTCGGCGTACTTGTCCATCAAATCCGGCAGGGATTTGTTCTCGTCCAGTGCCTGAATCAGCTTAAATACCACACCGACACCTGCCAGACTCTTGAAAGGATATGCACAATCCTTCCGCTTGGGGTCGATGGCAGCATATGCATTGGGGATGGTTTCTTTACATTCGTGGTGGTCGGTGATGATGACATCCAGACCGATTTCCTTGGCGTACTCACTTTCTTCCACAGCGGTGATGCCGGTGTCCACAGTGATAATCAAGGATGCACCGCCCTGACGGATTTTGTCCAGAGCGTCCCGATTCACGCCATAGCCTTCCTGCATACGGTCAGGGACATAGTAGTCCACCTCAATACCCATACCGGAAAGGTGCTTGTAAAGAATGGCAATAGAGGTGATACCATCGGCGTCATAGTCGCCATAGATGGTAACCTTTTCGTGATTGTCACGGGCTCTTAAAATACGTTCAGCAGCTTTCTCCATATCCTGAAGAAGAAACGGGTCGTGCATCACGCCCAAATCCTTAGAAAGGAATTGGGTGATGGATGCATCATCACGGATGCCGCGGTTATAGAGGATGATTGCGGTCAGGGGCGAGATGTGAAAGGTTTTGGAAATCTCCACCACCCGATTTTTGTCAAACTCTCTGAGCTGCCACTTTTTCTTTAACATAACAGATATCTCCCTAAATCCAAATGTTTTGCAAAATCAAGCCTTTTGGAAACCCAAAAGGTGTAGATAGTTTATTGTACCACGGTTTGAAACAAATTACAACACTTTTTTCAAAATTCATTTCAGTTCCACAATGGTAACGCCGTTTTCTCCCTCGCCGTATCTGCCCAGACGAAAGGCTTTGACCTGCGGGTGTTTGCGCAGCATCTGCTGGATTCCCGCACGGAGGGTTCCGGTGCCCTTTCCGTGAATCAGGCTGACAGAATGAAGCCCTGCCATGGACGCCTCGTCCAAAAACTTGTCGGTTTCTAAAAGCGCCTCTTCCAAAAGCATTCCCCTCAGGTCCACCTCCGACTTGACGGAGCTGCTGCGCAGTCCGCTGTCCTTGCGGGGCGGAGTATAGGCGTTCTTGGGCGGTTTTCCCGGATCATCTTCCAGCAAGGTCAGGTTTTCCACCTTGCTGGTGATTTTCATAATTCCCACCTGAACTTGAACGGTGTTGTCCTTTTTGTTGACCGAGAGCACACTGCCCTTGTCCCCCAAATCGTCCAGCATTACCGTTGCGCCAAGGCGCAGACTGTTGATATTGAGAACCCCGATTTTTTTCGGTTTTTCGGTGCGGCTCTTGAGCGGGCGGTTTTTCTTTTGTTTTAAGCCAAGCTCCTGCTTGAGCGCCGCCATTGCCTTGAGTGCCTCTTGTTCATCCTTTTCCTTTTGCAATTTCTTGAATTCGGCAAGGAGAGCTTCGGTTTCCTCCTGCGCCTTCTGGATGATTTTATCGGCTTTTTCCCGGGCACGGTCAAAGATGCGGTCTTTCTGCTTTTCAATGTTTTCCCGTTCCCGTTGGAGTTGCTGTTTCAAATTCTCGATTTCCCGCCGCATCTGCGCGGTCTCTTCCACATCCTTTTCCGCTCGCAGACGGTTGGTTTCCATATCGGTCAGGATATCCTCAAACTGCACATCCTCCTGAGAAAGCCGTTCCTTGGAGCGGGTGATGATATGCGCAGGAAGTCCTAACTTTTGCGAGATGGCAAAGGCGTTACTCTTTCCGGGTACCCCAATCAGCAAACGATAGGTGGGGCTTAAGGTTTCTACATCAAATTCACAGGATGCATTCTCTACCCCCTCGGTAGAGAGGGCATAGAGCTTGAGCTCGCTGTAATGGGTGGTGGCAACACACTTGGCACCCATATTGCGGATGTGCTCCAAGATGGAGGCGGCAAGCGCCGCACCCTCAATGGGGTCGGTGCCGGCACCCAACTCGTCAAAGAGAACCAGACAGTTGGCTTCTGCCTTTTCTAAAATATGCACAATATTCTTCATATGGGAAGAGAAGGTGGAAAGGCTCTGCTCAATGCTTTGCTCATCCCCGATGTCGGCAAAAATATTGTCAAAGACCGGCATCACGCTGCTGTCGGCAGCAGGGATAAACAAGCCGGACTGCACCATCAGGCAGAACAGACCGACGGTTTTCAATACCACAGTCTTACCGCCGGTATTGGGACCGGTCACAATCAGGGTGTCAAAATCCTCGCCCAGATACACGGTGGTAGGGACAATCTTCTTCCGGTCAATCAGGGGATGTCTGCCATCCTTGATGAACACCTTGCCGGTATGGTTGAGTGTGGGACAAACCCCTTTCATATCCAAGGCAAGTCGTGCCTTGGCGAATACAAAATCCAGATGAATCAGAGTATCAAAATTCAAACGGAGTTCCTCTGTGATTTCTGCGGCTCTTGCTGAAATTTCAGCAAGAATCCGCTCGATTTCCGCCTTTTCCTTGACCTCCAACTCGTGGAGCTCATTGTTGGCGTTGACCACACCTTCCGGCTCGATAAAGACGGTTCCGCCCGATGCGGAAATATCGTGAACAATACCCTTGACCTCGCTACGGTGTTCCGCCTTAACGGGGATGACATAACGGTTGTTTCGCATGGTCACAATGCTGTCCTGCAGAAACTTTTGATAATATCCGGAATGGAGCATCGAGTCCAAAGAATCCTTGATGCGGGCAGAGGCGTTGCGCATTTTTCTGCGCAAGGTGGCAAGCTGTGGACTGGCGTTGTCAGAGAGCTCCTCCTCAGAAAGGATGGAGGCAAAAATGGTGTCCTCCAGTCCCTTGTCGGGGTAGAGAGATTCAATATAACCGCAAAGAACCCCTGTCTGCTCGGGGATCAGGGATTTTAAGGTGCGGGAATTTTTTAAGATTCTGCCCAAGTTGAGGAGTTCGGGCATATTCAGGCTGCCCCCGATTTCCAGTCGCTTGACCGCCTCCTGAATGTCATAGATGGTCAAAAGCTCCGGTGCTCCGTATTTGAGCATCAGGGTCAGCGCCGCATCGGTTTCACCAAGGGTCTGCTCCACTACGCGAAACTGATTGGAAGGGGTCAGGGCGGCGATGCGCAGGCGGGTAGCCTCGTTTTTGGCAAAGCCGCGGAGCTGCTCTAAAATTTTATGATATTCCAAGGTTTTCAAAGTTTTTTGTTCCAATGGTTGTTCCTCCCGTTTGGGATATTTGCTTTTTCTATTATACACGTTTTTTTGGGATTTTGTCTACCCTTTTTTCAAGGTTGTTCATAGAATAATACCGGAGGGTAAAATTTTTTGTTTTCGGTTGAAAAAATGACAAACCTGTGTTAAAATAAGAAGTTAGAAGTTTGGAGGAAAAATTTTATGGAAAGATATCTGGATAACAGCGCAACCACACGCCCCTATCCTGAGGTGGTACAAAAGGTTGCCGAGGTTATGCAATCACAATATGGCAATCCCTCCTCGTTGCATCGGTTGGGAATTGCAGCAGAAAAAGAAATCAAAGAGGCAAAGGAAGTCATTGCCCAGACCCTCAAGGCATCGGCGGGGGAGATTTATTTCACCTCCGGCGGTACCGAGTCCAACAATCTGGCGATTATGGGCGCCTGCTTGGGCAGTCGTGGGCGGCATATTATCAGCACTCCCTTGGAGCATCCGGCAACCATGAATACCTTGGCAGCTTTGCGGGAGCAGGGTTGGCGGGTGGATTTTATTCCGGTAGATCGGGATGGCGTGGTGAGCCTGCCTGCTTTTGAGGATATGATTGGCCCCGATACCGTGTTGGTGACGGCAATGCTGGTCAACAACGAAATCGGGTCGGTTGAGCCGATTTCGCAGATGGCAAAAATTTTGAAACGAAAGAACCCCAAAGCCTATCTCCATGTAGATGCGGTACAGGGTTACGGCAAAATCCCTTGTGATGTGCGGGAGCTGGGTGCAGATTTGCTCAGCATCAGCGGTCACAAAATCCACGGGCCCAAAGGGGTCGGGGTGCTCTATATCAAAAAAGGCGTTCGCCTTTCCCCGATTCTCTATGGCGGTGGACAACAGAACAACCTCAGACCGGGCACCGAGAATGTGCCGGGCATTGCAGGGTTGGGTGTTGCGGCAAAACGCTGTCATCAGCATCTTTTGGAAAACGCAAAGCGGATGCAGGAACTGCGGAAAAAACTGGAACAGGGTATCTGTGACCGGATTGATCGTGTAGAGGTCAACACGCCTCAGCAGGCGGCACCCCACATCCTGAATGTTTCCTTTGGAGGGGTACGCTCGGAGGTGGTACTCCATTCCCTGGAGAACGAGGGGATTTATGTTTCCAGCGGTTCGGCGTGTTCCAGTCACAAAAAAGAGCCCAGCTATGTGCTGACTGCCATCGGGGTAGACAGAGCAATGATTGACGGCAGTATCCGGTTCAGCCTTTCGGAGTTTACCACGGCAGAGGACATTGATGCCACGGTAAATGCGCTTCAAACCATTGTGCAGCGTATAAGAAAACTAAATTTGAGATAGAATGGAGTATACCAATGAAAAAAGCAGATATTGTTCTTTTGAAATATGGCGAAATCGCATTAAAGGGCTTAAACCGGCCCATGTTTGAACAGCGGCTCTTGAAAAACCTCTCCTATGTATTGGAGCCTTTGGGGAAATTCAGTATCCGCAAATCCCAGTCCATGATTTATGTGGAGCCGCTGGAGGATACCATTGATATGGACCTTGCCATTGAGGCGATGCAAAAGGTGTTCGGCATTGTGAACATCTGCCCTGCCGTTTCCTGTGAAAAGGATATGGAGAGCATTGCCAAAACCACCATTGCCTGCTTAAAGGAGATGGACACCGAGGGCAAGACCTTCAAGGTGGAGGCAAAGCGGGAGGATAAGCAGTTCCCGCTCAATTCCCCCCAGATTTGTCAGCAGATGGGCGGTGCCATCCTGAGAAATGTCAAGGGCTTAAAGGTGGATGTGCACAACCCTGACATTCTGGTACAGATTGAGATTCGCAAAAAGGCGTATATCTTTACCCAAAAGTTTGCCGGTGCCGGCGGTATGCCGGTAGGCACCAACGGCAAGGCGGCACTTCTGCTCAGCGGCGGCATTGACAGTCCGGTGGCGGGATGGATGATTGCCAAGCGTGGCGTGGCACTGGATGCGGTGCATTTTCACAGCCATCCCTACACCTCTGACCGCGCCAAGGAAAAGGTGATTGACCTTGCGAAGATTGTTTCGGCATACAGCGGAAAAATCAACCTGCACGTGGTACCCTTTACCGAAATCCAGCTTGCCATCATCGACCAATGTCCCAAGAACTACCTGACCCTGATTATGCGTCGGGTGATGATGCAGATTGCAGAGCGGATTGCCAGAAAGAACAATGACAAGGCATTGATTACCGGAGAGAGCATCGGTCAGGTGGCAAGCCAGACCATGGAGAGCCTTGCGGTGACCGACCATGCGGTTTCTATTCCGGTATTCCGTCCCTGTATCGGGATGGACAAGGAGGAAATCGTGCAGATTTCCAAAAAAATCGATGCCTATGAAACCTCGATTCTGCCCTATGAGGATTGCTGTACTATTTTTGTGCCCAAGCATCCCAAAACCCGTCCTACCATTGAGGAAATCGTGGAGGCAGAACAGAGCCTGAAGAATCTGGAAGAAATGATAGAAACGGCGATTTCGCAAGATGAAGTAATTGTGATTCAGCCGTAGGAGGAAGTATGACCTTTGAAATTATCTCCGTGGGTACGGAGCTTTTGTTGGGACAGATTGTCAATACCAATGCACAGGAAATCAGCCGACTGCTCAGCGAGTTGGGATTTTCGGTGTATTACACCACCGTGGTGGGGGACAACCCTGAACGGCTCAAGCAGGCACTCAAGATTGCATCCGAGCGTGCAGACGGCATCATCACCACCGGAGGGCTTGGCCCCACGGCGGATGATTTGACCAAGGAAACGGTGGCGGAGTACTGCGGACTTAACTGTGTGATACATCAGGAAAGTCGGGAAAAACTGGAACAGTATTTCACCGCCAAGGGCAGATATATGCCACAAAACAACTTAAAACAGGCAGAAATGCCCGAAGGGTGCATCGTCCTGCCCAACGATTGCGGCACTGCCCCCGGTGCTATTGTGGAAAGCGGAAAGAATGTGTTTATTATTCTGCCCGGCCCGCCCAAAGAGATGCGGATGATGCTGAACAATCAGGTCCGTCCCTATCTGGAACGGAAAGCGGATTGTGTGATTCATTCAAAAAGCCTTAGGGTGTTTGGAATTGGGGAATCGGCGGCAGAGGAAAAGTTGAGTCCGATGATGCAGCAGATGACCAACCCCACCCTTGCCCCCTATGCCAAAACCGGTGAGGTGGAGTTTCGCCTGACCGCCAAGGCAGAAACGGTAGAGAAAGCAGAAGCGATGATTGCACCTTGGGAGAACAAGGTGCGGGAAATCTTGGGGGATTTTGTCTATGCGGAGGGCGAGAACCAAAGCCTGCAACAGACGGTGGTGGAACTCCTTTTGCAAAAAGGGATGACGGTTGCCACCGCCGAGAGCTGCACCGGCGGTCTGGTTGCCAAAAAGCTGACCGAGATTTCCGGCTCATCCGAGGTATTCCATTGCGGCGCAGTTACCTATGCCAATCACGAAAAAGAGCGGCTGTTGGGGGTCAAGCACGAAACCCTTGCTGCCTATGGCGCAGTTTCGGAGCAGACCGCCTTGGAAATGAGTCAGGGGATTCGGCAGCGTGCCGGTGCGGATATTGGTATCGGGATTACCGGCATTGCCGGACCCGGTGGCGGCACTGAGGAAAAACCGGTGGGATTGGTCTATGTGAGTATTTGCACCGAGGATGACCATCTGGCGTACCGCTTGCAGCTTTCCGGTGATCGGGATATGGTTCGGGAGCGGGCGTCCATGTATGCGCTGGATTTGGTTCGGCGTGCAGTCTTGGGGATTCTTACCAAGGAGTATATCTGGTAAAAAGAAAGGGAGTGGAAGAAGTGAAGCGAATCGTAGCAATGTTACTCATTGTGGGGATGATGCTGACCTTTTCTGCTCCTTTTGTGTTTGCGGAAAATGGGCGTTATGTTTCAGGCGGGACAGTCACCGAGGAAGGGTTTGCCACCCGAGAAGAGGCGGTGGCAAGTCTGGTACGCAGTGCGGTGACGGTAGGTTTTGCAACCGACGGGAGCCTGCTGAACCAATTTGCTGATGCCGCTGAGGTGCATCCCGCCTATCGTAAGGAAATGACCATTGCCCTTGCCAACGGTTGGCTGATGGGGTATGAGGACCAAACCCTCCGCCCCAAAGCGGAGATTACCCGATTGGAGGCATTGGTACTCTTAAAACGGATTTTGGGAGAGAGAACCCTCCCCAAGGGCAATCCCCAAGGGTTTGTGGATTTGCCCGACTGGGCAAAAGACGATATCCGGATTCTGGATGAGGCGGGCATCGTCAAAGGCTACGGGGACGGAATTTTGGGCGCCGAGGATTTGTTGACCGCCACCCAACTGAGCCTGTTTGCAGAACGAACTGCAAGAATGACAGGACCTTGGGGCGATTTTTATGAATATGTCAATCAGGATTGGCTAAAGGAAACCGAGCTTTTGCCGGGGCAGAACAGTTGGTCCAATCTGGATGCCATCCACAGTATGCGGATGAAGGAAATCGGCGAGATTGTGTATTCTCTCCATCGACGGAGCGTCAAAGATCAGGAAGTATTTCCCAAAGGGAGCAGCGAACAAAAGATTGCGGATGTGTTTGCCGCAGCGGGGAACACGGCTTTTCGGGACAGCTTGGGCTTGGAGCCTGCCAAAGAATACCTTTTGCAGATTGACGGCGTCAAAAATATGAAAGACCTTTTGACGGTGATGGCAAAGCTGGAAAGTAATGGCTTTCACGGCTTATTCCCCTTGAGCCTGACGGTGGATATGCACGATTCCACCCGTTATATTTTAACTTTTTCCGAATGCTATACAGGAATGAATGTTTCCCTGCTCCAGAGCGAGGACGCCGAGAAAACAGTTGCGGCGTACCGCAGTTATCTGGAAAACCTGTTCCGCTTGTTTGCAATGGAGGACGCCAAAACCCGTGCAAAGGCGGTGGCGGCACTTTGTCTGGAGCTTGGCAAAGCATCGATGTCGATGGAAGCCCACAATGATATTGCCGCCAATGATACGGTGCTAAATGCAAGGGAGCGGGAAAAGACTTTTGCCCGTCTGGATGTAAATGCCTACCTCAAAGCCTTGGGCTTTGAAACCCAAGCAGAACTGCTGGTTTATGACCTGCCCCTCGCCAAGAAGACAGACAGCCTTTGGAAAAAACAAAATCTGGAACTGCTGAAGGATTATCTCCGCGCCAGTGTATTGGACGGTGCGGCAATCTACTTAAACACCGATGCGTTTCTTGTCTGGCGGGAGTATCAGGATACCTTAAACGGCGTAGAGAGCGGGGTGCTCCCCGGGGACTACGCTATGAGTATGGTACAGGAGCTTTTGGGTTGGGATATTGCAAAGATTTATGTAGAGCGATTTGCCTCCCCCAAGGAAAAGCAGGAAGTAGAGGCGATTGCCCAAAGGATTTTAGAGGCGTATCGGGAGCGGCTCAGCCGTAATACTTGGATGAGTGAGGAAAGCCGAGCCGTGGCATTGCGAAAAATTGAAAATCTCAAGGTGCGGGTAGCATATCCGGAGGATATGGAAGGGTACCTTGATGAGAAGTATGAGATTTTAAGCATCCGTGAGGGTGGCAATCTCCTTCAGTATCGCACCGATTACTGCAAACGTTATTTTGAAACTGCGGCAGAAAAACTGAAGAAGAACATTCCGGTCAACAGGGATGCGTGGAACATTCTCCCCCAAACGGTGAATGCACTTTATGAACCAAGCAGCAACAGCGTCACCATTCCAGCGGGGATTCTGGATGCGCCCATTTATTACAGCGGTGGTAGCGTTGAAAGCAAGCTGGGAAGCATCGGCGGGGTGATTGCCCACGAAATCAGCCACGCCTTGGATTCGTTGGGTTCTCAATTTGATGAAAACGGAAACCTGAATAACTGGTGGCTGAACGAAGATAAAGCCGCCTTTGATGCCATCTGTGAAAGGGTAATCAAAGCGTATGAAAAGATTTCCATCCATGGGGTGCGCACCTTGGCGGAAAATCTGGCAGACCTTGCCGCTATGGAATGCGTGCTGGATATTGCAGGAAGGGACAACCCTCGTTTGGGCGATTTGTTTGGGAGCTATGCGGTGGCGTGGCGGAACAAAACCACCCCGACCTACCTAAAATGGCAGTTAATGGGGGATACCCACGCACCGGACAAGGTGCGGGTCAATCGGGTGCTGAGCAATTTTGATGCCTTTGCAAACTTTTACGGTCTTGAGGAGGGGGATGGCATGTATATCCCGCCGGAAGAAAGAATCGCAATCTGGTAGATGGAGGATTCTTTGCAGAAAGACTTGATTTTTCTGCGTAAATAAGGTATACTAAGGGGAAGACAAAAGAAAGGATGTTGAAACTATGGCAAGAGTAACAAAGGATACAATTATTATGGATGCACTGCGGATGGATCCGGGTACTGCAGAATTTTTTTTGGGAATCGGTATGCATTGTCTGGGCTGCCCTTCTGCAAGCGGCGAGAGTATCGAGCAGGCTTGTATGGTGCACGGCGTGGATGCCGATGAGCTGATTGGCAAAATCAACGCATATCTGGAATCCAAAGAAAACTAATTTCAGCGAAAAAAACTCTTGACAAACAGATGGTAATGGGTTTATAATAATTACCGTCTGTTTGTTCTGGATTTGAAAGGAAGAGGCAGATGGAGTTCAATTTATTGCCGTTACTCAACTGTGAGGGCAAGCAGGTTCCACTGGATTTGACCTTGGAGATTGCACCGCGGACAGGTGACAACTTCCGGATTTTGGGACCGGTTTCTCTGGTGGGAAACATCATCAACATTGGTGGCAGTATTGAACTGAACGCCAAGGGTCAAGCGGAGTTGATACTAACCTGTGACCGTTGTACTGAGGAGTTTTCCATGACCCTTCCCTTTACGGTGGAGGAGCGATTCAAAAAAGAAGACCCCGCCCAAGGCGAGGAACCAAACCCTGATATTACGGTACTTGAGGGCAATACCATTGACCTTGCAGAGCTTGCCTATGACGGATTGGCTCTGCAGATTCCCAGCAAGATTCTCTGTGGAGAGGATTGTTTGGGGCTTTGTCCCAACTGCGGACAAAATCTCAACCATGGTGAATGTGGGTGTGATACCCGCACCACCGACCCCAGATTTGATGTGCTGGACCAATTGTTGTAGAATATGCAAAGATTTTCTTTGTTTGGGATAACATCCCCTATATTTGAGTAAAGATGGAAAGAGGTGTAGCAAGATGGCAGTTCCAAAGAGAAAGACTTCTAAAGCAAGAAGAGATAAGAGAAGAGCAAACTGGAAACTCGTGATTCCGGGCATGGTAAAATGCCCCAACTGCGGTGAACTGATATTGTCTCACAGAGCTTGCAAGGCTTGTGGTTATTACAAAGGCAAGGAAGTTATCGCAAAAGAAGCGTAACCCGAACAGTTTGAAACCCATCCTCAAAATTGAGGATGGGTTTTTTCGTGCTATTTTTTTCCTTTGGGGCAGACCTGCATACAGATGCCACAGACCGAGCCTCTGCCAATATGCTGAAAATGCCGTTTCATATACTGACTGCAGGCTTCAGCATCAATAATGATTTCCCTCTCGTCCCCTGCTTCCCAAGCTTTTCCCGAAATCGCCATAGCGGGGCAATGCTCTGCACAGAGCCGGCAGTCCCCGCAAGGACAGGTGGCGGGGTGCTCTGCAACCGCAAAGGGACAGTCGGTCAAAATGGTGCCCAGCCGTACCCGAGGCCCGTGAAGCGTGGAGAGGAATAATCCGCTTTTTCCCACCGCACCAAGTCCCGAAAGGGTTGCCGCATACTTGTGAGAAAAGATTCCCTTGGTTCCGCCAACCGACTGGGAGGCGGGGATGGGAACATACAAAAATCCCTTATCTGCAAGCATCCGCCCTACCCGCAGGGATAGCTGGTCAATATAGGCGTTGATGCTCCGATAATGATGAAAATATGTATGGGTGGGGGCATCCGTGATGCCGTCTACAATGGCATCAGACAAAGGGATGGTATAGGAAATGGCGTAGGGGAGATGAAAGGGGTTGTCCTCCTGTAATTGACAAAAACCCACCTGCCCCGCACCATGGCTGAGCAGAAAGGATTCGATGGTTGTTTGCATCACTTATCCTCCTAACGCACAAACTTTGTTCAGGTAATTGAGGGTTTGGAACTGCCGCTCTAAGTAATAAGTCAGGCAGTATTCCCCCAGCTTGCTCAAATAGTTACAAGAGCTTTCCGGCAGAGTGAAGGCAAATACCTTTTTGCTCTCTGCAAGGGTTATGTAGGAAATGGCAGAGAGCACCGCTTCCCCTGCGTGAATGGTGTCGGTTGCCGCACGGGTGTCGCCACAGCTTGCGCAGTAACAGCTTGCCTCTGACGGACAGAAAAAGACGGTGGGACTGTTCCCGCATTGGTCACAGACCGAAAGGTCCGGCAAAAGCCCTTGCAATGCCAAGGTGCGGAACTCAAAGACCCCCTTGATTTGTGTGTAGGGAAGCTTGTCCTGTGACAGCAGGAACAGGGTGTTCAGGAGCAGATTCAACTGTTCCATATCCGGAGCGTTTTCCTGAATCACATCGTTTGCAACCTCACAAAAATAAGAGGCGTATGCCATCTTTTCCAAGGATTCCCGAATCCCTGAAAAAGAGGTCACAATCTCGCCACTATTGATTTTATAAAGACTTTTTTCTCTGCCCTTAAATAGCTGCAGAGAAACATGGGAGAAGAGCTGGGTTGCGGCAAGCAGCCCCGACTTGTTGGTACGGACGCCGCCGGCTAAGACGGAAATCTTGCCGAATTCCTTGGTCAGGATGGTCAGAATACGGGAGCTATCCCCGTATTTGATTTCACGGGTGATGATTCCCTCGGCTTCCACAATGCCCAATTCTCTCGCCCCTTTCGTATCATTATCCCTGCATAGATGGTGCTTTTTTTGCATCCGCAGGGTCATCCTCTGTTTGATTGGTGATGCGTGGTGTATCCCCGATACCCCGATAGGATAAGTAGGAAAGGACACTTCCTGTTTCCTCAAATTCTTTCCACGCAGATTCTTTGTCTTGTTGCAAGAAAAACACCTCCCATATCCTAAAAGTATTATTTAGTATATGATATGGTGTTTTTTCTATACGGTTCGTCTTTAGGGCAATTTTTTACAAGGAAAATTCAGGATTATTCAAACCCGATTTCGGTGATAAAGTTCTCCTTGTTCCGCCAATCTTCTTTCACACGGACCCAAAGCTCCAGATAGACCTTGGTTCCCAAAAACCGCTCGATGTCGGTCCGCGCCTGTTTGCCGATTTGCTTTAACTTTTCGCCGCCTTTGCCAATAATGATGCCTTTGTGGCTCTGTTTTTCACAGTAGATGGCAGCCAGAATTTCATAAGTACCGCTGTCTTTTAACTTCATCCGCTCGATTTCTACCGCAATGCCGTGGGGTACCTCTTTGTTCAGCAGACGGAGTGCCTTTTCCCGAATGAACTCGGCAACAATCTGTCGCTCCGGCTGGTCGGTAATCACATCATCGGGGAAGAACTTGGGGCCCTCGGACAAAAAGCCTTTCAGGTTGTCAAAGAGGGCGGGGATGTTGTTTCCCTTCTGCGCCGAGATGGGGACAATGGCGGCAAAGGGATACAAATCTTTCAGCTTGTCCAGAATCGGAAGCAGCTCCAACCGCTCCTTGGTGTCAATTTTGTTTACCGCAAGAATCACCGGAATGTCCGCGGTCTTTAACCCGCACAGGGCTTCCTTTTCCGCATCCAGCTCCGCGTCCTTGATATTGCAGTCCACCACATAAACCAGTGCATCAATGTCCTCGGTTGCGGTGTAGATGTACTTTTCCATCCGTTGGCTTAACTTGTTATGGGGTTTGTGAATACCGGGGGTGTCAATCAAGACCACCTGCAAATCCGGCTCGGTATAAACACCCAGAATTTTGGTTCGGGTGGTTTGGGGCTTGTTGGAAACAATGGCAACTTTTTCCCCTACAATCTGATTGAGCAGGGTGGACTTTCCCGCATTGGGGCGTCCGCAAATCGCAATAAAACCTGATTTCATAAATCTTCCTCACTTGTTTTGATTTATCGGGAAATTCCCATTTCCTCTAAAATGGCTTTTTGATAGCCGAACATTTCTTTTTCATCCTCGTCGGTCATATGGTCATACCCCAACAGATGCAGCATAGAATGTACCGTCAAAAAGGTGACCTCCCGCACAAAGGAGTGCCCGTATTCCTCTGCCTGCTCATCGGCACGTTCTAACGAGAGGACAATATCCCCCAGACAAAGGTCGCCCTTCCAATTAAACTCGGCAGCGTCCTTGATGATGTCTCCGTTTTCGTCGTATTCAAACATCGGGAAGGAGAGCACGTCGGTGGGACGGTCGATATTGCGGTGCAGGGCGTTGAGCGCCTGAATCCCCGGATTGTCGGTCAGCATTACGCTGATTTCCACCTTTTTTGGAAAGTCCATATACTTCAGGGTGGCAGCCGCCGCCCGCTTGATCAAGCGCTTTAACGCAAAGGTAACCTTGTATTTGTCCTGTTGGTTCAGATAGCTGATTTTCATTGAGAATTCCTCTTTTTGCGTTCCTTTAAGGCGCGCTCTCTTTCCAGTTCTTTTCGTTCGTAGGCTTTGACAATCCGTTGTACCAACGGATGACGGACCACGTCCCGCTCATCCAGATAGATAAAGTCAATACCCTCTACATTTTTCAAAATGATTTCTGCATCTTTGAGCCCCGATTTTTTATCTCTGGGCAGGTCAATCTGGGTCACATCACCGGTCACCACAATGTGGGAGGAAAATCCCATACGGGTCAGGAACATCTTCATCTGTTCCGGCGTGGTGTTCTGTGCCTCGTCCAGAATGATAAAGGCGTTGTCCAAGGTTCTGCCTCGCATATAGGCAAGGGGGGCAACCTCAATCAAGCCCCGCTCCACATTTTTGTGGAACACTTCATAGCCCAGCATCTCGCCCAGGGCATCATAGAGGGGGCGCAGATAGGGGTCGACTTTTTCCTGCATATCGCCGGGCAGAAATCCCAGACTTTCCCCTGCCTCAATGGCGGGGCGGGTCAGGACAATGCGGTCGATTTCCTTCCGCTTGAATGCCGCAACCGCTGCGGCAACTGCCAGATAGGTTTTTCCGGTTCCTGCAGGGCCGATGCCAAAGACGATATTGTTATTCTGAATGGATTCAATATAGTGTTTCTGCCCAAGGGTTTTTGCCTTGATGGGGACGCCACGGGTGCTGATGCAAACCACATCCTTGCCCAAATCCTCCAATTCTTCTTCCTTGCCGGCCTCAATCTGGGACATGACATAGCGAACCTCCTGTTCGCCGATGGTTTCTCCCCGATTCGCCATAGAGAGCAAGGTGTTGATGGCAGAAAGTGCCGTGTTGACCTGATCGGCTTCTCCGGCAATCTTGATTTCAGAGCCACGGTTGATGATGGCAACATCCAGTTCTTTTTCCAGTAGCTTAACATTTTCGTCAAAGCTGCCGAACAGGTTCATCACCAACTCCATTTTTTCAACTTCAATCAATCGTTCCATGTATATACCTCAAAATTCGTAAAATCTCTCTGGTTTCTATCATAATCCACCACAGGCGTTTTGTCAATGAAAAATCCGTCATTTTAGCTTGCCACGGCGAGGCTTTTTTATTCTTGTTCGCCGTCGGTGGCAATGGGGGATTTGATGGCGATATCCTCCAGTGCAGTCAGGGAGACAGTGACGGAAACGCCGCCCCGTTCGGTCAGGGTGTGGCTGATTTCCTGCTCAATGATGGTTGCATCTTCGGGGATGGATGCAGTCAACTCGGCTAACAGTTCCTCTTTGCCGGTGGCAAGTGCCTCTGTGGCAGAGCGTTCTTTTTGTGTGGAAGTTTGTTCTTTGAACACGGATTTTTTCACATATAACGAGGGTAGTCGCTCGATGGGCAGGCGATATTCCCGCTCGGTTTCCTCCTGTGCATATTCGGCATAAGGGGCACCTTTGCGAAGGAACAGGGGTAGTTCCCGGTTCAAGATTTTCAGGGTGTAGCGGGTGCTGTCCCTGCCGGTTTCCAAGGTTTCGGTATAGGTGAGGGGATATTCCCGGGTCAGGGAGTGAAAGGTATGGGCAAAAACCTCCCCGTAGGCGTGGACATACCGGATGCCGCTTTCTCCCGCATCCATAATGCCGCTGACCAACACATCCCCTGCCCGCACGCCGGAGGAGGGGGTGACCACCGTTTGTCCGTCGCGGGCTTCTATGGAAACAATCACCCCGTCCTTTTCTGCAATCAGGTTGCAGGGAGAGTCGGGGTCAATGCCCTCTTCGGTTTCCAGCCGTTCCACCACCTCTACATAGATACGGGAACCGCTGACATTGATGCCCAGCCACGCCAAATCCTCCAAATCCCGCATCATCCGGTTGCGGATGACCGAGGAATCAATCTCGGCGGTGGACCTGCCAATGGCAATGTCGGAGCGGGCAAGATGCTCCAAAATAGTTGCGGTTGGGATTCGATTGTTCCCGAACACAGTGATTCCCATAATATGTCCCGAGGTATACCATAAAAAAAGAACCACCAGCGCTAAGGCGGGCAGAAGAAGTTTCCGTTTGCGATAGCGATGGAATAAAAAGGGAAGCCCTCTCCGTTTGAGAATGGTCAGGTGGGTTTGGGTGCGACGGCAGACCGGACGGATGCTCCGGAATGCGCGCAGACTCATATTGGCAGTCAGTCTGCCCTCGCCCCGATGCCGGACATCCCAGATTTCCAGATTCCGACGAGTGCAGACGGTGAGAAAACGCTCGGGGAAAACGCTGTCAGCCTGTATGGTGACATAGCCTTCCAGTATACGCAAAAAATCAATGAAATACATAACATCGCTGCCTTTCTAAATGTCCTGAAATCCAATCCGGTCAATTCTTCCTACAATATAAAGCATTTCGCGGGTGATACTGCGGATTTCCAGCTTTGCACCTACAATTTCCACCGCACGGGGATTTGCCTTGACCCGAATGCAGGTGTCAGAATATGCCAGAATACTCTTGTAATTTTCTAAACTCAGCTCCCGATTGCCAATGCAGGAGATGAGCACGGTGTCCAAAAGCACTTCTTTGGAAATGTCTACGGTATCCGCAACCCGCTGCCTGAGCGTCGGGGTTTCCGGTTGCTCGGCAGAGGTGTTTCGTTTCTTGCGTGCCATACTACGCCACTCCTTTTTTAACACATTTTATGCGTAAAAATAGGGATTGATGAATAGGATAAACCAGAAAGGAGGGGGAGGATGGAACGATTTTGGAAAATCAGCCTGTTACTACTTTCCGGCTATCTTCTGGCGGTGATGCTGATGAATCCGGAAGTGTGTATGAATGCGGCATCCTCTGCATTGCTGCTCTGCTTTGAAACAGTGATACCGGCATTGTTTCCTTTTTTTGTTTGTAGCCATCTGCTGATTGATTTGGGGGCGGCAGGCTTGCTCAGTCGCTATCTTTCCCCACTAATGCGGCCCCTGTTCGGGATTCCGGGAAGCGGTGCATTGGCGGTGGTGCTGGGTCTGGTCAGCGGCTATCCGGTAGGAGCAGAGTGTATTGTGGGACTTTATACTTCGGGAAACTGCTCCCGCAGCGAGGCGGAGCGAATGCTGACCTTTTGTAACAATTCGGGCCCTTTGTTTGTGATGGGCGCGGTTGGCGTGGGCATGTTGGGGGCTCGTGAGATAGGCGGCTTGTTATACCTGATTCACGCAATTTCCGCACTCTTGACGGGGATGTTGTTTCGACGTTACGGCAAGGAAACTACCCTTCAAAGCCTTGCGTTGCCTGCAGGCAAACCTTTGCCAAATCCCATCTTTGCGTTTGGCACGGCGGTTGCCGATGGAGTGACCGCCATCCTGAAGGTCTGCGGGTTTGTGGTTCTTTTTGCGGTGGTAACCTCTGCCCTTCCCCAAGATAGCGCACCGCTGTACGCATTGTTGGAAATCACCGGAGGAATTGCCCGTATGGTTGAGATGGGAAGTTTTGGACAGGGGCTCTTGCCGATGGTTTCCTTTTTCCTTGCCTGTTCCGGCGTTTCGGTGCTGATGCAGGCGGCAGCCATTGTTCTGCCGGCGGGACTTTCTCTCAAACCTTACTTATTGGGCAAGCTGACCCAAGGCTGCTTGGCGTGTGGGTTGACTGCTTTGGCATTACAATTTGTACCCATCTCCACGCCCAGTTTTGCAGGAGAGGTAGGCGTTTTCCTACCCAATGGCTTTGCGCTCCTTTGCTATGCAGGGATGATGCTCCTTTGGAGTCTTTGCTTTTTGGCGGCATTCTGTTTTGCCCTCTGGCTGTACGACCACCATAAATAAACCACAACAGCACAGGGGACGGTTCTCTGTGTCGTGCTTTTTTGAGCAAATAAAAAAGAACACAGAGAACCGTCCCCTGTGTTCTTTTGTTTGGTTAGTCTTCCCATGGGATGAGGGCGTCGCCGTCCACCAAAAAGGCGGATTGAGCGATGTTTGCCATAGGCGCATCCGAAAAGGAATCGGAGTAAAAAGCCTCGATGGCGGCATCGCCGAAAACCTGACGGAAGCGGCGGACCTTTTCCTCTCCGTGACAGTTGATGCCTAAGTACATTCCGGTATGGATGTCCACCTTGGAGGCAAGCAGATGCCGAATCCCCAGCCGCTCACAGATGGGACGGAGCAAAAATTCCGGTGAGGCGGAAATAATCACATCGTCCTCTTTTTGCTGGGCAAGGTACCAAGATTTGATGTTTTCCTGATGGGAATCCCAAAACTCCTCTACCCAAGCCTCCACCGCAGGGATGCCTGCCAGAAACTGATACAGTTTTTCCTTAAAACGAGTCTTTTCCCACTGTTTGAGCAGGTACCCGCCAAAGGAAACGCCGCCGGGAATCAGGCGGAATGCCAAAGACGGTTTTTTGCGGACACACCAAGTGATAAAATCCGCGGTGCTGTCCCCGTCATAGATGGTTTTGTCAAAATCATAGGCATACATGATGAACCCTCTTTTCTCTTTGATGCAAGGAGTATACCACAAAGAAAGAAAGCTTGTCAAATGCGTTTGACAAACCCCAATCCTTATGATATAATTTTAACAAGAAATTGTTAAAAGGAGAGCCCCGATGTTGTTTCGGGCAAAAAATATGGAAAAAAAAGTGTCGGCATCGGTGGTCAACCGGTTGCCACGATATTATCGTTATCTGACCGACCTGCTTGCGTCGGGCGTAGAGCGGATCTCTTCCAAAGAGTTGAGTGAAAAGATGCAGGTGACGGCTTCTCAGATTCGTCAGGATCTGAACTGCTTTGGCGGATTCGGGCAACAAGGGTATGGCTATAATGTCAGTTCCTTGCAGGCAGAAATCGGACAGATTTTAGGCTTGAATCAAGGCTACACCGCCATTTTGGTGGGTGCCGGAAATATGGGAAGAACCTTTGCCACCAACACCAAGTTTGAGGCAAGGGGGTTTCAACTGATTGGGGTATTTGATTCCGATGCCAAAAAGGTAGGGACAGCCCTTGCGGGACATACCATTCAGGATTATGCAACCATTCAGGATTTCATTGCGGAAAAGAAACCCAAGATGGCAATTTTAACCGTTCCCAAAGATGCGATGCACAATGTGGCAGAAGAACTGATTGGCTATGGCATTCGGGCGTTTTTGAATTTTTCTTATACCGAGCTTTCGGCGGCAGAAAATATTGCGGTGGAAAATGTGCATTTGAGCGACAGCCTGATGCGGCTTTCCTACAAGCTGCTGGAACAGGACAAGACCACAGAAGAAGAGGAATAAACTATGAAAGTTTATGCGTTGGTTGGAAAATCCGGTACCGGAAAAAGCCATCATAGTATGTGGGTTGCTCAGGAATACGGATTGGACTATATTGTAGATGACGGTCTTTTGATTGGGGACAACCATATCATCGCCGGAAAATCCGCCAAGCGGGAACCCAATAAGGTTGCCTCGGTGCGGTGTGCGGTCTTTCAGGACCCTGCTCATTCGGCGGCGGTGCGAAAAGCGATTCAGGACAAGCAGGTGGAAAGTCTGCTTTTGATTGGTACCAGCGACAGAATGGTGAATAAAATTGCCGAAGAGTTGCAGGTGGCACCCATTGAACGCATCATTCCGATTGAGGAGGTTGCCACAGCGGAGGAAATGCAGATTGCCTCTGAGATGCGGAACAAACAGGGAAAGCACGTGATTCCTGTGCCTACCTTTGAACTGAAACGACAGTTTTCGGGATACTTCATCGACCCGCTGATGGTATTATTCAAGAAAAAGGGGCAGACTATTATGGAGGAAAAAACAGTGATGCGCCCTGCATACAGCTATCTGGGGGAATACAAAATTTCACCCAAGGCAATTGCAGACATCTGTACCTATGAGGCAAAACAATTTTCCGCTGTCCATAAGGTGCTCAAGGTCAAAAACACCGTGACTGCAGACGGACAGTTTATGCTGGATATCGACCTTTCCATGCATTTTCCCTGTCGGGTTGCAGAGCAAGCCGATGAAATATCGAAAAAAATCAAAGCAGCCATTGAAGAATTTACCGCGGTGACGGTAAAGTGGGTGCACATCAAGGTCAAGGATTTGCAGGTGTAAATCCCATTACAAACGAAAAAGAATCAATTTTAATATATTTTTGGAGGTTTATCAATGTTAGTTTCAGCAACCGAAATGTTAAAAAAGGCAGTAGAAGGGCATTATGCAGTTGGTCAGTTCAATATCAACAATCTGGAATGGACCAAGGCAATTCTGCTCACCGCAGAGGAAAACAAATCCCCGGTGATCCTTGGTGTATCCGAGGGCGCGGGAAAATATATGACCGGATTTAAGACGGTTTCTGCAATGGTAGAGGCAATGATCGAATCCTTGAACATCACCGTTCCGGTAGCGCTGCATCTGGACCACGGTAGCTACGAGGGCTGCTATCAGTGCGTGAAGGCAGGCTTCTCTTCCATTATGTTTGACGGTTCTCATTTCCCCATTGAGGAGAATGTAGAAAAGACCACCGAGCTGGTTCACGTGGCACACAATCTGGGCCTTTCTATCGAGGCTGAGGTTGGTTCCATCGGCGGCGAAGAAGATGGCGTTGTTGGCGCAGGCGAAATCGCAGACCCCGACGAGTGTAAGAGAATCGCTGATTTGGGTGTGGACTTCCTGGCAGCAGGCATCGGCAACATCCACGGCAAATATCCGGAGAACTGGAAAGGTTTGGATTTTGACGCTCTGGCAAAAATCAAGGCGTTGGTGGGCGATCTTCCTTTGGTTCTGCACGGCGGAACCGGCATCCCCGAAGAAATGATTCAAAAAGCAATCTCTCTCGGTGTTGCAAAAATCAATGTAAACACCGAGTGCCAGCTGTACTTCCAGGAGGCAACCAGAAAGTACATTGAAGAGGGCAAGGACCTGCAAGGCAAGGGATTTGACCCCAGAAAGCTTTTGGCGCCCGGCTTTGAAGGAATCAAGACCATCGTCAAGGAAAAGATGGAGCTGTTCGGCTCTGTCGGCAAGGCATAAGTTCAGAGCGCCGAAAAAGTTGGTCTACCGCAAGCAGGGAAATAGAAAAGAACTATTTGCAAGGGTCGGCGACCCGTAAATATGAATCACAAAAACGGCAAGGAAAACATCGAGTTCCCCTTGCCGTTGCTTGCTTTTTGCGAAATCGTTCTCTACCGTACCTATGTACGCCGACGAAAACGATTTCACAAAATATACCTTCCTTTTTCGGACTCTGTCAGCACGTTAGCGCGCTACAAGGTTCTCCCGAAAAGGGAGAACCTTTTTCCATCAGGAGTGAAGAAGATGAATGAAAAAAGTTTAATGCAATTATTTGAAAAAAGCAGTATGGAACAACTGCAAAAATCCTCGGAGGATTATTTCCGTTTGATGGCGTATTACCGATGCGCCATGATGGAGGTAGAAACCAAGTTTAATGTACTCAACGAGGAGTTTTCTTTGCGTTTGGACCGTAACCCCATCAATAGTATCAAAAGCCGATTAAAAAAGCCGCTGAGCGTCAAAGAAAAAATGGAGCGGAAGAGTCTGCCTGCAACCGCAGAGGCCATTGAAGAAACTTTGAACGATGTGGCAGGAGTGCGGGTGGTTTGCTCCTTTTTGGAGGATGTATATCTCCTTGCTGATGCTCTGCTCAAGCAGGATGATGTGACCCTGATTGCCCGTAAGGACTATATCCAGAATCCCAAACCCAACGGCTATCGTAGTCTGCATCTGATTGTTTCGGTGCCCATCTTTCTGGCAAACGAAAAGAAGATGATGCGGGTGGAAATTCAGCTCCGCACCATTGCCATGGACTGCTGGGCAAGCTTGGAGCATCAGCTCAAATACAAAAAGGATACCCCGTTTACCGAGGAAATGATGCAGGAACTTTATGCCTGTGCCGTCATCAGCAAGGAGCTGGATGAGAGGATGGATGCCCTGCGCAAGGGGGCATTCGTTGACAAAACGGAAGAAACGTGATAACATATCGGTATTCTCAAGAGGGGATGAAGTGGGAAGTATGAACAAAATTGAACTGAACATTAAGGTGCTCTATGACGAGATGGGCAAGGCGGAGAAAAAGGCGGCGGACTGGATTCTGGCGCATCCGGGGGAGTTACTTTCTCTCTCTATTGTGGAGCTCGCGGAACTGAGCAAATGCAGTGAGGCAACCATTGTCCGCTTTGCAAAGCGTTTGGGATTTACCGGATATCAGGAGTTAAAGCTCTCGGTTGCAAGGGAGTCCGGACAGCGTGTGGTCAATGCCCATATGACCGCAGAGGATTCCGCCTTTGAAATTTATGAAAAGGTCTGCAATGACATTTATTATTCCCTGGAGCGTACCAAAAAGGTGCTGGATGCAGAAACCATGCAAAAAGCGGCGGAGGCGATTATGTCTGCGGGAAAAATCATTGTGATGGGTCTGGGGAACTCCGCGGCGGTTGCCATGGATGCAGGCCATAAGCTTTTGCGGGTGGGTTATCCGGCGGTTTCTTACACCGATAACCATATGCAGATGATTGCGGCATCCCAATTGAAGACAGGCGATGTGGCAATCGGCATCTCCCATTCCGGTTCCTCCAAGGATGTGATTGAGGCACTGCAGATTGCCAAGGAACACGGGGCAATCACCATTTGTATTACCAACAAAGGAAAATCCCCCATCTTAAAATGCAGTGATTTGGTGTTATATACATCCTCAGAAGAAACCAAATACAACATTCTTGCGCTCAACTCCAGAATCGCACAGCTTTCCATTATTGATGCCCTTTACTTCTATATTGTGTATCAGCAATCCCAGAAGTCTATTGATTCTATCAATAATACCGAGCTTGCATTAAAGACCAAGAAATACTAAAAAGGTGTCTATGACACCTTTTTTTATACCAAAAAATGAAAATTATTTTCATTTTTCACAAAAAAGAATCCAAAAGAACCCAAGAAAAAGTGAAAAATATTTTTGAAAATCTATTGATTTTTCTTGGAGGGTGTGCTATGATAAGAAAAAATGGAGAAGTATTGTCAAAGGGGATGGAAAAATGTTGGATTACAAGCTGAAAATCGGATTGGTTCCGGACGTACGGAACCTTGGAGATTTCAACACCCGTAAGGGAATCTTTGAACCTGCAAAAGGAGTGGAGAACAAGGAAAAGGTGCTTCGCTTTTTGCAGGAGAATTTTGCAGATGACAAGACAGAGTTTTGTGATCTGGAATGGCTGAATGAACTGGGCGTGCTTTACAAAAACGAGGATGCCGAAAAGGTTTGCGCATACCTGAAAGAACAAAAGGTGGATGCCATCTTTATCATCAACTGCAACTTCGGCAATGAAGAGGCGGTCGGTCGGGTGGCAAAGGAAATGCAGCTGCCTACCCTGCTCTGGGGACCCCAGGATATGGTCTTTGATCCGGACGGACAACGGTATACCGATGCCCAATGCGGATTGTTTGCCATCAGCAAGCAGTTAAAGAGAAATAAAGTAGGATTTTCCTACATCGAGAATTGTCCGGTAGAAAGCCCGGTTTTTGCCGAGGGCTTCAAAAAGTTCCTTTCGGTGGCAACCATGGTCAAGAACTTTAAGAATCTGTCCATTGTTGAGGTTGGTACCAGATTGAACGCCTTTAAGAGTGTTATGTTCAATGAACTGGAGCTGACCGAAAAATTTGGCATGAATCTCAGCACCTTGAATATGGCGGTGTTTGAAAGCAAGTTCCGTGCAGTTCTGGAGAACAAGCAGGAAGATTTGAAAAAGGATATTGTGGCAATCAAGCGGGATTACGATGTGGCAGGTCTTGATGAAGAGGCACTTTGCAAGTTGGCAGCATTCATCCATGTATACAAAGAAATCTTTGCAGAGTTTGACGCAGATGCCATCACCACCGAATGTTGGTCGGCAATGCCTCTGGCGGTTGGGTCCAACCCCTGTCTGGCAATGAGCATCCTTGCAGATATGGGTTACCTCGTCATCTGTGAGGGCGATGTGCACGGCGCTATTACCAGTGTGCTTTTGCAGGCGGCAGCACGAGGAGAAAAGGCACCGCTGTTCGGTGAATTCACCGTCAGACATCCCGAGAATAAGAATGCAGAGCTTTTGTGGCACTGTGGACCCTTCCCTTATTCTATGAAGGACGAAAAGTCTACCGCAAAGCTGTTTAATACCAAACCCAGCTTCCGTGCTAAGGATGGCAAATACACCATTGCAAGATTTCAGGCAGATGCCGGCAAGTACACCTTGCTTGGCGGAACCTATCAGACCTGTGACGGTCCTTATACCTTTGGTACCTATATGTGGGCAGAGTTTAAGAACTGGGCAAAGGTTGAAAGAAAGATGGTGGAGGGACCCTACATCCACCATATGAGCGAGGTATACGGAGAGTATGCCGATGTGCTTGAGGAATTCTGTAAATACATTCCTGAGCTCACTTATGATCCCATTGAAGAATAATTAAGAATTTATATAAGAAAAGGAGAATCACTATGACGGACTTTTTATTTGACGTAATTGCCACCGAATTGGAAGACGCGGTTGGCAAAGAAAACTGTTCCACCAGAACCATTGACAAGATTACCCACAGCGTGGACTACTTCTGGCTTTCCAGAATGTGGGCTGACCGGGGTCTGAGAATGCCCGAGGGCGACTTCATCGTTGCACCCAAGGATGCAAAGGAAACCTCTGCAGTTCTCAAGATTGCAAACTACTACAAGATTCCTGTAACCACTTGGGGTGCAGGCGGCGGTACCCAGGGCGGTGCGATTCCGGTTTGCGGCGGTATCGTTCTGGACACCAAGAGAATGAACAAGATTTATGATGTGAACGAGCAGGGTATGTACATAGAGTGCGGCACCGGTGCCATCTACAAGCACATTGAGTGGGCTGCCAACGAAAAGGGTTATGCAACCATGCACTATCCCTCTTCCCTGACCTGTTCTACCGTAGGCGGCTTCCTGGCACACAGAGGTATCGGCGTATCTTCCACCAAGTACGGCAAGATTGACGATATGGTGCTGCAGATGGAAGTGGTACTCCCCAACGGTGATATCATCGAAACCTCTCCGGCTCCCAAGCACGCAGCAGGTCCTGACCTGAACCAGATTTTCATCGGTTCTGAGGGTACGCTGGGTGTAATGACCAAGGCGCAGATGCGTATTTACGAGCAGCCTGAATCCAGACAGTTCCGTGGTTTCCTGTTCCACAATATGACCGATGCGTTCAATGCAGGTAGAGAACTGCTGCAAAAGTTCAAGCCGTCTGTAATGCGTCTGTATGACGAGGCTGAAACCGCATCTTTGATTAAGAAGATTGTCGGCGTGGAGAAAAAGGGCGCATTTATGAACATCGCGATCGAGGGTGTCAAGGAAATGGCAGATCTGGAAATGAAGATTTTGCTGGAAACCTTTGGCAAATACGGCGCAGAGGACCTTGGCTCTGAGTATGGTGAAAAGTGGTGGAAAGAGAAGATTACCTTCTTCTATCCGGGTCATATGATGGATATTCCGCAGTGCTTCGGTACCATGGATACCATTGCTCCTTATGACAAGATTGAAAATATTTACTGGGAAATGAAGAAGGCAATCGAAACTAACTTCCCGCAGGCAAGATTCATTGCACACTTCTCTCACTGGTATGAATGGGGTTGCATGATCTACGACAGATTCATCGTAGACGGCAAGGATGTTCCTCAGGATCCTCACGAAGCATTCCGTCTCCATCAGGAAATCTGGAACTGCGGTGTTAGAACTGCTCTGGCAAACGGCGGTGTTGTTAATGACCACCACGGCGTTGGTATTAAGCTGGGCAGACTGATGAAAGAACAGTACGGTCCTGCAATGCAGGTATTTGAAGGCATCAAAAAGCAACTGGACCCCAATGGCATCATGAACCCGTTCAAACTGGGTCTTTAATTAAGGAGGTAGAACCATGCAATTTTCACAGAAATCAAGAGAACATATTGAAAGTTGTCGTTTTTGCTGGATGTGTCACCACATCTGCCCCATCGGCAACGCAACCGGTTTAGAGAGAAATACTGCAAGAGCAAGAGCGCTGGGCCTGTCCCTGGTTGCTCGTGATGCCATTGAGTATACCGATGATATTATTGACAATGTTTATGAATGTTCCCTCTGCGGTGGCTGTGTACAGGATTGTACCACCGGTTGGGACCCTGTCCTCTTCACCAAGGAAGCAAGACTGGGCGCGGCTCTGGACGGCAAGCTGCCGGCATATGTGCAGAAGATGCTCCAGAACCTGCAGGAAAAGGGCAACGTTTATGGCGCAGACAAAAACCCCAACATCCCTGTTCTGGAAGATAGCGAAACCGTATTCTTCCTGGGTGAGGATGTAAGAGCAAAGGGCTGTGCAAAGAACGCCGTAGAGCTGCTTAAGAAGGCAGGCGTGAAGTTTGCCCTTCTCAAAGACGAACCCAACAGCGGTTATTCTATGGACTTCCTGGTTGGCGCAGCTGCCGAGACCAAGGCTGTTATGGAAAACTGTGCAAAGGCACTTTCCGGTTACAAGAAGATTATCTGCTACGACCCCGCAGATGCAAAAGTAATGCTGAGAGAATACAAAGAGTGGGGCATCGAGCTGAATGCAGAGGTTGTTACCTTTACCGCATTTGTGGCTGAACTGATTCAGTCCGGCGCACTGAAGGTAAAGAAGAGCGACAAAAAGCTCACTCCTCAGGATAGCCCGCTCCTTGCAAGAGATCTGGAAGAAATTCAGCCCATCCGTGACATTCTGTCCGCTTGCGGTGAAGTTTCCGAAATGCTGCTCTTTGGTAAGGACACCATGCTGGCAGGTCACCTGATTATGAACGAATACCTGCCCGCTGTTATGAAAAAGGTTGCAGAAAACCGCTGGGAGAATGCAAAGAATATGGATGCAACCACAGTGGTTACTGAGAGCCCTGCAGAATACCTGATGCTGAAAGCTACTCAGCCTGAGGGTATGGAAGTAGTGACTGTTGAGGAGGCTGTACTGGCATGCTTGTAAACCTTAAACAAATCATCAATATGGCGGAAGAAGGCAACTTTGCCATTCCCGCATTCAATGTGTATAACACCGAAACCGTAATGGGTGTTATCAAAGCGGCAGAAGAGGCGAAAGCACCTGTGATTATTCAGGTTTACCCCAGACTGCTCAACGAAGAAGTTGGTTACTATCTCTGCCCTGCAATCATTGCGGCAGCAAGAAAAGCAACCGTTCCGGTTTGTTTCCACTTGGATCACGGTCCTTCCGAACTGGAGGTGCAAAAGGCACTCCGTTGGGGCGCAACCGGTATTATGTATGACGGCTCGGTACATCCTCTGGAAGAAAACATCAAGAACACCCAGCATATCGTAGAGCTTTGTGAGGCAATTGATGTGTATACCGAGGGTGAGTTGGGTCATGTTGGTAGCGTCAATGACGATGCGATGGAAGAATACACCGACCCGCAGGAGGCTGCAGAATTTGTTAAGAGAACCGGTGTTGTTTGCTTGGCAGTTCTGATTGGTAATGCACATGGTCATTACAAAAAGACCCCCAAAATCGACATTGAGCGTGTCAAGGCAATCCGTGAAGCAACCGGCGGTATTCCGTTGGTACTCCACGGCGGTTCCGGTATTCCTGACGATCAGGTAAAGGCTGCCATCAAAGCGGGTATCCGCAAGATGAACATCGGTACCGATGTTTGTTGTGCTTTTGCTGAGGGTACCAAGGAAACCTTGGATGACCCCAACAGAAGTCTTGCCATTGACCTGTTTATGAAACATCCGATTGAAACCGTGAAAAAGCTTGCACTTGACAAGATTAAGCTTTGCGGTGCAGACAACAAAGCATAAAAGGAATCAGGTGAAGTTATGAGTCAACGGAAAGTAGTGGCAATCGGGGCAAATGTGCTGGACACCTTGATTTGTGCCCCCGTATTTCCCAACGAAGATACCAAGCTCAAAGCGGACGAGATTATTAAGTGCGGCGGCGGCCCTGCAGCCACAGGGCTGGTTGCCGCATCCAAGCTGGGTGCAGATTGCACCTTTTTGGGTAACCTCTCTGATGATGATGGCGGCGCCTTTTTGAAAAAGGACTTTGAAAAATATGGCGTGAACGCAGACCATTGTACCGTCTTAAATGGCTACGGCTCCTTTTTGTCCTTTGTGGTGCTCTCGGCAGAGAGCAAAAGCCGTACCTGCCTGTTCCATCGGGGCAATCTGCCGGGGATGGTACTTACCGATGCCCAGAAAGAAATCATCAAAGAGAGCGATCTTTTGATGGTGGACGGCAATGATTTGGAGGCGGCAATTGCCGGTGCCAAGCTTGCCAGAGAGAACGGTGTGGATGTGCTCTATGATGCCGGCGGTCTTTATGAGGGCATTGAGGGACTGCTCCCTTATGCCAATATTTTGATTCCGTCCTATGAATTTGCCACCGGTTTTACCAAAACTGACAATGCAGAAGACGCGGCAAAGAAGTTGTATGAAACCTATCATCCGGAGCTGGTGGTGATTACCGACGGCAAAAACGGCGGTTATCTCTATGACGGAGATAAGTTTGCGCATTATCCGGCATTTCCGGTTGAGGCGGTGGATTCTAACGGTGCGGGCGATGTGTTCCACGGAGCCTTTGCCTTTGCCAGAGTCAGCGGAAGTAAACCCATGGAGGCGTGTATCTTCTCCAGCGCAGTTTCTGCACTGAAATGCACCAAGGTGGGCGCAAGAGACGGCGTCCCCAACTATCAAGAAACCATAAACTTTTTGAAGGAGCGTGGATACGATGAATTTGAAAAAAACATGGACTAAAAAGTTCGGCAAATCCGAAATCATCACCAAGGAAAACAGCCCTTGCAAGAATGTGGAAATCGATATGCTGAAGCTTGCAGACGGACAAACCAAAGCGTATTATGAAAGTGATAAGGAGTTTGCTCTGGTTATTCTGGGCGGCAAATGTACCGTCAGCGGTAAAGACTTTCAGTATGAAAACATTGGTGAGAGAGCAACCGTGTTTGACGGTAATGCAACCTGTGTCTATATTCCTCGGAATACAGAGTTCACAGTAACCGGTGTTGGTGAGGTTTCTATCGCAGTCAGCAAGTGTCCGTCAACCAACGACCACAAACCGGTGCTGATCAAGCCGGAAGACGTGATTGCAAAGGAACTGGGCAAACCCGGCTGGCAAAGACATGCCATGTTTGTTCTTGATGAAAGAGTAGAGGCAGACCAGATCTACATCGGCGAATGCTGGATTGAGGGTGGACAATGGTCCAGCTATCCTCCCCACAAGCACGATGATGCCAATATGCCCACCGAAGCAAACACGGAAGAGATTTACTACTATGAATTTGACAAGCCACAGGGCTTTGGGATTCAAAGGGTATATACCATGGAAGGCGACATTGACGAAACCTATACCGTCAAGTCTGGCGATTTCGTGGAAATTCCGAGAGGATATCATCCGTTCCACTCTGCACCCGGCTACAAAAACTATATGCTGTGGATCATGGCAGGCCCCGTAAGAGGCTTTTATATGACCACCGATGAGGAACACCAATGGCTGAACAACTAATCTTATCCAATGACTGTATCAAGGCGACCCTTTCCACCAAGGGCGCAGAGTTGATCAGCGTAATCAAAAACGGAGAAGAGAAGATTTGGCAAGGCGACCCGTCCTTTTGGGCGGGTCAAGCCCCTTTGCTCTTCCCGATTTGTGGTGGACTGAAAGACGATAAGTTCGTCTTTGAAAATCAAGAATATACCTTGCAGAAGCACGGCTATGCAAGATTTTGTGAATTTGAGGTAGAAGACTCCGGGGAAAACCGCGTAGTCTTTTTGTTGCATTCGGACGAAGAAAGCCGAAAGCAGTTTCCCTTTGATTATGAATTGAGAGTCATCTATACTCTGGAGGGAAGTAACCTCTTGGTTTCCTATCAGGTGACCAACCTGACCGACAAGGAAATGTACTTTTCCATCGGTGCCCACGAGGGATATTCCTGTCCTGAGGGTATTGAGGAATACAGCGTGATTTTTGAACAGGAAGAGAATCTTGACAGCAATATCCTGAACGGAAATCTGCTGGAATATGAAACCATCAATGTTGGAAAGAACACAAGAGAACTGCCGCTGAGGTATGAGTATTTTGCGGTGGATGCCCTTGTGTTTCTCGGCTTAAAATCCAGAAAGGTAACCTTGAAACACAGAGCAACAGGAAAGTGTGTAGGTCTGGATTTTTCGGATGCAGAATATTTTCTGCTCTGGACCAAGCCGGGCGCCAAGTATATCTGTTTAGAACCCTGGTGGGGGATTCAGGATTTTGTGGACAGCAACTATGATTTGACCCAAAAGCGGGGTATTGTCCGTCTTGCGCCCCATGCAACCACCACCAAGGAGCATACTATTTTATTTTAAGAAAAAGGAAGCGTTATCAATGCTTGAAACATTAAAAAAATTAAACCCGAATTTTCCTATTTACAGTATTCATGACAAGGAGTTTTTGCCCTACGGCAAGGTGCTTAATCTCAATACCGAGGAAATCGTCAAGGCCTGCGACGCCATCCCCATGCCGGAGAGTGGCTCCTGTTATGAACTCAAAAAAGAGGAACTGGAATCTCTTTCCTGTGCAGAAGAAATCAAGCTGCTCACCGCAGGCGGATGCGCGGCGCAAATCGGTCTTTGCCAGGGTTACAACAGTTTGTTGAACGGACTGGAATACCACAAATGCTCCGAAATCAACATTGCGGCGACCCCCTTGGTTCTGCTGTTGGGTCTGACCTATGAGATGGAGGACAAGGAATATTCTTCGGATAAGATCAAAGCCTTTTATCTGGAAAAAGGCGATGCGGTAGAGGTTTATGGAACCTCGATGCATTTTTGCCCCTGTCAGGTGAGTGATGAGGGATTTCGTTGTGTGGTAGGTCTTGTTGAGGGTACCAATGATTTGCTAAATGCCCCCAGCAACGATCCCCTGCTTTTCAAAAAGAACAAGTTTCTTCTTTGCCACGACCAGAACGAGGGCTTGATTGCAAAAGGCGTATATCCGGGACTCCACGGAGAAAATTTGGAAGTAAAGTATCAGTGAGGATAAGGCTATGAAATATTTGCTTGGAATCGATTTTGGCGGCGGTGCATCCAAGGCAACGCTGCTTTGTGAGGATGGGACCATCACCGCAACCAACACGGTGGAATATCCCACCCTTTACCCCGCACCGGGTTATGCAGAGCAGGACCCGCAGGACTGGGTCAAGGCGACCTGCATCAACATCAAAAAGGTGCTGGAGAAAAGCGGCGTCAGTCCCGATGCCATTGCGGCGGTTTCGCTGGATGCGGCAACCCATACCGCGGTGATTATGGACGAGAATTTTCAGGTGCTCCGCAACTCTATCTACTGGACCGATACCCGTTCGGTGGAGGAGGTCAAGTTTTTGAAGGAGCGCTACGGCGACACCATCTTAAAACAGGTGCTCCATCATCCGGATACCATCTGGTCTTTGCCGGAGCTTTTGTGGATCAAGAACCACGAACCGGAGCTTTGGGGCAAGGTAAAAAAGATTATGTTTGCCAAGGACTATGTCCGCCATTGCCTGACCGGTGACTATGTGACCGACTATATTGAGGCAGAAGGCAGTATGATGTTTGATATCAACACCATGCAGTGGAGTGAGGAACTTTGCGGCGTTCTGGACTTCCCTACATCCATGATGCCCCGGATTGTGAAACCTCAGGATGTGGTGGGAACCATTACCGAGGAGGCAGAAAAGCTTTGCGGCCTCTTGGCTGGAACTCCGGTGCTTTGCGGAACCACCGATACCGTGATGGAGGTCTTTGCTTCCGGTGCGGTGAAACAGGGACAGATGACCTTAAAGCTTGCCACCGCAGGCAGAATCTGCGTGGTGACCGACCGTCCCTATCCCGATGTGAATTTGATTAACTATTCCCATATTGTGGACGGCATGTTCTATCCGGGAACCGCCACCAAATCCTGTGCGGCGTCCTATCGCTGGTACCGAGATACCTTTGGCGATGATTACCAGACCTTGGATGCTTTGGCGGCATCAGTGCCCATCGGGGCAGAGGGTGTGATTTTCCACCCTTACTTAAACGGAGAACTGACCCCCTATGCCAACCCCAATCTTTGCGCAAGCTTTGTGGGGGTACGGGCATCTCATACCAAGGCGCACTTTACCCGTGCAGTCTTGGAGGGTGTTGCTATGTCGATGCTGGATTGTAAGACCACCCTTGACCAGATGGAGATTGCTCACGACGATGCGGCAGCCATCATTGGCGGCGGCGGCAAGAGTCCCCTCTGGCGGCAGATGGTTTCAGATGCGCTGGGACTTAAGTTGGTGGAGATGCGGTATACCGACTCTTCCTTTGGTAGCGCCATGCTGGCAGGTATTGCAGCAGGTATTTTCAAGGATTGTGAGGATGCGCTCAGCCGTTGCAACAGCGTGGTATCAGAAACCCTGCCCAATCCGGAAAACACCAAAGCATATGCCAAATTGTTTGAAACCTACAAACAGGTACAAAAGGCATTAGAACCTATTTATAATCAAAGAGGATAAAGCGATGATTATTAAAAACGGACGGGTTGTGACCCCCCAAGGGATTTTGGAGGATTGCACCCTGAAACTGGAAGACGGAAAGATTGCAGAACTTTACGCAAAAGAATGGGATGTAGCGGAAACTGTCATTGATGCAGAGGGGGCTTACCTCTGTCCGGGTTTTGTGGATATTCACACTCATGGCGGCGGTGGCGGAGATTTTATGGATGCAGAGGACGAGGCGTTTGATGCAGCCCTCGGCTTTCATTCCCGCTATGGTACCACATCCTTGCTTGCAACCTCAGTGACCGCACCGCCGGAACAGATTTGCGAGATGCTCTCCTTTGTGCGCAAGTACAAGGAGAAAGAGCATCCCATCTGTCGGGTGATGGGTGCACATATTGAGGGACCTTATATTTCCTACAAGAACAAGGGCGCGCAGCACGAGCGCTTTTTGCGGGTTCCGGCAAAGGATTCCTATGATTTTATTCTGGATAACAGCGATGTGATTCGCACCGTGACCATTGCTCCCGAACTTGAGGGTGCCGAGCAGATGACCAAGGATTTGGTCGCGGCGGGAATTGTGGTTTGCGGCGGTCACGATGACGGAGAAAAGGCAAAGATTATGCCGGTGCTTGAGGCAGGACTTTCTCATTGCACCCATCTGTGGTGTGCCATGTCCACCGTGGCAATGCGTGACGGTGTGCGGAGTGTGGGACTTTGTGAGCTTGGCTTGACCGATGACCGACTGACGGTAGAAATCATTGCGGACAACCATCACATCACCTCGGATATGATGAAGCTGATTTTCAAGTGTAAGGGAGCCACAGGAATGTGCGTGGTTTCGGATTCCTTGCGTGCCGGCGGAATGCCCATCGGGGATACGTTGTATAGCCTTGGCACCAAAAAGGATCCCAATGCACAAAAGTTTATCGTTTCGGATGGGGTGGCACGCTTGCCGGACGGAAGCCGTCTTGCGGGCAGTATCCAACCGGTTTCCCAGATGGTTAAGAATCTGGTGCAGGATGCGGGCATTCCCCTTTGGAATGCAGTAACCTGCGGTAGCCTGACTCCTGCCAAGGTAGTGGGAATTGACCATTTGGTGGGAAGTATCGAGGTTGGCAAGCTGGCAGACATCTGTATCATGGACGAGGGACTGAATGTAATCAAAACCATAACGGGCGGAAAGCTTGTATATGAAAGGGAGAGAATCAATGGATAAGAATTTTTTTGAAAATTACTACGGAAAAATCAATCAGGTATTGATGGATGACTTTGTTTCTTTCTGGGAAGAAAAGTCGGTGGACAAGATTTACGGCGGTTACCTCTGCGGTTTTGACCGTGACGGCGAATTGTTCTATGAGGACAAGTCCGTTTGGCAGCAGGGCAGAAGTCTGTGGATGTTCTCCAAGCTCTACAATGAGTTTGGCAGAAAACAGATTTGGCTGGATGCCGCAAAGTCCGGCTATGACTTTATCAACAAGTATTGTTTTGCAGAAGATATGCATATGTACTTCAGAGTGACCCGCGACGGCAAGCCGCTGGTCCTGAGAAGATACTATTTCTCCGAGGCGTTTGCAGTTATGGGTTATGCAGAATACTACAAAGCAACCGGCGATGAGGAAGTGAAAAAGCGTGCAGTAGACCTGTATCAGCTGATGCTGCGCTACTACACCACCCCCGGTTACTTCCCGCCCAAGGTTTGCCCCGAAACCAGAAAGAATCGCGGCCATAGTATCGTGATGATTATGATGAATGTTTCTCAGTGTATGCGTGAGATTGACGACAATCCCGTTTACAACGAGATGATTGACCAGTGCCTTGATACCATCCTGAATGTGTTTGTCAAGAAGGACAAAAAGGTTCTTCTGGAAACCGTTGGTGCAGACGGCGAGTTCATTGACACTCCTGACGGCAGATTCATCAATCCGGGTCACAGTATGGAAACCGCTTGGTTTATTATGAAAGAAGCCATCATCCGCAAGGATAAGGCAATGATGGAGGCAGCCATCGAGGTAACCGAATGGTCCTTAGAACGTGGCTGGGATAACGAGAAGGGTGGTATTTTCTACTTCCTGGATCTTTATAACAAGCCGGTACTGAGCTTAGAATGGGATATGAAGCTGTTCTGGGTACATTGTGAGGCAATGGTTGCTCTGACCTATTCTTACTGGTACACCAAGAACGAAAAATATATGGAGTGGTTTGAAAAGATTTATGCTTATGTTTGTGAGCACTTTGCAGACCCGGGTCATCCCGAATGGTATGGACATCTCCACCGTGACGGAACCCCCATTGCCCAAATCAAGGGCAGCGACTGGAAAGGCCCCTTCCACAATGTGCGTGCGTTTATGGTGCTCAGCCAGTTGTTTGACAAGCTGAAGAACGAAGAAGAAATCGGTATCTAAGGAGGATAAGATGATGAAAAAGATGATTGGAAACAACATTACATTCCGTACGGAAAAGAACGAATGGGGTGTATACTTTGATATGGCGATGGTGATGCTTGAGGAAATTATGAAAAATAATGCCAAGGGCAAATCCACCGTAATGATTGTACCGGTTGGACCGACTGACCAGTACCCGATTTTTGCCAAGCTGGTCAATCAGCTGGGCGTATCTTTGAAGAATGTGCACTTTTTCAATATGGATGAGTATATGCTCAGCCCCGAAGAATGCATTGATCCCGAGCATCCCATGAGCTTCCACAAGCGGATGAATGACGAGTTCTATTCTCTGGTAAATCCCGAACTGGTGATGCCGGAAAGTCAGCGCCACTTCCCCGAACCGGGCAAAGAGGCAGAGTATGATGCCTTGATTGAAGAACTGGGCGGCGTGGATTTATGTCTGGGCGGTCTGGGTATCAACGGACATCTGGCATTCAACGAGGCAGCAGAGGAAGATGACCCCATCACCGCAGAGGAGTTTGGTGCATTGGGTACCAGAGTTCTGCCCATCACCAGAGAAACCAAAACCATCAATGCCTATGGTTACCAGAGAGGCGACCTGAGAGGAATGCCCGAATGGTGTATCACCATTGGTATGAAGCAGATTCTGGAAGCTCGCAAGATTTACATTGCACTCAACAGACCGTGGCAGCACGGTATTGTCAAGCACGTATTGTTTGACAAGGTGCAGGCGCAGATTCCTGCAAGCTTGCTGCAGAAACATCCCGCAGTAGAGTTCTGCGCAAGTGAAGATATCGCAGAGGGTCTGTTCTAAGATGAAAATTGCAGTATGTGTCAAGGTGATTAAGGGGGAAATCAATCCCTTTGATGAAGCCGCTTTGGAATGCGCGCTACGGCTTTCGGACGATGTGACGGTGCTCTCTATGTGCCCCAAATCCGCCGAATCGGCGCTTACCCCTCTGACCCGATTGGGGGCAAAGGTGGTTCTGCTTTCCGATTCCGGCTATGCAGGGTCGGACACCCTTGCTACGGCGTATATCTTGTCTGAGGCACTGAAAAAGCTGACCTTTGATTTGATTCTCTGCGGCAGACAGAGTATCGACGGAGATACTGCGCAGGTGGGACCGATGGTTTCCCAAATGTTGGGAATTCCGGTGATTACCAATGCACTAAAGGTCACCTGCGAGGACGGAGCGGTGCGTGCCACAACCCGTGATGGGGAGGAATCGGCGCTTCTTCCGGCATTGGTGACTCTGGAGCGGGGCTATGTGTTGCGATTTCCCAGCATTTTTTCCAAGACAGAACCCATAGAATATTGGTCAAACCAAGAGGTTGGCTGTGACCTGTCCCGCTGTGGACTGGGCGGCTCTCCCACACGGGTTTTGAAAACCTTTGAAAATGAGAAGGGCAAACGCCGGTGTCAGTTCATTACCATGGCGGAGCTTTTGCCCCTCATTGAGGACTGGAAAGCCAAAAACAGAGAGGACAGCAAGATCGAAACCCAATCCGACAAGAAACTGAAAAGCGTCTGGGCGGTGGGAGTAGAGGTCTTGGAAAAAGCATCTGCCATCGCAGAAGAGGTGGTGCTGATTCCCAAACTGTCCCCTGAGGAGATTGCCGCGCGGGCAGAAAAAGAAAAGCCGGAGGTCATCCTTTGGAACGCGGATTTGTGGGGAAGAAAAAATGCCCCCATTGCGGCGGCAATTCTTAAGACCGGTTTGTGTGCCGACTGTACGGCGCTGGAAACCGACGGGGAGCAGTTTTTTATGTATCGTCCGGCACAGGGCGGCAACATCACCGCCAAAATCAAGTGCTTGACCCAGCCCCAGATGGCGACGGTAAGAACCAAATCCGAAAGTGCAGAAATTATGGTTTCTGCCGGCAGAGGCGTCAAGGACATTCTGCCCAAGGTGGAGGAATTTGCCGCATCTTTGGGTGCAGAACTCGGCGCAAGCCGTGGTCTGGTGGATGCCAATGGTGCTCCTTATGAACGGCAGATTGGACTGACCGGAAAGATGGTGAATCCCAAGATTTATATTGCCATCGGGATTTCCGGTGCGGTGCATCACACCTGTGGTATCGAGGACAGCGGTCTGGTGATTGCTATCAACCCCGACAAGGATGCCCGCATCTTTGATTATGCAGATTATGGCATCTTGGAAGAGTTCTAACAGACGTTGAGAAACTCGGTCTACCGCAAGCAAAAAGTAAACAAAAAACCGCAAGGGAGTATTCCCTTGCGGTTTTGCGTTATACCTCCATAATAATCGGGAGTATCATCGGACGGCGCTTGGTCTTGTTGAACAAGAATCCGCCAACCTCATTTTTGATTCCGTTTTTCAGTGTGGTCCAGTCAATGTTGCGACCGTTGACACATTGTTGTACCACGCCGTCAGCCACGGCGCGAACTGCGTCCATCAAGTCTTCGGATTCCCGCACATAGACAAATCCACGGGAGATAATATCCGGACCTGCCACGCATTCGCGGCTGGTTTTGTCGATGGTGAGCACCACAATGATGATGCCGTCCTCTGCCAGATGCTTTCGGTCCCTGAGAACGATGTTGCCCACATCGCCCACGCCCAGACCGTCAACCAGAACCTTGCCGGAGGGCACGGTGCCGGTGATTTTGGCACTGTTTCGGCTCAGCTCCAACACCTGACCGATTTCCATCAAAAAGATGTCCTTTTTCTCCATGCCGGTTTTCAGCGCCAAATCCCGATGACGGCAGAGGTGGTTGTACTCTCCGTGTACGGGGATAAAATACTTCGGCTTTGCCAAAGAGAGAATCATCATCAATTCCTGCTGACAGGCGTGACCCGAAACGTGCACATTGTCCTGCTTTTCGTGAACTACCTCAGCGCCCCGCTTTAACAGCTCGTTGACCACATTGGAAACCGCTTTTTCGTTTCCGGGGATGGGGTTGGCAGAGATGATCACCAAATCGGTGGGTTCGATGTTGATTTTTTTGTGCGCCGAAAAGGCAATCCGTGTCAGGGCAGACATTTCCTCACCCTGACTGCCGGTGGTCACAATCACCAGCTTATCCTTGGGATAACGCCCGATTTCATCAATGTCAATCAGGGTGTTTTTGGGAATGTTCATATACCCCAGCTCAATGGCAGCATTGAGGACGTTGACCATACTTCTGCCCGAAACCGCCACCTTGCGCTTGTACTTTTCTGCGGCGTTGATAATCTGTTGCACTCTATGTATGTTAGAGGCAAAGGTTGCAACGATAATCCGCTTGTCAGTACCTTTTTCAAACAGATGGTCAAAGGTCTGCCCGATAGAGCTTTCGCTCATAGTAAAGCCGGGGCGGTCTGCGTTGGTACTGTCTGAGAATAGTGCCAGAACGCCTTTTTTTCCAAGCTCACCAATGCGGGCAAGGTCAATCATATCCCCGTCGATGGGGGTGGGATCAATCTTGAAGTCGCCGGTATGCAGCAGTACGCCCACAGGGGTATGCAGGGCAATGGCAACCGCATCTGCAATGGAGTGATTTGTATGGATGAACTCCGCCCGAAACTCGCCCAGACGGATGCTTTCACCGGCTTCTAAGGTGTTCAGCTTTGCAGAATTGGTCAGTCCGTGTTCCTTTAACTTGTTCTTGAGGATGCCCAGAGTCAGGCGGGTGCCGTAGACCGGCACGTTAAATTCTTTCAGTACATAAGGAATGGCGCCGATATGGTCCTCGTGTCCGTGGGTCAAAACGATACCACGGATTTTATCTGCCACCTTGTGCAGATAGGTAATGTCGGGAATCACGATATCTACGCCCAACATATCGTCGTCCGGAAAAGCCATACCGCAGTCTAAGAGAATCACATCGTTTTCGTACTCAAAGACGGTCAGGTTCTTCCCGATTTCGTGAAGGCCTCCCAGCGGGATCACCTTCAGGGTTTTATTCTTTTTCAAAATTTTACCTCCTTTAGTGTGCCAGGACTTGAACTTCATATGCCTTAAACTTGTTAAATCTCCATTCTTTCAACTTGTCGTCTTTGCAAGGCGTCAGCCTTGCTGCATCCTCCGCATTGAAATACTATGAAATTTCACTGCGTTTAAGGTCGAAGAGTTTGCAAATAAGAAATTTTAGGGTAAGGCAAAGAATTTTCAAGAATGATACTGGCGTATATTCGCGGGAAATTCTGCCGAATTACACAAAATTTCTATTTGCAAACCATATGTAGTTCGAGTTCTGTCACACTCGGCATAGCAAAAGAAGAGGGGAATCGTATTGCAGTCTGCACACGGGGCCTCTGCGATACTCCCTGTCTTTTGCTGATATTTTATTGGTCCGCTCATAAGAAATCTCTGCCAAAGCAGAGGGGTTAATTAGCGACTTTGCCTTGTGACAAAGCCAATTCCGTACAAATCACTTATTTTATAGTATACATCATTTTTCCGGAATATGCAAGTCTTTTTTAGTATGGACACAGAATCGTAAGAATATACTTCCTTTTTTGGAAAAAATATAGTATAATGAGTGTGATAGGACTTGAACGCCATATGGAGCTCAAGTCCTGGCACACTAGTGAGGTGATACAAGTGGTCAATTTGGGAAACGAATGGGATGCCCTCTTACAAGAGGAGTTTCAAAAAGAGTATTATCTTCGTCTAAGAGCCATCCTTGCAAAAGAGTATAAGGAGCAGACGATTTATCCGGATATGTATGATATCTTCAATGCCCTGCGCTATACCTCTTATTCTGAGGTCAAGGCAGTGATTCTGGGACAGGACCCTTATCATGGTCAAGGGCAGGCACACGGACTTTGCTTTTCGGTAAAAAAGGGCGTCGAGCCGCCGCCCTCTCTCAAAAATATTTTCCGGGAAATAGAAACCGAGCTTGGCATCAAACCACCCAACCACGGGGAACTGACCTCTTGGGCAAAGCAGGGGGTGCTGATGCTCAATGCTGCATTGACGGTGCGTGCCGGACAGGCAAACAGCCACAAAGGACTTGGTTGGGAGCAGTTTACCGACAGGGTGATTGCTCTGCTCAATCAGCGGGAAAAACCCATGGTGTTTCTCCTTTGGGGCGCCAATGCGGGAAGAAAACAGGAGCTCATCACCAACCCCAACCATCTGGTGCTTCGGTGTGCCCACCCCAGTCCTCTCTCTGCCTACAATGGATTTTTCGGGTGCGGACATTTCCGTGCCTGCAATGAATTTTTGACTGCCAAGGGGATGAAACCCATCGATTGGCGGATTTTAGACTAAATTTTCGGTAAAACTTCATAGTTCGAGGGAATTTGACACCAAACTTCTGTAAGATGTCTACCTTGACAGAGGTGGACAAATGCGATAAAATAAACGGATAGAACAAAAGAAGGAGTGACCTTTTATGGGTATGACTTTGGCGCAAAAAATATTAAAGAATCATCTGGTCTCGGGAGAGATGGTTGCCGGTACCGAAATCGGCATCAAAATCGACCAGACCTTAACCCAGGACGCAACCGGAACCATGGCGTATCTGGAATTTGAAGCAATGGGCGTTCCTCGGGTAAAGACCGAGCGTTCGGTGGCATACATTGACCACAACACCCTGCAAAGCGGATTTGAAAATGCCGACGACCACCGGTTCATCGGTAGTGTGTGTAAAAAACACGGTATTTATTTCTCCCGCCCCGGCAACGGCATCTGTCATCAGGTGCATCTGGAGCGGTTCGGCATCCCCGGAAAAACCTTGATTGGCTCTGACAGCCATACCCCCACAGGCGGCGGTATCGGTATGATTGCCATCGGCGCCGGCGGTATGGATGTAGCTGTCGCTATGGGCGGCGGTACCTATTATATTACCTGTCCCAAAATCGTAAAGGTAGAACTGACCGGCAAGCTGCAGCCTTGGGTTGCGGCAAAGGATGTGATTCTGGAAGTTCTGCGCAGACTTTCGGTCAAGGGCGGCGTAGGCAAAATCATCGAATATTGCGGCGAGGGTGTGAAAACCCTGTCGGTTCCCGAGCGTGCAACCATCACCAATATGGGCGCAGAGCTGGGCGCAACCACCTCGATTTTCCCGTCCGATGAAACCACCCGCCAATTTTTAAAAGCACAGGGCAGAGAAGAGGATTACACGCCCCTTTCTGCAGATGCGGATGCGGTATATGATGAAGTGGTGGAAATCAATTTGAGTGAATTGGTTCCCTTGGCGGCTTGCCCCCACTCCCCTGATAATGTGAAATCCGTAGAAGAAATCGGCAAGCTGAAGATTGATCAGGTTTGTATCGGTTCCTGTACCAACTCCTCATTATTGGATATGTTAAAAGTTGCCCATATTCTGAAGGGTAAGACGGTACACCCTGATGTTTCGCTGTCCATTGCACCGGGCTCCAAGCAGGTGCTGAATATGCTGGCAGAAAATGGCGCACTTGCCATTATGATTGATGCAGGCGCCAGAATTCTGGAAAGCGCTTGCGGTCCCTGTATTGGTATGGGTCAGTCCCCCAATTCCGGCGGTATCTCCTTAAGAACCTTCAACCGGAACTTTGAAGGACGCAGCGGCACCAAGGACGGACAGATTTATCTGGTATCTCCCGAGCTTGCGGCGGCATCAGCGCTCACCGGATACCTGACCGACCCCAGAGAGCTTGGCGATATGCCGGAGTTCAAACTGCCGGAAGTATTTACCATCAATGACAACATGGTTGTTCCGCCGGTTGCGGAAGAGGATATGGACAGCGTAGAGGTTCTGCGTGGCCCCAACATCAAGCCGTTTCCTGTATCGGGTCCCTTGATGGATACCATCGAGGCAAAATGTAGCCTGAAGGTGGGCGACAACATCACCACCGACCACATTATGCCGGCGGGTGCAAAGATTCTTCCCTTGCGTTCCAACATTCCCAAGATTTCGGAATACTGCTTTGCAGTTTGTGATGAGAAATTCCACGACCGTGCCTTGGAGCTTGGCAAGAGCATCGTAGTAGGCGGCAGCAACTACGGACAGGGTTCTTCCAGAGAACACGCTGCACTAGCACCCTTGTATCTGGGTGTGAAAGCGGTGATTGTGAAATCCTTTGCCAGAATCCATATGGCAAACCTGATTAACGCAGGCATCCTGCCTATGACCTTTGTGAATGAGGCAGACTATGACCGTATTGACCAGATGGATGAACTGGTGATAGAAAACGTAATTGCGCAGATTCAGGCAGGAAACACCGTCAAGGTGACCAACAAGACCAAGGGCTTTGACTTTGTGGTTAGCGTGGACCTGTCCGACCGCCAGAAGGAAATGCTGATTGCAGGCGGATTGCTGAACTACACCCGTGAGAAGAACCAATAGGAGGACGATACCAATGGCAAAAATTCAAATGAAAACTCCCCTTGTGGAGATGGACGGAGATGAGATGACCCGCATCATCTGGAAGATGATTAAGGATATTCTGCTTCTCCCTTATATTGACTTAAAGACCGAGTACTATGACTTGGGTCTGGAACATCGGAATGAAACCAATGACCAGGTCACCTTTGATTCTGCGGAGGCAACCAAAAAGTATGGCGTTGCAGTCAAGTGTGCTACCATTACTCCCAACGCAGACCGGATGACCGAGTACAACCTCAAGGAGATGTGGAAATCCCCCAATGGTACCATCCGTGCCATCTTGGACGGAACTGTGTTCCGCACCCCGATTATTGTCAAGGGTATCACCCCCTTTATCCCCACTTGGACCAAGCCGATTACCATTGCCAGACACGCATACGGCGATGTGTATAAGAACACCGAGATGCAGGTTCCTAAGGGAAGCAAGTGCGAGTTGGTTTGCACCGATAAGGACGGCAACGAAACCCGTAGCCTGATTCACGAGTTTAAGGATTCTGATGGTATCATTCAGGGACTGCATAACATTGATAAGTCCATTGCAAGCTTTGCAAGAAGCTGTTTCAACTTTGCCTTGGATACCAAGCAGGATATCTGGTTTGCCTCCAAGGACACCATATCCAAGAAGTATGACCATCGCTTTAAGGACATCTTTGCAGAGATTTTTGAGACAGAATACAAAGAAAAGTTTGCCGCAGCTGGCATTGAATATTTCTACACCCTGATTGATGATGCGGTTGCTCGTGTGATTCGCTCCGAGGGCGGTTACATCTGGGCGTGCAAGAACTATGACGGCGATGTGATGAGTGATATGGTTGCAACTGCTTACGGTAGTCTGGCAATGATGACCTCAGTTCTGGTATCTCCTGACGGGGTTTATGAATACGAGGCAGCTCACGGCACCGTACAGCGTCACTATTACAAGCACTTAAAAGGGGAAAAGACCTCCACCAACAGCGTGGCAACCCTGTTTGCTTGGACCGGTGCGCTCCGCAAACGTGGTGAGATGGACGGCACCCCCGAGCTTTGTGAATTTGCCGACAAGCTGGAAAAGGCAACCATAAAGACCATTGAGGATGGGGTTATGACCGGCGATTTGGCATTGCTTTCCTCTCTGCCTAACAAACAAAAGGTAGATACCGAAGAATTTTTGCTGGCAATCAATGAACGTTTGAAAGCAATGATGTAAGAAGAAAAGCCTTTCCTTTTGGGAAGGCTTTGTATTTGAAACGAAAAAAGGCACAAGCATTGACGAAACCAATTCTTTGTGATATAGTGAAGTCAGGATGAAAATAGCATAAAAAGCAAAGGTGAATAAGTATTGATTCGAAAGTATAAAAAGGCAAAGCGGTCAAGGAGCATCATCCTTTACACAGTGATTGTTTCGATCCTGCTTAGCATAGTTTGTCTTTCCATGATTCGGTATATTTATCAAAATGCCGAGGAAGAGGCGTTTGAAAGTTTACATATGCAGACCAAGCAGTTCAAGGAGGATATCCAGCTTCAGATTAAGTCGGATATCGAAAACCTTGTAACCTTGGCAAATGTTGCTGCACAGCTCTATGAAAAGGATGAGGATTTTACCGTGGTCATTGATTCCTTTGAGGAAATCGGTTTGATTGCGGATGTAGGTATTTTGCTGCCAAATAATACGATGGAAACCCGAAAAGGGAGAGTTTCGGTTGCCGGCAAGATTGATTTTCATGAAGAGGTCCAAAAAGGGACACATACCACCGGCAAGGTTTCTGACCTGACCGATGCCAAGCGTGAGATTATACGCAGTGCGACCCCGATTGTTTCCAAAGGCGAGACCATTGGTATTCTCTATGGACTGATTAATCTGAATACCCTGAATGAGAGATACAGAAATCTGGCAGATTCCTTGGATGCACAGCTTTATGTCTATGAAAGAGAAAAAGGGAATATTCTGCTGGACACCTTCCGCAGCAACCGGAAAAACATTGCGGAATTGAAAGAAATGCAGTACAAGGACGACTTTTCTTACGAAGCGATGATGGAAACGGAGAAAGGGTATACCGCGTTTGTGTCACCGCTCTTGCGGGAAACGCTGTATCTGCATTATTCTCCTTTGGATATTGAGGATTGGCAGATTATGCTGGCGCGAACGGAGAAACAGGTTTTTGCCAATGCCCACCATATTGCCGGTGTGCTCTTTATGATATTTGCGCTGATGCTGCTTTTGATGGCAGTATACTTTGTAGCGGTGTTCCGTAGCGAAATGCGGCGGAACGAGGTTATGAAAAAAGCGTCAGAAATCCGGAAGCTGCTTCTGGATATCAATCAGCAACACAGCAATATCACCCAGACCTTGGAAACCATCGCGGTGTTTTCCAATGCAAGGTCGGCGGTATTTGTGGATACGGATCAAGAAGATCACAACTATATTTCGGCAAACAATGCAGAAAAACTGCTGGGCGGCAAGGATAGATCTTATTTTGTTGCAGAGTTGTTTCGGTATGCAACAGAAATCCATCAAGCGCAAGGTGCGGCGGTTAGCGTGATTTCCATTGAGGCAAACAAGTATCTGCGGAAAAACAATCCGGAGTTTTATCGGTTCCTGTTGGATCACCAAATTGAAAAGGTCATCTTTTCTGCCATCACTGACAAGCATAATCATATTGGGATTCTGGGGGTACTCAATCCGCAAAAACCCATTCGGACCAGAAAGCTTTTGTATGATATCTCTATCTGCTTCTCCATTGCGATCTATAACAAGAAAAAGCTAAATCGTACCGAGTTGGCGGCAGAAACCGATTCTATGACCGGACTGAAAAACCGGTTGAGCTACAACAAGATGTTGGATAATCTGAAAGAAACACAGCCGCAGAATCTTGCGTGCGTGTATGTGGATGTCAATGAACTGCATCTTTATAACAATCGATTGGGACATGCGGCAGGCGATGAGATGCTTTGCTATATTGCCAATACCCTCAAAGAGCTGTTTTACGGAAATTCCTTGTACCGATTGGGCGGGGATGAGTTCCTGGCATTTGTAGAGAATACCTCGGCAGAAGAAATCAGGGGTATCGTAGCATGTATTGAGGAACAGATGACGTTGATGAACTATCACATTGCGGTGGGGACTGCGTTCCGGGCTAAGACTGCCGATGTGGAAGAAATGGTCAAAGAAGCCGAAAAACGGATGTATGAGAAAAAGGCGCAGTATTATCAAAACAAAGAGCAAAAGGTTCTGGTGGACCAAGAAGATGATATTACTGCCACCCGTACGGGTATTGATGAAATCGATGCGTTGCTCTCTGTCTTAAAAGAGCATTATTGTGGCGTCTATCGGGTTTCCTTGCGCACCAATGCGGTGCATCGGCTTTTGATGCCTGCTTATCTGGGGTATGAGGAAAACGAGAATGATTTTGCCAGTCTTTTCTCAAAGTATATTGGCGAGAGGGTGAATCCGGATTTCCATCGGGCGATTATGAGCTTTTTGGATTATGGTGCCATTGAAACACAGCTGGAGGAAGGTGTTGTTCCAAGAATCACCTACAAAAAAATTGATGGAGAAATGCGGATTCTGAGCGTCTATCCGCTGAAACAAGGCGAACCCGGTGACACACTGTGGGTTTTCGCAAGAGCATAAAAAAACACCCGCCTGGGCGGGTGTTTTTTATGCTTTATTTTGCAAGTCTTGCAGTATCCAGAGCAATCATCATTTCCTCATCGGTGGGAATCACCAGAGTTCTGACGGTTGCACCCTCAGCGGAGATGTCTTTCTCTTCGCCGCGAACTTTGTTCAGCTCAGGGTCAACCTTGATGCCCATAAAGTCCAGACCGTCGGTGATGGCTGCACGCATCATTGCGGTGTTCTCACCAATACCTGCGGTAAATACGATGGCATCTACGCCGCCCATTGCTGCTGCATAGGCACCAACATAACGCTTAACGCTGTAAGCAAACATGTTAAGCGCCAACTGTGCTCTTTCGTTGCCCTCGCCGGCAGCTTTTTCCAAATCTCTGAAGTCGCTACTGATGCCGGAGATTCCGTATACACCGGATTCCTTGTTCATCAAATCATTGATGCCCTTTAAGTCAAGGTTTTCTTTTTCCATCAAATAGGTCACGATAGCGGGATCGATGTCACCACAGCGGGTACCCATAACCACACCGGCAAGCGGGGTGAATCCCATAGTGGTATCTACGGATTTGCCGCCGTCTACTGCGGTGATGGAGGAACCGTTACCCAAGTGCAGGGTGATGATTTTCAAATCTTCAGGCTTTTTGCCCAGCATCTCTGCCGCTCTGCCCGAAACATATTTGTGAGAGGTTCCGTGGAACCCATATCTTCTGATTTTGTGCTTGGTATACATCTCATAGGGGAGTGCATACATATATGCCTCAGCCGGCATGGTCTGGTGGAACGCGGTGTCAAATACGCCAACCTGAGGAACACCCGGCATAATCTTGGAGCAAGCCTCAATACCAATGATGTTTGCGGGGTTATGAAGGGGTGCAAGCTCTACGCAATCCTGCAAAGCGTCCATAACCGCATCATCAATCACCACAGAACCGCTGAAGATTTCGCCGCCGTGAACCACTCTGTGGCCAACTGCGTCAATCTCTTTCATATCGGAGATAACCCCAACCTTTTCATCGGTGAGTGCTTCGATAACCATCTTGATGGCGTCGGAGTGGTCCTTCATGGCATCGGTGCGGACAAAGTCCTCTCTGCCGCTTACCTTCTGGGTAAGCTTGCCGTCGATGCCGATTCTTTCACAAAGACCTTTTGCCAGTACCTGTTTGGTATCGATGTCGATGAACTGATACTTCAGCGAGGAACTACCGGCGTTAATAACCAAAATTTTCATAATGATTCATCTCTTTCCTAAATAATATTTCTTATTCTGCTTGTGCCTGAACACAAGTGATTGCAACCACGCCAACGATATCTTCTGCACTACAACCGCGGGACAGGTCGTTGACCGGCTTTTTGATACCCTGAGTGATCGGGCCGTAAGCTTCTGCCTTTGCCAAACGCTGGGTCAGCTTGTATGCAATGTTGCCGGCGTTCAGGTCGGGGAAGATCAGGACATTGGCCTCGCCTGCAATGTTGCTGCCGGGAGCCTTGGACTTGCCCACAGAGGGAACGATAGCAGCGTCAACCTGCAATTCACCATCCAGCTGAATGTCGGGGCGCTTTTCCTTTGCCAGCTTGGTTGCCAGCTGCATTTTGTCAACCAGCTCGGATTTTGCGCTGCCATATGTAGAGTAGGAGAGCATTGCCACTTTGGGTTCTGCCTCAACCAGATTCTTAAAGGATGCGGCACTGCTGATTGCGATTTCGGAAACTGCATCAGCATCAGGATTTTCGTTCAGACCTGCGTCAGAATAAATAAAGGTACCCTTTTCACCATATTCACAATCCGGAACAACCATGACAAAGAATGCAGAAACCAGCTTGGTGCCGGGTGCAGTTTTAAGAATCTGCAGAGCAGGACGAAGTACGTTGGAGGTGGAGTTGACTGCACCTGCAACCATTCCGTCAGCGGCATTACTCTCAACCATCATTACACCGTAGTAAAGCGGGTTGAGCATGGTTTCTTTTGCCTTTTCGGGGGTCATACCCTTAGCCTTTCTCATTTCATAGAAAGTATTCGCAAATTCATCCAGTTTTTCGGATTTTTTGGGGTCAATGATGGTAACCCCATCCAGAGAAATATCGCCGGCAGTCTGGGCAATCTTTTCTGCATCGCCCAAAAGCACGATATCACAAATATCTTTTTCTACAATCATGGATGCCGCCTGAATGGAACGGATATCCTCACCCTCTGCCAAAACGATGGTTTTTCTGTCCGCTTTGGCTCTTTCGATGGTTCTCTCCAAAAACTTACTCACTTCAATAGCCTCCTAAATAGTTAGTTAAACTTTTACCAAGCCATTATACACCACAATCCCATATTTTTCAATAGGAAAATACATATTATTTGAAGAAACACCAAAATTTTGATAAAAAAGAGAACCCCAAAAAGCACAAAACAAAGAAAACCCACAAAAAGATGTTGATTTTTTCTTTGTTTTTGTGATTTTTTATTTGGAAAAATGTTGACTTTTCTTTTTGTTTGCGTTACAATAACAATATTAAGGCAGGAGGGTTAGAGATGAACAAGGTTTATACTGCTGATATTCCCAAAACAAATCGCATACAGAAATTGATTGATGATCTTTATTCCGGCACCCCGACCATCGAGTCTACCCGTGCGGAGATTATTACTGAGAGCTATCAGGCGACAGAGGGGCTTCCTATTTATTTAAGAAAGTCCGCAGCTTTTCGGGCGCTGATGGAAAAGCTTCCGGTAGTCATTCGTGACCACGAGTTGATTGTTGGTTGCAATAGTGTGGTGCGCAGAGGATGTCAGACCTTCCCTGAATTTTCGAATCAATGGTTGGAGGAGGAGTTTGACACCGTGGCAACACGGAGCGCAGATCCCTTTTACATATCCGAAGAAACGGCGGCAAAATTGAAAGAGGTACACAAATACTGGAAGGGCAGAACCACCAGTGAGCTTGCCACCTCTTATATGGCGCCCGAAACCCTGGCCGCCATTGAACACAACATCTTCACGGTGGGCAACTACTTCTACAACGGGATCGGCCACGTGAGTGCAGATTATGACAAGGTGTTGCGGATTGGGTTCAAGGGTATCTATGAACAGGCAAAGGCAGAAAGAGCAAAGTGCAACATCTATGATGCAGATTATACCACCCGTTATCCCTTCCTGACCTCGGTGATGGAAAGCTGTGAGGCTGCCATTGTGTTCGCCAAGCGTTACGCGCAGGAGGCGCGGAAGATGGCGGACAACTGCGCAGATATGACCCGCAGAAAGGAACTGCTCACCATTGCGGAAAACTGTGAAAAGGTTCCCGCCAACGGAGCTAAGAGCTTTCACGAGGCTTGTCAGTCCTTCTGGTTTGTTCAGCTTTTGATTCAGACTGAGTCCAGCGGACACTCCATCTCCCCCGGACGGTTTGACCAGTATATGTATCCTTATTATAAAAAGGATATGGAAAGCGGGGTCTTGACACGAGAGCAGGCACAGGAATTGGTAGACTGCGTATGGGTCAAGCTCAATAGCCTGAACAAGGTGCGGGATGCGCTGTCGGCAGAAGGATTTGCCGGTTACAGTATGTTCCAGAATCTGGTGGTAGGCGGTCAGGATATTCATGGAATGGATGCCACCAATGACCTGTCCTATATGTGTATCGCAGCGTCCATGCACGTGAACCTGCCCCAGCCCTCCCTTTCCATGCGGGTGTGGAACGGAACCCCCCACGATTTGATGGTGAAGGCAGCAGAGCTGACCAAGACCGGTATCGGCTTGCCGGCTTATTATAACGATGAAATTATTATCCCTGCATTGATTTCCAGAGGACTTTCTCTGGAGGATGCAAGAGATTACTGTGTGATTGGTTGTGTAGAACCCCAAAAGGGCGGCAAGACTGACGGCTGGCACGATGCGGCATTCTTTAATATGCTCCGCCCCTTGGAATTGGTGTTCTCCAACGGTATGGACCAAGGGGTACAGGTTGGACCCAAGACCGGTACCTTAGAGGATTTTGATACCTGTGACAAACTCTTTGATGCTTACAAAAAGCAGATGGAATACGCCATCAGTTTGATGGTGAATGCAGACAATGCAGTGGATACTGCCCATATGCAGCGTTGTCCCCTGCCCTTCCTGTCTGCAATGGTTACCGACTGTATCGGCAAGGGTAAGTCGGCACAGGAGGGCGGTGCAGTTTACAACTTCACCGGACCGCAGGGCTTTGGTATTGCCAATGTGGCAGACGGTCTTTATGCCATCAAGGAACTGGTTTACAAAACTAAGACGGTGACCTTAAAGGAATATGCCGATGCCATCCGCAATAACTTTGGTATGCCTTATTGTGACGGCTATGCAGAAAAGCTGACGGTGGAAGTAATGAAAGAGATTGCTGCCAAAGGCTTTACCATTACCGAAGAACAGATTGCAGAGGTTTATCAGCAGGTCAAAGAGAACAACATTGATGCGCCAAAGAAAAAGAAGTATCAAGCGCTTTATGAAAAGATTAAGGCACTTCCCAAATTCGGTAACGACCTTGACGAGGTAGACCGCCTTGGCAGAGAGGTTGCCTATACGTACACCCGTCCGGTGGAGCAGTATCAAAATCCCAGAGGTGGTGTTTACCACGCGGGACTCTATCCGGTATCTGCCAATGTTCCCTTGGGCATGCAGACCGGCGCAACCCCCGACGGCAGACTGGCGGGAACCCCCATTGCCGACGGCGTATCTCCGGTGGCAGGCAGCGATGTGAACGGACCGACGGCGGCGGCAAATTCCGTTGCCAAGCTGGACCACTGCATCGCATCCAACGGAACCCTGTTTAATATGAAGTTCCATCCCTCAGCCCTGAAGGGCAGTTCCGGCATCGAGGCGTTTATCTCCTTGATTCGTGCCTTCTTTGACCAAAAGGGAATGCATATGCAGTTTAACGTAGTCAGCCGCGAAACCTTGCGGGATGCACAGCTCCATCCGGAGAATTACAAGAATCTGGTGGTTCGTGTGGCAGGTTACAGCGCGTTGTTTACCACCCTTTCCAAATCGTTGCAGGATGACATCATCAACCGAACCGAACAGGGAGGCTTTTAAGAATCATGAGCGATTACCTGAATGTATCCGGAAGAATTTTTGACATTCAAAAGTTTTCTGTTCATGACGGGCCGGGCATCCGCACCATTGTGTTTTTGAAGGGCTGTGCCCTCCGTTGCAAATGGTGTTGCAATCCCGAGTCCCAAAAGCCGGAAATCCAGACCATGCTCCAAGGCGGAAAAGAAAAAACCGTGGGTCGGGATGTGACCGTAGGGGAGGTTCTGGAACTGGTAAAACAGGATATGCCCTACTACCGGCGGAGCGGGGGAGGGATGACCCTTTCCGGCGGCGAGATGCTTTGCCAGAGCGAATTTGCCTATGCCCTGTTGCGGGCGGCAAAGGAGTCGGCAATTCATACCGCGGTGGAAACCACCGGCTTTGCCCCTTATGAGAAGATCGAAAAGATGCTTCCCTTCATTGATGTAGTGCTGATGGACATCAAGCACAGAGATAGCAAAAAGCATCAGGCGTTTACCACCCAACCCAATGAGAGGATTCTGGAAAACGCAGTCAAGATTGCCGAGCAGGCAAAAAAACTGATTATCCGTGTTCCGGTCATTCCCACCTTTAATGATACTGAGGCAGAAATTGCTGCTATTGCAGAATTTGCCGCATCCTTAAAGAATGTGACCGAAATCCATCTTCTGCCATACCACAGCTTTGGCAGAGACAAATATGAGGGCTTGGGCAGAGAATATCTGATGGGAGATCTTTTATCACCCGCCGATGAACAGATGCAAAAATTCAAAACCGTTGCCGAGAAATTCGGCTTACAATGTAAGATAGGAGGATAGGACCATGCATGAAAACCTTTCCTTTCAGGACAAGATGCGGATCGTGCAGGAACTGGTTCCCGGTAAGCAGATTACCATTGCACATATCATTGCCAATCCGGACGATATTCTTTACCGAAAACTGGGTCTTGACCCCGCCATTGAATATTCCAAAACCGCCATCGGGATTGTGACCATGTCCCCGGCGGAAACTGCCATTATTGCAGGGGATATTGCCATCAAATCTTCCGGCGTGGAGTTGGGCTTTGTGGACCGGTTCAGCGGAACTTTGATTGTGACCGGAACTGTGTCTGATGTGCAGGCATCCATGACCGCGTTGGTGGACTACTGTAAAGAGGTTCTGGGCTTTACCGTCTGTCCTATCACCAAGACATAATGAAGAAGCTGATTTTAATGGGCCGGAGCGAAAGCGGAAAAACCACCCTTTCTCAGGTGCTTCGGGGAGAAAACATTAACTATGACAAAACCCAGTACATCAAGTTTGAAAACTGCCTGATTGATACGCCGGGGGAGTACGCACAAACCCATCATCTAGGCAGAGCCTTGGCGCTGTATTCCTATGAGGCAGACATTGTGGGTCTGTTGATTAGCGCCACCGAACCTTATTCCCTGTTCCCGCCTTGCGTTACCTGTATGGTTAACCGAGAGGTAATTGGGATTGTGACCAAGTCGGAGCAGGAGGATGCCAACCCCGACAGGGCGGAAAACTGGTTGCGACTGAGCGGATGCAAAAAGGTGTTCCGCATCGATTCGGTGACAGGATATGGCATCAATGACCTCATTGCTTACCTGAACCAATGAGAAAAACCAAGAAGAAAATGTTGCCGTTTGGCAACCCAAAATAAGTAAGAATGGAGTGATGACAATGGATATCAATGCACAAAATGTAGAGCAGATTGTCAGACAGGTCCTTCAGGAAATGGGCAATAAGCCGATGCCGAAGAGCTCCGGCTCCCAAGGGGAAATCCCCCAAAAGAGCCGTGCGGCAATGCTGACTGCACTGGAGAAGTATGAAATCAAAGAGTTCCCGATTCCTGAGCTTGGCGATGATGATATTCTGGTCAAGGTAGAGGGCTGCGGCGTATGCGGCACCGACGCCCACGAGTTCAAGCGTGATCCCTTCGGATTGATTCCGGTGGTTCTGGGCCACGAGGGAACCGGTGAAATTGTGAAGATGGGCAAGAATGTGAAAAAGGACAGCGCCGGCAAACCCTTAAAGGTTGGCGACAAGGTGGTTACCTGTATGATTTTTGCCGATGACCCCGATATCACCATGTATGACCTGAACAAGCAGAATGTAGGAAAGGGCGCAGAGGTTTACGGATTGATTCCGGACGATGACATCCATTTGAATGGATGGTTTGCCGACTACATTGTGATTCGCGGTGGCTCGACGGTCTTTAATGTCAGCGACCTGAATTTGGAGGAGCGAATCCTCATCGAGCCCTGTGCGGTGTTGATTCACGCCGTAGAGCGGGCAAAGACCACCGGTATTTTGCGGTTTAACAGCAGAGTGGTGGTGCAGGGCTGCGGTCCCATCGGACTGATTTGCGTTGCAATTCTCCGGACGATGGGTATTGAAAATATCGTAGCTGTGGACGGGGAAGAAAAGCGACTCAGCTTTGCCAAGGAAATGGGTGCAACTGCTACGGTGAACTTTAAGGAGCACAACGGCATTGAGGCACTTGCCGGAGCGGTCAAGGATGCCTTTGGCGGGTATCTTGCTGACTTTGCGTTCCAGTGTACCGGTTCTCCCGTTGCACACAGCAATATTTACAAGTTCATCCGTTCCGGCGGTGGACTGTGCGAGCTGGGATTCTTTATCAACGGCGGCGATGCAACCATCAATCCGCACTTTGACATCTGTGCAAAGGAAATCACCACCGTTGGTTCTTGGGTATACACCCTCAGGGATTATGCCACCACCTTTGATTTCTTAAAGAGAGCAAAGGGGATCGGGCTCCCTATGGAAAAGCTGATTACCCACAAGTATCCCCTCTCTGAGATCAATCAGGCACATATCACCAACTTAAAGATGGAAGGCCTGAAGATCGCAATTATCAATGAATAAGAATAAAGAAATATATATTTGGAGGTAATGAAAAATGGCACAAGAAGCATTGGGTATGGTAGAAACCAGAGGTCTGGTAGCCGCAGTTGAGGCAGCGGACGCAATGGTGAAAGCCGCAAATGTGGAACTGATTGGCACCGAGAAAATCGGTTCCGGTCTGGTAAGCGTAATGGTACGCGGCGATGTTGGCGCAGTGAAAGCGGCAGCAGAAGTTGGCGCCAGCGCTGCAGAAAAGCTGGGCGAACTGGTTGCAGTTCACGTTATTCCCAGACCCCATAGTGACGTTGAGAAGATTCTTCCCAAGTTCTAACTTTAGGTGAACACTATGGCGGAAAACAAAACAACAGCAAAAAAATCGACAACCGGGAAAAAGACCACAACTGCTGCAGTCAAGGCGGCAGAACCAAAAATAATCAATCCAATCAAGGAGGAAAAGAAAATGGCACAAGAAGCATTAGGTATGATCGAAACCAGAGGTTTGGTAGCTGCAATTGAGGCAGCTGACGCAATGGTAAAGGCTGCAAACGTAGAACTGATTGGCACCGAGAAAATCGGTTCCGGTCTGGTAAGCGTAATGGTACGCGGTGATGTAGGCGCAGTAAAGTCTGCAGTAGAAGCAGGCGGCAGCGCAGCAACCAAGTTGGGCGAAATCATTGCTACTCACGTCATCCCCAGACCTCACGGTGATGTAGAGAAGATTCTGCCTACCTTAAAATAAGTTGCTTCCAACTAAATTTGTTTTAGCGGAAGGTGAATCGAAATGATAGTAGGTAAAGTTGTTGGCAGCATTGTTGCCACCCGCAAGAATGAAAACTTGCTGGGAAACAAATTTCTGATTGTAGAACCATACAACCGTATGGCGGGCAGCGGCAGACTCGTTGCCATCGATAATGTCGGCGCCGGAATCGGCGAGGATGTTTTGGTGGCAATGGGCAGCGCGGCACGGATTGGCTGTGGTATGGAAACGTCGCCGGTGGATGCGGCAATCGTCGGCATCGTGGATGACGCAATCGGACTGGAGTAAATTATGCAATTAGAAATGTTAGCAAAAACCTTACAGGAACACGGCATCGTCGGAGCAGGCGGTGCCGGGTTCCCGACCTATGCCAAGCTGGATCAGCGGGCAGATACCATAATATTGAATTGTGCAGAATGTGAGCCTTTGTTCAAGGTAGACCGGCAGATGCTGGAAAAGTACGCGTTTGAGATTGTCAGCGGTTTGTCCCTCATTGCGGACGCCGTAGAGGCAGAGCGTGCGATTGTAGCCATCAAGCCGTCTTATCGTGGTGCAATCGAGGCGGTCAAGACAGCACTTGCGGCATTCCCCAAGGTAACCATTTCCTATTTGCCGGAAATCTATCCGGCGGGGGATGAGGTGGTTCTGATTTATGAAACCACAGGCAGAGCAGTCAAGCCGGGCGAGATTCCTATCTCGGTAGGGGTTACCGTATTCAATGTGGAGACGGTGCTCAATGTCTATCGGGCGGTGAACGAGGGTGTTTCGGTGACCCACAAATATGTGATGGTTGCCGGAGAGGTTGCAACTCCCTCAGTGCTTCGGGTTCCCTTGGGAATCAGTATGAAGGAACTGGTGGCGCATTGCGGCGGTGCAACCATCAAAGAGCCTGCCTATTTGATTGGCGGGCCCATGACGGGGAAGATTGGTTCCTCGTCGGACTTGGTTACGAAAACAACCAATGCGGTGATTTTGTTGCCGCAGGATCATTATATAGTACAAAGAAAGACGGTCAAAGCCAACATCGGCATCAAGCGTGCAATGAGTGCTTGCTGCAGCTGCCGGATGTGTACCGATTTGTGCCCGAGAAACCTGTTGGGACATCCCATCAATCCTCAGGCGTTTATGCACGGCATATCCCAGAATCGGGTGTTTGACCCCAAACCCTTTTTGGATACCTTTTATTGCTCTCAATGCGGACTTTGCGAGATGTACTCCTGTATGCAGGGGCTCTCGCCCGCAACCCTGATTGATGCGTATCGCACAGGGCTCAGGAGCAAGGGCATTCTCCCCAACAAGGAGGAGGCGGAATTTTCCGGCGTGTCTGACAAGCGGAAGTATCGGAGCGTTCCGGTTTCCCGTTTGGTAAAACGACTGGGACTGACCAAATACCAAAAGGAAATCCCCTTTACCGAAGAGGAGCTTACCCCCAAGCGGGTAATGGTTTCCTTGAGCCAGAGCATTGGTGCTCCGGCAATTCCGGTGGTGAAGAAGGGTGACAAGGTAGAGGCGGGAATGTGTATCGCAGTTTCGCCGGAAGAAAAACTGGGGGTTGCTCTTCACGCACCCATCAGTGGTAAGATTCAGGAAATCAATCAGCAATATATCGTAATAGGGAAGTGAGATTATGACAAACGCAATCGGAATGGTGGAATACACCACCGTATCTACGGGGATCCAGGCGGCAGATACTTTGGTGAAGACTGCTGCGGTAGAAATTATTGAGGCGCAGGTGGTCTGTCCCGGCAAGTACATCGTGATTATCTCCGGCGAACTCAGTGCCATCAAAGCATCGGTGGATGCGGCAACGGTAAAGTTTGGAGATCAACTGGTGGACAGCTTTGTTCTGGGTAATGTCCATGAGGGTGTGTTCCCTGCCATCTATGCAACCGTAGAGGTGGAAAACCCCCGTGCATTGGGTGTGGTGGAAACCTTTTCCGGTGCATCTGCCATTGTGGCGGCAGATGCAGCAGCCAAGACGGCAGATGTTACCTTGGTAGAGCTGCGGATTGCCAGAGGAATGTGCGGCAAATCTTATCTCATTATGACCGGTGAGGTTGCGGCTGTTCAGGCGGCGGTAGACAATGCCAAGGCTGCGGCAGGGGATAAGGGAATGCTGCTGGATTATTCCATCACCCCCAATCCTGACCCCAAATTGTGGGAAAAGATTCTCTAAGATAGGAGTGGATAAGCAATGAAGATCGATGAAAAACAGATTGGTGAAATCGTAAAGAGTGTCCTTGCCAATGTACAGGGACAGAGCAGTATAACCGAAAGCGCACGGACCTACCAAGGTGTGTTTGAAACCATGTCCGAGGCACTGGCGGCAGTAGAGAAAGCTTACAAGGAGTTCCGTTCCTATACCGTAGAGCAGAGAGAAAAGATGATTGCCAAAATCCGCAAGTTCACCCTTGCTGAGGCAGAGGAAATGGCAAAGCTGGGCGTCAGCGAAACCGGAATGGGCAGAGTATCGGACAAGATTATCAAACACCAACTGGTGGCAAACAAGACCCCGGGCACCGAGGATTTATCTCCCTCGGTGATGACCGGTGACAACGGACTGACCTTGGTAGAGATGGCACCCTATGGCGTCATCGGTAGCATTACCCCGTCTACCAACCCCAGCGAAACGGTGATTTGTAACTCTATCGGTATGATTGCAGGCGGCAATGCGGTGGTCTTTAATCCCCACCCCAATGCTTGCAAAACTGCAAACTATGCCATTGACTTGGTCAACCGTGCCATTTTGGAGGCAGGCGGACCGGAGAATCTGGTGGTATCGGTTTCTCATCCCACTATGGAAAGCTCCAATGAGATGATGAAATCCCCCATCGTAAAGATGCTGGTTGCAACCGGCGGCCCCGGTGTGGTACGGGCATTGCTCTCCTCCGGCAAAAAGGCCATCGGCGCAGGTGCGGGGAACCCTCCTGTGATTGTGGATGAAACCGCCAATATCAAAAAGGCGGCAAAGGATATTGTTGCAGGTGCAAGCTTTGACAACAATCTGCCCTGTATCGCAGAAAAAGAGTGTTTTGCAGTGGATTCCATCGCAAGCGAACTGATTGCGGGAATGCAGGAGGCAGGTGCATACCTGATCAAGGGAAAGCAGATTGATGATTTGGTAAAATTGGCGCTTGTTGAGAAAGACGGAAAGTATAGCATCAATAAGGATTGGGTCGGCAAGGATGCAGGCAAGTTCCTGGAAAAACTGGGAATCCAGTCCGATGCAAGATTGATTATTTGTGAAACCAACGCTCTGCACCCCTTTGTTCAGGTGGAGATGATGATGCCGATTCTGGCAGTCGTTCGGGTAAATGACATCGACGATGCCATCGAAAAGGCAGTGGCAGCAGAACACGGAAACCGCCACTCGGCGCATATCCATTCTAAGAATGTTGACAACCTGACCAAGTTTGCACGGGCGGTAGAAACCACCATTTTTGTCAAGAATGCACCTTCCTACGCAGGAATCGGTGCAGGGGGAGAGGGGTACACCACCTTTACCATCGCCGGACCTACCGGCGAAGGCTTGACGGCGGCACACTCCTTTACCAGACAACGCCGTTGTGTCATGGTAGATGGACTGCATATTGTTTAATGGAGGAAGCATATGAACGCATTGGGAATGATTGAGGTATACAGCTTTACTACTGCTGTCTGCGCTGCAGACCTTGCGGCAAAGACTGCGGATGTAAAGGTGATTGCCTTTGACAGAACCAGACCAAAAAGTGCAGATGCGCCGGCACCCTTGGTGATGCAGGTGAAGATAGAGGGGGACAACGCTTCGGTAAAAGAAGCAATTTCTGCGGCAAAAGCCTATGCAGAGGATGAGGATATGTACATCATTTCTCATGTGATTCCCCGTCCGGATACCGAAACCGAAAAGATGGCGTATCTTCTGGATGTGAATAAGGATAAGTATAATAAAAAGCTTCCCAAAACCTTTTTGGGATGGGAAGGAGAGGCGCCACGAGTGGATTTTTCCATTGGTTTGTTGGAAATCTCCGGTATGGTGGCAGCAATTGTTGGTTTGGATGCCATGGCAAAGGCGGCAGATGTCAGCCTGATTCATTCAGAAAAGAGATTGGGCGGCAGACTGGTCACCCTGATTGTCAAGGGCAGCGTTTCTTCGGTCAAGGCGGCAGTTGAGGCAGGTGCCAAAGCCGCAGCACCTTTGGGCCAGATTCACGGCAAGGCTGTGATTGCAAGTCCTCACGGCGAAATTATGAAGTACTTTGATTATGAAGACTGATTTGGGTGATAAGAATGTATGATATGGATTTGATTGAAAAAACAATCCAAAATGTAATGGCAGAGATGGGCGTGAAAAAGCAGGGCGAGGGAAAGAGCGATTATGTAAAAATCGGGGTTTCCCAAAGACATATTCATCTGTCCCGAGAGGATTTGGACACCCTTTTTGGAAAGGGCTATGAACTGACCCCCAAGAAGGTACTGATGGGCAAGGAATTTGCCTCCGCTGAGGTGGTTACCTTGGTTGGCCCCTCCCTCAAAGCCATTGAAAATGTGCGGGTACTGGGACCGGTGCGCAAGAATACGCAGGTGGAGATTTCCAGAACCGACACCTTTGTGCTGAAGGTCAGCCCGCCGGTTCGTCCCTCGGGCGAAATCAAGGACTCAGAAAAAATTGTGGTGGTTGGCCCCAAGGGTAGCGTTTATCTCAAAGAGGGCGTGATTATCGCAAACCGACATATCCATTTGACACCGGAGTTTGCAGAGGGGTTAAACTTAAAGGACAACGACTGCGTGGATGTGGTGGTTGACGGAGTCAAACCCACCAAGTTCTACGATGTCCAGATTCGGGTGCGGGAGGACTTCAATGTGGAGATGCATATCGACACCGATGATGCCAACTCCTCGGGACTGAAAAATGGCGATGTGGTACATATCCTCACCAAATAACAGGAAATGAGGGAAGAAGATGCTTGCACTGGAAAGGCAGAAGAAGATTCTGGAGTTATTGAAGAGCGAGGGCGCAGTTATGGTCAGTAAGCTCAGCGCAGAGCTGGGTGTGACCGATGAAACGGTGCGCCGGGACTTGGAAAAGTTAGAAGCCAACGAACAGTTGCGCAGAACCCACGGCGGGGCATTGCCTATCGACGAGGGGAGCTATGAGCTTTCCTTTGAACGGCGAAAGGTCCTACATGTGGAAGAAAAACAGGCACTTGCAAACAGAGCAGTACAGTATATCGCCTCCGGCGATAGTATTTTTCTGGATGCTTCCACCACCACCTTTTATATGGCAAAAGAAATCAAGAATATGAAAAATCTGACCGTGATTACCAACTCTATCCGGATCATCAATGAGCTTGCTGGAGCGGACGGCATCAAGGTCATTGCCGTAGGTGGGATGGTCAGCGACAACCAGTCCTTTGTGGGAGCGATGGCAGAAAAGAATATTGCCGAGAATTATTTTGCAGACAAGATGTTCTTTTCCAGCAAAGGGGTTGGTGATAATTACACCATCTTAGAGGGAAATGAACAGGAGTGCTATATCAAACAGCGGATGATTGCCAATGCCCGCAGTCGCTATTATTTGTGCGACAAATCTAAAATTGGCAGAGTGGGATATATGAAGCTCACATCCCTGGAGAATATCGAGTACCTGATTACCGATGCACAGCTTAGTGAAGAGTTCTCCGATGCTATGAAAGAAAATAATGTGGAAGTTATCACGATATAATAAGGATTGATAAACAAGGAGGAAACACCAATGTTAGTAAATATGAATGAGGTTTTAAGACCTGCTAAAAAGAATCAATATGCCGTAGGACTCTTTAATGCGGTGAACTTGGAGTTGGCGCGCGGCATCATCAATGCGGCAGAAAGCTCCAGATCTCCGGTGATTATGGGTACTGCAGAAATCCTGCTTCCCTACGGCCCGCTGGAAGAGGTTTCTTACTACCTGCTTCCTATGGCAAAAAAGGCATCTGTGCCGGTGGTTGTGCATCTGGACCATGGTCTGACCTATGACACCTGTATCAAGGCTTTGGAACTGGGTTTCAGCTCTATTATGTATGACTGCTCCACCGATTCCTATGAGGAAAATGTCCGCAAGGTAAAGGAAATGGCAGATATTGCCCATTCCTATGGTGCAACCATCGAGGGTGAATTGGGTCACGTTGGGGACAACGAAGGCTCCGCAGAGGGTAGTTCCCATCTGGCAGACCCGTCTAAGTACTTTACCGATCCCAAAATGGCAAAGGACTTTGTAGAAAAGACCGGTGTTGACGCATTGGCAATCGCCGTAGGTAACGCGCACGGTGCTTACAAATTGCCGCCTAAATTGGATTTTGAGAGAATCCGCACCATCGCAAAAACGGTGGATGTTCCCCTGGTACTCCACGGCGGTTCCGGACTGACCGACAATGACTTTAAGCGTGCCATCAAAGAAGGTATCAGCAAGGTCAATATCTTTACCGATATCAATGTTGCGGCTGTTGAGGCAGAATTCAAGAAGTTCTCCAGTATGGAAAAAGGCTTGATCGACCTGATTCCTGCGGCCGTTGAGGCGGTAAAACAGGAGAGTATGAAGAAGATGCAGCTCTTCGGCAGCGACGGCAAGGCAGATTGCGGCGCTTCTGCAAAAGTCGATGACGATAATCTGGAACTGATTACCAAGCTGGTGACCGAGCAGGTTATGAAATATTTGAATAAATAAAAATGAAAAAACCCGACGTTGTCGGGTTTTTTATTTTGCATATTGTGCCATAAAGAATTTACATTCCTCTAAAGAAAGCGCTTTTGCATAGTACCATCCTTGAATATAATCACAATCAGAGGATGTCACCAGCGCGTTTTGTTCTTCCGTTTCCACCCCTTCGCAGACGACCTCAATATTGAGGCTGTGTGCAAGAGCAATGATGCCGGAAAGCAAAGCCTTGCCGCGTTGCGTGGTTGCTTTGAGAAGAATATCACGGTCAATTTTAACCACATCAATGGGGTAATCACAAAGGTTTGCAAGAGAGGTATAACCACTCCCCAAATCATCCAGATAAATGCGGAAACCAAGCTCTTTGCATTTACGAACATTTTGCATGGCAGTTTCTCGGTTTTTTTCCATTGCATCTTCGGTGATTTCAATGGCAAGCTTTGATTTATCAAAATGATAGTTGTCGGAAATGTTTTTCAGCTTATCAATAAAATTCTCTTCCGAAAGGGTAATTCTTGTAAAATTACAGGAAATAGAGAGGTTATCATATTGGGTGCCGTCCCATGCTTCAAGGCGTCGGCAGGCGTTTTCAAACATCGCAAAGTCGTGCCGGCTGATGAGCCCCGCAGCCTCCATGTTTTTGATGTATTGACCCGGACCAAGCAGACCTTTTTCGGGGTTTTGCCATCTTGAAAGTGCCTCGGCGGATGCAATCTCTCTGGTTTTGGCATCAACAATAAACTGCAAATACATTTGGAATTCATCGTGCTCAAAGCCATTTAGGATGTCTTTCGTCAGTTTTTTCTCTTCCCGAATTTTATGCATAGGCACGACTTCTTTGCGTATGATATGCCCTATCAAAAACACGATCAGACTTGCAAAAAACAAACAAAGGACAAGGGTTAGAATAAACCAGTCATGATTTGTTTTTGGCCAGGACGTCGTATGGGGTAAATAAATACCGTTTTTCGCCTCGGCAAACGTTGGCTGCCCCCAAAATACAAGCGCAAGAACCAATGCCCATAGAACCCTTCTCATTTTCCAATCACCTCTTTTCTGGTAGGAGATGCTTACCATAAGCTATTTGCAAAAAAAGCTACAACAATAGAAGGCCCTTAAACAAGCCCCTGTATTATTGCAGCTGGACTGGCATAGTAATAAAACCGTAGCCTCTTTGCTTTGCGTCACCGGCTTTCACCGATTTTGCCAAATATTTATCTGTCAACTATTGTAGCACAATGAACGTTTTTTGTCAAACAAAATTGGTCTTTTGCCGGAAATTCAAGGGTAAGGGGGGAATTTTCGGTATGGGAGGCCCCTTTTTCGTCATAGAGTGTCGCCGTCTTGCATATATTGAACCATAATCATGTTCGAAAGAACAGAATGTATGGGAGGCAATGTATGTGAGGTGTTATATCGAAGAGAGAACAATCGAACTTGCCAATTATATTATTGAACACAAATGTACCGTGCGAGAGGCAGCCAAAAAGTTTGGTATCTCCAAATCAACTGTACATAAAGATATGACCGAGAGATTGATGAAGATCAATCAGGTGCTTGCAAGACAGGTGCGGGAAATCTTATTGGAAAACAAGCAGGAACGTCATATACGGGGCGGTTATGCCACACGGGAAAAATACCGCAGTCAAAAAGAAGCCGGTTAAAAGAGGAGAAAGTACGCAAAAAACCAAAAAAGACCTTGACAAAGCGAGTGCGCTGTGCTATAATTTTGAGCGTTGTCGAGGTGTGGCTCAGTTTGGTAGAGTACTTCGTTCGGGACGAAGGGGTCGCAGGTTCAAATCCTGTCACCTCGACCAAAAAACCCTTTGAAACCGTTAGGTTTCAGAGGGTTTTGTTTTTTGTATACCTTTTTGACCACATGTGATCCCACAGACAGATTTTTATGCCCCTTTTCTTTGTTTAAGGCGTATCATATTTTGATGTACCCAAAACTATGGCACGGATTTTTTTATCCGTGCCATTTTTATGTTACTGTGCCTTTTTGAGTTCTGCTTTTTGTGCTGCTATTTCAGCTTTCATTCTGACTATAAGCTTTGCAAGTTCGATTTCACATTCTTCCTCGGTCTTGGCATATATGTTTCTTGCCATTCGGTTGCCGTAGGCATCCTTTGGCGAGTATCTGCCCTCGTAGAGGTGGTTGTTTATCTTACTGATGCATCCTGTGCCGGGCTTTCTCATCTTGCCCTTTTTAGGCTCAAATTTGGCTTGTGGAGGTTTTTCTTGTTCATCTGTGATTGTTCCTACGTTGCCGCTTGTATCCTTGTTGAATCGGGCGTTAATCTTTTCTGCCGCTTCTTTCTTCATTTCCTCGGTGCTATGCAGGTATATATCAAGTGTTGTCTTGCTTGATACATGTCCCAGGATGGTGGATAAGGTTTTGATGTCTATTCCATTTGCTACCGATGTGGTTGCGAAGGTGTGACGGAGGTCGTGGAAGGATATGTTCGGCAGGTTTAGTTTCCTTAAGAATCTTTTTGCCTTTCTGTATGCTGCAGGCGGCGCTATGGGTAGTTTTGGATTTAAGAGGTTCGGGAATATCCACTCTGATATCTGTTTTCGCTTTCTCAATCTGTCTGCCGTTATTTTAGGCAGGAGGATTTTTCTTTTAGGTTCACCCTCGTATATTACACCGCCTTTTAGCATGGATATGCTCGTTTTTATTCTTATGACACCTTCTTTTTCATCGAAGTCTCTCCATCTTAGTCCGCATATTTCACCTCGTCTTAAGCCTGTTGTTAATTCGAGGTAGAAGAAGTCGCCACATTCACTATCTGCATCTATGGCTTGCATCAGTATGTCAAGTTCTGCATCGTTTAGCACCTGTAGATCTTTTTTCTTTTTCTTAGGCTTAACTGTTGCCTTTGTTGGATTCTTTGGGATAAGGTGATTATTTACCGCTATCTCCATTGCTCTGTGTAGTGTAGCATGTATGTCTATGATGGTGTTATCTGCAAGTTCGTGTCCGTGCACAGGGTGCTCTTTGATTCTGCTTATCCTCTCGCTATTTTATTCCATTGTGCCGACCATTCTGTTTATGTCACCGTCTGAGCCTGCGATGATGGTTTTTATTTTACTTGGAGCTGCATACTCATCCACCGGGGTTCTGCTGATATATAGTTCCTTTTATAACATCATCAATTGAGCTCGGGAGTTCGTTGCAAGACGGTGTTTCAATGTTCTATTTTTACACATTTACGTTACTTTTTTCCACTTTACAGTGGTTTTGGGCGCATATATAATATAAATAAAAAAACATATTTTTGGGAGTGAAAATTTATGAAAAGAAAACTAAGTTTTGTATTAGCTATGGTGATATTGGCACTGTGCTTTACAGGATGCGGCAGCAACAATGACGTTGCAGAAAATGGCGAGACAGTCATTTATGTAGGCGGTTGTCCCGTTAAGGAACAGGCACCTGAACTTTGGGAACAGTTTGAGGCTCAAAGACTGGGATTTATGGAAAAGTATCCCGAAATCAAGGTAATCGGTGACGAGTACAACTACAGTATGGATACTTATTTGTCAAAGGCTGCTGCGAATCAGCTTCCCACCATTTACTATCTGCCGTTTACTGAGGTAGATAAAGTTATGGAGGCAGGATATGTGGCTGACGTAACTGAGTATATGGAAAAGTACGGATATATGGAAAGTATGCGTTCCGATGTTTTGGAGAAAGCAACCCGTGACGGAAAAGTTTGGATGGTTCCCATCAAAACATATTATCTGGGTATGACTGCCAACAAAGAAGTTCTGGCACAGGCTGGTATGCTTGATGAAGACGGATATGTTGTTTGGCCGAAAACCTTTGATGAGCTTGGTCAGATGGCTGGCGAAATCAAAGCAAAAACAGGAATCCCGGGCTTCGTTATGCCGACCATGAAGAATGTAGGTGGCTGGCACTTTATGAACATTGCTTGGTCTTATGGTGCTACATTTATGGAAAAGCAGGGCGAACAGTGGGTGGCTACATTTAACAGCCCTGAGTGTGCGGAAGCGTTGCAGTTTGTAAAGGATTTGCAGTGGAAATATAACGCGCTCAGTGACAACCTGTTCATTGACTTTGCAGAAGGCAGAAAAATGATTGCAACCAATCAGGGTGCATTCCACTTTGCGGTTCTTGATGACAACCTGTTCAAACCTTTGGTTATGCAGAACGGAATGGACAGAAACAGCATCGCAATGGGTAAGATTCCTGCAGGTCCCGAGGGTCAGTATGGATTGCTGGGCGGAAGCATGATGGCAATTTCCAGCACCGCAACCCCCGCGCAGATTGATGCATGCTTTAAGTGGCTTGACTATGTTGGTAACGGTCCCAAGATGAGCGACGAAGAAAAACAGGTTTATGAGCAATCCATCTTGGACAGACTGGAAATTGGCATGCCTGTTTTGCCTAAGAACTGTTTCAATGTTTGGAAGTCGGGTGAAAAGGTAGAAGCGCAGGATGCGATTCTTGCAAAATATACCGATATGGATGAAAGAAACCTTGAGGACTACTATGATACTGAGGGTATGATTATTAAGGCGGAAGAACCTATTTGCTGTCAGGAATTGTATATCATTCTGGATAGCTGTATTCAGGAAGTTATTTCCAATAAGGATGCAGATGTAAACGCTTTGCTTGCGAAGGCAGCCAATGACTTCCAGGTTAATTATCTTGACAACGTAAAATAAAAACAAGGGAATGGATATCAATGCAGAAAAGTGTTATACGCAGAAAAAAATTATCAATAGGTAGTTTTAAGCTGACCAAAACGGATGTTAGCGGTTGGTTGCTTATGTTACCCTTTGTTATCCTACTTATTTATCTTTATATCTTACCTACCATACGGGGTGTTCTCTGGTCATTTTTCGAAATGAAAGGTTATAATGTAGGCGAATTTATAGGGCTTGAAAATTACAGGATTGTATTACAGGATACCTCGTTCCTTGTGACATTAAAGAATACCATTTTATATGTATTCTGGTCTTTTGTGATTGGGTATCTGCCTCCGATTATTTTGGCAGTAATGTTGAATGAAATCAGTGTGGGAAAGAGCTTTTTCAGATTTACAGTCTATTTCCCCAAAATGGCACCCGCCATTGCAATTTCAATGCTTTGGTATTATCTGTTTTATCCCAATGAAAGCGGTCTTTTGAATATGGTTTTGGGATTTTTCGGGATGGAGCCTTCCAAATGGCTGCAAAATTCGTCCATGACCATTGCACTGATTCAGGTGTCGGAAACCTGGCGTGGAATGGGCGCAATGACCCTTTTGTATTTCTCTACTTTGCAGGGTATCAACAGGGATTTGTATGAGGCATCGATGCTTGACGGTGCAGGCCTCTGGCACCGATTCAAGAGCATTACCTTGCCACACCTGTTCCCGTTTATGCTTATCAATGCGGTCCGACAGGTCATTGAGGTATTCCAGATTATGGAACAGCCTTTTGCGATGACAGGCGGTGGCCCTAACGGTGCATCCATGTCATTGGGTCTTGCAGGGTATAGATATGCCTTTCAGTTTTTCAAAGTAGGAAACGCTTTGGCACTGAATGTGATTCAGTTTGTCATGCTGATGGGATTGACGATTATTTACTTTAAGGTAAAGTCAAAGATTGACGACGATGTGTAAGGGGGGGAAGAAGATGAGCAAAAATAAAGCAAACGGAATGATACTGGATGTGGAACGCAGACAACCAAAGATAAAGCTTGTATACATGTTTATCTATGCAGTATTAATTCTTGTCAGTATTACGATTCTACTTCCCATCATTTGGATTCTATTGTCATCCCTGAAGGATACCAAAGAGTTCTTGCAGGTTCCTCCGACACTCTTGCCGAAGAATTGGGATTTCGGTAAATTCATTGATGTGTGGCATAAGAGTGCCATCGATACCGCTTACCTGTCCACTATTATTCTGGTAAGCGGCGAGGTAATCTGCAGTATTGTGTTAAACGGATTGGTTGGATATGCCCTTTCAAGATTAAAACCAAAGGGCTCCAAACTGGTGTTTATTTGCATCCTGTGGCTGATGATGATACCTCACAATCTGAGTATGGTGCCCAAGTTTATTTCCTTTATTGGTTTGGGTCTTGCGGATTCTTATCTGCCTTTCTGGATGATGGCAGGTTGTAACCTGTTCCATGTGCTATTGTTCAAGGACTTTTTTGATACCATACCAAAGGCGTTGATTGAAGCGGCAAGAATTGACGGTTGTTCAGAACTTGGGATTTTTATGAAAATTGTATTGCCACTTAGTAAGCCTATTGTAATGACCAATGCAATCTTTACATTTACAGGCGGTTGGGGAGAGTTCTTGTTCCCGTATCTGATGATTAAGGATACCGCAATGCAACCCATTGCAATCAAACTTTTTACCTTGAAAGAGGTTTTACCGGTTGACGAATATATGGTTGCGTTGATATTGGCGATTGTACCCCCATTGCTTGTATTCTGCTTCTTGCAGAAGTATGTTCTGGACGGCATGGAGGCAGGAGGTGTAAAAGAATGAGAAAGTTTATACCAATCACAATTTTTTGCGTTATAGCAATTCTTTGTTTCGGTATGGCGGCATACGCACAAGAGACTACTACATATTATGAAGATTTTGTCGGTTATACCGGAGGCAAGTTGGTTTCAGACAGCACGAGCTTAGGCAACTGGATTAGCGGAAACTGGGGTCAGGCAGAACATTTGAAAGCTATTGTGGACGAAAACGGAAATGCGGCGATGAATGTAGAGCCTACACAAACCGGCGGTGTGTATAGCAGTGTGTATGTATATGCAAAATATCAGTTTGCGCAGGAAACGTCCGAGATGGTTCACATCGGGTTTAAGATTAAAGGTCAAGGACTGGATGCGGTCAATGACAGCTTGATTGACATCTATCCCACCACAAAGACAGGCGGAGACGGCTTCAATATATTCTATATCGGGTCGGGTGGCTTGTACGAAATGGCAAGCGGTACCAAAAAGGGCCTTGTGGAATGGGAAGATAATAAGGTCTATGACATCAATCTTATCGTAGATATCGGCAACCGAAAGCTTTATGTTTATATTGACGGCGAACTCAAAAGCACCACAGACCTGCCCCAGACCTATAATGCCAACAATACCAATGTGAATCTGATTGATGTAAAGGCAATGCGTTTCAGACTTGGCGGATTGATTGACTGGATGGATGATTTTAAGATTTCCAAATTATCCTACGGTGATTTTACGGCATCGGTTTCTGAAATAGACAGAGACGAAAATAAAATCAAGGTTACATTCAACAATTCTATCAATGCTGCAACGGACCGGTCAGTAGACAGCTACAAGCTGGTCAATCTGATGACAGGGGAAGAAGTTGCATTGACAGGTGTGAATGTGAATCGCGGAGAAACAGATGATATTGAAGTTTTTTCTGCAGTTCCGCTAACCGATGGAACAGAATATCAATTGTTATTGCCTGATGGATTTAAGGATATCGCCGCAAAGACCTTGAAAGGCCCGATCCTGTTCCATACCAGTGGAACCGGTTTTTATGCAACCAAGCTGCGTTTGATTGACTATCAGAATAAGGAATATACCCTTGCAGAGGAGAAACTTCCTGCAAAGATCAACAAGTTGCAGATTTGGTTCAGTAATGCGATTGATGATGCGTGCTTGAACAAGACGGATTTCTCCCTGGAAACAGCGGCGGGGGATGTGCTTGACTACCGAGTAGATGAAGGCAGTGAAAATTCTGTCATATTAAGCCTGAACGGATATTTGTACGGCGAAACAGATTATGTGCTCAACGTTTCGGATGCGGTCCACGATGGGTCGGATACTTCGAGTGGGTATGTATTTGAATTTTCTACCGATACAGGAACCTTTGAGGTGAAAGCTCTTGAAATCTTAAATAACGGAGTGTCGATTGAGGATATAAGCGATGCAACCGGAACCCTTGTTGTTAAGGTTGAATTAGTAAAGACGCTCAGAGAAAAGAGGGATTTAATTCTTTCTTACAGCTTATGGAATGAAAGGCTGATGAAGGGTTTTAATTTCCAAAAGGTGAGTATGGCGGCAGATGATACAGCGTCCGCCCCCACCCTTTCGATTACGATTGATGCCTTGAGTGACATCACGGCAATTAAAGGCTTCCTCTGGGATACATTCTCAGATATGAATGCTGTATGTGATGAAATAATTATAAATTAAGGAGAAGATAGCTATGAAGAAAATAATTAGTATGATAATCTCTGTTGTAATGCTTCTTTCCATCGTTAGTGTTCCTTCATTTGCAACAGAGACAGCAACTGTTTATATGGATTATGACTTTGAAAATTATACAGGCGCACATAAAGAAGTGCAGGATGCGGCAAAATCAGGTGCAACTGTAACTTTTAATTCAAATACCTATGCAGAAACCACTGTTGATGATTTTGCAATAGATGGCGACACAGGTCTTAGAATGGTTGAAAATATCACAGGTACAAGATGGTTTTATGTAACACTTCCAAATCCGGTTACCTCGGGCAAGGTATATCTGAGCTTTGATGTAGCAAGAATGAATCACGTAACAAATTCGGGACAACATGCATTTGTCTGCGTAGGAGAAACTGCAACCGGTGCTGTCTCTGCCAATATTGCGCTGAGACTGAATGGCGCGGGCGTTGATTCCTATGATGCGGATACCACCAAAAAGCTTGCATTGACCCATAGTGCAACGACCACAACCATCACCCATATTGATCAGGTTTATGAAATCAGCAACAGCGGTAAAACTGTAGATATTGATACCTATATCAATGGCGCATTGGCGGGCGAAAAGACCCTTACCGTAAACAGCTTTAAGGTGATTAACTTCCAGTTGACCGCTACCATTTCTTATCTGGACAATTTGAGAATTTCTACCATGACCGATACCTCGTTTGCGGCAAGTGTAAGCGGTACTGTTACTGATGATGCGGATTATGTGGATGTAAAGTTTACCGAGGGTATTTTATCTTCTAGCGTGCTTCCTGAAAATGTTGTATTAAAGGATGCTGAGAATAATACCATTGCTGTTGATAAGGTTGAAAAATACCGTGGCAGAACATTGCGGGTTTATCCTGCAGAAAAACTGTCAAGCGGACAGTATACCTTGAACGTAAACGGTATTGAACGAATCAGAAACGATGAGGATTCCCCTGTTAAGTATTCCGGAAATATCAATTTCCAGGTATATAACGGACTTCTGTATTTTAACGATATGGAAAACACCAGCGATGGAAAAATGAACGGCGCGTATAGCCCCGGTCTTTTGACCACCTTCTATGGAGATGCCGGTTATACTGCAGTTGAGGAAGAGGCTGATGGCAACAATTATATTGTACCGCAGATGAACAACGATAATCAGAGAATGCAGATGACTTTGAATCATCCGATCTCCAGCGGTGTTCTGAATATCCGGTTTGATGTAAAGGTGGATCCCACCGAGACAGGGGTGCCCTTCCGTCTTCAGGCAAGAAAAACAGATGATAATACATTTATGAACTTGTTGTCCATCGATGCCGGAAAAATCAACACTATGGCCACACAAGCTTACAATGTATGGGGCTTTGGCGGTGCATCGTATCCTTGCACAAGCGGCACCAAATATACCATTGATGTGCTGCACAATTTGAGCGATGGTGCGATTGATGTTTATGTAGACGGTGTGTTGCTTCAGCACAAGCCTGCAAAGGCTGCGGACGCAGGTGCGGTGAATCGTATTCACTTCCAGCTCAGTAAGGATGTTACCTATCTTGATAATGTAAGTATTTCCTATATGGCGAAAGGATCTTACTGCGCAGATATTAATCCTGTCGTTGACGGGGCAACGGTGCTCAACCTGAGAATGCGTGAGAGTGCAAAGCTCGATACATTGTCTGCAGAGGATGTAACTGTTAAAGACAATGAAGGAAACACAGTTGAATGCAATGTTACAATCACAGGAAACACAGGTACATTTATCAAAATTGAATCTGCAACACCATTCTCAAAAGAGAAAACATATACAATAGACTTTGGTGATGCTGTAAATATCGTAGGAAATGCGGCAAAGGCTTTGGTTGTTACCCCCGTGGATTTGTTTGAGATTGTGGAGTATTCCTTGACAGATGCGGAAGGAAATCCCATTTCTGATTTGGCACAAATTCCAAGCGGAACAGCGGTAAAGGTCAATGTTGTAGTAAAGAACAACGGTACTGCAGGCAAACCTGCAAGCCTTTTGGTTGGTGCGTACACCAATGAGGATACCGTTCTTGAGAGTGCGGGTATTCTGAGCGATTGGAATCTAACCGCATTGGATGAGACTTCGGGTACGGCAGAAATTGAAATTATTTCTCCCCAAGCGGTAAATTTGTATGCTTATGTATGGTCAGATCTCACAACCCGTGAACCGCTTGTGACAAAAATCCCCATTGAATAAAGACCTTCCTATATATGAAGCACTTGATGCCCCTCGTAACAGAGGGGCATGGGTGTTCCTATGATAATAAAACATTAACGAGAGGATACAGGGCAATGAAAAAAGCAAGTGTATTATTGATAGTTATAGTTTCAGTTTTCATTCTTCTTCCCGTGTTGGCGGACAGTACAGCAATGCGAACCATTGAAATTGCGGATGTCATTTCGGAGCCAAGAGCAGGAGTGAATGTCACTTTGACTGTATACCCCGAGGATTTCTACGAAAAAAACACCAAAAAGCCTGAGATTACAGATATCATATATTTCTTTCAGACACTTACCGACGAGGATGGCGTATTTAGATTTCCTGTAACACTTGATTTTGAATACAGCTATTATTCTGCTTACGTTAATGTCAGCGGAGAGGAACAAACAAGAAAATATATTTTGCGGGAAGAGGAAGAGTTCTCGGAAAATTTTGTTGCATATAGCGGCGGGATTCCTGTAGGCTGGACAAAAATCGGCGGCAAAAATGAATACTTCATTAAGGCGGAAGAGGAAGAAGCACTTTGTATAAGTACCGGAGGAAAAGAAGGAGTGCTTGCGAGATACTTTGACAAGGGAGTCATATCCGATGGGGTGTTGTATATGTCCTATCGGTTCCGGACAGATGTTCTGGGAGGTATGCTCGGGGTACGACTCTTAACAGAGGACTTCACTGCCTACAACAGGGCAAATGAACAGAATATGGACGAGAGTATCTATATTCTGGCAGACGGAAGTGTAGGATGTTATTACGGCACACGGGGTTGGGACAGCCTTGCTAAGGTTGCCACTTACAATCCATCCCAGTGGCACAAGGTAGAATGCTGGATTGACCTTGATCGGGACATCATCACATATTATTTGGATAGTACAAAAATATTTACCACCAAGCTGCCCGAACATAATTATAAGGGAATATGCTGGGCATATGAGGGCAGTGAGAATCCACTCTATCTGGATGATATAACGATACAGCAGGCAGATGGAATAAAAATAGAGGCGATGCACCTCAACGGGGTTTCGGTTCCTGAGTATTTGCAACAGGATGTTTATGTATATGTAACCCCGATTGGTAGTGAGGGCGGAAACATCTTTTTCGGCGATGAAAAAACGAACTTTACGGCGAGAATTACCAACAACAGAAGTTTGCCTGTCAATAAGGATATCCAGATTCAGGTATTCGACGAGGCAAATCAAGTAGTATGGCAAGCAACGGATACCATATCTCTGGACGGGTATACAACGGAGTATTATGATTTTACTCCTCTCATAGAAGAATATGGGATTTATTCCTTAACGGCAACCGTGGGAGAAACCACAGAGATATGTGCATTTTCAAGATGTGTAATCAATACGGAGATAAACCCGAAAGCAGGTGTGAATGTTCATTTTAACTGGCCGACTTGGGGGGACTCTGATATAAATATGACATTGATTAAAAATGCAGGCTTTGGAATGACCAGAAGCGGTTGGGAAACACAGTCTGTAAACAATGGAGAGAGAACCGTTTTCACCACAGATTCAGAATTTGGAAAATACATGGACCTCAGCGATACCTATGGAATGGATATCCTTGCAAAGGTCGATGACAATGGTGTATACAGGACAGACAATCAGTATATTGTAACAAGTCCCGAGGGACTGAGAGAGGTGGAGGCATATTATAAGTGGTTGGCTGAAACCTATGGCGACAAAGTGAAATATGTAGAGGTCAGAAATGAATGTGACCTTGAAATTATGGCAGATCAGCCTCTTTACACCTGTGAGGAATATGCAAAAGTATTACAAGCAGTATATAAGGGTGTCAAGAGCGGAAACGAAAATGTGAAGGTAATTGCTTTTGCATCAGCAATTATTCGCGAGGACTTTTTTGCGGATATGTTGAAGCAAGAGGCGTTATACGACAGCAAAACAGGAAAACCGTATTTTGATATTATCAGCGTGCATCCGTATCATCGTGGCGAAGCACCTGAGAATATGCAAAGAAATCATGGTGACGGCACAAGCTATTTCCAGAACTGGCATGACTATTCCCTTACGCTTTATGATATACTCGCGGATTACGGACTGAGCGACATCGAATGTTGGGCAAGTGAAATTGGTTGGTCCAATGCAGAAACAGATGAAATGAGTCAGGCAGCCTATTCGGTGAGAGTGATGCTCCTGAATGATATTTATCAATGTTTTGACAAGATGTTGTTCTATAACCTTCAGGATAACGGAATTACCGCAGATAATGTGGATCATAATTACGGATTGGTTTATTGCTGGCATGATATGGAAAAGCCTTACGGGGCAAAGCCTACATACCTTGCACTTGCCAACTACAATCGGATGCTTGGCGGATTTGAATTTGTTTCCCACAAGGTCGACGAGTCATTGACAAACACCGTATATCAGGCGACATATCAAGCGGGGGACAAAAAGAGGATTGCGGTATGGTCTGTCAAAGGCAATAAAGAAGTAACCATTGACCTTGGCGATGCTTTGAATTATGTAGTATATGATATGTACGGCAATCAGACAACCCATCAAGCCAACAATGGCAAGTGTACGCTGACCGCAGGGAGCGAACCTGTATATATTGAATATCAGCCCTATGTTGCCGGTGTATATTATGAGGATACCCAGATAGATTCTTTGTCAGAGGATTATGGACAGATTACCGTTCGTGTGCAGGCAAATGTAGCAAACAAAGGACAGGTTATCGTAGGAAAATATCTTGGTAATACCTTTGTATCCGCAGAGTTACCTGTTTTTGATGCAGACGGGGAAGTAGCGCTTGTACTTGACAATGACGGAAGCTTTGACAAGGTAAAGGTTTTTGTGTTTAAGGATTTTACCACGATAGAGCCTTTGATGGAAGCAATCACGGTAGGACAGGAGGATAAACGATGAAAAAATTCATAGGATTAGCTGTAATTGCAGCAATCATTCTTAATATGGGCAGTGTATTTGCACAGGAAGCGGTTACAGTTGAGGTAAACAATCGCAATGTAACAGTGTCCGGTACAGATGCAACACCCAATGGAAGGGTAACACTTCAGGTATACCTTGGAGAAAATACCGCGGAAACTTTAGAAACGCTTACCCCTGCAAGATATTTGGAGGTTTTGGTGTGTCACGACCAAACCCGTGCAAATGCAGAAGGGGAATATACGTTCTCGTTTGACATAGAAAACAAGACCTATGATTATACTGCGTTCATCAAGACGGAAGGAAGCGGCAGCACCATTAAAAAGGTGTTCCCCTTTGTCAATATGGCGGAATTCAAGGATATTGTTGACGATATCAATGCATCCACATCGGATACGATTACCGGCGGTTTGATTGTTGCCAATAAAGAGGTGTTTGGACTTTCACAGGAAGAAGTGGCAGGAATTAACATTGGCAATTTTGCAAAAATCATCTATAATTACACCGCAGAGGGCAATCAATTCAGCAACACAGACAGAACTGCCGTGCTTGGTTTTTTTGATTATGCGTATTTTATTCAACAGTTAAATGAAAATGCCATTTCCAATATGTATTTATGTCCGGAAGTAAACGGGCTTTCCGGTAGCAGTATTGCGCAGTGGTACAATCAAGCCTTTGTAACCGAGGCGTTGAAAACAGATTTTACAGGAAGAATGAGCGGAAGAAACTTCAGTGAGGTTTCGCAGTATGAGAATGCATTGATGGAAGCATTTATGCTTGCAGTTGTTGAAAATCCAAACGGATTTGCCAACATTGTTTCGGTGGCTTCGGCATTTGCAACCCAGTTGGGAATTCCCACTGACAAAATCACAGACGCAAATTGTCAAAGAGTCGCAGGCAATGATTACCCAACCATTGCGAAATTTATTGAAGCCTTAACCCCTGTAGCCGGCGGAGCACCGCTCGGCGGCGGTGGTGGAGGCGGTGGCGGTGCAATCACCACGCCGGTTGAAATGCCTGCCCCCAAGCCTGTAGAAGAACCCTTGCCAGCAAAGATTTTTGAGGACCTGAACGGCTATGACTGGGCAGAAACTGCGATTGTAGAACTTGCAGAACGCGGCATTGTCAACGGCAAGGGAAAGGATAAGTTCCATCCGGCAGATTTTGTAACAAGAGAAGAATTTGTCAAGATGCTGGTTACCGCGTTAAAAATTCCTGCAAGCACCGAAGAACTGCGTTTCTCTGATGCGGATAAGCAGGGGTGGTACTATGAATATTTACAGACTGCAGTTGCTGCAGGGATTGTAAAAGGAAAAGACGACGGCACCTTTGGCATTGGTGAAAAAATATCCAGACAGGATATGGCACATATGGCATATCAGGCATTGCTTACAACCCAGACTGTCTTTGACGGGACGGTGAAGGATACCTTTGCAGATGATGCGGGTATTGCAGATTATGCAAAAGCATCGGTTTATGCATTAAAGAACAAAGGCGTGATCAACGGAATCGGCGAGAATCGTTATGAACCTCTTGCATATTCTGAAAGAGCCGCTGCGGCAAAAGTGATCTATATGCTTATCACATTATAACTTTCATAGGATGGAGGTAATAGAATGAAAAAGAAATTGACGGGATTAATCTTAAGCTTTGCAATATTATTGAATATGTCAGCACTTTCTGTATACGCTTCCGGTGAAAGTTATGATGCTGCAAGGTTAGAAAAGGCAAAGAATTTGCTTGCGGTTACAGAAATTATGGAACTGCCGGATGATCAAGTGCAGTATATGCAGACGTTGTCCCGTGCAGAGTTTGCGGTATATTTGGCAAATGCTTTTGGAATTGACTCGGCACAAAAGAATGCCAACAGATATTACATTGATGTCCCTATGGACCATTGGGCGTTGAACAGCATCAATTTCTTGTATGAGCGCGGTATTTTAACCATGAATGATTCTCATACCTTTTTGCCTGATGAGATCGTCACTAAGGACGAGGCATACAAGATGGTGATTGAAGCCGTAGGCTACGGTGAATATGCAGAAAACAAGGGCGGATTTCCTGCCGGATACCGGTGGGTAGCAGAGCGTATTGATATTTTGGAAGGAATCTCCAACGCAGAGACGCTGAACGTTGCGGATACGGCAATTCTTCTTGCCAATATGCTGGTTACCCCAATGCTTGAGGGGTTTGAATATACGGAAGACTCGGTTTCCTACACCAATGAGAACACGGCGAACATTCTTGAGGTTTACCACAACATTTATGTCATTGACGCGCAGGTAACAGGTGTTCCGGGGATAAGCTTTGCGGGGGTTGAGATTCCTGTAGGAAAAATGATGCTGGGTAATGAGTTTTATGATTACAGCATTAGCAATCTTTATGACTATATCGGCTACCAAGTAAGAGCTTATTGTAAGAGAACGGACCGAAGCGGAAATGGCGGAGATATTGTTCTTCTTGAAGATAGAGGCAAAACAAAAAAGATTGCCATAGCAAAAGAAAATTTTATTAACTTTGACCCCATTGGTTATGAGATTAAGTATTGGGAAGGCGATAGACAGCGCAGCGTTTCTGTTACCAAGGGGATCAATGTGTTGAAAAATGGCATGGCATCCAACAATAATATCAGCAATGTATTTAATATCAACAAGGGAAGAATTGAGATTTTGGATACCGATGATAACAATGTCTTTGATTGTGCATTGATCTGGGAGTACAGAAATATACTGGTAAGCTATGTTGATGTTGAAAGAGAGACTATTTATGACAAGCAGCATACGGATATGCCGTTGGAATATGGATTGTCAAAAAAAGATGTACTGAGAATTTTTGATGAAAAAGGAAAGCCGGCATCCGCAGGAGATATCAAGGCAAATACCCTGCTTACCATATATGAATCTGCCAATTATCTGGAAATTCATATCTGTCCCGTGGGAAAAGAACAAACCATCAGCGGGTATACTGCATCAGGTGCGAACGGACCACAGGCAACCTTGACAGACGCTGCGGGAAATAAGCAGGCTGCATCCTTTGATGTGGATTATTTTGCTGCCAACAGTGCTCAAATTGCGGTGGGTATGACAGGCGTATTTTATTATGATTTGTATGGGAAAATTGCGTACATAGACAAAAATCGTAAGGATAATATCAAATTTGGATTTATTATGGGATACCGCGAGGAGGGTACCTTTGGTGCTACCGTGCAGTTAAAACTTTTAACGGAAGCGAATACCCATACGGTTTTGGAATGTAATAATAAGGTTGAAATTGATGGTGCAGTCAAAGACACCAATGCGAAGATTTATGCAGCTTTGCGTTTGGGAGAACCCAATATTTCGGGACAGGCAATCGCATACAAACAAAACAGCGAAGGGAAAATCATCGCGATTGATACTGTTGCTACAGGCGGTTCTTTGCAGCAGACGACAACCGGAAACAAAGAACGGTTTTCCTATACTTCCAAAAGTTTTGGTGCGTTGACAGTGATTAATGCCGACACCGTTTGTTTCGGTATTCCTGAGAATCTCGCTTCTGCTACGGATGAGGATTATTTTATCCTTCCCATAGATTGGTTTGAAGAGGGTGAGGAATCTGCGAAAAAATATACCTTTACCGCATATAAAATGGACAAAGATTCCGGATATGAGGATATTTTGGTATGTGAACGGAGAGCGGAACAGGACAATAAAGAAATAAAATCTATGTTTATTGTAGAAGAAATTTATGAGGTATTGAATGAAGAAGGTTTCAGCGTGGAATGCGTGGAAGGATATACCAACGGCATTCAGTATACCTACAAGGTGCGCGAGGGCGTATCTCTGGCGAAGAAAGGAATCGAAAAAGGAGATATTTTGTATCTGAAATTAGATCCGCGGGGAGATATTGGCGATTGCACATCGCTTTATGATTACAACCAAAAGAAATTATTGGGAACATGGAACAACAATGAATACAACAACTTATCATTCAATAATTCAAACTATGTGGCGCACGGTGAGGTTTTATCTACCAGAGACGGCGTATTAAAGATAGACAGAGGAATGAAGAACCAAGTTACCAACGAATATGAGTATGACGGAGTGGCTGATTTGGTTGCCCCGTGCGGGAATGTTCCCATCACCTTGTGTGATGAAGAAAACGGAAAATTTATCTGCTCTCTGGGTCGGCAAGAGGATATCGTAGGTTCTGATGTTTCTGCGACAGAGTACGCCAAGGTATTTATAAAAATGAGTTATGGAACGGTTAAGGAGATTGTGATATACAAATAAGGCGGTGATTTCATGAAAAAGATATTGACATTTGTACTTATTGTTTCAATAGCTGTGAGTACGGTTTTTACAGGTTATGCCAAGACTTATGAAAGTAATAATGTCATTTATAATCTGGATTTTGAAAACTATGACCGAAGTATATACAGTAAGACGGGTTGGGACAAGGTGCAAGGTTCTTCGTATACCACCTATCCCGGAGAAAACGCTTCTGATGGCAGTACCTGCTTTACTATGCGAACCTCCGGTGTTTGTCACGGATTGTTTAATCCGGAAGAGTATATTCCGGGCAAGGGCATCTATCGTTTGAGCTTTGATGTTCTCCGTCATGGGAAGAAAGGAATCTTCTATCTGCGATTTGGTAATTCAGATTGTACCGCTATGAACAATGCAAACAGCGGAAATATGTTTGAAACCTTTCTTATGAACGAAACTACCGCATCCTATTTCAACGGAACCAAAGGTTGGGGTATCAATGCAGGCGGCGTGGAATATGACGAAGATGTTTGGTATAATGTTGACATATGGTTCGATTTTGACAACGCAAGTGTTTACTACTATATGGATGACAAGCTTCTGGGAAAGGATGCCATCAACGCCTCTTTCAAGGATATAAGATGGGTATGGTTCCGATATGAAACTACAGACTTTGCACAGTATATTTCTCTGGATAATGTAAAATTCGAGAAAATAGACCCTGAATATGCAGAAGCTTTATATGAGCAAGGGGTTGCTGTTCCTGATTATATGATGTTTCCGGTAAAGGTTGGAATTGCTTCGCAGAACAGCGGTAATATTTTCAGAAAGGAAGAAATACCTACATTTGCTATTTCGTATAGCAATCAACTGGATACTGAAATCACATTCAATGCGACCTATGATGTATATACCCGCAAGGGCGAACATTGTTTGACCACCGGAAGAGATATCACCCTGAAAGCGGGAGAAACCTTGGAGGAGACACTGGAAATTGCGGTAGACAACTTTGATATTTATACATTAAAAGCACGCTATACCAATCTCTCCAACGGTGCCGTATCAGAAAAGGAAACCATTCAGTTTTCGTGGGTGAATTCACCGACTCCGGGGGTGAAAAATAACAAGTATGGCTTTGGTGCCTTGATGGGACACGGAACCAAATCGCAGCCTGAAAAGTTGACACCCATTATTGATATTGTGGGAACGGGTATACAGAGAGACGCAGGCTTTGGGTATACCAGAAATGAAAGCGGAGAGTTTGTATTGGGAACTGAGGGGATTTATGCAAAGCTCGAACAGTTTTCCAAGGAAAGCGGCGTTAAATTTATGGTTCAAGTGGGCGGCGGAACCATTCCGCCCAAGGATGAGGCAGGACTCAAGGAATTGGAAGATGCAATGGCGCATTTTGCTGCCAGATACAAGGATTCCATTGCCTATTGGCAGTACTTGAACGAACCGGACTTTAAGCGTACCGACGAGATGTCCTGTGCAGATTATGCCAGGGGGCTGGAATATTTTTATCGCGGTGTAAAAAGAGGAAACCCTGATGCACTTGTTTTGGGATGTACGGTAACAAGAGCAAATGTGGAGTGGATTGAAGCTGTTATTGACGCAGGCGGCGGAGAACATATGGATGTTGTTGCCATCCACCCGTATCAGGGACAGGCATCGCCCGAGGGTGCCCGTTGGTCGGAATGGGTTATGCGAGTGAAAGAAATGCTTAACCGGAGAAAGTACGGACATCTGGAGGTTTGGGTTACTGAGGGTAATGCGACTTGCTCCAAGGAGTATAATACTCAGTTGCAACATGGATATAATCTTATCCGCCATTATGCGACCATTGAAAGAACCAAGTGCGTCGATAAGTTTTTCCACTTCTCCCTGCAAAGTGAGGCAACCGACCCGAACAACAATGAGCATTGGTATGGAATCATCAATGGTTGGAATGCAGATAACGCTTACGGCGCGCAGCCTGAATTTTTAATGGCGTGCAACTATTTTCAGCAGACAGAATCGGCAGAATATTTAGATTCCATTGTGGAAGACAATCGGTATATCATACGATATAAGAATGCCGACGGCAGCAATTTGCTTATTATGTATAGTGATTATGACAGCAAACAGGTGGCGCTTAAATTGGGCGCAGACAGAGGAATCCTCACGGATGTATACGGAAATGGTGTGGAGGTAAAGGGGCAGGATGGTATTTTTACATTTACCTTGTCGGATGCCCCCATATACTTTACCTATACGGGTTCCGATTTTGCAATCCATGATGGAGGGATTGCGGTAGATGCTGTCAATCAGGAACTTACCGTAGGCAGTTCTGCTTGTTATACCCTTTACGGATGTGCGGATAAGGAAATTTCTCTGGATCACAGCAGCAGCTTATCTGTGCAGGTAGGCACCAGCGGAAATGATGCAATCATAGAGGTAACGGCAGAGGAAATCCCTGAGGTATTTGACTTAGATATGATCTGCAACGAATATGGTACTAAGATTTATCGGGATAACATTAATGTAACCATCAAAGACGGTGACGCGGTGGAATCATATTTGCAATTGGGTGTGGACTATGTAAAAAAGGCGGCAGATATTTCCCTTGAGGTAAAGCCGTTTAATGATAACACCACCAAGTATTGGAAGATGATTGCCACAGTAACCAACAATCAGGCGCAAGAGAGTATTTCCGGAAAGATTGACTTTTTAACTCCAGCAGTATTTGCTGATAAGTTTGAACCGGTTTCTGTTAAGGACCTGAAACCGGGCGAATCAAAGGTGCTTACGTTCAATATTCCAGCAAAGGATACCGGCACCTATACTTCCTATACGGGAACCTTTACGCTTACCACAGGTGAAGTGATTGAGTTTGCTCTTGGTGACCATCCCCGCTCATTCCGTTACAGGGAACCGGTTAAGCTTAATATCCGCTATATCAAAAAGAGAAAATCCGAAATAACCATTGACGGAAATGTAGATAAGGAAGAATGGCAGCAGTATAAGGTCTATTCCTTTGGCAAGGATGATATCAGCTATGGCTCGACCGGTTCTGCAATCTTCGGTGTTATTGAAGAAGCAACACAGGGTTCGGTTGAGGATTATGGCGGCAATGCGGACTTTTCCGGTGACATGTATGCACAGTGGGATGATCAGTATTTGTATGTTGCCGCTGTGGTAAAGGATGATTATCATTATGCCAAGGAGGCGCCTACCAGATTTTATCTGGATGATGTTTTCTCAGTTTATACACAGCCAACAAGAACACAACGTCACGAAACAAGAATGGATATGGCGTTGAGTGAGTTTATGGATATGGAACCGGTGCTGTTTTGTAACTGGACGGAGATTGTTGGGCAGCTTGCGGTAGGTGTGATTTATCAGGAAGAAGATGGCGCCAAGGTTGATATTAAGCGGGAAAACGGAATGACGGTTTATGAAGCACGTATTCCGGCAGAGCTTGTATCTGAACGGCCATTCCAAAAATATTTGAATATTTTTGTAAACTTGTATTTGAGAGATTATGATGTGCAAACGGACAAGAACGCAAGTTGGAACGGTTGGACCTGTCTTGTGGAATAAATGTAAAGGGATGAGGTTTTCATGTTAAGACTGATGATTGTTGATGATGAAATCAATGTTATCGATGGATTGAAAACAGTGTTTGACTGGAAATCAATGGGTTATACAATTGTAGCCTCTGCAACATCTGTTGCAGAGGCTATGGAAGGTTTTTATGAATATTCGCCGGATGTGATTATCACGGACATTTGTATGCGTGATCAGGACGGTATCGATTTGATGCGCATGGTGAAAGAGGTCAATCCGTCGGTTGAGTTTGTAATATTATCGGGATATGCAAAGTTTGACTATGCCAAATGTGCCTTTGAGAACAATGCCTACGCATATTTGTTAAAACCGCTTGACAGCAATGAGTTAATTTCTACGATGGAAAAGCTCGGTAAGGAAATCATGGAGAAAAGGCATACGGTTCCGGAACAGTTTTTATACAAGCTTCTCAAACTTAGTACACCCACCGAAGAAAATATTGCATATCTTTATAAAAAGACAGGAATTGATGTTCCGGACAAGTCTTATTTTCTTTTAAGCCTGCATATTGATGACAAAAATGCCACCAATGAACAATTTTTGTATGATGAGTTTAGTTCTCTGCTCCGGGAAAAGGTATCTCAGTTTACCTTGTGGATTTGCCAGACGGAACCTAAGGTTTTTACCATTCTTTGTTTTTGCTCTAATGAAAGACTCAAGGTTACTATGTGCAAATGTATCTATGACGTATATTTGCAGTTTTTACAAGCCCATCATATCTTTATGACCATGGGGGTAAGTTGCATTTTTAATAGCTTTATTGATGTACAGGATGCACTTTTCCAAACCTATTATGCAATTTCCCAACGGGCAGTGCAGGGATATGGCAATATGATATATTACTGCGAAAATATGGGGAACAGACTTTCCAAAGAGTACCTGAGTGATGTTTTCTTGATTAGCTCTGAAAAAATTGCAGAAATACTGAAAGCCGTTCGTGAATATGATGGGGCTGTTGTGAAAAAACACATTTTCGAAATCTTTGACCAGATTGAGAAACTGGATCATATCAATATTGATGTGCTAAGAAATGATTTGGCAGAGTTGGCGGTAAAAATTATTTATACGGTAGCACCTACCGAACAACAGGCAAAAATCATATATGGCGAACCGCCCAATCCTATTACGGATATATACAAATTTGATTTGATTTCGGATATGAGGGAGTATATGGAGGTGCTGGTTGAGTCCATATTAAAGCATCCGGAATTGAAATTTACAGAAAACACCTCACAGGTTGTGCGGGACGTTCAAATCTACATTATGTTAAATTATTCGAATGCGTTGTATATCGACGACATTGCAGACGAATTGCATTTGAGCAGAGTACATTTGATGCGTATGTTTAAGAATGAAACCGGTATCACTATCAAGGAATTTTTAACACAATATCGTATGAATGTTGCAAAGGATTTATTAAGAAGCGGAAAGTACCTCGTCAATGAGGTAGGAAATGCAGTAGGCTATTCGGATTCTAAATACTTCTGCAAAGTATTTAAGAAGATAACAGGTGTATCGCCGTCAAAATATGTGGATGAGCCTGAAAATTAGGAGAAAAATTTATGTTTACTGAACTGAACCGTAGGTTGAAGCTGAAAATATTTTCTTTGATTGCAATTGTCTTGTTGATCAATTTTACCCTTATTTTTTGTTCCTATTCCTATATTATGAGGAACGATTATAGCCAGAAGGTCATTCATGTTTGCGAAAAAAGTACCGAGTATATTTCGCTGAAATTAAAATCCATAGAGGATACGGCAATTACCTTCAGTAAGGACAGCAATCTTAAGTCGGCAGTTTATACATACAGTTCCTATGTGCTAAAAACGATTGCGGAATTAAAAACGGTGAACGAGGATATAGGGAGTGCATTTGTTGTCAGTGATTGGCAATCTTACTTTTATGATTCCAGCGATAAAACCAAGTTTATGGATTTATTAAATACCGAAAATGAAGCGTTTAAGAGTTTTGGGGAGGGGCAATGGATTATCTATAATAATGAATTGCTGTATATTTGTAAAATATGCAGCAATTCCGGCGTTATAGGCCTTCTGGGTTTCCGGGTGCAGGCGGATTTGTTCTATCCTATATTTGAAGATTATTCCAATCATTTTTTACAGGATGTAGCGGCAATTATTTTTAATGAGGAAGAAACTTATTCAATATTTGGGGACCACGGCGATAACAGATTTGAAAAGCGACTGTACGCAGAGGATAATCAGGCAATTACGGATGGGGGAAACATCTTCTACAAAGCCCCCTATGACAAAAACTTAAAGGTGATGATAACAACATCGGAAAAGCATATTGATAGTATCTTGCTGAAACTGGCAACGATTCTGTTTGTGCTATTTGCTTTTGCGTGTGTGTTGTTATATTTGCTCCTTAACAAATATCTGGGATTTGTAACTGCCAGATTGGAAAAACTGCGGTTAAGGATGCAAAAATTTTCGGATGAGTTGGATCAAGGAGGGAAGATTGATGATTGATTTGTTTTCCCGTATATCCATAAGACGATTTGTTACGATTATCATTATATTTTTTATTCTTGTTTTTTCCGCGGCAGCCACGGTTGTGACATATAATTACGCACTTCATACATTTAAGAACAAATATGTAGATGGTTATATGAATTCTGTATTTGCAGAAATTGAGCAAAGTATTGTTTCTGTAAGAAATCATCTGAATAATGTATCCCTGAATCTGTTAAGCAGCTCTGAAATCAGGAGGATTATCAACAATGATGACTTCACCTACGAAATGAAGACGGAGTTGCTGAATCAAATCTTTAATAATATTATCACGGGGGATAACTATATCGGTGCCATAGATTTTATCACATCGGATGATATTGTTTTTCGATTTGGAAACACGGCGATTGCCACCGTTGCAGAGGATGCGGAATTTATCAATCACTTGTCCAATATGCAGTTGTTTATTAAAAATGATTGCAAACAGATTGATGGGAATTATTATCTTCCCATCGGCAAGAAAATTTACAATTATTCAACAGGAAGTCATATAGGAAATATTATATTTTATGTGGACGAGGCAACGCTTGGGTCTTCTTTTTCGGAGTTTACCATGTCAAAGAATATTTTCTTTATTTCCGTAGATGATGTAATCATTTCCCATCCGGAAAAAAAGCATATCAATTCGGGTTTATATATGCCAACGGAGATATTTAGCGATGAACTGTCAAACAGCTATGATTATCAAGGATATGCAGCATATGAAAATGAGCTTGAAGAAAAGTCGGTAATCAATAAAATTAAAATTACGGGTATTATCTCCAATCAATTTTTGTATAGCACCATAAACAGGATTACTACCATTATTTTTATTATTTTTGGGGCGATTCTTTTGGTCAGCATAATGCTTGCATTGGCATTTTCAAAAAATCTCATTCATCATATCGATATGTTGAATAAAAATATTGCGAGGTTTGCCAATGACTATACGGCCCATCCCGAGATTCATGGTGATAATGAAATTATTCAGCTTGAAAAAAGCTTTAGAAAAATGACAACACAAATTACCAATCTTATTTCCAAGATAGAAGTGGAAAAAGAAAAACAGCGAATCACCGAGGTTAACTTCTTGCAATCACAGATCAATCCGCACTTTATTTATAATGCTTTAGATGCCATCAGCTGGAAAGCAAAAATCAATAAACAGTCAGAAATTGATGATATGGTTATTAACTTAGCTACATTCTTGCGGGTTGGATTGCATAAGGGTGATAATATTATATCTATCGGGGATGAACTTCGACATGTAGAAAGCTATATTCGGATAGAGAAAAACCGTTTTCACGATTTGTTTGATGTGGAATTCCAGCTTGAAGAGGGAATTGTTGATAAAAAAACCGTGAAAGTGATTCTGCAACCGGTAGTAGAAAATTGTATTATTCATGGATTTAAGGGCATTGACTACATAGGAAAAATCATCATCCGTGCCTATACGCAAGGCGATAGTATTATCTTTGAGGTAGAAGATAATGGTTGCGGAATGGAACTTTGCGGAGATGGCCAGATTCCCAAAAGCAAACAGGCTACGGGAGGCTATGGGTTATACAATGTAAATAAGCGGCTCCAGATGTATTATGGTGAGGATTATGGTCTATCCTTTGAATCAAAGCCGGGAATGTATACCATTGTAAAAATCAAAATTAAAAATGAAATGGATCATTGCAATGTGAGAGGAGAATAATACGATGCTTCTTGATTTAGACAAGATAAAGATTCATTTTTCAAAAATCAGGGATGATGAAGATTATAGAAGTTTGATAGAAAAATTGCACCATAAATACAAGGAACTGAAACATCTTGAGATTCCGGCATTAACCTTCAATGATTATAAGAGGGTATATGAGGACGGGGATAGAAAATCTTATGAAAACCCGTACTTTTTGCGCAGAGAAATAATGAATGTAAATGCAATCCTTGCGTTGTTGTATCCTGAAAATTCGGAGTATATAAACAACCTCCAGAGTGTGATTTGGGAAATTTGCAATGAATATTATTGGGGGTTGCCCTATCATGTGGAATTTGACAAAAACGAAAGTGCATTCATTGACCTGTTCGCGGCAGAGACGGGGTGTGCCCTTGCGGAAATCCAATGGTTGCTGAAAGATCGCCTATATCCCCATATCAATGCACGAATCACAGCGGAGCTTGACAGACGGATCTTCCGTTCTTTTGCAACGCGGGATTTTTGGTGGTTTGATGCGGTGCATAATTGGGCGTCTGTTTGCGGAGGGAATGTCGCCATCGCCATGATGCGCGCAAAGCCGGAACTCTTTGCTGAGATGAAACCCAAGTTCGATAAAATTATGGCTTCCTTTCTTTCGGGATATGATGACGATGGGATGTGTAAAGAGGGAATCGGCTATTGGTATTACGGATTTGGAAGCTTTTTGATTTATGCGGATATGCTTCAGAAATTTTCAGACGGTCAATATAATTATTTTGTCGATGAAAAGGTAAAGGAAATAGCGCTTTTCGGGAATAAGGCGTATCTGGGCGAAACTTGTTGCGTCAGTTTTTCTGATGGCGAGATGAATACAGAAGCGGACCTTGCCATGTATCAACTGATGTGTCAAAAGTATCCTGATAAAATAAAACCTGTTTCCATAGAAAAATCATTTATCCGATATGATCGATGGATGTACTTTTTCCGAACCTTTATTTATCATAAAGGTACTCCGACAGAAACCGCGGTAACGGAATCTGTAAACGAAGTGATTTATCAAGATGGCGGAGAGCAATATGTCAAGAAAACGAATGCCTATTCGTTTGCCGTCAAGGCGGGGAATAATGATGAACCTCATAACCATAATGATATTGGCGGTTTTATTGTTGCAAAGGATGACACGCAGATTCTATGTGACCTTGGCGCAGGTCTTTACACAAGACAATATTTTGATAATGATACACGATACTCCATCTTTTGCAATTCTTCCTATGGGCACAGTGTGCCTATTGTTTGCGGAAAACCTCAGGCAACAGGCAAACAATTCTTCGGTAAATTGTCTGTACAAGAGGATGCGGTAACGGTTGATCTTGCCGATGCTTATGATATTCCGGAGTTGTCAAAACTAAAAAGGACGTTTGCGTTGCGGGAAAAGGAAATTGTTCTCGCCGATGAATTTGATTTGCAGGATATTTGCGAAAGATTGATAAGCACCTATCCGTTTCGGTCTGTGACAGAGGGAGAACTTGAAGTAAAAGGTGTCAGATTAAGATACGACGAAAGCATATGGGAGGCTATAGTAAAAACGGAAATGCATACAAAACATAGTGGTGAAGAAATCGCGGTTTATGTATGTGATTTCATCGCCAAAAGGGAACACAATGGGTGTTTTAGCCTTTGCATTGCGTTTGATTGACAGGGGGAATTTATGATGGATGAAAAATGGATTGATGAGATTTGGAGGAAAATCGATAAAAAGCTGATAAGAGTAGCTGTAGAGCGAAGAGGTACACTCCCGTATTCAACAGATGAAAAAGGAGTTTACGATGACAAATATAAAACCTATGTGAATTTCTGGACAAATGGTTTTTGGCCCGGATTAATGTGGTTGATGTATCAGGGAACAAACAACGAAGAATATAAAATCACTGCCGAAAACGGAGAAAAATTGCTTGATGGGGCATTGAAAAATTATGATTTGTTGGACCATGATATGGGATTTATGTGGCATTTGTCAAGCGGAGCAAATTACAGAATTACGGGCAATCAGCAATCCTATGTCAGAAATATGTATGCAGCAAACATTCTTTCCGGGAGATATAATTTGAAGGGGGGATACATACGGGCATGGAACGGCTCGGACAACAAGGGATATGCAATTATTGATTGTATGATGAATTTGCCGTTGCTCTATTGGGCATCCGCAGAGACGGGGGATGACAGATATAAAAATATTGCTATAAGTCATGCGGATAAAACATTAAAGCATCATATGAGGGAGGATGGTTCAGTTCATCATATTGTAAATTATAATCCGGAGACAGGGGAAGTGATTGATACCCCGGGCGGACAAGGATATCAATCAGGGTCATCATGGTCAAGAGGTCAGGCTTGGGCGATTTATGGATTTACACTGAGCTATATTCACACTAAAGAAGAACGATATCTGAATGCGGCAAAGAGAGTTGCAAATTATTTTATTGCGGCTTGCTGCGACGATTATCTCCCCAAAAGCGATTTCAGAAGTCCGGCAGAACCCGTCTTGTATGATTCCTCCGCAGGCCTTATTGCAGCTTGCGGATTACTCGAATTGGCAAGAATGTTGCCGGAGAATGAGCGTGGTATGTATGAGCGGGCAGCTTGGAATTTGATAAAAACTATTACCGATACCTTTGCTGACTGGTCAGAAGATACTGATGCAATTATCACTCATTGCTCCCAATATTATTCTGCAAACAAGCATATAACGATGGTTTATGCAGACTTTTTCCTCGCCGAGGCAATCGGTAAGTTAAAGGGAATAAACACTTTTTTGTGGTAATCTACGGAGGTAATAAAGAGACAATGATGAAGAAACCTAAATATCAATTTTTTACAACCAATGAGATTACAGCGAGTGGTTGGCTAAGTAAACAACTGCGGATTCAGGCAGACGGACTCAACGGCAACCTTGACAAGGTATGGCCCGATGTCCGTGACAGTGCGTGGATTGGCGGAACCTGTGAGGGGTGGGAGCGTGTGCCTTACTGGCTGGACGGTTTTATCCCTCTGGCATACCTGCTTAAGGACGAGGATATGATTCAGCGGGCAAAGAAGTATATCGATGCCATTGTTTCTTTCCAGAATGAGGATGGCTGGATTTGCCCTTGCAAGGAATCGGAGCGGGAGAATTATGACACTTGGGCAGTTCTGTTGATTTGTAAGGTGTTATGCCTGTATGCAGATTGCTCCAAGGGCCCCAAAATGGTGGAGGTCATTTCCCGTTGCTTAAAGCAGTTCAACTCCCACATCAATCGCAATACCCTGCGCAACTGGGGTGCGGCACGTTGGTTTGAGGGCTTGCTTTCGGTTTGTTGGCTCTATGAAAAGACCGGCGAGGACTGGCTGTTGGCACTTGCCAAAAAACTGCGGGTACAGGGCTTTGACTGGCGGGAATTGTTTACCACCTACCTGTTGGAGGATTGCACCGATGAATGGGAATATTATTCCCATGTGGTCAATATCGCAATGATGCTCAAATCTGAGGCGCTCTGGTCCTTGTTTGAGGATATCGACCCTGAGGAGTTTGCAGATATGGCACACAGCTATCTTGACAAACACCACGGAATGGCAATCGGACATTTCAGCGGGGATGAAAACATCTCCGGCAATGCACCCATTCAAGGGGCAGAGCTTTGCAGCATTGTGGAGTTGATGTTCTCTTATGAGCATCTGTTTGCAGTTACCGGCAATACCAAATGGCTGGACCGTTTGGAAGCGCTGGCGTATAACTCTCTGCCGGCGGCAATCAGCCCCGATATGTGGAGCCATCAGTATGACCAGATGATCAATCAGGTGGCGTGCTTCCCTATGGCAAAACAGCCCTTTAGAACCAACAACAATGTGGCGCATACCTTTGGATTGGAGCCCCATTTTGGTTGTTGTACCTCTAACTTTGGACAGGGATTTCCCAAGCTCGCCCTTGCCACCTTTATGAAATCCGAGCAAGGAATTGCATCCTGTGTGCTTTCCCCTGCAAAAGTTGAAACCCAAATCAATGGCGTCAAGGTGACCTGTGAACTGATGACCGAATACCCCTTCAGAGATAGCCTGAAGTATCGGGTGACTGCAGAAAAAGAGGTGGCATTTACCTTGTCTGTCAGAATCCCCGGATTTGCCAAGTCGGCAACGGTGGATGGAACCGATGCTAAGGTGGGCGAGTTTGCTCACATCCAGCGTACTTGGAAGGGTGTCGAAGAGATAGAGGTCAAGCTCAGCTTTGAATTTGAAATCATCGAACGACCCCACGGTATGGTTTGCGTACGCAGAGGCCCCTTGTTCTATTCCATCCCCATCAAGGAAAAGTGGGAAAAGGTAGAGTATACTGAAAACGGAGTAGAGCGCAAGTTCCCCTATTGCGATTATTATATCTATCCCATGTCCAAATGGAATTACGCCCTTTGCTCAGATACCTTCACGGTAGAGGAGCATCCCTTTGATGCGCCCTTTAGCCCTGAGGGGGCACCGGTTTCTATGACCGTAGATATGGCAGAGGTTGAATGGGACTTTAACAACGGACATTGCGATCCATTGCCCAAATCCAACACCCCCATTGGGGATGTGGAACAGGTGAAGATGATTCCTTATGGTTGTACCAATCTCCGGATGACCGAGATTCCGGTAGCAGAAAAGTAAATTTAGGGAATTAAGGTGCTCAAAGGGTGATTAAGTAATATAAATTTCAAAAGGCGATTGCTAATTTATAAATTGAAATAGCAATCGCCTTAAACATTTCCACAACAGAAACTTTGGCAGAAAGCAAGGGTGAGTATCTTTTAGGTGGTTTGATATTTTGCAGAAATGTTAATCAAAATTTTCGATACCGCAGAACACACCACTTTTATTCCCATTTCATCGGCTTTCACGGGCACCTCGACACCAAATCAGCACCACACCCCTCCAAACAGCACCACCCCCGAACGGCACTGCCGGTCGGGGTTTCATCGCATTGGTGGCGGTGTCCGACACCAATGCCTTTTCCTGCTTCAATTTATTCCGCCAATTTTTTCAGTCAAATTAAGTTCATTTTCAGGCGGCAATCTTGCCAATTTCACACTGCTATTTTTATTGCACGACATTTATGTTGCATTCGTAACTTATTTTCCTATATGGCGCATTATCCTATGCCATGCATTTCTTTTTCCAATATCTACGATGACTCTGTTCTGACCTGCGCTTAAAATCGATTTTAAGGTCTTACCATAGGGCTTATCTTTTCGGTTCGAGAGATTAACTTTTCAGGGTGGCGTACCTACCTTACCCCGAATTGTTTTGTCTCTGAGCCCTGCCTTGAGGCTTGGTCATACGCATAGAATCGAATTTTAGGTCTTAATCGTCTGTAATTTATAGAGTTTTTTCGAGCTAAAATTTTTCAGTAGTGTTAAGACCTTACCTCGAAACTTTTTGTCTCAAATTTCTTTAAATTCTATTGAATTTGACCTATTATCGATTTTAAGGTGTTACACTCCCTGTGGGGTTGGCGTAATTGAGATTTAAACTTTCAGGGAGTGAAACTACCTTACCGCAAAATTTCCGTTTTCAAACCTGCTGTAGCGTTGGCGTTGAAAGCGATATATAATTTATGCGGTTTGCTTGAGTTGTATCTCATGCCGCAGAAACCGGAGTCAGTCCGCTTTCCTTAAGCAGCATTTGACCGCAGTGTTATTGCATATAACGAAAACTCTAATAGTGAGGAACGGAAAAAATGCCGTGAAGAGGCTGAGACACTTGCAATTTTAACAGGACTTGAAATTGATTCTGCCAAAAGCGGAATTAAACCCGATTTGTCGGAATACTTGGGGAAATCAAAAAGACAGAGAAGTATCTTTTTAACCTATAAGAGACTTCTTGAAAGTGTTAACAAAGGCGTAACTGATGCAAAAGCAAGTTAAATAAATTCTTTGAAAATACAAATTGGAACGAAATTGATTCCAATGTGGAAAAGCTTCCATACTATGCCAAAATGCTTAAAGAGGGAATTCCTAAAATTAAAGCCAAGACAATTCCGGACAATAAGCTTTTCAATTTCGCTGCAGAAGATAGTTGGAAAGAAAAACTTGATACAGATATTTTAGATGCTGTCAGCACCTTAATTTCAGAATATGACGAGGTGTTAAGGAGAATCAGAGTAAGCCGTGCTGATATACAGACAAAAAAGCGGTATAAGGATATTGACAGAATTCTGTTCTCTCAGGGTAAGGATGAAGATTTTGATGCAGATGTCTTGTATGCAGAATTTTCTAAAATAAGCGATGAGCATTTGCAGAAAATTCACGAGGCTATGATTGAGCAGAATTGGCATCGTATGATAGAAGAAGACAGAGAAGTTTTTCTTTCAGAGTGGTTGCCTGAACTCACAGAATATTTTGATATTCTGTCCGATTTCACATTCAGCGGTTACAGAATTTTAAATGACTTAATTCTGGACATAAGAGAAGCTAATTCCGCGGAATCATCAAGGCAGTTATACCGAGACGGCGACACCGAGAATATGGTTGTTATGACAGATGCTTATGTAAATAAACTTGCCTCTGACAGTTACCGTGAAGCAGTGGCAAAAAAATGTCGTGAGATTTTGGAGAAAATTACCAAGCCTGCGGATGCTGTCAAATATGCTGTTGCACTTGGCAAACGAGGTTTTATGTGGGATGTGCTTATTGATTATGTATCCAAGAACGCATTAAAGGTCAGGAGGGATGATTTATGATTAACGAAAAAGAAGAATTTTTGAGTTATATAAATTTCCCCGAATACAATTCACATAGCAAGACGGATTATGGTTATCTTGGAAGATTCACTTTGGAAATGTTTGAGGATTTAACCGGATTTAACAGAGTCCTTACCATTCTTGCAAGAGGATATATGTTTGACGAAGAAGGAAATGCAGATATTGCACGTGCAGAAAGGGCAATCCGTGCTTGGTGCAGTGTTCCGGATAAGAAAAATGCCAAACCTTTAGAGGATTGGCAATATATAACCGATTTTCGTGTGTTGCATGATGAATTTCCCGAGCTTGTTGATAAGAATGGCAAAGGCTGGCTTTACAGACATATAGAGAATATCGCGGCTTATGTAAAAAAGAATCCTGACAAGGTAAGCCAAGCTGCAATCAAGAAAACGAATGATTATTTAAAGGATTTTGAAAAGGCTTGGCGAAGAAAGGTTGAGCAATTTCATACAACCATTTATGATGTTAATACCATAAACGGTTGGATAATACGGTTTGATGGAATTATATCCGATGCACTTGAACTCGGACCTCTTCGTGAAGAAGAAGTCGAAATTCCCGATTTAATTCTGGATAAGCTCCATGAGAGGCTTCCCGAGAATTGTATTGAGGGAGTAACCGTTTTAATCAAGTATTATATTGCCAACAGACAGCCGGATACTGATTGGGTTGTTATATCGCATATAAATCTTGACGGTTATCTTGGCTATGGCACATTTACAAAGAAGCTCCTTGCAACAATCCCCGAAGATATTTTAATTCGTTCAACAAATCACGGCGTTAACCGATATAAGATTATGCCTGATTTTTTGCCGTAAAATGAAACAAGCGGAACCGAGATTTCTTTCGATTTCTCGATTCCGCCTTTTCTTTGTTTCCACCGTGTAAAATTTTAATATGGGGTAAGATGTATTTTATCAAAGGTCCTTTTACTTTGTTTCAAGAGCAACTATTTTTGTTTCCGATACAACAAATACGAATACACAGTCGGAATAATAACAAGTGCAAAAATTATTGTCATAAATATAAATGTTAAATTGAAAAGTCCTACTACCGTCATTACTATACCACCATAAACCCACAGTTTTCCTGCAAATTTATGTGTTTTATTCCAGTTCTCTTCGTCATGCAGTGTCCATGGGAGCTTGATTCCGATTGTGTAATTTTGTTTGCATTTTGGAAGAATGAAGCCAAGCACAAAAAATAGAATTCCCATAAAGACAGGCATTATGCTTTCGACACTTATTTTATATCCCAATGCATTAGCATAGATACAAGCTCCGCAAAGCAGTGAGCAAACAGGAACTATGCCAATAACAACAGAAAATACTTTGTTGTTTATATTCTTTCTTCTCGGATCGGCACTTGTTGCGATAATGCATATTAAATTCACAAAAGTCAGCATTACAGGAAGTCCGACAACTGCGAACATTTTACTGCTGTAACCTGTAATTTCTCCATTCCACCCAAAGCTTGTTGCTATATTCTCCGGAAGTCTGTCCCATACAATAATTCCGAAAATCATCGGTAACAATGTAATTATGGCGGAAATAATCAGCTTATATTTATTTTGTTTTATCATCGTATTCTCTTTTCAACCATTATTTTAATTTTTGTAATTTGATTGTGTTGGCAATAACTATAAGTTGCATTCCTTTTTCAAGAGGAAGTGTCGGGTCAACTGTTGTACTGATTTTGCCATTGTTTTTTATTGCAACTACGTTGATAGAATATTTTTTTCGCAGACTCAGTTCTATTAATGTCTTACCATCCCATTCATCTTTCACATCTAACTCTACCATAGACACCTCATCAGAAAGCTCTATCATTTCCGAAAAACCAGAGGTAAGTAAATTTTTAGCAAGTCTCGTTCCTGACTCTTTTTCAGGTATAATTACCTTGTCTGCACCTATACGTCTGAGTATCTTTTGGTGCATTTCATTGCTGCATTTGGCTATAACAGTAGAAACACCTGCTTCTTTGCAAAGCATAACTACC
>JAFQIA010000014.1 GCA_017397725.1 Clostridia bacterium
GCCACTATGAAGCAAAGCGTTCCTTAATGTGACGCAGGCACACTTCATTGTCGAAAACAACTTCATTAGCGTTAGCGACTTCATGTTCCAAAGGAACGCTTTATTGAAAAAAGCACTTCCTTCGAAGTGCTTTTTTCTTGGTGACCCATCGGAGATTCGAACTCCGGACACCTTGATTAAAAGTCAAGTGCTCTGCCAACTGAGCTAATGGGTCATATTCACTTGTAAAAAAGAAATGGCTGGGCTGGCAGGATTCGAACCTACGAATGCAGCAGTCAAAGTGCTGTGTCTTACCGCTTGACGACAGCCCAATATGTTAACTGGGGTGGGTAAAGGGAATCGAACCCTTGACCTCCAGAGCCACAATCTGGCGCTCTAGCCAACTGAGCTATACCCACCATGTTTTGGCGCGCCTGAAGGGACTTGAACCCCTGGCCCACTGCTTAGAAGGCAGTTGCTCTATCCGGCTGAGCTACAGGCGCATCTTTAGCCTTTTCCTGCCCTTTGATATAAAAAAATAGTGGAGCGGGTGATGGGAATCGAACCCACGCAATCAGCTTGGAAGGCTGAGATTCTACCATTGAACTACACCCGCCCATATCAAAGCGACTTTATGATTATAGCAAGGAACCGCCCTTTTGTCAACACTTTTTTTCAAAAATATGAAAATTTTTGTAAAGAGAAACGCCCGTACAGGGCGTTTCTTATTCTTGCCCTAAAGTTTTAATAAAATCCACCAGATTCTTGGTAGAATCCGGCTTTTTCAAAAGGTCGATACCCCTGCTTAAAAGCTTTCGCCGTTCCTCATCGAAAAACAGCAAAGAAATCGCATCATCAATGGGGAAGGTCTTGCTGATTTTTACCGCCGCACCGGCGTTAAGCAGAAATTCCACATTTCTGTCCTCCTGTCCGGGGACAGGGTTATTCATCAGCATAGGCAGGCCCTTTGCCAAAGCCTCGCTGGTGGTCAATCCTCCCGGTTTGGTCACAATACAATCTGCCGCATCCATCATCACATCCACATTGCTTACATAACCGTAGTTGAATATGGTCTTTTTGGTTTTCAGCTCGTCAATCTGGGATTTCAGCCGTTTGTTGTTTCCGCAGACGGTGAGAATCTGAAAGTCAAAGTCCAGCGCATCCAGCGCCTTAATCTCGTCCAGTACATTGCCAAAGCCCATACTTCCACTCATGACCAGCACCGTCTTTTTGTCCGGAATCCCAAGCAAGCGACACGCCTCTTCCCGGGTTCGCTTTTCCCGAAATCTGGGGTCAATGGGAATCCCGAATGCCTTAAACTTTTCCTTGGGAATCCCCTTTTTCATTCCGGGATAGGTCAAAAATTCGCTGGCGGTTACATAGTAATCCAGTTCTGTATCCTCCCAGTAAGGATGGATGGTAAAGTCGGTTACAATACCAATGGTTGCAATCGGCATTGTGAGCTGCTCTTTCAGATAGGTAACCAAAAGTGCCGCAAACACATGGGTACAGATAATCACATCCGGTTTTTCCCGATGAATCAGCTTGACCAACTTTTTGCCAAGCAGATTGGTGGTCAGCTTAGGCAGTACCCGTTCCTTGGTGGCATCCCGCTTTTCGCAAAGGCGATACCCTGTCCCGTAAAGCTCCGGCACACTTTTGGTGGACATCAGATACAAATCCGACACCGATTTGGAAAGCATCGGGTTGATATATTCAAACACGTCCATATACTCGCAGGCAATATTCTCTTTCACCAACGCATCTCTGAGCACCTTCGCCGTCTGGTTGTGTCCCTGTCCGGCAGTAATGGAAAAAATCAAGCCCTTCATTATGCCCGCTCCTTTCAAATCTGCACCGCCACAGACGGATGCAGAAAATACAAATATTTTTCTTTCACCGGATATGGCAGAATCTCATTGAGCCCCCGCTCATAACACTCCATCTGGGTGCGATATACCTCTGCCCGTGCCGCTGCCTGTTCCTCGCTGATGCGGTCGGTCTTATAATCCACCAGCACCACGCCGTCCTCTTCATAGAAGAAGCAATCCGCAATTCCCTGTAGCAACACCGGCTCGTTTTGGTCCTCCTTGGGCAGATTTTCTGCTACTTCCGATGCCGGAATCTCCATATAGAAATCAAATTCTCGATGGACCTCTTTGGCGTTCTTCATTCGTCTGCCCAGAGGGTGGGCAAAGAACCCGTAAAGCTTTTCGGGAGAAAGAACCTCCCGTTGCTTTTGGGAAATCAATCCGTTTTTCACCATCTCATCAAGCTGTTCTTCTACCTGCTGCGGTGTTTCTGTCCGGTCAAGGCTTAGATGCTGCAGCACATAGTGGTGGATGGTTCCAATCTCTGCCGCCCCGATGGTTCCGCTTTCGGTAAGCACCGTCCGGTTCAGCCGCAAAAGCCCCGGCACATACTCCTCCTCCGGCATCTGTCGCCGCTTCATCTCACTGATAGAAAGCTTGACCGGAGTCAATCCCAACCCCTGATGCGGATATTGATACTGCATCCGCTCTGCCATCTCTTGCGGCAGGGACAAAAGGGTTTCTGAAACGGTGTCCGCCTCTTTTTGCAGCACAATCTCTTTGAGAGGATGGGTTTCGTGGTTGACTTCTTCCACCATCAATGCAAAATTCTGCTGCGCATCCGGCACCACATCCAACCGCTCTGCCAACTCACGCAGGATTTTTGCCTCGGGGTGAGGCATCAGGGCGCTGAGCACCCAATCCCGCATAGAGCTTGAACGGGTTGCAAATGCCGGTGCCACCTTTTTGTCTTGGGTAAAGACCGCATCCTTCCATTGGTTGCGCATTTTCCCCACCGTGCAGGAAAGAATCAACTTTTCCTTGGCACGGGTCAATGCCACATACAAAAGGCGCATTTCCTCCGACCGTTGTTCCCGAATGATATGCTCACGGGTCAGCTTTTTGGAAAGTCCGGTATAGCGAACCCGCTCCTTGGTATCCACAAAATCCATAGCTATGCCGGAGGCTTCATCCCAGATGATTGCCTTGGAGGCATCCCCCTCCGGAAAATATTGTTGCATACCAAAGAGAATCACCACCGGATATTCCAGTCCCTTGGACCGATGAATGGTGGAAATGGAAACCACATCCTGTTCCTTGTTCAAACTGCGCTCGGCAACGGTGTCGGTACCGCTGTCCCGCAAGGTTTCGATATAAGCAATAAAGTGGAATAACCCGTGTTGGGTTCCCTGTTCAAAGGTTGCCCCATGTTCGTAAAGCATATTCAGATTTTCCTGACGAAGCTTTCCGCCGGGCATAGCTCCCACCAGCGCCATAAAATGCAGCTCATGGCAAATCTTCCAAATCAGGGCATCCACACCCTTGTCCGTTGCATCCTCACGCAGTTCCTCAAGCAATGTCAAAAACGCTTGTGCCCGCACATTGCCCTTCTCTGCCGCAGCAGAAAGAGCAAGATAGAAATGTCCTTTTCGGGTAAGCCGGATTTCTGCCAATTCATCGGCAGAAAAATCAAACATGGCAGACCGCAGTATTGCCAGCAAAGGGATATCCTGCAAAGGGTTGGCAATCACCTGCAAAAAGTGCATCACCGTCTGGACCTCTAAGGAATCCAGATAGTTCTGCCCCGCCGAATTGGTGGTGGCGATTCCGTGTTCTGCCAAGACCTGAGAAAGCTCCTGCATATGGGTGGAGGTCTGCATCAGGATGGTAATGTCCCCCAACTGCACCGGACGCTGTGCGCCGGTTTCCTTGTCGGTGACCAGAAGCTCCCGATTGCCGACCAACTGGCCAATCCGCCGTGCCACGGTTTCTGCTTCCAACTGATAAGCGGATTTTTCTGCCCAGCTGCCATCCTCGTCATAATGCTCCTGATTGCTGTCGGTAACCAAAAGCTCCGGCGTCACATTTCCGGCTCCCTCCGGATAATCCGCCCCCTGAATCAGGTATTCTTCCTCGGTATACGAAATGCCGCCCAGTTGCTCGGTCATCAGGGATGCAAAAATCCCATTGACACAATCAATCACCTCTTTGCGGCTGCGGAAATTCTTAAACAAGCGAATACAACGCCCGCCGTCGCCCTTAAGGTAGCGGTGATATTTTTCCGCAAAAATGCCGGGATTGGCATTGCGGAACTGATAGATACATTGTTTCAAATCTCCCACCATAAAGATGTTTTTTTCATCCTGCGAGAGCATCCGGAAGATGGTATCCTGAATATCATTGGTATCCTGATACTCGTCCACCAGAATCTCGGTGAATCGGGTTTTCAGCTTTGCCGCAAGGGGGGTGGGATTCCCTTTTTTGTCCGCAAGCAATGCCAAAAGCTCATGCTCCAAATCGTTAAAATCAAGGGCAGAGCGTTCCCGTTTCATTGCCTGATGCAGTCGCTCGGTCTGGCGTACCAGCTGCTTTAACACCCGCACTCTGGGCGCGCAGGCAATCATCTGGTCGATCCGTTCTTCGTTGGTGGCTTCCAACAAATCTTTGATTTCGTCCAAAGGTTGATTAATGAGCTTTTTGCGCACAAATTCAATCCGCGCCTTTGTTCGCTCATCCAGCTTGTTCATTCCGGTAGCCCGCCCTTTTTGGAACGCCTCTACACTTTGCCGGATGCCCGGTAACCCATTTTCCCCTTTGAGCAAGGGAGCATACGCCTCTTGAAACTGCATGGGCATTTCCAGAAAATGCAGATACAGAGGTAAATCGGCGGGAACCTCTTCTCTGGTAATCCGGGCAAGGGTTTCATACCCATCCAGCGCCTCTTCTGCCAGAATTCTGCACCGCCCTACTACCTGTTCTTCCCAGAATGTACCCGCAATACCGCCAAGACGGCGTACCTCTTCATACTGCTGTGCCGCATGGCGGAGCCAACGCTCCGGATACGCCAGACTGCGCACAAAGGTATGCAACGAAAGGACGGTGCTGCGCAGATTTTCATCGCTTTTGATACCGCCATAGCCGATCGCCAGATCCCGAAACGCCTCTTTTTTCCCGATCCGTTGATAGTATCTCTCCAATACTTTGTCCAATGCCTGATTGCGAAGCATCTCGTTTTCCGCAGGGTCAATCAGGCTGAAATCGGTGGGAATCCGGGTCTGGTGGATATTGTTTTGTATCATGGTTTTACAGAAAGAATGGATAGTGGAAATATGTGCCGAATGCACCAAGGTATTCTGCTTTTGCAGCCACGGATTTTCCGGTTCCTGTTGCAAACGTTCATAGATGGCATTGGCGATTTTCCGTTTCATCTCTGCTGCTGCCGCCTCGGTAAAGGTAAGCACCAGCAGTCTGTCCACCGAAACCGGTTCTTTCTCATCGCAGATTCTTTGGATGATTCTCTCTACCAATACTGCGGTTTTTCCGCTGCCGGCTGCAGCCGCAACCAGAATGTTGCTCCCCCGTGCCTGAATCGCCTCAAGCTGTTCTTTGGTCCATTGTACCGCCATACTACCACCTTCTTTCTCTTTGTCTTTAGTTTATCACACCGGTTTCGGTTATGCAACAGTTTTTCGATTTTCGACTTGCCCTCTTTCCATAACTGTGTTATACTGGAACAAGATTCCAAACAAAAGGAGTGTTCCTATGAGAACCGTGTTGATTACCGGCGGATCCCGCGGCATTGGTGCGGCAACTGCCAGAGCTTTTGCCCAAAATGGTGACCGCGTTATCATCAACTATCAATCCAGCCACCAGCTTGCCAATTCCTTGGCGGAAGAGTTGGGTGGCATTGCCATCTGCGCAGATGTATCCGACAAGGCGCAGGTGCAAGCAATGCTCGCACAAATTGGCGAGGTTGATGTTTTGGTCAACAATGCCGGTTTTGCGCAATTTGCCATGTTTGATGCCCTGTCTGATGAGGATTGGCAACGGATGCTGGGGGTAACCCTGAGCGGTGCATTTTACTGCATTCAGGGGGTGCTCCCTCATATGATTCATCAAAAATCCGGCGCCATCATCAATGTTTCCTCCATCTGGGGAATCACCGGTTCTGCCTGCGAGGTTGCGTATTCCACCGCCAAAGCCGGCTTGATTGGTATGACCAAGGCACTCGCCAAAGAGGTGGGGCCATCGGGGATTTCGGTCAACTGCGTTGCCCCCGGGGTAATTGATACCGATATGAATGCCTGTTTGGGAGATGATATCCTCAAACAGCTTGCCGAAGAAACCCCGCTGGGTCGGATAGGTACCCCTGAAGAGGTTGCCAAAACCATTCTCTTTTTGGCAGAGGGCGGACACTTTATCACCGGACAGGTGCTAAGTCCCAACGGCGGATTGGTAATCTAACAGAAATCACAGGAATAGAATAATAGAAATGAGAAATGAGGAGGAAATGATTATGAAAGTTTTGCTGATTAACGGAAGCCCCAAGGAAACCGGCTGTACCTACACCGCTTTGTGTGAGGTAGCCAAAACCTTGGAAGGCGAGGGCATCCACACCGAAATTATTTCGGTGGGCAAGGCACCCATTCAAGGTTGTATCGGCTGTCTTGGTTGCGTGAAATCCGGAGAGGGGAAATGCGTATTTTCCAACGATTTGGTAAACACCGTCATTGAAAAAGCCAAAGAGGCTGACGGATTTGTCATCGGCAGTCCGGTTCACTATGCCGCCGCCTCCGGTGCCATCACCTCGCTGATGGACCGCGTCTGCTATGCGGGGGGCAAAAATCTGATGTTCAAGCCTGCCGCCTCCATTGTCAGCTGTCGCCGTGGCGGTGCCAGTGCCACATTTGACCAGTTGAACAAATATTTCAGCATCCTGCATATGCCGATTGTATCCTCCAATTATTGGAATCAGGTACACGGAAATACCCCCGAAGAGGTTCTCAAAGACGAGGAGGGTATGCAGACCATGCGCCAGTTGGGTCGGAATATGGCATGGCTGCTCAAAGCCATTGAGGCAGGAAAGAACGCCGGTATCTCTCTTCCTGAGGTTGAGCCGAAAATCAAGACCAACTACATCCGGTAACCAATGATGCAAGGAATCCTTTTACAAATACAAAACTGGGACCATCGGCTCCTCTTTTGGATGGAAAAAATCCACACTCCGTTTTTTGATGCCTTTTTCTCCAAACTGACCCTTTTGGGAGAGGCGGGCATCTTTTGGATTGTGGTGGCGGTCCTGCTGCTCTGCTTCCCCAAAACCCGTGGTTGTGGCAAAGCAATGGCGCTTGCACTTTTGCTGATTTTCCTTTTGGGAAACTGCTTGCTCAAGCCGTGGCTTGCACGCCCCCGCCCCTTTTCCCTCTATCCGGAGCTCACTCTTTTGATTACTCCGCCCACTGACTTTTCCTTTCCGTCGGGGCACACCTATGCAAGCATTGCATCGGCGGTGGTTCTTCTTAAACACTTTCCCCGTTGGGGAATCGGCGCAATGGTTCTGGCACTTTTGATTGCCTTTAGCCGATTGTACCTGCAGGTACACTTTTTCACCGATATTCTGGGCGGCATCCTGCTTGGTCTCTTTGCCGCAACAATCGCAATTTCTTTAATTCCACACAGCAAAAAAGTACTCCCTAAGGGTGATACAGCAAAAGGCAGAAACGATTGATTTCGTTTCTGCCTTTTATCGTAAGGCAAGGGATTGCTCTTGCCGTTGGTTTTAGGATTATCCTATCTATTTGGAAGATGCCATACATCTTCCCTGCTTGTTACAGTATGGGACAGATACATTCAGTCCGCGTTGAGTTTTTGCTTTTTCGCATACAAAAAATCACAAAAATCTTTTATGGTGGCATCGATTTCATTTATTTTTTGGTGATATACATAAACCAACTGCGTTTCATTGAAATCAGTGATGTCAAGCGAAACAATATCTTTTTCAATCTCATTCTCAAGGGCCCGACGAGAACCTAAAGTAAGCCCCATATCAGCGGTTACATATCGGGCAAGGCAATAACTGTCGTTACATTCTATGGTGATATTGGGCATAAATCCGTATTTTTTACCTGTACTCTCCAAAAGCTTACGAATACCAATCGCTTTCCTTGGCATGACAAACGGCTGTTCTCTTAATTGACGAAAGCTTAGTGTTTGTCCAACCAGAGGACTGTTTTTCGATGCTTTTACACAGATTTCTTCAACAGCAAGAAGAAATCTGTGTAAATCTCCATATGCGTCTGATGGTTCATCAACGATAATGTCGAAATTATCAACATCATCCATATGAATATCATTATAGACACGAAATTGCACATCAGGATGAGATTGTTTGTATTCAATAATCAAATCGGTAATCCACTTTCTGCGCGCCTTTATCAATATGCATATTTCCCTCGGTTCGGGAGTTTTTTCTGTCACCTTCGTTACTGTATTCTCCAATTTTTCAAAAATTTCTCTCAGGCTTTCGGCAAGCAAATAGCCTTTATCATTCAATTTTATTTTGTTGCAAGAACGATCGAACAATGTTACGCCCAATTCTTTTTCCAATCTCTTTATGGAGGCTGATACCGAAGACGCAGGAACCATAAAATGTTCTGCTGTTTTGGCAATGTTTTCGTTTTGTGCAGTTTCATAGAAGTAACGCATCTGTAAAATTTCCATTTTTATCACCCGCTTTATTTTACCATATCTCAAAAGATATGGCAAGCACATCCTATGAAATTATTTACAATATGCAAACGGGGCTATATAATAAAATTAAAGATTATATAGAAAGGGTATGAAAAGATGAAAGTATGTATCATTCAGCCTCCTTACTCGGTTGATTATGAAAAAACAGAGGAATATTTCAGAGGCGAAATGGAGTTTCTTGAAAACTGCGATGATTCCATGGACCTTATTGTTATGCCGGAGTCTTGTGACATTCCTTGTCTTGCCAAAACAAAAGAGCAGGCAGAGGCGTGTGTGGAAAAATTCAACGATAAACTTCTCAAAAAAGCTTCGGAAACAGCCAAGCGTTGCAATGCAATGGCATTTGTAAATGCACGATTCAAAACTGAGAACGGATACAGGAACACCACCTATGCTTTTAACAGAGACGGAGAACTTGCCGGAAAATATTTTAAAGAGCATCTGGTGCCGAGCGAAGTTTCGGTTATGAAGCTCGACAGCGATTACAGTTTTGAATTTTCTGAGCCGACGGTTATAGAAATGGAAGGAATAAAATTTGGATTTCTAACCTGCTATGATTTTTATTTTTATGAGAATTTTGCCAATATGGCAAGACAAAATCTTGATATTATCATAGGATGTTCCCATCAAAGAAGTGATACTCACAGAGCACTTCAAATTATGTCTCAGTTTTTGGCATACAATACCAATGCCTATGTTATTCGTTCGTCGGTTTCTATGGATGAAAATTCTGACATTGGCGGTGCAAGTATGGTGGTGGCTCCAAATGGAGAAATTCTTGCAAATATGTACAGTCGTGTAGGTATGGAAACGGTCGATATAGACGTGCATCAGAAATACTATAAACCTGCCGGATTTGGAAATGCGCCCTCTGCGCACTACGAATACATCGAAAAAGGACGTCGCCCATGGAAATACCGTCCGTCAGGAAGTGCGATTGTACGACCTGATGATATTATGCCATATCCGAGGGTGTGTGCGCATCGCGGCTTTAACACCGTAGCACCTGAAAACAGTATGCCCGCATTTGGGTCGGCAATCGCCATGGGAGCGGAAGAAATCGAATTTGATTTGTGGTATACAAAAGATGGAGAAATTGTGTCAATTCACGACGATAGCTTAGAGCGTGTGTCTGACGGTATCGGCAAGGTTTATGATCATACCTACGAAGAACTTTTGGAATATGACTTCGGTATGAAATATTCCGAAAAATTCAAAGGCATAAAAATTCTTAAATTTGAAGAAATTTTGAAAAAGTTTGCATGTCATGTTATTATGAACATTCATGTTAAAACCGTTGATAACGACTGCGAATATGACAGAGGACTTCTTGAAAAAATAATTGCGCTCATAGATAAATATGATTGCAGAAAGTATGTTTATTTCATGTCCGGAAATGACCATTTCCTGAAACTTGCAAAAGAGATTGCACCCGATATTTGCCGTTGTTGCGGAGGCGGGAAGGCGCCTTGGGAAATTGTTGACAGAGCAATCAAGTACGATTGTAAAAAGGTTCAGCTCTTTAAACCGTATTTTAATCAGGAAATGATAGATCAAGCGCACAAAAACGGAATTGTTTGCAACGTCTTCTGGTCAGATGATGCGGAAGAAACCAAAAATTTCCTTGCTATGGGTATTGATACCATACTGACGAATGATTATCATATGATTTCGCAGATAGTAAAACAATCCTAAAAAAGGTTGCAGCCTGTGGCTGCAACCTTTAGACTGTCGAAAAAGTCGGTCTACCGCAAGCATGGAAAATAAAATGGGATGATTATAGGGACAGGTATCGGCACTCATTCGCAAATGCAAATGATAAAAACGGCAAGGAAAACATCGAGTTTTCCTTGCCGTTGCTTGCTTTTTGCGAAATTGTTCTCTGCAGTACCATCGTACAGCGACGAAAACAATTTCACAAAATATA
>JAFQIA010000015.1 GCA_017397725.1 Clostridia bacterium
TGAATTTGAGGATTTGCAAAAGGTTGAAGACCGTTTAATAGACGGGCCTTATATTCATCATTTTGTTGAAATGGAAGGCGATTATAAGAAAGAAATCAAAGAATTCTGTAAGTATTTCCAAAATCTTAACTATGATTCATCATTAGAATAGGCACAATAGCAGGAATGTCATTGAGGTGAAAGTATGAACTATCGTCTTGCCATTGATATCGGTGCTTCTTCGGGTCGGCATATTTTGGGATGCCTGAATAACGGAATCCTGACCATTGAGGAAGTATACCGATTTGAAAACAATTTGAAAAAAGAGGGCAATTCTCTTATTTGGGATACAGAGAAACTATTTTCCCATATTCTTGAGGGATTAAAGGAATGCAAAAAACGGGGAACGATTCCCGAAACTGTAGCAATTGATACATGGGGTGTGGACTATGTCCTGTTGGATGAAGAGGAAAAGATTATCTCCCCTGTGTATTGTTACAGGGATTCCCGTACCGAGGAGGCAGTCAATCAGGTACATAACATGATTGATCCCAAAGAACTGTATCGTATCGCAGGAATCCAAAAACAGCCGTTTAATACCATCTACCAACTTTACTGTGACAAGCAGAGCGGAAAACTGGAACAGGCGAAGCATTTCCTGATGATGCCTGCATATTTCTCTTATCGGCTTTGCGGTGTGATGGCGAATGAATATACCAATCTCACAACAACCGGACTGATGAATGCCAAACGTTGCGAGGTTGATTCAACAATCATGGATGCATTGGGGATTGATTCTAACCTGTTTGGAACCATGATGGACCCTGGGACTGTACTTGGAGAATTTACCAATGCAATCAAACAGGAAGTAGGTTTTTCTTCCACAGTAATGTTTTGCCCCAGCCACGATACTGCTGCAGCAGTCGCGGCGTGTCCTCAGAAAGAGCATGATATCTACATTTCTTCGGGAACATGGAGTCTGATTGGAACGGAATTACTTGCCCCCGTGTTAACGGAAGAGGCGCAGAATGCTAACTTTACCAATGAGGGCGGTATCGAGCATCGATTCCGTTTTCTGAAGAATTATATGGGGATGTGGCTATTGCAGAATATCCGGAAAAACCTGAACAAAAGCCTTACCTATGATGAGATGATGCATCTGGCAGAGGAATGCGACACCTATTCGTATATTGATGTGAACGCCAAAGAGTTTCTGGCTCCCGATTCTATGATAGAGGCTATCAAGGACTATTTGAAAAAGCCGGACATATCCCTCGGGGAAGTTTTGAACAGCGTGTATCACTCGTTGGCAAAATCCTATCGGGATGCGGTGGAAGAGGTAGAAAAGGTTACCGGAACCAAAACCGATACTATTCATATTGTAGGCGGGGGTTGTCAGGATCAATACTTAAACCGCCTGACTGCCATCTATACCAAAAAGAAGGTAACCGCAGGGCCGGTGGAAACCACAGCGCTTGGAAACATCATTACACAGTATTATGCACCGGAGCAAGGGTATACCCTTGCAAAACTAAGAGAAATTGTGGCAAATTCTTTTGCCATTGAGACGGTTCAATAAATACAGATACAAGGAGAAAAACTTATGATTTATCATGTGCAGGAATTTGGCGTGGATTATGCGGCGATGGGAGTGAGTGCGCCTCCAAGAAAAACTACGTTGACATCGTATATTTTAACGCCGTCTGAGGTAGAGTGGACCGTGCGTCCGGCAATCATTATTTGTCCAGGTGGAGGATATGAATATACATCAGCCAGAGAGGCTGAACCTGTTGCTATGAAATTTTTGGCAGCTGGATTTCATTGCTTCGTTCTGGATTATGCAGTAGCACCTTCGGGATGGCCTGCACCCTGTTGTGAGCTTTCTAAGGCGGTTTCCTACGTAAGGAGTATCGCAGATGAAAATGGAATCGACAAAAACAAGGTGTTTGTTTGCGGATTTTCGGCAGGAGGACATTTGGCTGCAAGCATCGGGGTTCATTACGACAAGGAAATCGTTCGCAAATTTTCAGGCGTGAAGGGGCTTGAAAACAAGCCTGACGGTATGATTTTATGTTATCCGGTTATCACCGATCACGATACCCATGAAGGAACGATGAAAAATTTCATTGCGGGACGAGATGAAGTGAAAGAACTTTTCGGACTTGAAAACTATGTCACTGTGGACACTCCTAAAACATTTATATGGCATACTTTTGAGGATCGAGCGGTACCGGTTGCAAGTACCACAAGATTTGTCAATGCCTTGGTTGAAAATGGTGTTGAGTGTGAGGCACATATTTTCCCCAAGGGGCACCACGGACTGGCACTGGCAAACAGATTAACAGGTAGTGTTGATGAAGAAGCTTCAGTTTGGATTGATATGGCAATCAAATGGGTTAATCATTTTTGAGTAAAATTTTGAAAATAGTTTTGCTTGGGTAGGGTGCGCACAAAACCAGAAAATGCTAAAGAAATTGTAACGATTTCTTATTATATTACCAATCCAATGGGAATCAGGGCGATTGCGTTGATCAGTTCCCCACTCTGTTTGGTATATAATTTGGTGAACCACTCGTTAGGAACAATATTGGCAGAGATATTTTCAATATTATCAAGTTTGATAGGGATTATGCGATATAATGAAAGGGGGAATTCATAAATGTTTTTAGAAGAAACCATACAAACACAAGTGATTAAGGGGTATGATGTTGCGGTATGCGGCGGCGGTTTTGCGGGTATTTCTGCGGCTCTTGCAGCTGCAAGGCATGGTAAAAAGGTGATTCTTTTTGAACAGCAATACATCCTTGGCGGGCTTGGAACGGCAGGACTTGTAACCATTTATCTTCCCCTTTGTGATGGGTTTGGGCATCAGGTTTCCTTTGGGATTGCTGAGGAACTGTTTCGTCTGTCTATTCTTCACGGAGCGGAGGCGGAGTATCCGGAAAATTGGTTGGACAACAAAGGTGGACGAGGGGAGAAAGACCCAAGGTTTGAAGTTCAGTACAATCCGCATCTGTTTGCCATTCTTGCAGAAAAATTGTTAAAGGATACAGGGGTTACCATCCTGTATGGCACTCGTGTGGCAGGTATCGACCAAGCCGATGGTAAGATTGAACATATTATTGTGGAGAATAAATCCGGCAGAACTGCATACCAAATCCAATCGGTTGTTGACGCAACAGGGGATTGTGATGTGGCAAAGCTTGCAGACGTGCCCACCGAAACATTTAAGCAGGGCAATCTGCTTGCGGCGTGGTATTATTCTGCGGGGAAGGATGGTTATCGGTTACATACGCTGGGATATAGTGATATTCCTGATGAAGAAAAAACCAAAGAAAATCAGGTAGAAAAACTCAGCAAGAAGAGATTTTCGGGATTGGATGCAGAGGCGCTTTCGGAGCAGGTTTGTATGTCCCATCAATCTACCTACCACGATTTTTTGAAAAAGAGGAAAGAAGATGTGTCTTTGTTTCCGGTAACCATTGCGACCATTCCTCAAATCAGAATGACCCGAAAAATCGTTGGGGAATATGAGCTGTCCGACAGGGAGGAACATCAGTATTTTGAGGATTCCATCGGGATGGTGTCCAACTGGAAAAAGAGAGGACCCATCTACGAAGTGCCTTTCAGAACCCTTTATAACAAGAAAATCAAAAATCTCATTTGTGCCGGAAGATGTACCTCTGTCAACGAAACCCTTTGGGATGTAATGCGGGTGATTCCCTGCTGTGCAGTGACAGGACAGGCTGCGGGAACCGCTGCGGCGATGACGAATGATTTTCCCAATCTTGAAGTGAAGCAACTGCAGGAGAGACTAAAAAGTGACGGTGTCGTGCTTCATGAACATGAAATCTTTTAATATCAACAAACATTAAAGAAATAGTATTCTTTCACATATGCTACATAACCATTAGGTTCTGGTGGCAAAACCGTGCAGGTTCAAGTCCTGTCGCCCGCACCAAAAACGGCAAGATTCTTAAGAATCTTGCCGTTTTTACGTTGCGGGCAAAGGGGATAGGGCTCCTCGAAAATAATTGACAAAGTATGTTCGCAATGATATAATGAAAACAATTATGGGAGCATATGTTTTTCGACAAGGGAGCGTTGGAAATGAGAAATTGTCTAATTGCATTTTTTTTAGTTTTTGCGGTACTTACAATGGCGATTCCTGTTGGTGCGGCGACGGATGCAGCAACCTTTATGGTGAGCGTTCCGACCCAACTGCCCATGGCGGGTGAGGAGTTTGAAGTAACCGTTGATATCAGCAATAACCCAGGATTTTGTGCCATTCAGTTTACCTTGGATTATGATGAATCTCAGGTGATTTGCAAAGCTATCAAAACGGAGGCACTGATTGATGGATCCCTTTCGGCAACGAATCCGGACGCGGGAGGAAGTGCTATTGTTTCTGCGGCGTCGTTGGAGGCCATTCGTGGGGACGGAGCTGTTGCGGGTTACTTATTCGAGGCAATCGAAGATATCACGGAATTCAATTTTAAGTTAAAGGATATCACTTTAAGCGACGAAGATCTCAATGATATCAGCTATCAGCTTGACGGAGCACTGGAGGAAGAGGTGATTCCGGATATTGGTGAGATTCCGGAAGAAGAAATCACGGACGAACCTGTGATTGAGAATGTAGGGGGAGGTTCTTACCAAGAGACCCCAACACCTGATTCCGAAATAGAGGAAGATTCCAATATTACCGAAGAGGAACCTGTTCAGTCGCATCTTTTTGAAGATGTGAAAGGACATTGGGCGGAAAGCTTTGTAAACGAGGCCGTCCGCTTAGGCCTTTTCAAAGGCGATGACCAAGGAAGATTCCGTCCCGATGATAATGTAACGCGTGCGCAGTTTGTTACGGTGTTATGGAGAATGACAGGCTCCCCTGAAGTTCAGGATCAAACACCATTTGCGGATATCGATGACCAGATTGATGAATTTAAGTCAGCAATTGCGTGGGGATATGCCAATGGTTATATCAACGGTGTATCAGAACATATATTTGATCCAAACGGGACTTTGACGCGGGAAGCCGGAATGAAGATTCTTCACTACTACTCCGGTGGCGAAATAGGAGCAGAGCAAGCCTTCACGGCTGTATATGATGGCTTGTTTGCAGATAGTTCCGAAATTTCACCGTGGGCAAAGAACTCTATTTATTGGGGTGTGTATCAAAAGCTAATCGCCGGGACATCAGCCGACACCCTTTCCCCCAAGGGCACAGCAACGCGGGCACAACTGGCGAAGATACTGGTTAATTATAGAGAGTATACGAATCGATAAGGAGGATGAACATGAAAAGGAAAATGTGTATGCTGTTGACCATGCTTATGATTGCTTCGGCGATTTTCAGTACATTTGCATTGGCAGCGGGAACGAATGTTGCAAGTGGGTTTTACAATATCGGTTCCAAGGAGAATGTTACGATTACTCCTTATGCAACGAATAGAGTTGTGACAGGCATCGGCCAGGATATTGATGGTGACGAAGATGAGGACACATGGTATGTCAATTCCAACAGAATGAAGGTAACCTATACCGTGGCAGATGATGAAGGATATTACGGTGTCTTGTTGGTTGAAGGTAGAGACTTGCCAACGGTTGACAATACTATTTTTTACATTGACCAAGTGGTCCCTAAGGAGAATGTGGTAGAATTTGATGTCTATCCTCTTTTGCCCACATCTGCGAATAATGCAAAGGAAATTACCGAGATGACCTTGTATATTTCCTGCAGCAAGCCGGGAGCAAGTCTTATTTCCATTCCCCTTTCGTACGTTGTTGGTGAAGAGGCAAAGATTACCTATACGCTGGGTGATGTTGACAATGATGGGGTATATGGAGTCAAGGATGCGTTAATTGTATTGCAGATTGGTGTACAGAAGTATCAGCCGACGGAGGCAGAGAGAGCTGCTGCAGATGTGGATGGTGATGGCATTTGTGGCGTAAAAGATGCTTTGCTGATTTTGCAATATGGTACTGGTAAGATTGATTCTTTTAGATAAGGAGTGAGAATATGAAATACGCAATGAAAAAGATATTTGCTGTACTTTTGACAGTTGCTATGATGGTACAATTGGTCCCTGTTTTTGCGGCAACTGTTGCAGAAGGAACCAATAACAAGACTATCTACTTTGCATTGGATTTTTATAACGAAGATGAAAATGCACAGGTGACAGAAGTTGCGGCAAATGAGAACTTTTATGTTTATGTGAATTTTTTTGGAAACCCTTCGGTGGCAGATGATAGTGTGCAAGCCTATAATCTGTTGATTGGCTATGATGCGGCGAAGGTTTCCTTCCCCTTCGATGACGAGAGTTTTCTGGGGGCATTGCATACCCCGTCGCAGTTAACTCACAATTATGGAAACGGCGTCGCACTTGTGCAAGGCTTGGCAAACGGCGGTATAAAAAAGGGTTTTAGCATTGCGACTTCCGGCACCCTGTTCAAGCTGTTTTTGACAGCAACCTCCAATCTTACTGAAGCAGATTTGAGAGGAATCTCTTTGGTGCAATCTACCGGAATTAGCGGTAAAGAAGATACCTATGTACTTGATGGTAATATCCCTGCCGGTCAATTCACGGTTGTTCAGGTTCCGGCGATTGCAGTTGGCGATGCGGCGGGAAACATCTATACCGATACCACTGCCGATGAGATTAAGGCGATGATTCCATCTTTTACCATGATCGATGGTTCCGGTCAGAGCACGGAATATACTCAAAATGATACTCAGTGGAGTGACCTCAGTGTGGTACTGCCGTCTGCAGGTTTGGTAGTTGGCAAAAACACATTGACGGCCTCTTACAATGGCTATGAATGTGAATTTGAAATCACGGTACTTGACAGGGTGGAAAACATTGCGGTGACCACTGCTCCGACAAAGACTACCTATACCGCGTTTGAAACCTTCGATAAAGCCGGAATGGTGGTAACTGCTACCTACGAAAGCGGACAAACCGAAGATGTAACCGCTGACTGTGTGGTTGATACCACAACCGCGCTGAAGGTTGCGGATACCAGCTGGGAAATTTCTTACGGCGATAAGAAAGCAACCCAGACCATTACCGTCAATCCCAAGCAGATTGCGGTACCGGTGGTATCCGGAAACGAAGTGGCATATAACGGATTAGAGCAGGAAATTGCTTATTCCGTAGCGGTCGATACAGAATACGTTTCTGTTAGCGGTGAAACAAGCGGCAAGAATGCCAAATCATATACTGCAGTTGCATCCTTAAAGGATAAAGCCAATACCGTTTGGGCGACTGGCGCAGGCAATGCAGATGTTCGACTTTCTTGGACCATTGGCAAAGCAACCATCGCAAGCGGCATTGCTCCTATGACCAAGAAGTATACGGCAACCTATGCAGAGCTCCCCGTAGAGGCTACTGTAACCGGTATCAACGAGAACGTATCTGCAGATATCACATGGTATGCAGATGCAGCATGGACCCAACCGGCATCTGGAAATGCCCAGATTGCGGCAAGCTATACGGGAGCGGGACAGACGGTGAACCTTTATTATGTGGCGTCCGGCATGGACAACTATAACGATTATAAGGGTTCTGTTACCGTTTCTGTGACCGATAAGGATGCGGGAACCGTTACTTGGACCAATGTTATGAATGGCTGGAGTTACAGTAACAAAACTGCTACCGGCACATACAGCGAGAATGGATACACCATTTCTGGGGATATGTTTACCGTAAAAGATAGCAGAGGCAACACCCTTTCCGGTAATAAAACGGTTACCATAACCAATGCATCCGGAGACCTTGCCAACAAGATTACCAATGTGGGAACTTATACCATCACTGTTTCCTATGAGGATAAGGATAATAAGGCTTCTGACCAGTTTACTGCGGTGGTCAATCCCAAATCCATTGAGGGATTTGCGGTTTCCTTGAAGATTGGCGACGGAAATGCAGTCCAGACCAGCAACACCAATCCGCTTACCTGTACTTATACAGGAAGTGAGATTGCTCCTGTTGTTGCAGGTGTTTCTGGTGTTGCAGCAGGTAATTATGTAGTAGACAATCAGGCGCAGGGAACCACCCTGAGCGCAACCAATGTCAGTGATGCCGCTTATACCATTGCGGTAAAAGGTACCGGAAACTACACCGGAACCGCTTACGGATACTGGAAGATCACTCCGGCGGAAATTCAAATTTCCGGAGCTGTTGTTGCAGAAAAGGTTTATAATGGAAGCACAGACGATGCAGATATAACCAGTGTTACCTTTAGTGGAGCGGACAGCTTAGAAAAGGGTGTAGATTATACCGTTACAAGCGCAACTTATGCAGGTGCCAATGCGGGCGAAAGCGTGCCTGTTACCTTTGCAGTTGCATTGACCAATTCCCAGAAGGCAAAGAACTATACCTTAACCACGACATCCGGTTCTGCCAACGGTCGCATTACGCAGGCTGCAGCACCGAGCCTTTCGGCAGCTGCAGTACAGACTTTGTTGTCTGAAAATGTGGTAGCCGGTGCGAAGGACTACCCCTTTGACCTTGCAAGAATTGTTTCCGGAATCCCTGCTGATGCCGGAAGTGTCACCTATGGGGTGAAGACCGAAGGAACCTATGTGAAGAAGATAGGAACCGGTATTGATGGCTCTGCACTCAAGGTTCAGGTCGCACAACCGCAACAAGCTGGTGTAACGGATTCTGTTGTGATTACGGTTTCCAGTACAAACTATATGGATGCGGACGTTACCGTAAACTTTGAATTTAAGAATAAGACTTCTGTGACAATCACTCTTGGCAATGTAACTGCCACTTATGGAGATGCTTATACTGTTGCAGGAAGTTATACCAATCAACCCCAGAGCGGTTATACATGGAGCTATACCTATGAGGGCATTGAGGGTACCGCTTATGCGGCAAGCACCGAAAAACCCACCAAGGCAGGGACTTATCGCGTAACTGCACATTATGAAGACAATACGCCCGATAGCCTGAATCCGGAAATTCCCGGTCATATCGGAGAGGCAACTGCTACCTTGACCATCAATAAAAAAGACCTGACTATTTTGGCAGGGGATGTTGCGATCACCAAGGTATATGACGGAACCACCGATGCAGGTGCACTTACCGGTGCTCTTGCATTGAGCGGAAAAGTCGGCAATGATGAGGTTTCTGTAGACATGACCTCCAAAACAGTAGGGGCATACCCTTCTGCGAATGTTGGCACCTATACTGTAGAAATTGGCGGTTTGAAACTGGGCGGTGCGGATAAGGATAATTACCGTATCAGCCGGACCTATGCCTTTGCAGGTGCCAAGATTACCAAGCAAGCACAGGCTGCACTTACCATCAATGGCGGAAGTGAAAATATTTCCAAAGTGTATGGGGATGATGCAGGTGCCATTGTGGTTGCCGGCGGTAACGGAACGGGTGCAGTGAACCTGACCAGTTCTGACAGCAGTATCCTCAGCTTGACTGCAAGCGGAGCGGGTACATGGCAGGCAACCATCCGCAAAGTGGGAACGGTTACCCTTACTGCTACCAAGCAGGGCGATAATAACTATGAAGCAGCAACCGCACTTTCGATTTCCTTTGTGATTGCCAAGAAAGGCATTGCAGAATCCGACTTTGTGATTGATACAGAAAACAAGGTGTACACAAACGGAGCAATCAGACCTGGGGTTTCTTCTCAAACCTTGAATGCTTTGACCGATTATGATGTTGTTTACAGTAATAACATTAACGTGGGCACAGCGACCATAACGATTGCCGGCAAGGGCAATTTTGAGGGAGAAGTAAGCAAAACGTTTACTATTGTTCAAAAAGCGTTCAGCGATATTGAATTTGCTGTTTCTGGTCTGGCGGCAGAATACACCTATACCGGACAGAGTATTGTGCCTGTGGTCAATGTAAGATGGGGCAATATCCTGTTGGTTGCTGATACCGATTATAGTGTCAATTATGCCAACAATACCAATGCAGGAACCGCAACTGTTACCATTTCCGGACTTGGCAATTATTCCGGAACCTTAGAAAAAACCTTTGTGATTGCCAAGAAGGGAATTGCAGAATCCGACTTTACGATTGATACAGAAAACAAGGTATATACCAATGGCGAAATCGAACCGGAAGTTTCTTCTCAGACCTTGAATGCGTTGACTGATTACGATGTTGCTTACAGTAATAACATTAACGTGGGCACAGCGACCATAACAATTACCGGTAAGGGCAATTTTAAGGGAGAAATCAGAAAGACGTTTGCAATTACACAAAAAGCGTTAGAGGATAGTGAATTTGCTGTTTCCGGTTTGGCAGCAGAATACCCCTATACCGGTCAGGGCATTGCACCTGTGGTAGAAGTGAAATGGGGCAATATCCTGTTGGTTGCCGATACCGATTATCGTGTTGTATATACAAACAATATCAATGCAGGAACGGCGACTGTCACCATTTCCGGGCTGGGTAACTACACCGGAACCCTTCAAAAAACCTTTGTGATTGCCAAGAAAGGCATTGCAGAATCCGACTTTGTGATTGATGCAGAAAACAAGGTATACACCAATGGTGAAATCAAACCGGAGGTTTCTTCTCAAACCTTGAATGCTTCCACCGATTATGACGTTGCTTACAGCAATAACATCAATGTAGGAACAGCAACCATAACGATTACCGGTAAAGGTAATTTTGAGGGAGGAGTAAGCAAAACGTTTACCATTGTTCCAAGAGCACTCAGCGATGCAGAATTTGCTGTTTCCGGTTTGGCGGCAGAATACACCTATACCGGTCAGAGTATTGCTCCTATGGTAGATGTGAAATGGGGTAATATCCTGCTGGTTGCCGATACCGATTATAGTGTTCACTATGCAGATAATACTGATGCAGGAACTGCAACTGTTACCATTTCCGGACAGGGCAACTATTCCGGTTCCCTTGCAAAAACCTTTGTGATCAAACCTGCTGTATATGCAGGGGTTGTAACCATTACAAGGGAAGATGTGACAGAAGGTGTTCAGTTGACCGCACAAGCACCTGCTGGTGGAACCCTTTCCTACCAGTGGATGAGAGATGGTGCGCCGATTGAAGGAGCTACCCAAAGCACCTATCTTACTACACAGCTTGAGGATGCAGGAAAACAAATTTCTGTTCGGGTTACCTCTAACGGAAATTATGCCGGTACGATTGAAAGTGCACCCATCAATATTGATAAAGCATTCCTGACCGGAACGGTTACCCTTTCCGGAACCACAGATCTTACTGCAACCATTGCTGATGCTCCGGCAGAAGAACATTACGATATTGTTTGGTTGCGTGATGGAGAAGTAATTGCAGGAATGACCGGTACTACCTACACAGTTCAGGATGCAGATAAAGGTTGTGCAATTACCGTAAAGCTGGTTGCAAAAGGCGATGTTTACACGGGTGAAGTTCTGTCCGCTCCGGTATCCGTCCCCGCAGAGGCACCCTCCTTTGCAAGTGCCCCCACCGTTACTGCAGGAAACGGCAGTCTGACCGTTGCATTCAGTGCAAAGGCAAACGGTTCTGCAATCACCCAGTATCAGATTCTGGTCGGCGGCAGCGTTGTTGCTACCTTAGATGGTGCACAAACCAGTTACACCATTACCAATCTGGTTAACGGAACCCAGTATACGATTAAGGTTGTTGCAATCAATGCAATCGGCAGTACCGAGTCTGCCGAAGTCACAGCGACGCCCAGCGCACCGCAAGGCGGCGGTGGCGGTGGAGGCGGCGGTGGTGCTGCTGTACCGGTACAACACCAAATCTCCACAAAGACACCTGTGGGAGGTAAGGTTTCCATTAGTGACAAGAGTGCAACTGCAGGCAAAGTTGTGACTGTTACGGTAACTCCCGATGCAGGGTATGAAGTTGCTGAGGTAATCGTTCTGGACAAGAACGGCAAGAAGGTTTCTGTAACCAAGAATGGTGACGTATATACCTTCACCATGCCCAAGGGTGCGATTACTGTGGATGCTGAATTCAAGAAGGTAGAAGAGAAGCCCAGCGAGGAGCCTGTCATTGAGTTTGCCGATGTCAGCCCCACAGCTTACTACGGAGATGCTGTAACATGGGCAGTGAAAAACGATGTCACCAAGGGCACTGGTGCAAATCAATTTAGCCCTGATGCAGAATGTACCCGTGCAGAAATGGTAACCTTCCTGTGGCGTGCAGCCGGAAGTCCAAAGGCCAAGAATGCAGAAACCAAGTTTACGGATATGGAACAGGGCAGCTACTATTATGATGCTGTTTTGTGGGCAGTAGAGAATGGTATTACTACCGGTGTTACGGAGACTACATTCAGCCCCAATGCCCGTGTTAACAGAGCACAGACGGTAACATTCTTGTGGAGACTTGCCAATGCTCCTGCGGTAGATGGTGATAGCCGGTTTGCAGACGTAGAGGATGGAGCCTATTACGAAAACGCAGTAGAATGGGCAGTCAGCGAAAAGGTGACCAACGGCATCGCAGAGAATAGCTTTGGTCCTGAAAACGCTTCTACCAGAGCACAGATTGTGACATTCCTGTACCGTTACTTTGTGAAATAAGAAATAAAAAGTCCTGTCGTCAGACAGGATTTTTTATTGGTTATTATAAAAAAAGTAGCAAATTTGATATTGCCTTTTGCGATCCAATGTGCTATGATAAACTTGTTTCCAATTTTTAGCGTATTTGTTCTTATTGAATCTTGCGAAGACAAGATTTGTTTGCAAAAACAGAAGTTGGAGAACAGAAAAAACCGGACGGAAGGGGAAAAAGAAACGGAAAACGCAACCAAAGGTTGCAAAAAAATCAAAGGTAAGTTGCTTGTAATGTTGCACGGCGTTTGGTATAAATATAGTATGAGAAATCGTATATTCTATGATGAAAGGTGATGTTAGTGTGACAATCGGTGAGAAAATTTCGCAATTGCGTACGATGGCAGGTTTTTCCCAAGAGCAGCTGGCTGAAAAAATTTCCGTTTCAAGACAATCTGTTTCCAAATGGGAGATGGATCAGGCGCTTCCGCAAATTGATAAGGTGCTTCAACTTTGCGAATTATTCGCAATCTCTACGGATGAACTGTTGTGTGAGAAGATTTCCCTCCAACAGAATGCGCAGGAGGAGCCGACCGGCAACAAGTATTTTGGAACCGACGGTTTCCGCGGCGAGGCAAATATGGATTTGACCTCCATGCATGCTTATCAAGTAGGTAGATTTTTGGGATGGTATTATTCCTCGCCCCTTTCCGGTTGCACCAAGAGCAATTACCGCCCTCGCATTTTGATCGGTAAGGACACCCGCCGCTCCAGTTATATGTTGGAATATTCTCTGGTTGCAGGGATTACTGCATCCGGTGCAGATGCGTATATGCTTCATGTTACCACGACGCCCAGCGTTTCTTATGTAACCCGTCAGGACGAGTTTGATTGCGGTATTATGATTACTGCATCCCACAACCCGTTCTATGATAATGGTATCAAGGTAATCAATCGTTACGGTGAAAAGCTGGATGATAAGACCACCGCACTGATTGAGGCGTATATTGACGGCAACCTGAAGGTATTGGGCGTTTCCGGTAATGATTTGCCTTTGGCGCACAAGGAACGGATTGGTTGTATTGTGGACTATGTTTCCGGCAGAAACCGGTATGTAGGCTATCTGATTTCCTTGGCATCCCATTCTTATAAGAAATTGAGAATCGGTTTGGATTGTGCCAATGGTGCATCCTGGATGATTGCAGACTCTGTGTTCAGTGCCTTGGGTGCACAGACGGTAGTGATTGGCGCAGAACCTGACGGACTCAACGTCAATCAGGGATGCGGGTCTACCCATATTGAAAATCTGTGCCGTCTTGTCAAAGACCAGCATTTGGATATGGGCTTTGCCTTTGACGGTGATGCGGATCGCTGTATTGCCGTAGATGAAAACGGCAATGTGGTAGACGGTGATGCTATGCTCTACATTCTGGGCAAACGTTTGAAAGCAAGAGGTATGCTCAACGACAATACCGTTGTTGCAACCATTATGTCTAACAGCGGATTGATTAACAGTCTGGAAAAGGTTGGCATCAAATGTGAACAGACCACGGTGGGTGACCGGTTTGTTTATGAATGTATGCAGAACAATGATTACGGACTTGGCGGTGAGCAGTCCGGACATATTATTTTGAAAAAGTATGCCACCACCGGCGATGGTCTTCTGACTGCAATTATGCTGACGGAGGAAGTATGTGACCAAAAGAGCACCCTTGCGCATCTGGCAGAACCGGTGAGGCTTTATCCGCAGTTTACCCAAAACATTCGGGTAAAGGACAAAGCAGCGGTGCTCAATGATGAGGCAGTGCTGGCATCCTTGAAAGAGGTAGAGGGATGGATTGCCGGCAACGGCAGAGTATTGCTCCGCCAAAGCGGAACCGAACCGGTAATCCGCATTATGATTGAAAGTGAAAGTGAAGAAAAGTGCAAAGCATATGCACAAAAAATTGCAGATTGTATTATAGAAAGGGGACATGGAGTTGCATAAAGAGGTGAAAACAAACGAATTGTTTGATTGCAGAAATTCCTATCTTTATGTACTTTTTGCATCTTGTGAATATCCTTGGGAGATGCTTCCCAAAATCAAGGGATATGTGCAGGCGCTCATCCGGCAAGGGATTCCCGGATTCCGGGAAATTGCTCCCGGTGTGATGGTGGGCGAGAATGTAAAAATTCATCACAGCGCAACCATTGAAGGGCCTACCATTATTGGTTCAGGCAGCGAGGTAAGACCCGGTGCTTATTTGCGGGGTTGCGTAGCTGTGGGCGAAAACTGTGTGATTGGAAATTCGTCGGAACTGAAAAACTGTGTGCTTTTGGATGGCGCACAGGTTCCGCACTATAACTATGTGGGCGACTCAGTTCTGGGGAACCGTGCCCATATGGGGGCGGGGGCCATCTGCTCCAATTTGAAAGCGGACGGCAAACCGGTAGTGATTCACGCAGGAAAGACCGATTATGAAACCGGACTTCGAAAAATCGGTGGCATTCTGGCAGACGATGCCGATGTGGGATGCGGCTGCGTGTTGAATCCGGGCACCATTATCGGAAAAGGAACCACCGTTTATCCGCTGACTTCACTTCGGGGAGTGATTCCCGGTGGATGTATCGTAAAATCTGCGGATAAGATTGTACGACGGATTACCCTAGATTAAATTTTTGCATCAAAGAAGGAGGAATTTTTTATGAGAATGATTCAAGTGAAAACCTATGAGGAGTTAAGCCGCAAGACGGCTGCCATCATTGCGGCACAGGTGATTGCAAAACCGGAAAGTATTCTGGGTTTGGCAACCGGTTCATCCCCGCTGGGCACATATGCCAACCTTGCAGAAGCATATCGCAATGGAGATTTGGATTTTTCGTCCGTTACCTCGGTAAACTTAGACGAATATGTGGGTCTTACCGGAGAGAATGACCAGAGCTATCGGTATTTTATGAATACCAATCTCTTCTCCAAAATCAATATTGATCCCAAGAAGACCTTTGTTCCTAACGGTTGTGCAGACGATGTGACCAAAGAGTGTGAGGAATATGATGCACTCATTCAAAGCCTTGGCGGCATTGACCTGCAGCTTCTGGGCATCGGACTTGACGGACACATCGGTTTTAATGAACCGGATGACTGTTTCACCAAAGAAACCCATCGGGTGACCTTGGATCCCTCCACCATTGAGGCAAACGCTCGTTTCTTTGCATCCATTGATGAGGTGCCCACAGAGGCGGTTACCATGGGTATGCAGGCAATTATGCAGGCGAAAAAGGTACTTTTGATTGCCAACGGTCAGAATAAAAAAGAGATTCTGGAAAAAGCATTCTACGGACCCATCACCCCGCAGGTTCCTGCATCCATTTTGCAGCTGCATCCCGACCTTACCGTAATTTATAGCGAAAATTAGAGAAAAAAGCAACCGTGAGGTTGCTTTTTCATTGACTTTACAAGGGAAATACTGTAAAATCTAAGAGTTGAATGAGGTGAGATAATGAAGAAGGAAGTATTGATTATTTTCAAAACCCATCTGGATATTGGTTTCACGGATTTTTCTCAAACCGTGATGGATAATTACCTGAATGTTTTCATTCCCAATGCCATTCGGGTAGGAAACGCGTTAAAGAACACCAAGACCCCGTTTATCTGGACGGTTGGTTCTTGGCTGGTGTGGGAGGCATTGAAAAGAGATACGGACGGAAGCGTAGAACAGGCAATCAAGGATGGTATCATTACGTGGCACGGACTTCCCTTCACCACCCATACAGAGTTGATGAACAAGGAACTCTTTGCTTATGGGCTTTCCCTCTCCATGCGATTGGATGCACGGTTTGGGAGAAACACCATCGGTGCCAAGATGACTGACGTGCCGGGGCATACCATTGGTATGGTTCCTATGCTGCGGGAAAACGGGGTGGAATTTTTACATATCGGGGTCAATCCTGCAACCCCCAATCCCAAAGTGCCTCCCGTATTCCGCTGGAAAGCCGATGATAGCGAAATCGTGGTGATGTACGAGGATGGCTACGGCAAGAATATGGAATTTGAGGACTTTGTGGTTTGCTTTGGACACACCAATGACAATATGGGGCCCCAGTCCGCAGAAGAAATTTTGGAATTTTACCGAAGTATGGAAGAAAAATATCCCGACTGTGAAATCAAGGCAGCAACCCTTAATGATGTGGCACAGCGGGTGCGCAATCTGAAAGATTTGCCGGTGGTCGATCAAGAAATTGGCGACACATGGATTCACGGCGCCGGTACCGACCCCAAAAAGGTGGGAATGTATCGAGAGTTACTTCGCCATATTGAGGAAAACGGGGTGGAGGATTTAGACCTTGCGGATAACCTTTTGCTGGTGCCGGAGCATACCTGGGGCAAAAACCTGATGCTTTATTTCAAGAATATCGAGGACTGGTTCTATCAGGACTTCCAAAAGACGGTTGGAAGTCCCGAACGCGTGGACTTTGAAAAATCTTGGGAAGAGCAGAGAAATTATGTGAAAAAAGCGGAACAGGTTTTGGGTGTGACCGCAGATTATACCCTCAAGGAACCGGATTTACACGGGTTTGAGGAAATCCCCAACCAAGAATTGGGATTTACCCTTTCCTGGCAGTTGTTTGACCACAGGGATTATACTCGTTATATGAAGAACTACCTGACCTTTGATTCAAAGAATTCGTTCTGGGCAAGCTGGGATTACCTCAAGGTGGGACTTCCTGATTATGAGGGAGGTATCTATGATGCAAGGGCGGTCAAAACCTATCAAAACGGGGATTGTATCCTGACCAAGCTTGCTTTTGAAGAACCTCTTGCCACAACCCACGGACTTCCTTATTTCTGGGTGTGTCAAAAAGGCACAGAAATCGAGGTTCAATGGTTTGGCAAAAAGGCAAATCGTCTGCCACAGGCGTTCTGGCTCAAGTTTTTGGGGCAGAAGGAGGATTGGCAAATTCGCAAGATGGGGAGATGGATTTCTCCGGACGCGGTGATAGGCAGTCCGTTGATTATGGCAACCGACTTTGGGGTCAAGAACGGAGAAACCTGTATTCAGTCTTTGGATGCGTGTCTGGTCGCTCCCTTTGGACGGCGACTACTGGATTTTGAAGCGCATCCCCAAGGTCAGGACTTGTATTTCAATCTTTACAATAACATCTGGAACACCAATTTTCCAATGTGGTATTCGGATGATACCCGATTCCGTTTTGTAATACAAAAGGAGGAACTATGAAAGAGCAACAACCGATTTTGTTATCCCCCGCCTATAAAGATTACCTTTGGGGAGGAACCAAATTAAAAATTGAGTGGGGCAAAGAAACCGATTTAGAGATTCTGGCAGAGAGCTGGGAGCTGTCTGCCCATAAGGATGGACAAAGCGTGGTAAAAACCGGCGCCTTTGCCGGCTGTACGTTAAGCGCCTACATCGAAAAAAACGGCAAGGAGAGTCTTGGAACCAAGGCGGAGGGGATGGATTACTTCCCTATTCTCATCAAGCTGATAGACGCCAAAAAAGACCTTTCCGTGCAGGTACATCCTGAGGATGCTTATGCACTGGAAAACGAGGGCGAGTACGGAAAAACCGAGATGTGGTATATCTTAGACTGTGAGGAGGGTGCAAGCCTTTACTACGGATTTTCCAAGGATGTGACCAAGGCGGAATACCGTGAGGCGATTGAGAATAACACCTTAACCGAGATTTTGAATCAGGTTCCGGTGCATCCTGGGGATGTGTTCTTCATTCCGGCGGGGACAGTCCATGCCATTGGGGCGGGAATCCTGATTTGTGAAATTCAGCAGAATTCCAATACCACCTATCGGGTTTATGACTACAACCGCAAGGATAAGGATGGCAACACCCGTCCGCTGCATATCGAAAAGGCGATTGCGGTTTCTGACTTGAAAAAATCTCCGGAACTGCCGGTGATTCCCGACGGAGAGATGGTTACCTTGGCAGAGTGCGAATATTTTGCGGTTCGCCGAATCAGGGTCAAGGAGGAAAAGGAGTTAGAGATTTCCAAGCAGAGCTTTCATTCTCTGATTGTGACCGAGGGGAGCGGCACCCTTTTGATGGATGGGGAAAGCCTGACCTTTACCAAGGGGGATAGCATCTGGATTCCGGCACAGGATGGAGGCTATACCATCCAAGGAAAGTGTGAATTGATTTTGTCCGCATTGGACTAAAAATACCAAAGAAAGAAGACGAATATTTTGAAGCGATTTTACTTAAAACCAAAACTTTTTTCCACCATGAAAAACTATTCCGGTCAGCAGTTGGTCAAGGACCTGATTGCCGGAATCATTGTAGCCATCATTGCTCTCCCTTTGTCTATTGCATTGGCATTGGCATCAGGCGTGGAGCCTGCCTGCGGTGTTTACACAGCCATTGCGGCGGGATTTGTGGTGTCGTTTCTGGGCGGAAGTCGGGTACAGATTGCAGGGCCTACGGCGGCGTTTGCAACCATCGTGGCAGGAATTGTGGCAAGCCAAGGGATGGATGGGTTGTTCCTTGCCACAGTCATTGCAGGAATTTTGCTGATTCTAATGGGAATCTTCAAGCTGGGAAGCTTGATTAAGTTCATTCCCTACACCATTACCACCGGATTTACCGCGGGGATTGCGGTGACCATTGCCATCGGTCAAATCAAGGACTTTTTGGGACTGAGTTATGCCGAGGGGGTCAATCCCATCGAAACGGTAGAAAAGCTGTTGGCAAACTTTGAGGCAATCTCTACCTTTCAATGGCAAACCTTGGTGGTGGGAGTGGTCTGTCTTGCTATCCTGATTCTCTATCCCAAAGTGGAAAAAAGAATCCCGCCCTCGCTGATTGCGGTGGTTGTTGGCGCCCTGATGGTCAAACTGATTCCCGGACTGGATAGCGGGGTGTATACCATTGGGGAGCTTTACACCATTCCCTCGGGCCTTCCCAAGGTGGATTTTTCCGGGATGGATTTCAGCTTTGCAAAAATCGTAGAGGTATTTCCCAATGCGGTGACCATTGCGATTCTTGCGGCGATTGAGTCGTTGCTCTCCTGTGTGGTGGCGGACAGTATGGTTAACTCCAGACACAATTCCAATATGGAACTGGTAGCACAAGGTGCGGGCAATATTGCATCGGTTTTCTTTGGGGGAATCCCCGCAACCGGAGCCATTGCCAGAACCGCAGCCAATGCCAAGAATGGAGGAAGAACCCCCATTGCCGGAATGGTGCATGCCATTGTGCTGTTGCTGGTGCTTTTGTTTCTAATGCCCTATGCAGGCTTGATTCCTATGCCTGCCATTGCGGCGATTCTGTTTATGGTTGCATATAATATGAGTGAGAGCAAAAAGTTTGTTTCTATCCTCAAATCTGCGCCAAAGAGTGACAGCATTGTATTGGTGGTGACCTTTGTGCTGACCATCTTGTTTGACTTGGTGATTGCCATTGAGGTGGGAATGATTCTTGCGGCAATGCTCTTTATGAAACGGATGAGCGAGGAAACCGCAGTCACCGGTTGGAAGTATGTGGATGCAGAAAACGATCAGGACAGCATCGATTGGAAGGTTGTTCCCAAGAATGTGCGGGTGTATGAAATCAGCGGGCCCTTGTTCTTTGGCGCGGCAGATAAGATTCTGGATATCAAATTGAAAGAGTTTACCCGCTGTCTGGTTTTGAGAATGCGTGCAGTTTCCGCCTTGGATGCATCCGCAATGAACTCTCTGGAAATGCTGAGAAAGAAGTGCGAAAAGCGTGGTGTTCAGTTGGTACTTTCCCATGTGAATCCGCAGCCCTTAGAGGTTATGAAAAAGGCAGGCTTTTACGATGCGGTGGGTGAGAAATATTTCTGTCCCCATATTGATGAGGCACTTAAGCTGGCAGAACAAATTTAGAAGATACATAAAAATCATCATCCCTTCATAGTTTTAGAAGGGGTGATGATTTTGTTTTTTTCGATCACAAAACACAGAATATGGCTTGTTTCGCTTTTGGCTTGCGCGGTAATTGCGCTCGTGATTTGTGGGGATTTGCGGGAGCGGGAGGAACTCAAACCGGTGGCTGGCATTCCCATTGCCAATCGGGTGGTGGTCATTGATGCCGGACATGGCGGGTTTGATGCAGGAGCCTCTGCCAACGGGATAGAAGAAAAAGAGATCAACCTTTCGGTGGCGCAAAAACTGCGGGAATACATCGAGGCAGGCGGCGGCGTTGCCGTGATGACAAGGGTGGAGGATGTATCCACCGCCGAGGCGGGCAGCAACGGAAAATCTGCCAAGAAATCGGATTTGTCCAACCGCAAACAGCTTTCTCAAACTGTCAATGCAGACGTGTTTGTCAGTATCCATATGAACAAATTCCCCCAAACCCAATACAAGGGTGCACAGGTTTTTTATGGGGAAAAACCCAGCGACGGCAAGCGGTTGGGGGAAACCATTCAGGCATCCCTTAAGGAGATTCTGGATGAAAGCAATCAGCGAGTGGCAAAAAAAACAGACGGCAGTATCTTTATCTTAAAAGATACTTCAGTACCGTCTGTGATTGTTGAATGTGGTTTTTTGTCAAACCCCGAGGAAGCAGAGCTTTTAACCAAGGATGAGTATCGGCAAAAGATTGCTTGGGGGATTTATCTGGGGTTGGTTCGTTATTTTAATGAGCAAGCGTAATAACGACGGTTTTGGTGTCTTCCTTCCAGTCCACCTTTCCACCGAGGGTTTCCATCACATCGCGGATGGGAACCATAACTCTGCCGTTGAACTCGACTGCAGGGCAAGAGAGGTAATGGACCACCCCGTTGACCATCATAAAGGGTTCATCCGGACGGATGAGGATTCTCGTGCCAAGCACATCGATGCCTGCGGTATTAAAGGTATTGTCCCAAGTGATGACGGCACCCAAATCCTCCAACACAGCCCGCATAGGAACCAAGGTGCGAAAATGCTCGGTATTGGTGATACAGGGTTGGTCAAACAGGATTTTTTTGCCGTTTAAGGTAACGGTGACATATTCTTCAAAGGCAAGATCGTGCTTTTGTGCATAGGCGAAGGCAACACTGCCCATCTTACCGTATAGGCGAATATCTTCGGTATCGGGAAAAGCGTTTTCCCCAATCTGGTTCACTGATGCGGGAATGGTGACTGCAGTCAGGTTGGTACACCGGCCGAACGCGTTTTTGTCGATGGTTTTCACCCCGTCGGGGATGGTGACCGTCCAAAGCCCCTCGCAATGATAAAAGGCGCCGTCGGAGATGGCTTTTAGCTGATTGGAAAGAGTTACCTTTTTCAAGCTGTTGCTGTATGCAAAGCAGAAATCACCGATGGTAGTGACCGTATCGGGGAGAATCACTTCTTCTACCATGGTTGAACCGCCAAAGGCACCGTCGCCAATGGCAACCACCGGATAGCCCTTGATGGTTTTGGGGACCTCAATGACCGACATCGTGTCCTCTGCATTGGTGATGGTAACGGTTTTTTTGCTGATAGTATAAGTGAAGATGCCCTCTTTGTAGCTTTTTTCCGCTGCAGAAACCGGCAGAGAGAAAAGCAGTATGGTCAAAAGAGTGAAAAGATACAAGATAGATTTTTTCATAATAATTCACCTCAATCCAAACTAGTATAACACAATTTCTTTTAAAAAGCAAGTTTTGTGCCATTTGGTTTGACAACAGGTGGGAATTGTGTTACGCTAACATAGAGAGGAGGTGGCAGCATGGAAGAGGAAAAGGCGTTGATTCAGCGGGCGCAGAACGGCGATACCCATGCGTTTGAAATCTTGGTACAGGAATACCAGACACGCATTTTTTCTATTGCTTATCGCATGATGCAGAATCAGGAAGATGCCGCCGACCTCACCCAGGAAATTTTGTTAAAGCTCTTCAAAAATCTGGACAAGTTTCGGGGCAATTCCAAGTTTTCCACTTGGGTTTACCGTGTTGCTACCAACAGCTGTCTGGATGCCCTGAAAAAGGCAAAAAGACAGTCTGCCTATTCTCTGGATAAAGCGATTGAAACGGAAGAAGGAACCCTTTTGGGTGAAATTCCGGACAAGGGTTCAATGCCGCAGGAGCTTGCCGAAAAAAAGGCAATGATTGAGGCGGTCCGTTTGGGGATTTTAAAGCTCAGCAAGGAGCATCAGCGAGTGATTGTCCTGCGGGAAGTAGAAGGGTTTAGCTATGAAGAAATCGCCCAAATTCTCAACTGTTCTGTGGGTACAGTCAAATCGAGAATCAATCGCGGGCGGGAAAATTTAAAAAAGATTTTGTCTCAAAACAGGGAACTCTTTTCCGATTATTTCGTCTAATCAAGAAAAGAGTAGAAAGGAGGGAGCAAAGATGCCTCAAAAAAAGAATAGGATGGATGACCGTCAGCTTTCGCAGATGCTCGGTTTGATGCAGGATGCTCCTGTTCCTGATTTGCCGGAGGATTTTCAGAAGAACTTGCACCTGAAATTGGTACAGACTGCGCAGGAAAAACGGGCACATAAAGGATGGCTGATGCACGGATGGCGTACGGCGGTTCCTGCCTTTTTGTGCCTGGTGCTGGTACTGGGTGTGTTTTCCTCAGGACTTTTTGACCGATTGCAGAGAGAGGAAATCATACTCTCACAGGAAACAGAAAGCGCAGCGCCGGTGATTTCCGAACCGGTACAGACTGAAAAGCCTGTGCAGAATGTCAAGCCCGAACCGGTTCCTGAAAAAACACCTGTTCCTCAGCAAGCAACCGAAAAGCAGCCGGAGGCTACTGCGGACACCACGACCCCTGCGATGTATCGCCGAGGCATGGTATCAGACTATCGGGTTGTCCTTACGCAACCGTTGACGGAATATCTTCAAACCTGCAAGACCGAAACCCAGATGGACTGGACGGAAAAAGCATCTGTTCTTACCGAAACCCACGCAATACTTCAGTTGACCCAAACAGAATGGGAAACCCTTTCTGAATATATAAAAACCACCGGACTCCAACCGGAATCCTTTGCCGAAAGCGGGGAAATGGTTGTAGTAGAGATTGTTGGATGCGAGGGATAACAAATGGAAAAATTATTGATTGTTGACGGAAACAGTATTTTGAACCGTGCTTATTACGGAATCAGACCATTGACCGCACCGGACGGAACGCCCACCAATGCGGTCTATGGTTTTTTGAATATTCTGTTTAAGTATCTGGAAGAGGAACAACCGGACTATCTTTGTGTTGCTTTTGATGTGAAGGAGAAAACCTTCCGTCACAAGATGTATGACCTTTATAAGGCGCAGCGCAAACCTGCACCGGAGGATTTTCTGGTTCAGCTTCCCTTAATCAAAGAGGTTCTTAAAAGTATGAACTGTGCCTGTATCGAAAAGCCGGGCTATGAGGCGGACGACCTGATTGGAACGGTGTCCCGCCTGTGTGAGGAGCAGGGAATCGCTTGCCGGATTCTGACCGGAGATAAGGATGACTTGCAGCTGGCATCGGACAAAACGGTGATTAAATTGGTGATTACCCGTATGGGTAAAACCGAAACCACCGATTATGACCACAACGCGGTTGTGGAAAAAATGGGGGTTACCCCGCAGGCGTTTATCGATGTCAAGGGGCTGATGGGGGATTCTTCAGACAATATTCCTGGTGTCAAAGGCATTGGAGAAAAGACCGCATTTTCCTTGATTCAAAATTACCAAAGTATCGAAAAGATTTACGAAAATCTGGATGCCTTGGAGGTTACTCCGTCGGTAAAAAATAAGCTTGCCGCTGACAAGGACAGTGCTTTTTTAAGCAAGACCCTCGCCACCATTGACCGCAATGTGCCGATGGAACTGGACCTGAAAAGCTTTTTGAGAAAGCCTTATGATACCAAGGCGGTGGGAACGCTGTTTACCCGCCTGAACTTTAAGTCCTTTTTGGAAAAGCTGGAGATTCCGCAGGAGGACCGCACCACGGATATGGAAACCATAAAAAGCACCCTCAAAGAAGTGGACGAAGGAGCCTTTTTCGACGCCCTACCCGCTGAGGGGCAGGTGGATTATCTTTTGGAAAACGGGGACCTTTATGCCACAAGCGATGGAAGCATCGTTTACTGCCTGAAAGAAGCAACCGATACTGCGCTTAGCCGCTTTTTTGGGGACAAGGGGTTATCCAAATGCGGGTATGATTTGAAAGAGGATATGCTGTTCCTGTCACGCAAAGGAATCTCCATGGAGGGGATTGGATTTGATGTGATGCTTGCGGCATATCTGGTGGAGCCTACCCAAACCAGCTATGACTTGGAAACCTTGTGTATGACCTATCTCAAACAGGAACTTGCGGAAACCGCGGCACATATTGAGGACGACGGGCAGATTTCTATGAATTTTGGAATGGAAGAATCCATAGACCGCCAAAGCCTTTCTGACCATCTGGCGGCAATCTCGATGCTGAAAACCTATTTTAAGGAAAAGCTGGAAGAGGATGGACAGCATCAGCTTTATTATGAAGTGGAGCTTCCGCTGACACAGGTCTTGGCGGAGATGGAGCTTGCCGGTGTCTATGTGGACAAAGAGGCACTTCGTCGCTTTGGAGATATGCTCAGGGAGAGAATCCTTTCCTTGCAAGAGGAAATCTATGCCCTCTCAGGCGAAGAATTCAACATCAATTCGCCCAAGCAGTTGGGGGATATTCTGTTTGGTACCTTAAAACTTCCCGGCGGTAAAAAGAACAAAAACGGCTATTCCACCAATGCCGATGTGTTGAACAAGCTCTTAAACGCCCACCCCATTGTAGAAAAGATATTATCCTTCCGTCAGCTTTCAAAACTGCAATCTACCTATGTGGAAGGACTTTTGCCGATGATTGATGCCAAAACCGGACGGATTCATTCCAGTTTTAAGCAGACGGTCACTGCAACGGGCAGAATCAGCAGCACCGAACCGAATTTGCAGAATATTCCGGTGCGTACCGAACTGGGACGGGAAATCCGCAAAATGTTTGTGGCTCCCAGTGAGGACACCTGTTTGGTGGATGCAGACTATTCCCAGATTGAACTTCGGGTGCTTGCCCATATTTCAGGCGATGAAACCATGCAGAATGCCTTCATCAACCAAGAGGACATCCACACCCGCACCGCATCGCAGGTGTTCGGGGTACCCATGGAGGATGTGACATCCCAGATGCGTTCCGGTGCCAAGGCGGTCAACTTTGGTATTGTGTATGGTATTGGCGCATTCTCTCTGGCACAGGATTTGGAGATTTCGGTCAAAGAGGCAGATGCTTACATCAAAGGGTATCTCATGCACTATCCCAAGGTAGAGGCGTATATGAAAAAGACCATTGAGGATGCAAAAGAAAAGGGGTATGTCAGCACCTTGCTTGGCAGACGGCGGAATATGCCGGAGCTTACCGCATCCAACCACAATACCCGTGCCTTTGGGGAGCGGGTGGCGATGAATGCACCCATTCAGGGAACTGCCGCAGACATCATCAAAATTGCCATGGTGGCAGTGTCCAAACGACTCAAGGAAGAACACTTAAAATCCCGTCTGATTCTTCAGGTACACGATGAACTGATTGTAGAGGCATACACCCATGAGGTGGAGCAGGTCAAAACGGTTCTGCGGGAAGAAATGGAAAACGCTTGCAAATTAGCGGTCCCCTTGACTGTGGATATGAATGTAGGCAAAAGCTGGTATGACACCAAATAAAAAAGAGGCTGTTTTACTTTTTTGTAAGACAGCCTTCTTGTATACCTGACAAATTTGTTATAGACAATGGATTTTTTTGTAGATACAATGAGGGAAATGGAGGTGTTTCTTATGATGTTCTATGGAAAGGATGCAGAGCAATACAGAAAGATGTCAAACGGCGGTTTGGCAACAGCATTTCTTCGCAAGTACAAACGGGAAGAGATTATTGGGGAAGTATTTCGGTATTTTTCTGTTGACTGCATAGAAAGGTGCAAGCTGGACCCCAATGCGGTAGATGCTTTGATTGCAAAATTCTATGCCAACGAAGAGGCGCAAGCGTATGATGCGCTATCATCTTTGATAGAGCTCCTTCGGGCGTTGGAGCCTCGGGAACAAACCGAGGGGCAAAAGCTGGTGGATAAGATTGTTTCCTATGTGGATACGCATCTTTGTGAAAACATCAAGCTGGAGGATGTGGCAAAGAAATTTTGCATCAGCTATCATTATATGTGTCATGTGGTAAAAATGTATACGGGGACAACCCTTACCAGTTATCGAAACAAAAGACGGGTTTTGCTTGCCCAAAGGTTGTTGGTGGAAACAGAGAAAAAGGTAGGGGAAATTGCGGTAGAATGCGGTTTTGAATCTATCAGCTATTTCACCGAGATTTTCAAAAAGTATACGGGAGAACAGCCCCTAAAATTTCGGGAGAAGCAGAAGGATACTGTTTACCTTCCGTGGTATTATGAGGAGGATATGGCACTTGCAACCATGCTTCCGTCTATGAAATTGCTCCGTCAGCCGGAAAAGATAGAACGAGATGCTTGCGTTTCCACCTATCAGGTGCATATGCCGGAGGATGAATATCAATTTCTGCATGAGGCGGCAATCATTGAATATCACGGAACGTTGTTTGCCTCGTGGTATAATTGTCCGGAGACAGAACTTCACGGGAGAACGCCAATTCGGGGAAGACGCTCCAAAGACGGAGGGAAAACCTGGAGCGAGGTGGAGGTTGTTGCCGATTGTGCCGATGGTAGAATTCTGTATTGTCCGCCGGTTTACGGCATTTGCGACGATAAGCTCTATCTGTTTTTGAATGAACTTGTGGGGCCGGATTTGGTCCATGGGGTGGACTTGTTTGTATTTGATGAGGAAAAGGATGCTTTTATCAAGCTTTGGTCCAGACCCATTCCCTTTAAGCTCAATACCAATGTAGTGCGCCTTCCCAACGGAAAGCTGATGCTTCCGGGCAGAGTAGGTGAACTTGATAGATTCCCTAATACGCCGGCGGTGTTAATTTCCGACAGCGGGAAAATAGATGCCGACTGGCGATTGGTGAAGGTTGCCCCGGACGGCAATCTTCCGGATGGAAGCTTCTTGATTCATCCGGAGATGACTGCGATGGTGACGGAGGATACCATTTATATGATTTGTCGAAACGATATTCGCGCGGTGCCGATTCTGTATCTGTCGAAAGACAACGGTGAAAGCTGGAGCGAGCCTTATGCCTATGATATTCCGGTGGTGAACTCCAAAATCTATTGCGGAGATCTGAAAGACGGCAGACATTATATGGTGGGTAATATACAGACGAGGACCAGAGATAAACTGGTACTTTATCTGACCGATGACGAAACGCCGGTATTTACCAAATATGTGATTTTACAGGATGGCGGCAATGAAGAATTCCCTGACGCTGGAGCATGGCATTATCCGGTGGCTTACGAAAGTGAAGGTAAGTTATATATTATTTATACCGTGCACCTAACCTCAAATTGGGTGAACCCAAGAGGCGCAGTCCTTTCGGTAATTGACCTTAGCAAGGTGTAAAAAAGGCAGGCTTGCATTTTAGCAAGCCTGCCTTTTTTATAGGTTCAATAATTCTTCAATGTTTTTGTGGAGCATTTTCTCCATATCCTCATGGGAAAATCCAAGACTGCGCAGATGATGGAGCTCGTCTTCGGGGCGCCACATGGGGTAGTCGGAGGCAAAAAGAACGCGGTCAGTACCAAACGCCTCAATCAAACTGCGGAATTTTTCAGAACTCATAGCATAACGGCTGCTGGAGCAGTCTACCCAAAGATTTTTCATCCCTGCAAGCACTTGGACTGCATCGTCCCATTGGGACCATCCCCCAAAGTGGGCGCCGATGACCTTAAGCTTGGGGAAGTCTTTCATCATCCTTGCCAACCGATGTGGCTCGCTGTAAGAATAGCGATGGTCACCGGTGTGAAACAGAATGGGAATCCGTCCTTGCGCTGCCTCGTAAATGGGATAGGCAACAGGGGCATCAATGGCAAAATGCTGAAAGTCAGGGTGGAGCTTGATTCCTTTAAAACCCAAGGCGATGGCACGGTCTACCTCGCCTGCAATATCCTCATAGTCAGGATGCATTGCCATAAACCCAATCAAGCGGTCGGGGTATTCCTTGATGGATGCCGCAAGAAAGTTGTTGATGCTTGGTACCTGTGCCGCCACGGTGGCAACCGAATGTACCAAAAACTTGTCAATGCCAAATTGGTCACCCTTTTGGATTAAGGTCTGCAAAGTGCCGTCATTATCAATGGGAATATCATAAAAAGAGCCAATGCTCTCAACAGCAGCTCGGCTGATTTTTTCGGGATAGATGTGGGCATGTGCGTCGATAATCATAGGGTCAAACACTCCTCATTTGTAAGAATTATTGCCAGTATACCGCAGATTTTTCGATTTTGCAAGAGGAAACCAAAGAAAAAGCTTGTATTTCGACCATTTTTCTGGTATACTAAGGCGAGATAGAAACAAAGGAGCGATGGCATGTTAACCAGCAAGCAAAGAGCAAAATTGCGTGGGATGGCAAACACCATTCCGGCGCTTTATCAGATTGGCAAGGACGGCATTACAGAAAATATGGCAAAGCAATTTGCCGATGCCTTGGAGGCAAAGGAACTGATTAAGGTGCACGTGCTTGACAATGCCTTGATGGATACCCGTGAGGCGGCAGAAGAGGCGGCAGCAGCCGTTGGCGCGGAGACGGTGCAGATTATCGGTAGCAAGTTTGTCCTTTACAAGGCATCCAAAGAGAATCCCAAAATTGTCTTATAAAAAATGCCCATTGGGCATTTTTTTGTTTGCAATTTCTCCCAAGGTGATGCGGATGCTGTCTCTGAGCAATGCCTGTAAAACTTCACCCTGTGTCAGGGTGGCGATTTGTTTCTGATTTTCGTCCAGAATATGTATGACACAGTAGCGGTGATAGGAAAGCCTGCGCAGTAGATTTCTTGCAGGCAGGTCCGCGGATGCGGTAAAGGTCAGGGTGGTATGCAGATTCTCCCTGTCCGGTGCCTGATTGCAGGTCAAAAGCTCGTATAACATCTGTTTGGTGAGAGAGCGCTCCTCCAGACAAAGGTTGCCCAATAAAAATGCGCCAATCAAAAGCAGTGAAAACTGAAATTTGAGGGTCAACAAAAGGAGTGTACCTATCGCAAAAAGCAAAACTGCCAGAATCCGGCTTAATGACAAGGAGATGCGATAGGCGGTCATAGCATCGGAGCCAAGGGTCAAAAGAGAACGGAGGATTCGCCCTCCGTCCAAGGGCAGGCAGGGGAGCAGATTCACCAGAGCGATGGAAAGGTTGCAGGCGACGGCATAAGTAAGAAGTTCTGATGGCGCAACTTCCCCAATCAAATAGAAGGTTGCGGCAAGAAACAGATTGCAAAAGGGACCGGCAAGTGCCATAAAGATTTCCCTTGCCGGTTGCAAAATGATGGGGTTTTTCAAAGTGGAACAGACCCCGAAAGGTAGAATGGACATTCCTTGAATGGGAATTTTAAGTCCCTTGCAGGCAAGGATGTGACAAAGCTCGTGGAGCAGGGCAGATGCCCAGCTGATGAGGAAAAGCAAAAGATAATTTCCCAAATATGCGGCAAACAGCAACGGGAAAAGCAGAAGATGGATTTCCACGGTGAAACGCTTACCAAAGGAAAGGGTGCCCTTGCGGGTGATAGACCCCGCCCTCATAAAGCCCCCTCTGGCGTATCCTCGCCGGAATCGAAAAGATCAGAGAACCGCTGAATAAGGTTGTTCCCTGCTTCTTGAAGAAACGAAAAATCCGTTTCATACCGCAATGCGTGACCCAATGCGGCGGTATAGCGCTGAAACAAAGGGACAGGTCCCTGCTTCATTCCCCATACCAAAAGACCACAGACAAGAGCGGCAAGGAATTGTTTGAGGAGTTGTTTCCCCCATCTGCGAAAGAGTGAGATACGTTTTGGAGTTTCGTCTTGCATTTTCATCACCTACTTTGGGAAAATAAGGTTGTCTTTAAGACAGTTTACGGGACAATCTTGCGAAATATGCTTGCAACTTTTTCAAAAATATTGTATCATTATCCCAAGACTATGAGTCGGAGGCAGACTATGTATCAGAGAAAACTGGAAGAATGTTTAAAGCGTGTGCAAAAACCTGCACGCTATATAGGAAATGAGTTTAACAGCATCCACAAGGAATGGACGAGCGATAAGATGTCAGTGGCGTTTTGCTTTCCCGATGTGTATGAGGTGGGAATGTCCCATTTGGGGATGAAGATTCTGTATCATATGCTCAACGAGCGGGAGGACACCATCTGCGAGCGGGTATTTGCGCCTTGGGATGATATGGAACAGGAAATGCGCAAAGAGAGAATCCCCTTGCTCTCTATGGAGAGCGCCAAACCGGTACGGGATTTTGATATGATTGCTTTTACCCTGCAGTATGAAATGAGCTATTCCAACATTGTGAATATGCTGGATTTGGCAGGGGTTCCTTTGCGTGCCGCAGAGCGGGAGAGGGAGGATGCCTTTGTCTATTGCGGAGGCCCTTGTGCCTACCACGCAGAGCCCTTGGCAGATATTGTGGATTTTCTGGTTCTGGGCGAAGGCGAAGAAATGAACAGCGAGCTGATGGATGTCTACAAGGTCTGGAAGGACAGCGGGAAACCCAGAGAAGAATATCTCATGGAAATTGCCAAAATCCAAGGGGTCTATGTACCCTCATTCTATGATGTGACCTATCACGAGGACGGAACCATAAAGTCCTTCTCGCCCAATCGGGAGGGCATCCCCCAAAAGGTGAAAAAGCGGATTATCAAGGATATGGACAATACCTATATTCCCGAAAAGCTGATTGTGCCCTTTATGGAGACGGTGCACGACCGGATTATGCTGGAGCTGTTCCGTGGCTGTATCCGTGGCTGCCGGTTCTGTCAGGCGGGATATATTTATCGTCCGGTGCGGGAACGCTCGGTGGAAAAACTGCTTGAGGTGGCGCAGAATTCTATCAACGCAACCGGCTATGAGGAAATGTCGATGGCATCTCTGAGCACCAGCGACTATACCAAATTGTTTCCCCTCACCGATGGCTTGCTTGCCATGACGGTGGATAAAAAAATCAACCTTTCTCTGCCCTCGCTCAGGGTGGACAACTTCTCTATGGAGTTGATGGAAAAGGTGCAAAAGGTCAAAAAGAGCGGCTTGACCTTTGCACCCGAGGCGGGCACCCAGCGACTGCGGGATGTGATTAACAAGAATGTACTGGAAGAAGATTTGATGCGTACTGCCAAGATTGCCTTTCAGGGTGGTTATAACCGGATTAAGCTTTACTTTATGTTGGGACTTCCCACCGAAACCGATGCGGACGTTCTGGGCATCGGCGAGCTTGCCCAAAAGGTGATTGATGCCTTTTATGAGATTCCCAAAGAGGAGCGCAAAGGCAGAAGTATCTCGGTAACCGTCAGCACATCCTTCTTTGTGCCAAAGCCCTTTACCCCGTTCCAATGGGAACCGCAGAACAAGATTGCGGATATGGAGGCAAAGGCGAAAATGCTGAAAGACTCCATCACCAACAATAAGATTGTCTATAACTGGCACAACAGCGATGTGAGCTTTTTGGAAGAGGTGTTTGCCAAGGGCGACCGTCGTTTGGGCGAGGTGCTGATTACTGCGCAAAAGCTTGGCTGCAAGTTTGACGGATGGACCGACTTTTTTGATTATGACAAGTGGATGGAGGCGTTTCAGATTCACGGAATCGATCCCGCCTTCTATGCCCATCGGCGGATGGACCATAATGAGATTCTGCCTTGGGACTATGCAGATATCGGTGTGAGCAAGGAGTTTTTGATTGAGGAGCACGAAAGAGCGTATCGGGGAGAAACCACCCCCTCCTGTCGGGATGCTTGTATGGGATGCGGTGCGGCACAGTTTGGAGGAGGTGTCTGCTTTGAGTAAACGGAGAATTGTGTTTTCCAAAACCGGAATGGGCAAGTATATCTCCCATCTGGATTTGCTCCGGTGTTTTACCCGAACCATCCGACGGAGCGGGCTTGAGGTAGTCTATTCTCAGGGCTTTAACCCCCACCAGAAGATGACCTTTTCTCTGCCGCTGCCCATCGGAGTGACCGGAGAATGTGAGACGGTGGATATTCAGTTCCAGGACGGGGTCACCGATGACGAAATTATGGAAAAGCTGAATCAGAATCTCCCGATGGATATTCGTGTGCGTTCTGTGGGGGACCCCATCCACAAGGCGGCAGAGATTACTGCGGCAGAATACCGGATGGAGGCCATCGCAACCGAGATGGTTTCGGAGCATAAAATTCAGGCGTTTTTTGGACAGGGCGAGGTTCTGGCAACCAAAAAGACCAAGAAAAAAGGCGAAACCACTGTGAACATTCTGGATTATGTCAGGAGCTGGGAAATTACCGGTATTGCCGAGGGCGGGTTCTGTCTTCGGGTGATTGTGGATGCCGGCGGCGAGCGGAACTTAAAACCGGAGCTTTTGGCAAATGCGTTAAATGACTATCTGGCACCCATCAAGATTGAGGGATGGGATATCTGCCGAAAGAAAATTTTCTGCCATCTGGATGAAACGCTGCAGGAAGAATTCAGATAAAGACATATTTGTCCACCTGCTGTCATAGGATAAGGTGGAGGTGTTCTCTATGATGGTGGATACGGCATCGGTATTTCTCTCCTTGGCGGGAGTGTTTCTGCTCTATCTTTTTTGCAAAGTGTTTCTCAAACCCCTTGGTTGGCTGTTTCGGTTGTTTCTCTCCTGTTTGTTGGGCGGAGCGGGACTTTGGACGGCAAATTTCCTACTGGGTGCATTGGGTTGGCACCTTGCAATCAACCCCCTGAATTGTATGATTGCGGGGGTATTGGGAATCCCCGGCGTGGTGCTTGCGCGGATTCTGAGTTTGATTTTGTGAAACAGGATAAAAAAACAGTCGATTTTACTGAAAAAATCGGCTGTTTTTTCTTGACAAAATCCGCCGTTAAAGGTAGAATATATGTTGGATTTTCATTTTTTTGAAAATCCTGTTAATACGATTCAAGAATGGAGCATAAACATGGGTATCAAACGACTTTTTGTAGAAAAAAAGAAAGGCTTTGACATTGAAGCAAAAGCAATGTGCCGGGATTTGAAAGAGAATCTGGGACTGAAAGGTCTTACCGGCGTGCGGATGATCAACCGCTATGACGTGGATGGCATCTCCGATGCAGAATTGGAGCTGACCAAACCCACCGTGTTTGCAGAACCGCAGGTGGACAACCTGACCATGGAAACCCTGGACATTCCCGAGGGGAAATATTTTGCCATGGAGTATCTGCCCGGTCAGTTTGACCAGAGAGCGGATAGTGCCGCACAATGTGTGCAGATTATGACCGGAGGTGCAAAACCCACCGTTCGTACTGCCAAGATTGTGGTTCTTTTGGGTGATGTTACGGATGAGGAACTTCACGCAGCAGAAAAGTATTGTGTCAATCCGGTGGAATCCCGCCTTGCAAGCCTTGAAAAGCCGGATACCCTTTTGGACAATCCTGAAATTCCGGAGGATGTCAAAACTCTGGACGGCTTTATCGATGCCAATGAGGATGGACTCAAGGCAATCATTGCGGATATGGGTCTTGCTATGGACTTGGGGGATATCACCTTCTGTCAGCAATACTTCAAGAATACCGAAAAACGCAATCCCACCATTACCGAGGTGCGGATGATTGATACCTATTGGTCTGACCATTGCCGTCACACCACATTCTCTACCATCCTTGACAATGTAGAGATTCAGGACAAGCTGATTGCCGGTGTGTATGAGGAATACTTAAAATCCCGTGCCAATGTTTATGGCGACAGAAAGAAGAACATCTGCCTGATGGATATTGCGACCATCGCAGTAAAAGAACTGAAAAAGCAGGGCGTTTTGAAGGCTTTGGACGAGTCTGAAGAAATCAACGCCTGCAGCATCAATGTCAAGGTGGAAATGACCGACGGTACCGAAGAAGACTGGTTGGTGATGTTCAAGAACGAAACTCATAACCACCCCACCGAAATTGAACCCTTTGGCGGTGCGGCAACCTGTCTTGGCGGTGCAATCCGTGACCCGCTGTCCGGTCGTTCTTATGTGTATCAGGCAATGCGTGTCACCGGTTCCGGTGACCCCAGAACTACCTTGAAGGACACTATGGTAGGAAAACTCCCCCAGAGAAAGATTACCGTTGGTGCGGCACAAGGTTACAGTTCCTACGGCAACCAGATTGGTCTTGCAACCGGGCAGGTAGCCGAGGTCTATGACGAGGGCTATGTTGCAAAGCGTATGGAAATCGGCGCGGTGATTGCAGCAGCGCCCAAAGAAAATGTTGTCCGTGAAGTTCCGGAAGCCGGGGATGTTGTAGTCCTGCTTGGCGGAATGACCGGCCGTGACGGTTGCGGCGGTGCAACCGGTTCTTCCAAGGCACACGATGACAGCTCCTTGGCAAGCTGTGGCGCAGAGGTACAAAAGGGTAATGCACCGGTGGAAAGAAAGCTGCAACGTTTGTTCCGCAAGAAAGAGGTTACTCAACTGATCCGCCGTTGTAACGACTTTGGCGCAGGCGGTGTTTCGGTTGCTATTGGTGAATTGGCAGACGGTCTCATCATCAACCTTGACAAGGTTCCCAAAAAGTATGAGGGCCTTGATGGTACCGAGCTTGCGATTTCCGAATCTCAGGAGCGTATGGCTGTGGTTGTCCGTGCCAAGGATGCAGAAACCTTTATTAACGAAGCTGACAAAGAGAATCTGGAAGCGGTTATCGTGGCTGAGGTCAATGACAGCAACCGCCTGAAGATGCTTTGGAGAGGAAAGACCATCTGTGACATCAGCAGAGATTTCCTCAATACCAATGGTGCGGAAAAGCACAACGATGTTCTGGTTCCTGAGGCAAACTATGACAGTGCACTCTTTGACACCACGCCTCAGGGCAACAACTGGGAAGAAAAGACCCTCAACCTGATGAAGGATTTGAATGTGGCATCCCAGAAAGGCTTGATAGAGCGGTTTGACAGCACCATCGGGGCAGGCTCTGTGTTTATGCCTTACGGCGGAAAGTATCAGCTGACCCCGCAGCAGAATATGGTGGCAAAGATTCCTACCATCCACAAGGAAACTGAAACCGCAACGGTGATGGCATATGGTTACAATCCCAGAATTTCCAAGGAAAATCCGTTCCTTGGCTCTGTCTATGCAGTGGTGGATTCTGTGACCCGTGCAGTCTGTGCCGGTGCAGATTACAAGGATATCTACCTGACCTTCCAGGAATATTTTGAGCGTTTGGGCACCGACAAGACCCGTTGGGGCAAGCCCTTGTCTGCACTTCTGGGTGGATACCTTGCACAGAAAGAGTTGGGCATCGCTGCCATCGGCGGTAAGGATAGTATGTCTGGTTCCTTTAATGACATTGACGTTCCCCCCACGCTGGTTTCGTTTGCAGTTGCACCGATTCGTGCAAAGGTTGCAACCTCCGGAGAATTTAAGGGCAGCAACAATCTGGTATTCTGGATTAAGCCCAAGTACGACGAAAACAATATGCCCAAGTTTGAAAGCTTAAAGGCAATGTATGATATGCTCTGCATGATGATCAATGACACCAAGGTGAACCTGATTCAGTCTGCATGGGCAGTGGGTTACGGCGGTGTGATGGAAGCCGTTGCCAAGATGGGCTTTGGTAACAAGATTGGTTTCCAGTTCAACGGTTGTTGTGACAAGAAAGACCTGTTCAAGGCTTGCTACGGCAGTGTGCTGATTGAGGTAAAAGGAATTGGCGCAACCGGTTTGATGGGTGATATGGTGGATGTTGTAAAACTCGGCCACACCACCGACGGAACCGATATCGTAATTGATGATGAGCGTATCTCCTTGAATAGTTTGATTGACGCTTGGCAGAATCCTCTGGAAGAGGTCTTTGCCACCAAGGCAGATTTTGAGGATGTGGGTATGAAGACCTTTGCCTTTGGCGAAAGAGTCAACATCAAGCCCTCTCAGTCCTTTGCAAAACCCAGAATCTTTATCCCGGCATTCCCCGGCACCAACTGTGAATACGATTCTGCCCGTGCTTTTGAGCGTGCAGGTGGTGTGGCGGATATTCAGGTGTTCAAGAACCTGAAACCGGAGCATATTGAAGATTCTATCAACCGGTTTGTAGAGTCCATCAAGCAGGCACAAATTATTATGTTGCCCGGTGGTTTCAGCGGCGGTGACGAGCCGGACGGCTCCGGCAAGTTCATCAAGGCGGCATTTGAAAACGAGCGTGTCAAGGATGCAGTGATGGAGATGCTTTACAAGCGTGATGGCTTGATGCTGGGTATCTGTAACGGATTCCAGGCACTTATCAAGCTGGGGCTGGTTCCCTATGGTGAAATCCGCAAGGTGGATGACACCTGCCCGACCTTGACCTTTAACACCATCGGCCGCCACGTATCCCAGATTGTTTCCACCCGAATTTCTTCGGTCAAATCTCCGTGGTTCAGCGGTGTCAACTTAGGTGACATTCACCAGATTGCCGTTTCTCACGGTGAGGGCCGTTTTGTGGCAAGCCCTGAAGTGATTGCTGAGATGGAAAAGAACGGCCAGATTGCAACCCAGTATGTGGATTTGAGCGGCAATCCCACCTATGAGATGCCTTACAACCCCAACGGTTCCTACTATGCCATCGAGGGTATTACCAGTAAGGATGGTCGTATCTTGGGTAAGATGGGTCACTCTGAGCGCTTTAAGGATGATGTGTTTAAGAACATCCCCGGCGATAAGGACCAGAAAATCTTCTTGTCCGGCGTACAATATTTCAAATAAAATGTCTTATGACGCATACTCTCAGGCAGGGTATGCGTCGGGCTGTTTTACAAAGGAGAATCGGTATGTATCAGCAAGCGGCGGAATTTATCGCAAGCAAACTCCATAGTAAGCCGCAAATCGGGTTGGTTCTGGGTACAGGACTGAATTCGTTGGCAGATGCCATCGAAGATGCGGTAGTGATTCCTTTTTCTGAGATTCCTCATTTTCCGGTTTCCACCGTCCACCAAGGGAATTTGGTGGCAGGCAGATTAAACGGAAAAGCGGTGCTTTGTATGCAAGGCAGGATTCATTTCTATGAGGGTTACTCCATGCAACAGTTGGGACTGCCGATTCAGGTAATGCGTGTTTTGGGCGTTAAAACGGTGATTCTTACCAATGCGTCCGGCGGCATCTGCGAAAGTTATTTCCCCGGTGAGATTGTGATGCTCTCGGACCATATCAAACTGGCACCGGAAAGTCCTCTCTGTGGAAAGAATCCCGAAGCGCTGGGCGAACGGTTTTTCGATATGACCACCGCCTATGACCAAGAATTAAGAAACCTTGCCAAAGAGGCGGCAGAAGAGCTTGGGTTGCCTTTACCGGAAGGGGTTTATGCCTATATGGGAGGCCCCCAGTTTGAAACACCGGCAGAGATTCGTGCCTTGCGGGTTCTGGGCGCGGACTTGGTGGGTATGTCCACCGTGCCCGAGGTGATTGCTGCAAGACATTGCAACGTCAAGGTGTTAGCCTTTTCCTGTGTGACCAATATGGCGGCAGGAATGAAGCAGGGCGGACTTGACAAAGCCGTGATTCAGGATGCAGAGCGTCGGGGGCAAAATGATATGCTGAAATTACTGACAAAGGTGGTGGAAAAGCTGTGAAACGAATTGCAAGCTTTGATGTAGACCACAGAACCATTACCGAGGGGATGTATATCTCCCGCATTGACGGTGATGTTGTTACTTATGATTTGAGAATGAAAAAACCCAATCAGGGCGATTTGCTCTCCAATAGTGAGATGCACTCTCTGGAGCATATGTTTGCGACGGTGGTGCGCAACTCCGCCTTGGGGGACAAGGTGATTTACTTTGGCCCTATGGGTTGCCAGACAGGCTTTTATTTGTTGATGCGGCACGACAATCATCAGGAAAACCTTGCCTTGGTCAAAGATGTTTTGCGCAAGGTGATGGACTATGATGGCGAGATGCCCGGAAACAGCGAGATTGAATGTGGCAATTACCGCTCCTTGAGTATGCCTCTTGCCAAAGAGGCAGCACGCCGATACTATGAGGCAATCAAGGATAAGACGGTTGAAGATATGAGGTATACCAAATGAGTATCTTGATTCAAAATGTGACGGCGGTTACTATGCGTGAGGAGCTGCCGGTGATGGAAAACGCGTTTCTTGGGATTCAGGAAAACAGGATTTCCTATCTGGGAACTGAAAAACCCCAAGAAAGCTATGATGAAGTGTTAGACGGCAGCGGTATGGTTGCTATGCCCGGTCTGGTCAACGCCCATACCCATACGGCGATGACCTTGTTGCGCAGCTATGCCGATGATATGAACTTGCAGGACTGGTTGTTCCAGAAGATTTTCCCCTTTGAGGATACCCTGACCCCCGAAATGGTGTATGAGGGTAGCGTCAGGGGAATTCAGGAAATGCTGGCAAGCGGCACTACCTGTTTTCACGATATGTACTTCTTTCAGGAAGAAACTGCCCGTGCGGCAGAAGAACTGGGGATTCGGGGCGTACTCTGTGAGGGTATCACCGATTCGGTATTGGAGAAAAAGCTGCAAAAAACCGATGCACTTCTTGAACAAGTGAAAAACGGCAGCGGCAGACTGAAGGTGGGGATTTCCCCCCATGCGGTGTATACCTGTAGTGAGGAAACCTTAAGGGCCTGTGTTCGCTACGCCAAGGAGCATCAGCTAAGGATTCACACCCACCTTGCAGAAACCAAGACCGAGGATTTGGATTGTGTCAAAGCCCACCAAATGACGCCCACCCAATGGATGGAGTATTGTGGCATCTTTGATGTCCCCTGTACGGCGGCGCATGGTGTCTGGTTCTCGGATGAGGATATGGAGATTCTGAAAAACCATAGTGTTACGGTGGTGCACAATCCGGTGAGCAATCTCAAGCTTGCCTCCGGTGTTGCAGAGATTCCCAAACTGAAGGAAAAAGGAATCAACATTGCCCTTGGTACCGATGGGGCGTCCAGTAACAACAATCTGGATTTGTTTGAAGAAATCAAGCTGACCGGAATCCTGCATAAGGGGATTCAGTTAGACCCCACCCTGCTCCCTGCGTGGGAGGTTTTGAAGATGGCAACGGTGAACGGTGCCAAGGCTTTGGGATATGAGAATTTGGGTCTCTTAAAAGAAGGGTATCTGGCAGATTTGATTTTGTTGGATTTTGCAAAGCCGCATCTGACCCCTAATCATAACACGGTATCCAATTTGGTTTACGCCGTGCGGGGCTTTGATGTTGCATATACTCTGGTAGACGGAAAGATTGTCTATCAAAAATCATAAAAGGAGAGAGAAGAATGGCAAAAGTTGCAATTGTAATGGGAAGTAATTCCGATTTGCCCGTGGTCAAAGGGGCAATCGACCAGTTAAAAGAGTTTGGGGTAGAGTTTGAGGCGCATGTGATTTCCGCCCATCGCACCCCCTATGAGGCAGAGGAATTTGCAAAGAATGCAAAGGCAAACGGTGTTCAGGTCATCATTGCGGCAGCCGGCAAGGCGGCACACCTTGGCGGTGTGATTGCGGCATATACCACCCTTCCGGTGATTGCCCTGCCCATCAAGTCATCCTTGATGGACGGCTTGGATTCCTTGCTTTCCATGGTGCAGATGCCCTCGGGCATTCCGGTTGCTACCGTTGCAGTCAATGGCGCGGACAATGCGGGAATTCTGGCAGTACAGATGTTGGCGCTTTCCGATCCGGTTCTGGCAGAAAAGCTGGAGGCGTTTAAAGTGAATATGGCGGCAGCTGTAAGAAAAAAAGACGCACAATTACAAGAAGACTTAAAGAAACTTTAATATACAGGAGGAAGAATCATGAGTCAGGCTTACAAAAATGCAGGTGTAGACGTAGAGGCGGGTTATAAAGCCGTAGAATTGATGAAGGAACATGTCAAGCGTACCAATATCCCCGGAGTGCTTTCGGGCATCGGTGGTTTTGGCGGCTTGTTTGAGATTGGTACCGGTTACAAAAATCCGGTGCTGGTTTCTGGTACTGACGGTGTTGGTACCAAACTGAAGTTGGCATTTATTATGGACAAGCACGATACCGTAGGACAGGACTGTGTGGCAATGTGTGTCAATGACATCGCTTGCGGCGGTGCGAAGCCCCTGTTCTTTTTGGACTATATCGCAGTGGGAAAGAATGTACCCGAGCGGGTTGCTGATATCGTCAAGGGTGTGGCAGACGGTTGTGTGCAGGCGGGTTGTGCTTTGATTGGCGGAGAAACTGCGGAAATGCCCGGTTTCTATGATCCGGAAGAATACGATCTGGCAGGGTTCTCTGTGGGTATCGTAGACAAGGATGATATTATCGACGGCTCCAAACTGGAAACCGGCGATGTGATTATCGGTGTCAAATCCTCCGGCGTCCATTCCAATGGTTATTCTCTGGTGCGTAAGGTCTTTGGTATTGATGACAGTCAGGACTGCGTTAAGAGAATGCATACCTTTAGCGATGAGTTGGGTATGAGCGTGGGCGAGGCTCTGCTTACCCCCACCAAAATCTATGTAAAGCCTCTGCTTTCTGTGATTGATCAGGTGGATGTCCGTGCGGTATCTCATATTACCGGCGGTGGATTTATTGAGAACATCCCCAGAATGCTCAAAGAGGGCACCCGTGCAAAGATTGACAAGAACAGCTTTGAGGTTCTGCCCATCTTCAAGATGATTCAAAAGCTTGGCGATGTTTCGGAGCGGGATATGTTCAATACCTATAATATGGGTGTTGGTCTGATGTTTGCAGTTCCCAAGAACCAGGCAGACAAGGCGTTGGAAATCCTCCGTGCAGCAGGAGAAACCGCAAGTGTGGTCGGTGAGATTGTTGCCGGTGAAAAGGGAGTGGACATATGCTAAAAATCGGCGTTTTGGTTTCTGGTGGCGGAACCAACCTGCAGGCGTTGATTGATGCTCAAAAAAGTGGCATCATCAAAAGCGGTGAGATTGTCACCGTGGTGTCCAACAAGCCCGATGTGTATGCGTTAGAGCGTGCAAAAAACGCGGGCATTGATGCACATGTCATTACCAAAAAAGAATGTGGTAGTGCCGATGCCTTTGATTTGGCTCTTTGCAACTATATGCAGGAAAAAGGCGTTGACTTGGTAGTGCTTGCCGGTTTTCTGGCGATCTTGGGCGAGAATTTTCTCTCGGTCTATAAAGACCGCATCTTAAATGTGCACCCGTCCTTGATTCCGTCCTTTTGCGGCGACGGATTTTATGGATTAAAGGTACATCAGGCGGCGTTGGATTACGGCGTGAAGGTGACCGGCGCAACTGTGCATTTTGTGAATGAAATCACGGACGGCGGCAAGATTATTCTCCAAAAAGCAGTAGAAATCAAAGACGATGACACCGCAGAAACCCTGCAAAAACGGGTGATGGAAGAGGCGGAATGGCAGATTCTTCCCCGTGCAGTGGAGCTGGTGCTCAGCGGTCAGGTGAAATAAATAGAAAGGATGAATCAAAGATGAAGACCATTGATATTTGTCAAGAACTGAAAAACAATGCGTATCCCGGCAGAGGAATCGTTTTGGGAAAATCCAAGGACGGCAAATCCGCTGCCATTGCATATTTTATTATGGGTAGAAGCAGCAACAGCCGTAACCGTGTTTTCGTAGAGGATGGCGATGGCATTCGCACACAGGCATTTGACCCCAGCAAGCTGGAGGATCCGTCCCTGATTATCTATGCGCCGGTTCGGGTACTGGGCAACAAGACCATTGTTACCAACGGCGACCAGACCGATACCATCTATGAGCTGATGGACAAGCAGATGACCTTTGAACAGGCGTTGCGCAGTCGGGAATTTGAGCCGGATTGCCCCAACTATACCCCCAGAATTTCCGGTATCGTTCGGCAGACCGAAGGGGATTTCAACTATGCACTTTCCATTTTGAAGAGTGCAGACGGAAACCCCGCATCCTGCCGTCGGTATACCTTCTCTTACAATGACCCCATCAATGGTCAGGGACATTTCATCCATACCTATATGGAAGACGGCGACCCCCTGCCCAGCTTTGAGGGCGAACCCAAGCAGGTGGAAATTCCGGATGATATCGACGTATTCTGCGATATGCTCTGGACCAGCCTGAATGAAGACAACAAGGTATCTCTCTTTGTTCGTTACATCGATATCGAAACCGGCAAGACCGATACCAGAATCGTAAACAAAAATCAGGATTAAGCAGAAAGGAAGAGAACGATGCAAGAAATGGAACTGAAATACGGATGTAACCCCAACCAAAAGCCTTCCAGAGTGTTTATGGAAGAGGGAGAGATTCCCTTTACCGTCCTGTGCGGCAAGCCCGGCTATATCAATCTGCTGGATGCCCTGAACGGTTGGCAGTTGGTAAAAGAATTGAAGGAGGCAACCGGACTTCCTGCGGCAACCTCTTTTAAGCATGTATCTCCTGCAGGTGCAGCAGTTGGACTGCCCCTTTCTGATACGTTGAAGAAGATTTATTTCGTAGATGAAACCATCGAAATGACACCCCTTGCCAATGCCTATGCAAGAGCAAGAGGCGCAGACAGAATGTCTTCCTTTGGTGATTTCATCTCTCTGTCCGATGTTTGTGACAAGGCAACTGCTCAGTTGATTGCAAAAGAGGTTTCCGACGGCGTGATTGCACCCGGTTATACCGAGGAGGCGCTGGAAATCTTAAAGGGCAAGAGAAACGGTAACTACAATGTGATTCAGATTGACCCCAGTTATGTTCCCGCCCCCATCGAGCGCAAGCAGGTGTACGGCGTGACCTTTGAACAGGGAAGAAACGAACTGAAAATTGATACCGAACTCCTTTCCAATGTGGTGACCGACAACAAGGAAATGACCGATGCACAAAAGCGGGATTTGATGATTGCGCTGATTACCTTAAAGTACACCCAGTCCAACAGCGTGTGCTATGTGAAGGACGGTCAGGCAATCGGTATCGGTGCAGGCCAGCAGTCCAGAATCCACTGCACCCGTTTAGCCGGTAACAAGGCAGACATCTGGTGGTTGCGTCAGGCGCCTCAGGTGTTGAATCTGCAATTTGTGGACGGCATCAAGCGTGCAGACCGTGACAATGCCATTGATGTGTATATCTCTGATGAATATATGGATGTTCTGGCAGACGGCGCATGGGAAAAAATCTTCAAGGTAAAGCCGGCAGTATTTACCAAAGAAGAACAGAAAGAGTGGCTGGCGAAGAACACCGACGTGGCACTTGGCTCGGATGCATTCTTCCCCTTTGGCGACAACATTGAGCGGGCACGCAAGTCCGGTGTGACTGTGATTGCACAACCGGGTGGCAGCATCCGTGATGACAATGTGATTGAAACCTGTAACAAATTCGGTATGGCAATGGCGTTTACCGGAATCCGTCTGTTCCACCATTGATGGCGGCGAACCGAAAACCATTTTGACAGAAAAAGGAGCGATACCAATGAATATTTACAAGCTGTCCGAAATGACGGACGAGAAAAAGAATTTTATTATGAAGCGTGCGGAGCTTGACATCTCTGAGCATATGAAACTGGCAAAAGAGGTTTCTGATGATATTCGGGAGCATGGCGATGCGGCGGTTCTGGAATACACCGCCAAGTTTGACCGTGTTCCTTTGACACAGGATAAACTCAAGGTGACTCCTGAGGAAATTGAAACTGCTTACGAAAGACTGGACGTAGAAACCAGAGATGCTATTGCCTATGCGGCAAAGAACATCCGCAACTTCCACGAAAAGCAGATGCCGGAGGAAATGTGGTTCACCGAGGTAGACAAGGGCTTGTTGGTTGGAGAAAAGACCACCCCCATTGTGGACGTCTGCCTGTATGTGCCGGGCGGTAAGGGTAGCTTTCCGTCGGTACTGCTTATGCTGGGCGTACCTGCAAAGGTTGCCGGCGTAGAAAAAATCGTAGTTGTCACCCCTCCCAATGCAAAGGGTGAGGTGGACGATGCGATTTTGGCTGCTGCAAAGATTATCGGTATTACCGAGATTTATAAGGTAGGCGGTATTCAGGCGGTGGCTGCGGTTGCTTTTGGAACCGAAACCATCCCCAAATGCCACAAGATTATCGGGCCGGGTAACTCCTATGCAACAGCGGCAAAGCGTGTACTTGCCAACTATATTGATGCAGGACTTCCCGCAGGTCCCAGTGAATGTATCATTCTGGCTGATGAAAAGGCTGACCCTGAAAAGGTTGCTCTTGACTGGATGATTGAGGCAGAGCACGGACCGGATTCCGCTGCACTTTTGGTTACTCATAGCCAAGAATTGGTAGAAAAGGCTGCGGCAATTGTAGAAAAGCAGCTTACCAAAATTTCGCCCAGACGGCAGGAATTTGTTACCACCAACTTCAATACTTACGGCGGTGCGATTATTACCGACAGTCTGGATGAGAGTATTGCTTTTGTCAATGACTATGCACCGGAGCATATGGAGGTTATGTGTGAACAGCCGTTTGTGATTCTCCCCAAGATCAAGAATGCAGGCGAGATTTTGCTTGGCGATTACACGCCGGTTACGCTTTGTAACTTCGTATTGGGACCCAATGCAATTCTTCCCACCGGTCAGTTTGCAAAGACCTATTCCAGCGTATCGGTGATGGATTTCTTAAAGCGTTCCTCTGTGGGTTATGCAAGCAAGGAAGGCTTTGAGATGGTGCGGGATTACGCATACCGCATTGCAACCGTCGAGGGCTTTGATACGCACGCTCTTGCGGTAAAAGAAAGAAAATAAAGGAGGAATCCTTATGCCAAACAAGATTACGGTTACAAGAAAAACCACCGAATCTTCCATTTCGGTTGCCATTGAAAAGGGGGAACTGCGTCCGGATTACCGCAAGCAGATCCGCACCCCCCTGCCCTTCCTCAATCATATGATTGAGCATATTGCTTGGAGAGCGGGATTGAATATCAGCATCGATATGAAACTGGACGAATTTGAACTGATTCATCTGGTTACTGAGGATGTTTCCATGACCCTTGGCCGTGCGGTGGGTGAGTTTGTTGCACGCAACACCCCCTCCGGCTATGGCTACGGCGTCGGCATCATTGATGAGGCAAAGGCAGAGGCGGTGATTTCCTTTGAGGACAGAGCGCTCCTTGACTTTATCTCAGAGGTTGATTATGACGAAATGGTAGAGGGAATGCCGGCAGAAGAGCTGATTACCTTTTTGGACGGCTTTGTTCAGGGTGCCCGTTGTACCTTGCACATTGATGTAGAAAAGGGTGAAAACGGACATCATCTCTGGGAGGCTGTCTATCGTGCATTCGGCATCGCGCTGGGACAGGCACTCACCGTGGATGAAGCACGGAAAGGAAAGACCTCCGGAGTGGCAGGAAAGGTGACTTATGAAGTTACAGAAGGATAAGATTGACACCATTTTGTTTGATATGGACGGGGTCATCACCAGCGAGCAAAGCTACTGGTATACAGGTGCGCTTGCGGTTTATGAGCTGATGTATGACTACCATTATTACGGCAAGCGAGAAATCGACAGAGTGTGGTGCCATAAGAATTTTGAAACCATCTATGATATTGTGTTCTGTGGCGGAAGAACGGTTAAGGCGGTCAAGAATTTGGGCGTCAATACCAACTGGGATTTGGTGTATGTAGTCTTTTGTGCCGCAAAATATTTAGACCCCGATATGGAAACCTTTGACCCTTCGTATTTTGAATCGGTTTGCATGTTTTTGGAAAATATTCAGGTGCAGGCACCTGCCCTTTATCCCGGACTGGAAGGGCTTTTGGCAACCGCTATCCCGGCAGAAAAGGTAGGGGACTTCAAGCGGGGCGACAGTAAGCTCTGGACAGAAATCAACGACAGTTTCTATCATTGGTATCACGGGGACGAAGAGGTTCCCGGCTTGATTGAAAGCGAACTCCCGCTTTTTCCCATAGAAGAAGTGCAGGAAACCTTGCAAGTGCTGAAAAAGGCAGGCTTTCGCTTGGGCATTGGAACCGGAAGACCGAAGGCGGAAATTCTTCCCCCCATCAAACGTTGGGGGCTGGAGGAGTATTTCGATATGGAAATGTGCGTCACCTATGATGAGGTGGTGCAAGCAGAAGATAAGACCAAGGTGGAAGAGCCTCTGGCAAAGCCCCATCCCTTTGTGTTCCAAAAGGCGGGCTTTGGGAAACAGTTTTCCGATGAAGAAATCGTAGGCGGTGCAGTCACCCAAGAGATGGCAAAGCACTGTCTGGTGGTTGGCGATGCCGCAAGCGACTTGCTTTCTGCAAGGGCAGGGGGCTTTCCCTTTGCAGCGGTGCTGACCGGAATCGGCGGACAGAGCGGCCGTAGCTATTTTGAAGAAAATCAGGCAGAGTTTGTTTTGAATTCTGTCCTTGCAATGAAAGAGTTGGTGGAAGAATGAAAATTGCATTGACCACCCCGCTGACCAAGGAAAAGCTTGCCGGCCTACAGGCCGGTGACAGTGTGCTCATCAGCGGAGAAATTTATACCGCAAGAGATGCTGCCCATAAACGGATGATTGAGGCGCTGGAAAAAGGGGAAGCATTGCCCTTTGACATTCGGGATCAAGTCATCTATTATGCAGGCCCCACGCCGGCAAAACCGGGACAGGTGATTGGATCTTGCGGGCCTACCACCAGCGGCAGAATGGATGCCTATGCACCCATGCTGTTGCGCCTTGGGCTTACCGGAATGATTGGCAAGGGAATCCGCTCCCAAGCCGTCTTGGATGCCATGCAGGAGAGCGGTGCGGTCTACTTTGGTGCCATCGGCGGTGCCGGAGCATTGATTGCAAAAAGCGTCATTGCATCCCAAACCGTTGCCTATGAAGATTTGGGAACCGAGGCAATCCGCAAGCTGACGGTGAAAGACTTCCCAGCTGTTGTTATCATCGACCAACAGGGGAAAAACCTTTACAACGAACGCTAACCCACAGCACAGGGGACGGTTCCCTGTGTTGCGTACGGAGCTTTAACAAAAAGGAGAAGAGTGATGGAATTTTATGAAATTTGTGAAATGATGATGATCATCAGCTTTGGGGCTTCGTGGCCTTTGAATGTGATGAAGTCCTACAAAGCAAGAACCACCAAAGGAAAGAGCCTTGGGTTCTTGTGCCTGATTCTTTTAGGCTATATTGTGGGAATCATAGGAAAATTCATGAATGAAAAATATATGAGCAGCTTACAATCAAACTGGTATGTGCTATTCTTTTATTTTTTGAATTTTATTATGGTTTTTATCGATTTTCTCCTTTATTTCAGAAACAGAAAGCTTGATAAAAAAGAAGAACGCTAAAAAATACCTGCCCACGATTTTTGCGGGCAGGTATTTTTATTTATTCTTTGGGAGATTTTCAATGGCGAATTCACAACATTGAATCACAACCTGATTGAATGAAATGTCTTTTTCAGCAGCAATATTATTGATTTTTTCAATCAAAGTATCGGGCATCCGAATCGTCCGGTTGGAACTGGTCGGTTTTTTGATAATAAATTCCATAAGCGTTGCTCCTTATAACAAATATTCTATCCAAATTTTAATCTATTATTTTATCTAAAGATATAGTCAAAAAAGTAATTAAAAATTACTTGCAAAACTCTCTGGTTTATGGTATACTGAAACAAATCATAAAGGAGGAAAAAAGATGAAAAAACGATTATTAGCGGGGATGGTAGCAATTGCACTTTTAAGCGGGACAGCATTTGCGACAGAAAAAGTTATCTGGACAGAGGAAACCCTTGAAACAAGCGAAACGGTGGTTTCCTATACCGATACGCAACAGCTTTCGCAGGAGGAAAATGCGATACTTCAGGTTCTTTATGCATTGGGTGTAATGCAGGGGGATGAGGATGCGGCATTCCGCCCTGACGATGGTGTTACCAGAGCGGAAATGGCAAAAATTCTTGTGATGATGCAAAAGCTTCCAGTGGCGGAATTTCCCGAAAGTGGGTTTGACGATGTAGTAAATACCCATTGGGCAAAGAATGCCATTGCAATGGTAAAAAGTCAAGGGCTGATGCTTGGTAATGGCGATGGCACTTTTGCACCGGAGCGCACATTGAGCAAGGAAGAATTGTGTAAAGTCATCACCGTTTTGCTTGGGTATGGTCCTATGGCGGAAATCAATGGCGGATATCCGGATGGTTATCTAACGGTTGTCAAGCGGTTTGTGCTCAAGATGGACACCATTTTTCCGGGACAGGTGACACGGTTGGAGGTTGCAAAGATGCTCTATCAAGCATTGCAAACCCCTTTGATGGAACAAACCACCTTTGGCTCACCGGAGAATGCAACTTACAAAATTTGCGATGGATTAGATGGCGAACCATTGGTAACACTTCTTCATCGCAATTTCTTAATTGAGCGCAACTAACCCACGACACAGGGGACGGTTCTGTGTGCTAAAAAACGCCTTGGAAGTTCCAAGGCGTTTTTTGATTGGTGCCTTTAGGCGTGGAAATAAACCCCCGGTTTTACCGGGGGAGAATAAAAAGCTTTAGCATGAGAAAAACCTCCGTGATATAATAGTAAATGGTTTGGCGACCGCATTACTAAAAAATATCACGGAGGTTTTTAACA
>JAFQIA010000016.1 GCA_017397725.1 Clostridia bacterium
AATCCTGCTGCCCACTATGATCAGCACCTATAACCTGATTGTAATGAAGACCTCGTTTATGTCGATTCCCACCAGCTTGGAAGAGGCGGCAAGAATTGACGGCGCGTCGGATATTAAGATTTTCTTCAGCGTGATTATGCCGCTTTCCAAGTCCATCTTTGCGGTTATGATTCTGTTCTACGGCGTAGAGATTTGGAACTCCTGGTTTAATGCGATGCTGTACTTAAAGGACAGAGATATGTATCCGCTGCAGTTGTTCCTGCGTGAGATTTTGGTGCAGAACGAAACCTCGGATATGATGGGCGGAAGCGGAATGGAGAATCAGGCAAAGATTCAGGAGACGGTAAAATATGCAACGGTTGTGGTTGCAACGGTGCCGATTCTGTGTATCTACCCGATGATTCAAAAGCACTTTGTAACCGGCGTTATGATTGGCGCAGTGAAGGGTTAAAACGAGGTGACATCAATGAAAATATTTGTTTCGATGCCGGTGGGGAGCAGAGAAAGCTTCTGGACACCGGAGGCAATCAAACATATGGAAAGCAAGTTTGAGGTGGTATATTCCACCCATGATCGGCAATTGACTGAGGAAGAGTTTCTGGCAGAAACCAAAGATTTTGATGCGGTAATTACCGGTTGGAGTCATCCGTGTATTACTGCCAAAATGCTTTCCGGCAGTAAGGTCAAGGTGATTGCCCATGTGGGCGGAAGTGTGGGAGATCTGATTGATCCCAGCGTGTTTGAAGAAACCAATGTCAGGGTACTGAGCGGAAATCTGTTATACGCCGAGTCGGTCGCAGAGGGCGCCCTTGCCTATATGCTCACAGGCTTAAGACAGATTCCTTATTATGTGCAGGATGTGAAAAACGGCGGTTGGCGCAGTGGTGGATTCTTCAGCGAGGGACTTTTGGACCAGACCGTTGGTATTGTGGGACTGGGTGCCATTTCCAGAATTTTAATCCGGATGCTGCAGATGTTTCGGGTTAAAGTCAAGATTTATTCATCCTATCCCATTGATGAAGACTTTTTGAAGGAAAACAATGCCACACAGGCATCTTTGGAGGAGATTTTTTCCACCTGTAAGATTGTCAGCATTCATTCTGCCATGAGTCCCAAAACCGAGGGAATGATTGGCAAGGAGCATTTTGCACTGCTTCAGGATGGGGCGCTGCTCGTTAACACTGCACGCGGTGCGGTCATTCGGGAAGAAGAGATGATTGATGCCTTAAAAGAAAACCGATTCAGTGCGGTTTTGGATGTGTTCTGTCAGGAACCCATTGCCGAGGATAGTCCGCTCAGAGAATTGGAGAATGTGTATTGCATTCCTCATATGGGAGGACCTACCCTTGACCGACGCGGACATATCACCATGCGGTTGGGCGATAACATTGAAAAGTTTGCCCGTGGTGAGGAAATGGAACTGGAAATTAAGGCAGATGCCGCTAAGCGGATGACCAAAGAAAAGAAATAGAAAAAGAGATACCTTAGCAATAAGGTATCTCTTTTTTGACAAAAAAATCCCCGCACTTTCGTGCGAGGATTGGAGCTGCCCAGCGGATTTGAACCGCCGACCTCTTCCTTACCAAGGAAGTGCTCTACCTACTGAGCTAGGGCAGCATATAATGTGGCGATCCGGATGGGGTTCGAACCCACGACCTCCAGCGTGACAGGCTGGCATTCTAACCAACTGAACTACCGGACCATACCGAAACAACTCGTTTATAATAGCATAGTTTTGGGTGCTTGTCAATAGAAAAATGCAAAAAAATTTCACTTTTTTCAGAAAAAAGAAATATCAACCACAGGTTGAAATTGTTCCCTGTTTTCAACCAAAAAAGACTGTACTTTTGAGAAAAACTGTTGTAGAATAAGAATAGAAAATTAGGATTGATTCCAAAAGCGTGTTGGAACAAAAAACAAGGGGGCGAGAGCGATGTTTGAGTCAGAAATGGTTGCTTCCAATATTAAAAAATATAGAACGGAAAAATCTATGACCCAAAGCGAGCTTGCGGAAAAGTTAAATGTTTCGGTGCAGGCGGTTTCCAAGTGGGAGTGCGGTGTTGCGATTCCTGATTTATGGAAGCTGTCGATGCTTGCTGACCTTTTTGCAATTTCTATGGATGATTTGATTGGCAGAAAGGCAGAGCGGAAGAACAAACAGATTATGATTGCCGTGGCAGGAGATGGACGGCGCACGGAGTTTTTGCTCTTTGATGAAAGTGGTACCATTTTAAACCGCAAGGTGCTTGGCGCGTGTAACCCGAACTATTATGGAACGCAAAAGTGTTGTGAGATCCTGCAGGCGGGTATCGATATGCTCATCAATATTGTGATGAAGATTGACGGAATCTTTATTGGGATTCCCGGATACAACAGCAAAGAAAACAACGGCAAAACTATTTCTGATTTTCTGGCGCGGACCTACCCCAAAACGGATATTATGATTCGCTCCAACATTCATAATATCACGGCTTGCTTTCCGGATTTGAAGCAGGCAACCTTTGTGATCTGGGACACCGGTTCGATGGTTTATGCCAAGGGCTTGGAACATTCGCAAATTTTTGGTGGATGGGGATATCTGTTGGAAAAAGAGGGGTCCTTGCTGAGCATTGGTAAGGATGCCATCAGTGCAGTTCTGGCAGAGGCAAATGGTGTGGGAGAAAAGACATCCCTTACTGAAAGAATCATCAAACATATGGGGACGCATCCTCTTGAGGATATGGAAACCATTTATCGGCAGGATTTGAGTTCGTTTATCCATTATGCGCCCTATGTATTTGAAGCATATCGGGAACGGGATCGGGTAGCGGAAAAAATTTTGAGCCGGAACTTCCGGTACATTGCGCAGTTGCTCCATTGTGCGCAGGAGAATGTGGATTGCGGAGATACCATCGTGCTTTCTTCAGCACTACAAGATTATGAGGATATTGTGGTTTCTCTTTTGCAGGAGAATGGATTGCGTAACTGTCGGTTTTTGATGCCGTCGCTTCCGCAGATTTACGGGGCATGCTTGCAATGCAGTCGGTTCTGTGGAAATGAAAATATCGCATTTGAAATGAATCTGAGAAAGAACTATCAGAATATTGCAAAAAAGAAAAAAGAAAAGTAATCATTGAGGTGGGAATATGATAAGAATCGGCTTGCTTGGTAGCGAGAGTTGGCATGCTTTTACTTTAGCAAAGGAATGTAATATCCCTGACGAAAACGGAAAGTTTTTGATTGACGATTGTCGAGTGACCGCCATCTGCGGTATTGATGATAATGAGGAACACACCTTGGAGGTTGCAAAGAGTGGAAACATCCCCCATATTGTGAATACACCGGAGGAGTTGTTTCCTCTTTGTGATGCGGTGATGATTTTGATGCGCCGCGGCGGGGAACGGGTTTCTTATGCACTTCCCTTTTTGCGGGCAGGATATCCGGTGTTTTTGGACAAGCCGGTTTGTACCACCAAAGAGGATATGGAAATCTTAAGACGGGAAGTTCAGGCAAGAAACTGCATCATCACCGGTGGATCTACCGTAAAGTATTCTTCGGGAATGACTGAGGTGAAGGAGTATTTGCAAAGCGGTGCGGCAGGCAGAGTTCTGGGAATGTCCTACAACGATTGTGCGGATATGAATGACCCTTATGACGGTTTGTTCTTCTATCTCTGCCATGCGGTAGAGGTGATGCTTCAGACCATGGGGTACGATGTGAAGAGCGTAGAGGTTTCTGCCTTTGATAACAAAAACTTTTCGGTTTATTGTACCTATCCGGAGGTGTTTGCCAATCTGATTCTGGCAGACTGTGCCAATAAGCGGTTTGTCACCATCTACGGAACCAAAACCACCGAAACATTCTATATGGATTATATGGGACTGAGCAAGGGATGTTTGCTGGAATTTGCGGACAAAATCCGTAACAAAACCTATATTACATCCCAAGAATTGGAAGAGCTGATGATGCATGTGCCCGTAGTACAGGCGGCAATCGAAGCATCGCAAACAGGGAAAAAGGTTTTGTTGTAAGAGGAGAGAAAAATGAACATTTCGTGCAAGTTAACCAGTAGTCTGGAAAAGGTGTTTTTTCGGAACTTTGATGCACTTGGAAATCAAGACTGCGGAAGTATGCTTAAGAATGAACTCTATTCGTTTCAATATGCAGCGATGGTGCAAGGCGAGGACTGGCCCAGAGTCTATTGCAGGATAGAGATTGAGTCGGAGCTTTCTCCTTATATTCGGGTTTTTCAGGTGGGATATGTACCCAATCGGTTACCCAGTATGTGTGAGAAATTTAGTGATGAGGATTATCTCAGCAAAGAGCCGGGACTTTATCCCGACCCCCTTTATCCCGTTCGGGATGGAAAGGTGGAGCTTTGCAATGATCAGGTGCGGTCCTTCTGGATTACGGTAGAACCGGAGGGAAAGATTTGCGGCGAGTTCCCGATCACCTTGCGGCTCTATCATCAAAATGGGGAGCTGCTGAACACCTCCACCTATCAACTCAAGATTCTGGATGCGGCACTTCCCGAAAGCAAGCTTTATAATACCTGCTGGTTTTATGGGGATTGTCTTGCAAAGCTGCATCAGGTTGAGATAGGAACGGAAGCGTACTTTACGATTTTAGAAAAATATCTGGCGGTTTATGCAAAGTTTGGACATAATTTGATTCTCACGCCCTTGGTCACTCCGCCTCTGGATACCGAAGAGGGGAAAGAACGCCCCACCAACCAGCTGGTGGATGTGGTGGTAGAAAAAGGGGTGTATTCCTTCGGCTTTTCCAAGCTGAACCATTGGATTGATTTGTGCCAAAAGAATGGTATTACTTATTTTGAGATGACCCCGCTCTTTACGCAATGGGGTGCCAAGCACGCCCCAAAGGTGATGGCAACGGTGGATGGCGAATATAAGCGTATTTTCGGTTGGGATACCGATAGCACCGGAGAGGCGTATCAAACCTTTTTGCAGAAACTTCTGCCTGCTCTGGCAGACTTTTTGAAAGAAAAGGGTGTGCTGTCCAACTGCTTTTTCCATGTGTCGGATGAACCCAATGAGGAGCATGCGGAGCAGTATCAAAAGACCAAGGCGTTGATGAGCAAGTATGTGGATGAAGACCATTTGATTGATGCTCTGTCGGCATATCTCTATTATGAAAATGGTATCTTGAAAAAGCCGGTGGTTGCCACCAACCGCATCGCTGAGTTTTTGGAAAAAGGTGCAGAAAAGATTTGGACATACTATTGTGGGGTACACGGAAAGGCGGTTGCCAACCGATTTTTGGCAATGCCGTCTTACCGCAATCGTATCTTAGGATACCAACTCTATAAGTATCAGATTGAGGGATTTTTGCAATGGGGCTTTAACTTCTGGTTTACCCAATTTTCAAGAGGGATTGCCAATCCTTACGAGGATAGCACCTCCGGAGGAGGATTCCCCGGCGGCGACGGGTTTGTAACTTATCCCCTGGATGATCATGGAGAAGTGATATGCGCCCTCCGGCTTTATGTGTTCTATGAAGGGCTGCAGGATATGCGTGCCCTGGAACTGTTGGAAAGCCTGACAAGCAGAGAAACCGTCCTCAGTCTTTTGGACCAGGTGAAAGGATTTACCGATTATCCAAGAAACAGTGCATATATCTTGAACCTGCGTGAAACAATCAATCAAAAGATAGAAGAAGCAATCAAGAAATAAGGTGAAGTTATGAAAAAGTATGCGGGAATGTTTTCCATCAAAGAAATCTACCGCATTGGACGCGGACCGTCCAGTTCCCATACCATGGGGCCGGAAAAAGCGTGCAAGGAAATGCGAAAGCAGAATCCTGAGGCTGACCGCTTCAGTGTAACGCTGTATGGCTCTCTTGCAAAAACCGGCAAGGGACATCGTACCGACTATGCCATTGAACAAACCTTTGGCGAGATTCCGGTGGATATCCGCTTTGATTACGACAAAGAGGATTTACCCCATCCCAATACCATGGAAATCATTGCCTATCGCGGGGAAACAGAACTTTCGAAGAAGACTGTCTGCAGTGTTGGTGGCGGCGCCATAGAGGTGCTGGGGGAACCAAGAACCCAAAGTGAAACGGTCTATCCGGAAACTTTGTATAAGGAAATTGAAGAACGATGCCAGAGAGAGGGAATTTCCCTTTCAGATTATGTCAAACATTGTGAGGGTGCTGGCATCGATGATTATTTGAAGAAGGTATGGCAGCGGATGAAAGATACCATCCACGCAGGGATGAACCACGAAGGGGAAATCCCCGGCGGGCTGGAGATTCAGCGAAAGGCGGGGATTCTCTTAAAGCAAGGACAGGGAAAAGCCTTTGGTCATGAAAAGGCAATTTATATGATGTCCGCCTATGCCTATGCTGCAAGTGAAGAAAATGCTTCCGGTGAGAAGATGGTAACTGCGCCCACCTGCGGCGCATCCGGTGTGCTTCCGGCGGTGCTCTACTTCAAACAACAGGAGCTTGGTTATACCGATGAAGAAATTATCGATGCCCTTGCAACCGCAGGATTGATTGGAAATTTGATTAAGACCAACGCCTCCATCAGCGGGGCAGAGTGTGGTTGTCAGGCGGAGATTGGAAGTGCCTGTGCCATGGCTGCAGCTGCGTTTGCACAGTTGAAAGGCTTTGGCCTCACCCAGATTGAATGTGCGGCAGAGATTGCCTTGGAGCATCATCTGGGATTGACTTGTGACCCTGTCTGCGGTTTGGTGCAGATTCCTTGTATTGAACGAAATGCTGTCGCAGCAATGCGTGCTGTGGATGCAGTCAGCTTGGCGGAAATGCTTTATGAACAGAGAAAGATTTCTCTGGATGTGGCAATCCAGACCATGTATGAAACAGGAAAGGATTTGTCGGTACGCTATCGGGAAACCTCTGAGGGCGGTCTGGCAAAGCTTTATCAGGAAAAGCAAGAAGGTGGAAAAAGATGAACCTAACAGAACTGAAACAAAAAGTGGTTCAGGCGATTGACCAGAACAAGGATGCCATCATCCGTATTGCAGATACAGTCTTAAAAACCCCCGAACTTGGTTATCGGGAAGAAAAAACTTCCCAATTGGTGCGGGAGGAGTTTGAAAAACTGGGAATCGCTTATGAGTATCCCTTGGCGGTTACCGCTGTCAAGGGAAGAATCAAAGGGAGACAAAGCCTTGCCAATGTTTGTGTGATTGGGGAACTGGATGCCCTCAAGTGTGCAGGCAGTCCCATTGCCAATGGGGAAGATGTTGCCCATGCTTGCGGACACAATGCCCAGATTGCAACTCTTTTGGCAACGGCAATGGCGTTTTCCCAAAGTGGTGTGATGGAAGAGCTGGACGGGGATTTGACCCTGATGGCAGTTCCGGCAGAAGAGTTTATTGATATGGAATATCGCAAAGAACTGAAAGAGTCGGGAAAAATCCGCTATTATGGCGGCAAGCAACAGTTGATTGCTGAGGGTGCCTTTGACGATGTGGATATGGCAATGATGGTACATGCACAGCCGGAGGCAGAGGACGGAAAATTCTATGTGAGAGGCAAAAACTTGGGCTTTCTGGCAAAGAATATCACCTTCCACGGCAAGGCGGTACACGGCAGTATGCCCTTTGACGGGGTCAATGCCTTAAATGCCGCAGCCCTTGCCATTCTGGGCGTGCACGCCAATCGGGAAACCTTCCGTGAGGATGATAAAATCCGGATTCATCCCATCATCACCAAGGGCGGTGATGTGGTGAACTCGGTGCCGGATGAGGTTTGCATCGATACTTATGTAAGAGGTGCAAGCGCCGAGGCAATCCAGAAGGGAAACTTAGCGGTAGAGCGTGCTGTGCACGGAGCAGCCGCTATGGTGGGAGCCACAGCAACCATTGAGGATATCCCGGGATATCTGCCATTGAAAGAGTGTGATCAGCTTGCGGATGCTTTTGAAGAAAACGCCGCAGCATTGATTGGAAGAGAAAATTTGGTTCCGGTTAGCGACGTCACCGGTTCTTCGGATATCGGGGATTTGAGTAACATTCTTCCCACCATTCAACCCTCGGTGGGGGGATTCGCCGGAAGATTACATAGTCAGGAATTTGCAGTTAGCGACCCTGAGGCTGCCTACTTGCTTCCGGCAAAGGTTATGGCAATGACCGTTTGCGATTTGCTTTATGAAAACGCCGAAAAGGCAAAAGCAATCAAAGAAAACTTCAAACCGAAAATGATGAAACAAGAATATATAAATTATTTGGAAGGAAAGGAAAATATATGAACAGAGAAACATGGACCGAAGAAAAATTAAATGAGTTATTGACCACACCCAGTGACGCCCTGGTGGAGGATATGAAGAAAATTCAAGGCGACATTATGATTCTGGGTGCCGGCGGCAAGATGGGACCGACCTTGTGTGTTCTGGCAAAGAATGCGGCAAAAAAGGCAGGGGTTGATAAGCGTATCATCGCAGTATCCCGTGGTTCTGACAAGATTGCAACCCAGTTGATGCTGGATAACGGCATTGAGGTCATTGCTGCAGATTTGCTTGATAAAGAAAAGCTGTATGCCCTTCCGGATGTAGAGAATGTCATCTATATGGCAGGCTTGAAATTCGGCACCAACGGCAACGAGTGGAAGACCTGGGCAATGAATGCAACCCTGCCCGCTTTTGTGGCTGACAAGTTCAAAAAATCCAATATCGTGGTATTCTCCACCGGTAATATTTACCCCATCACCAAGCTTTCTGAGGGCGGTTGCCGTGAGGTTGACCCTGTTGGCCCCAACGGCGAGTATGGTATGAGCTGTCTGGCAAGAGAGCGTGCCTTTGAGTATGCGGCAAACACCTTTGGAACCAAAGTGTTTACCTATCGTTTGAGCTTTGCAGTAGACCTGCGTTATGGCGTGTTGTTTGACGTTGCAAACAAGATTATGAAGGGGGAACCCATCAGTCTGTCTACCCCTTGCTTCAACTTTATCTGGCAGGGTTCTGCCAATGAAGTGGCAATCCGTGGTCTGCTCCACGCAGAGGCTCCGGCAAAAGTGATGAATGTTACCGGTCCGGAAACTGTTTCCATCAAAAAGGCGGCAGAGGAACTGGCGGCATATCTGGGCAAAGAAGCTATCTTTGAAAACGAGCCCGGGGATGACGCTTACCAGATTGATGCAGGTCTTGCCATTGAAACCTTTGGCTATCCGTCAGTCAATGCAAAGACCCTGATTCGTTGGCAGGCAGAATGGCTGCTGGATGGCGGCAGAACCTTGGATAAGCCCACCCACTTTGAAGAAAGACAAGGAAAGTATTAAGAAAGGAAGTTTTTGAAAATGAACAGACACGAAATTGCGCTGAAAAAGCTGGCAGAGGGTACCGTGATTCCCGCAACCCCTCTGGCATTGGACGCAGATAAAAATTTATACGAAAAAGGCCAACGTCTTTTGATGAACTATTACTTAAACTGTGGTGTTGGCGGTATTGCGACTGCGGTACATACCACCCAGTTTGAAATCCGTGAGCCACAGTATAACCTGTATGAACCGGTACTCAAAATCGTTTCTGAAGAGATTGACAAGTTTGAAAAGAAGAATGATACTGTTATCGTTAAGGTTGCCGGCGTTTGCGGCAAGATTGAACAGGCAGTGAAGGAAGCTGAGCTTGCAAAGTCTTATGGCTTTGATGCTGTATTGCTGAGCCCCGGTGGTTTGCAGGATGTAACCGAGGAATATATGATTGAGCGTACCAAAGCGGTTGCTGCCATTATGCCGGTGATTGGCTTCTATTTGCAGCCTGCAGCTGGCGGCAGAATCTTCTCTGCAAATTATTGGAAAGAACTGTGCGAGGTTGACAATGTAGTTGCCATCAAGTGCGCATCCTTCAACCGTTACACTACATTGGATGTGGTTCGTGCAGCTGCAACCAGCAGCCGTAGCGATAAAATCACCCTCTATACCGGTAATGATGACAACATCGTGATTGATTTGCTGACCAAATATCACTTTAATGTGGACGGTAAAGAATATGTGAAGAGCTTTGAGGGCGGTCTGCTTGGCCATTGGTCAGTATGGACCAAAAAGGTGGTTGAGATGTTTAAGGTGCTGAAAGAAGCAAAGCAGAAGGATACGATCCCTGCAGAATTGCTGACTTTGGCGGCTGAGGTTACAGATGCCAACTCCGCATTCTTTGATACTGCCAACAAATTCAAGGGCAGCATTGCAGGTCTTCACAGAGTATTGAAGAATCAGGGATTGATGGAATATGTGCATTGCCTCAGCGAGAGAGAAACCCTTTCTCCCGGTCAGGCGGAGGAAATTGACCGAGTGTATAAATTCTATCCGCACCTTAATGATGATGCATTTGTGGCAGAAAATCTGGCTGCTTGGAAAGCAGAAGTAGGTCTGTAAAAAACAAAAAAAGACTTGTCGCTTGACAAGTCTTTTTTTCTGGCGTCCCAGATAGGAATTGAACCTACGGCGTTTCGCTTAGGAGGCGAACCCTCTATCCTACTGAGGTACTGGGACAGATATAAAATATCATACGACATCCTCGGTTTTTTGTCAAGAAAGATTCTTAAAAATGAGCCTGAAAATACCGAAAATTTCCTACAAAAACGAGAAAAAAGTTCGCCAAAAACCAAAATGTTTACAAATTGTTCACAATTTGCAAAACCCACGCAATTTCGTGGGTTTTGGCGGGTTTATTTTGAAAAAATGGCTTAAAAACGTGGCCTAAAAACCCCGTTTGCTTGACTTTGGGGGGTAAAAAAGGTATAATAAACTTGCATTTTTTTGGGAATGCGAAAAAAGGAATCAAAAATAATGCTGGAAGGAAGTGAAGTCGGAAAAGTAAGCATGGATTTTCAAAATTTGGAGGTATGTTTTGTTAAAGAAAAGTATTAGAAGAATCGTTGCGACACTTTGCGCAGGTATGACCGTTGCCGCGCTGATGATTGTTCCCGTGTCTGCAACAGAAGAACCTAGTGACTTTGGACAATATTATGGCATTGTAAATGCGACCGAGTTGAACGTCAGAGCATCCGCATCTGAGGATGCAGAGATTGTAGCAACTCTGCCTGCAGGTACATATGTAAAGGTAAATTGGATGGAACCTGACTGGATCAATGTTGCCTACAATGGCGACGGTCTGATGGGTTATGTATCTGACGAATATTTCACAGTTTATGAGGGGTCTATCCCCGAGATTCAGTCTACCGGCGGTTTGGCAGCGGTAGAGGTTGTCAAACAGTATTTGGGTGTTCCCTATGTGTATGGCGGAACTTCCCCCCGCGGTTTTGACTGTAGCGGCTTGATGCAGTATGTTTACAAGCAGCTTGGTTACAGCATCAACCGTGTGGCAGCTGCCCAGATGAACAACGGCATTGCCGTTTCCAGAGAGAATCTGGCGCCTGGTGATCTGGTTGGATTTTACAGCAGTCCCGGTAGCGGCTATGTCAGCCATATCGGAATGTATGTGGGCGATGGAATGATGATTCACGCGCCTCACACCGGTGACGTGGTAAAATACACCAGCATTGACGGCAGCTATTATGGCGCTCGTTTTGCCGGTGCTCGTAGAATTATTTATTAAGAAACAAAAACCGAAGCATTTCGCTTCGGTTTTTTGTATAAACTTTTTAAGAAAAAACCTTGACAAACTGATTTGGCGATGCTATAATGTGTTTTGTTGATGCGGGAGTGGCTCAGTGGTAGAGCGTCACCTTGCCAAGGTGAACGTCGCGAGTTCGAATCTCGTCTTCCGCTCCAGAAAAAAAGACATCCGTTGGATGTCTTTTTTTTGTGTTTGTAACTTTGCTCAGTCTGCGATACAACCTTCCATACACTTGATTAGGCAGACGGTTCCTGTCAAAAACAGGGGAACGAAGAACAACAAAACCCCTGTGAGGATTGCACCTAAGATGCTGGTTGCAGCAAATTCTACCGCCAAAAGGATTGCTGCGGTGAAGATGGTGCCGAGAATTCCTGTAAGAATTGCCGAAAGAATGGCACAGATATTACAACCGCGCATACAGGTATCGCCAAAGAACGGGGTCTTTGCAAGTAAGATTGCCAGATACCCCACAGCGATGCCCAGAACGACCCACAAAAATGCAGGGCCTACGGTAATGACTGCTGCAAAGCGAAGAAACGCCGTTATTGTTCCTATAATAAAACTTGCAATCAATGCAAATACAAGACAGGGAATGCGGCATGTGCAGGAGCAATTAAAATTGGTCATTTGATATTCACCTCCACTAACACTATATGCAAAAGCTTGGGCGGGGTTACTTGACTTTTTTGGGATTTCGGGGTATACTGGGAAAGCTATCAGGCAATGATGTAGGAAAGGCGGTGAACCCGAATGGCAAAGGAAAAAAACAATGCGGTCATTGCGCAAAACAAAAAAGCGTACCACGATTATTTTGTGGATGAAGAATATGAGGCAGGCTTGGAACTGCGTGGCACCGAAGTGAAATCCATCCGTGCCGGACGGGTGAACTTGAAGGATAGCTATGTTTCCTGCAAAACAGGCGAAGCTATTTTGATTGGTATGCATATCAGCCCCTATGAAATGGGCAGCATCTTCAATCATGACCCATTGCGCAGCCGGCGTTTGCTGCTACATCGGCGGGAGATTCACAAGCTGATTGGACTGACCCAACAGCAGGGGTATACCCTGATTCCGCTCAAACTTTACTTCAAGGGGCAGTATGTCAAACTGAAGTTGGGGTTGTGCCGAGGCAAAAAGGACTATGACAAGCGTGCCTCGATTGCGGAGCGGGATGCCAAGCGGAATATGAGCCGCACAGTCAAGGAGTTTAACCAACGCTAACTATGGGGGTGTAAAGGTTTCGACGGGGTCGTAGAGACATGAGGAGCGAGCCGCAGCGAGTTCTGCGTAAAAAACTCAACCTTTAAAATTAAACGCTAACAAAAATTTAGCTTACGCTGCCTAAGTGCAGCTGCCAACCCTGAGTTACCGCACCTTAGGGACTTGGTATCAAATTAGCGGTGCACATGCGCAGGGAAAGCTTTGACCCTGCCAGGTATGATGAAGCTACCGAGCAACAGAGTTTGTCCGTGGACTCTGTTGTGGGGGAATCCTGACCACGGACTACGCTCGTAGTTGCCTTGTGGGGATACTTCTTCGGACAGGGGTTCAATTCCCCTCACCTCCACCATAGTAGCGTGATGATATTACTGTCGGTAGTGTCATCACGCTTTTTCATGCGGTTTTTCAGGGTTCAAGTGGTGTTCCTCTAAAACACTATTTTCGTTACTGTCGAAGATTTTTCGTAAGGAGTTGAACCCCAGCCCTTAATTCAAAATCAGTTCCAAAGCACAGAG
>JAFQIA010000017.1 GCA_017397725.1 Clostridia bacterium
GGATTACCTCGCCTTTTTGCCTTGTTCTGCACGATAAATCGAGATTTTTGTGGTGCAAAGCAGTTTTGGGTTAGGGATTTTTCGTCTTAGAGAAGTCATAAAAAATGCAGGCATACTGGCGTATGTCTGCATTTTTTTGCGCACGATTAGCGGAAAATACCAAGCCAAAACCGACTTCTCCCTAAGAAGTACCGCCCTTTTCCGTGAGCTTTTTGTTTGAACACAGAGAACCGTCCCCTGTGTTGTTGTTTATGCTAAGAGGCTTTCGCCGGTCATTTCAGCGGGTTTTTCCAGTCCCATCATATGGAGCATGGTGGGTGCCAGATCCGCCAGTCTGCCGGGCTTGAGCTTTGCATCCTTGTTGCCGATCAGAACCAAGGGAACCACATTGGTGGTATGGGCAGTAAATGCACCGCCGGTTTCATAATCCACCATCTGGTCCGCATTACCGTGGTCTGCAGTAATCAGTGCCTCACCGCCCATGCTCTCGATGGCATCTACCACCTTGCCAAGGCAGGTGTCAACGGTTTCTACCGCCTTCACCGCTGCATCAAACACGCCGGTATGGCCGACCATATCGCAGTTTGCAAAGTTCAGTACAATCACATCGTACTGACCGCTCTTGATTCTCTTGACTACCTCTTCGGTAACCTCCGGCGCACTCATCTCCGGCTGCAAGTCATAGGTTGCAACCTTGGGAGAGTTAATCAGTGCACGGTCCTCACCGTCATAGACATTCTCCACACCGCCGTTGAAGAAGAAGGTCACATGAGCATACTTCTCGGTTTCGGCAATGCGCAGCTGGCGCAGACCCTTTTTGCTGATATATTCACCAAAGGTATTGGTCAAGGATTCCGGCTTGAATGCAACCTCTACATTGGGCATGGATGCATCGTACTGGGTCATACAAACATAGAAGGTTTTGAAGTAGCTTCTTGCAAAACCGCTGAATTCCTCGTCCACGATGGTACGGGTAATCTCTCTTGCACGGTCGGGACGGAAGTTGAAGAAGATCACAGAATCATTTTCCTGAATCTTACCAACCGGCACGCCGTCCTTGGTTACCACGGTGGGAACCACAAACTCATCCGTCACACCCTGGTTGTAGCTTTCCTCTACAGCGGTTACTGCGGATTCACAGGTGTTACCCTCGCCGAGAACCATAGCGTTATACGCTTTTTCTACCCGTTCCCAGCGGTTATCTCTGTCCATGGCATAGTATCTGCCCATCACGGTAGCGATGTCACCAACGCCAATGTTACGCAACTGCTCTACCAGCGCTTTCACAAAATCCGCACCGGAGGAGGGGGGCACATCTCTGCCGTCCAAAAATGCGTGTACGTGGACCTTGGTAATGCCGTGCTCCTTTGCAAGACGGAGCAGACCATAAAGGTGCTTGTTGTGGCTATGCACGCCGCCGTCGGAGAGCAGTCCCATCAAATGCAGGGCGCTGCCGTTCTTCTTGCAGTTTTCCACCGCTTTGAGCAGGGTGGGGTTCTGGAAAAAGTCCCCGTCATCAATGGACTTGGTGATACGGGTAAGCTCCTGATACACGATTCTGCCGGCACCGATGTTGGTATGTCCAACCTCGGAGTTGCCCATCTGTCCCTCGGGCAAACCTACATCCATACCGGATGCGTGCACGATGGTGTGGGGGCACTCTGCCAGATATTTGTCCATATTCGGCGTTTTCGCCGTGTAAATTGCATTGCCCTCGTGACGGTCATTTTCACCATAGCCGTCCATAATAATCAATGCATAGGGTTTTTTATTCATAGCTGTCGTATCCTCCAATTATTTTGCAGCTGCAACGATAACAGCAAAGTCCTCTGCTTTCAAGCTTGCGCCGCCGATGAGTCCGCCGTCAATGTTGGGTTTTGCCAGCAGTTCTTCTGCATTGCCTGCGTTCATACTGCCGCCGTACTGGATGCGGATTGCGTCTGCAACCTCTGCACCATACAGACCCTTGATGGTTTCACGGATGATGCCGCAAACTTCATCTGCCTGATCTGCAGTTGCAGTCTTGCCGGTACCGATTGCCCAAACAGGCTCATACGCGATGACTACATTCTTTGCATCCTCTGCCGAGATTTCCAAGAAAGCAACCTTGGTCTGGCGGCAAACGGTTTCTGCGGTAATACCCATTTCACGCTCTGCCAAACTCTCGCCCACGCAAACAATCGGAATCAAGCCCTGTGCGATGGCAGCCTTGGTTCTCAAGTTTACGGTCTCGTCGGTTTCGCCAAAGTACTGACGGCGCTCGGAGTGACCGATAATGACATATTTTACCCCGATTTCCTTCAGCATATTGCCTGCCAGCTCACCGGTGTAAGCACCACTCTCTTTGAAGTGTACATTCTGCGCACCAACTTGAATGTTGCTGCCGTTGACTGCGTCCAACACACCGGGGATACAAACTGCGGTGGGGCAAACTACGACATCACAAGCTGCGCCCTTGACTTTGTCAATCATCTCGCCAACCAGAGCCTTTGCCTCAGCGGGAGTTTTGTTCATTTTCCAGTTACCTGCAATAATCTTTTTTCTCATCATAATCTTCCTTTCTCTTATGGCACCAAAAGACCGAAAAGCTTTCGGTCTTTTGCAATGTATTCTTATTTATCGTTCAGTGCTACCACACCCGGCAGGTCCTTACCCTCTAAGAATTCCAGAGAAGCACCGCCACCGGTGGAAATATGGCTCATCTTGTCGCCAAGACCTGCCTGATTTACTGCTGCAACGCTGTCACCGCCGCCGATGATGGTGGTAGCATCCAGCTCTGCCAGCATCTGTGCAATGGCATTGGTACCCTTTGCAAAGTTGGGCATCTCAAATACGCCCATAGGACCGTTCCAAACCACAGTCTTTGCATCCTTGAGTGCATCCTTGTAAAGAGCGATGGTCTTTTCACCAATGTCAAGACCCTGCCAGCCCTTTTCGATGCCGCCGCGTTCTACGGTCTTGCTCTCTGCATCGTTGTCAAACGCCTTTGCAACAACGGTATCTACGGGAATCAGGAGCTTTACGCCCTTTTCCTCAGCCTTTGCCATCATTTCTTTTGCATAGTCCAGATAATCTGCTTCCAGCAGAGAATCGCCAACCTCTTCACCCAGCGCATTCATAAAGGTATATGCCATACCGCCGCCGATGATCAGGGTGTCTACCTTCTCCAGTAGATTGTTGATGACAGAAATCTTGGAGGAAACCTTAGAACCGCCCAGAACTGCAACCAGAGGTCTTACCGGGTTGTTCACTGCATTGCCCAGATATTCGATTTCCTTGTTGATCAGGTAGCCGCCAACTGCGGTGTCCAGATATTCGGTTACGCCCACGTTAGAGCAGTGTGCTCTGTGCGCAGTACCAAATGCGTCATTGACAAAAATTTCAGCCAAGGATGCCAGCTCTTTGCTGAGTGCTTCGCCGTTCTTGGTTTCTTCTGCACGATATCTGGTGTTCTGAAGCAGAACTACATCGCCGTCATTCATTGCTGCAACTGCTGCTTTTGCATTGTCGCCAACCACATTGTCATCTGCAGCAAATACGATTTCTTTGCCCAGATGCTTGGAAAGGCTCTCTGCAACCGGTGCCAGAGAAAGCTCAGGCTTGGGTTCACCCTTGGGCTTGCCCATATGAGAACAAAGGATTACCTTTGCGCCGTCTGCAATCAGCTTTTTGATGGTCGGAAGCGCGCCAATGATTCTGGTTTCGTCAGTGATTTTGCCGTCCTTAATCGGAACGTTAAAGTCGCAACGCACCAGTACCTTTTTGCCCTGTACCTGAATGTCATCTACAGTTTTCTTGTTCATAGGAAATACCTCCAAAACTTATATGATATACTCCCCCTTAGGGGCTGATTCTATGACAAAATAATTCCAACATTCATTGTACCCTATTTTTCCAAAATTATCAAGTATTTTCTGTTAAAAATTTCACTTACTTCCCTTCCTCGATTTGACAAAATTTCACAATGGTGCTATAATGGACACACTTTAGAATATGGAGGGATCTTTGTGACTCATCAATTAAAAACCAAAGATATTGTACTTACTGCTTTGCTCATCGCCATCGGCATCATCATTCCCGTGTATTTCAGCTTTCTTCGGGTAACCCTGCCTCCGGCATTTACTGCAACCATTATGGCGCATGTTCCCATCTTTATTGCAATGTTTATCTCCCCTTGGGCGGCACTCTTTACGGCAATCGGTACCACCCTCGGTTTTCTGTTTACCACCCCGTTGGTGGTTGCCATCCGTGCCGCATCCCATGTGATTTTTGCGCTTGTTGGTGCATGGATGATTCAAAAACGCTATAACCTGATTCTGGTTGGCGTAGTCACCGCATTGCTCCACGCAGTGTTTGAAAGCTTGGTGGTATACCTGTTTTTGGTTCTGGGCTTCACACCCGCAGCCGAAGGGACCCCGATACTGGTTGCCGCATTCTATGTCACCGGTGTTGGCACCCTGATTCACGATATCATCGACTATGTGATTGCTTGCGGCGTAGGCGTTGCACTGGTAAAAGCCAAAATGCTCCCGCCCCTGCCTCCCATCTGGAAATAAAGACACAAAAAGCACCTGCGATTGCAGGTGCTTTTTTGATGGCGTGCCGCAGAAGATTCGAACTCCCGACCTTCTGATCCGTAGTCAGACGCTCTATCCAGCTGAGCTAGCGGCACAAATTTCACGAACTTGGTTATTATAGCACGGTTTTTTGGAAAATGCAAGTCTTTTTTCAAAAAATTTTTATTTCTCTAAAAAAGTGATGGAAATCTCCCGCCGATTATGATAAAATTACTCTAAAGGGGTGAATCGAATGCAAAAACGAAATTATCAAAAGGAATTGGAGCAGCTGCTCCATCAGCTTTCAGGTGCACCCAAGGTGCCCCGTCTGCTTTTGCACAGTTGTTGTGCCCCCTGCAGTAGCTATGTCTTGGAATACCTGAGCCCCTACTTTGCCATTACGGTCCTGTATTACAACCCCAACATCTCCCCCAAAGAGGAATACGAACACCGCAAGGCAGAACAACTGCGTCTGATTGCGGAGGGGGATTGGAAAAACCCTGTCACCGTATTGGACTGCGACTGGGATGGCGAGGCATTTGATGCCATCAGCCGTGGTTTGGAGGATGTGCCCGAAGGGGGAATCCGTTGTTTTTCCTGTTATGAACTGCGTTTGAGGGCAGCGGCAGAAGCCGCAAAAAAGGGTGGCTACGATTACTTCGCAACCACCCTGAGCATCAGTCCGTTGAAGAATGCCCAAAAACTCAATGAAATCGGCGAGGCACTTGCCGAGGAATATGGCATCCCCCATCTTCCCTCCGATTTCAAGAAGAAAGAGGGTTACAAACGCTCCATTGAACTTTCCCGCATATTCCACCTTTACCGTCAGGACTACTGCGGCTGTATCTATTCCAAACGTCAAAGAAACTTACCGTAGCAACATTTGCGCGGCGTGGATCACCCCGTCGCCATACTCCATTCCCCGGATTTTCGCTAACACTTCCTGGGAAGACAACGCTTTGATCCACTCAGATGGCTGATGGGTTTCTAAATACCCGTCTGCCGCTTTCAGGACCGCCTCAACCGAGGGGTCCTTTTCTTTTACCTTCTGTAATGCCAGTCGGGCAATGGCGGTGCGGTCTGCCCGCTCCCGCACAGAAAGTACATCCGTTTCCCGCACCGAACCGTCGCTGCGCAGATGCTCCCGCAGAATCTGAATATAGCGGTGTATATTTTCCTTATCCGTTTTCTCTCCGTCCTCCCGAAAGATGCCCGTTCTCACGCCCTGCTTTTTTGGGGAAAGCACCAGCGAAACAGGGATTGCCGCATTTCCTGTTTCCCCGGAAACTACAAACATGGTTTCCTCCGAAAGCACGCCATAGCGTACGCCAATCTCTTCCATCTGCTTTTTGATGGCAAGCTGGGATTCCGGTCCCACAAGCTTTTTCAGCCGCCGCAAATCTGCCAGTCGAGCCGCAGCATAAATCTGCTCTGCCATAGGAAGATGGGCATACACCTGTTGCTGCTTTACCGAAATCGTTTCGATACAAACGTTCTCCTGCCAGATAGAAAATGCTGTAGGCAAACTGCCGCTGCTGCAGGCAACCGCCTCCATATCCCCATCCCCAACGGAGAGAATCATCAAATCTCTCGGGGTGCCATCTACCGCTGTGACGGTAATCGGCTTGGTTTGGTTGCATAGCCGTTTCAGCATCGCCGCCGTCCTTTGGGGCAGATTTTCCTGGGGGTAATAGTGGGTGTGTTCTCCCTCCCAAACCTCTCTCAAGGGCGTTGCAACACTCCTTCCAATGGTGCATAAATGCACCTTACCCAAATCCATCCCTACCGGAATCTTTGTTCCGGCAGAAATGAGAAAGGTCAGCGTTTCCTCTTCCTGAGGAACCGTTTGCAACAATGCCCCCAAATCCCCCTGCATAGGGCAATCGGCAAGGGCAGAAATTGCCTGTTCCACCACCGCATCACAAAAAGGGGTGGCCTTGGAGAGAATTGGTTTCAGCCACGCAGAGCCAAACACCATTTGTACCGGCATCCCCTGTGGAATTGCCTGTAAAACACGCAAAAACAGTTCCCGCACAAGAGCAAATTGGTTGCGTTCTTCCACCCCATCGGTGTCCAGCAAAAGGAGCACCCGTTCCACCTTTTTGCGGATATACCTCTCAGGGTTTTGGATATTCAGGTGGTAAAGTCCTATCTTCTCCTGCCAGTTTTCCTGTATCAAGGCAGTGGCCGGTGCTTTGCTTGTTCCAAGCTCCAACACAAAATCCTCGCCTGCAGTCACAACGGCAGAAATGGTTGTGCCGTCCCCCTCTTGCCGTACTTCAACAGGATGGAACAGCGAACGAATCTGTCCCTGTTGTCTGGGACAATGCAGTTCCATTTCTATACGACAATCCTCTTGATACACCAGTCTGTCATCCGTGCCGGACATCCCCAAGGGGAATACCAGTCTTCCCTCCTGCAAGGGAATCAGTAACTCCAGAAGCAGTTTGCGAATCCCTCCCTGCTGCAAGTCCCCAAGGGAAAGGCAACACAGATTGGTGGAAATCCGTCTGAGGGAAACCCCGCTGCAGAGCAGGTTTTCATCAGAAACGCCGCAGACCTTGGCACGGGTCAGGGTTCCGTTTTCCCGCAACAGTTGTAGCCCTGTCACCAAACCTCCCTCCGGCAGCGGAAAGAAGTAGTGCAGGGAAATCGGCTGATTTTGCGGATTATGAAAGGTATACCCTACCGTCAGGTGGGCATATCCAAACTGCAACTCACCATCTACGGTCATTTGCTGAATCAGATTCATAACAGACTCCTTTGTAGCTTGTTTTTTTCATTGTAGCTGATTTTATAGAAATTTGCAAGGTCTAAGCTTCCTCGCAGATGCCTTTCCGCAATTTTTTCACTGCCTTCTTCTCAATGCGGGACACATAGGAGCGGGAAATCCCCAACCGCTTGGCAATCTCCCGTTGAGGAAGCGGCTTGCCGTCAATCAATCCATAGCGGAAAACGATGACCTCTTTTTCTCGTTCATCCAGTTCCTTTTGGATGTTTTGATAGAGCTTGCGAACCTCCATTCCGTTATGGATTTCTTCAAACACATCCTCGGCATCTCCCGGCATCACATCCATCAGCATAATCCGATTCCCCTCTTTGTCGGTGCCAATGGTTTCGTTGAGGGAAACATCCCCCTGTTCTTTCTTTTTGGCACGGAGCAGCATCAGGATTTCGTTTTCCACACAGCGCGCTGCATAGGTAGCAAGGCGGGTTCCCTTTTTGGGGTTAAAGCTGGAAATCCCTTTTATCAACCCGATGGTGCCTACCGACAGCAGCTCCTCGCTCTCCTGTCCGCAACCGGTATACTTTTTGGCAACGTGCGCCACCAGTCGCAAATTGTGTTCAATCAAGCGGTTTCTCGCCTCCATATCCCCACCGGAAAAACGCTGAAGACATTCCCGCTCCTCGGCGGCAGACAAAGGTTTGGGAAAGGTGTTCCCGTTTGCAATATAAGAAAGCAGCAGGGTCACCGATTGCAGACATTGGAACAAAAAATTGAGCATACAAACACCTCCAAGGTTATTTGTATGCTCAAAAAAATCCTTTTTGCCAGTCCTACCGCATCGAATTCAAATACTTTTGCATCACCCGACGGGCAATGGGTGCCGCATTGGAGCCACCCGCCCCACCATCGTATTCCAGAAGCACCGCCACTGCAATGGAGGGTGCCTCTGCGGGGGCATAGCCCACAAACCAAGCATGGTCTTTGTTGGTTTCATTCTCGGCGGTGCCGGTTTTCCCCGCCACCGTCACGCCGGAGATTCTTGCGCCGCTTCCGGTTCCGTTTTTCACAACGCCCTGCATCAAATCATCCAGATATGCCGCACAATCCTCGGTCATACTCTGGTATAACACATCAGGTTTGGTTGCAGAAAGCTTAACCCCCGACACCGTGGTCACCGTATCCACCAGATAAGGACGCATCATTTTTCCGCCATTGGCGACGGATGCGCCCATCATTGCCACATGGAGCGGGGTCATCAACAACTGTCCCTGTCCGATAGAAACCAATGCCGCATCCTCTTTCTCGATTTTTTTGTACTGGATTTTGCTGCGGCTGACGGAAATATCAAAGGGGATTTCCTTATTGACCCCAAATTTTTCAGCGGTTTCTTTCACCTTGTCCGGCCCCAATTCATAGCCCAAGGTGCAGAACACAAAGTTACTGGAAAGCTCAAAGCCACGCTTGAGTCCAATCTCTCCGTATGCCTTTTTGCCGTAGTTATCCACCTTCATTCCGCCTTGGGTAAAGGTGCCGGTATCTTCAAAGGTTTCGGCAATCCTCCCTGTATCATAGGCTGCCGCCGCTGTTGCAATCTTGTAGGTGGAACCGGGGGCATACAGGCCTTGGGTGGCTCTTGCCAGAAGGGGTGCATCCTCCCGCTCTACAATGGTATTCCAATTCTTTTCCAGCGCTGCAGCCTCCGGTGCAAAGTCGGGACAGCTCACCATCGCCAGCACCTTTCCGGTTTGGGGTTCTAAGGCAACCACCGCACCCTTTCTCCCGCCAAGCTGCTGATAAGCGTATTGCTGCAAGTCGTGATCGATGGTCAGGTTCAGGTTATAACCGGAACGCAGCTCCTGAAAACTGAGGGTAATATCCCCCTGTCCCAAAAGCTCCTTATCATACGCCATCTCCAGCTGGCTCTTTCCGTAAACGCGGGAGTAATAGCCAATCACATGGCTATACAGATTTCCCTTGGGATACCGTCGGGTACGGCTGTCGCCGTTTACCACGGTTTCTGCCAAAAGCTCTCCATCGCGATCATAGATATTGCCCCGTTTGACAAATCGTTCATCCTCCCACTGTCGCTTGTTGTAAGGGTTACCTGCAACCTCTTTTGCCTCAAACATATTGAAGTACAAAAGGTAGGTAATGAGGGACAAAAACATCAGACAAACTACCACCAGAATATGGAGCATCCGCTTTTTCTGAGAATAGCCTTTTTCTTGTTTATCTGCCACCTTTCTCACCTCCGTGCCGTTCCTCTTTGGCGGAAATCGCCTGAATAATACCCAGAGAAACAAAATTCACCACAATGGAGGTTCCGCCGTAGCTGACAAAAGGCAGGGTGATTCCGGTCAGGGGAATCAGCTTAATCACCCCTCCCACAATGATAAAGGTCTGGACTGCAAACATCAGGGTCAGTCCAAAGCAAACCGCTTTGTCATAGGCATCCTTTGCCAGAATGGCAATCTTAAAGCATCGATAGGCAATCAGGAAAAACAGCAGAATGATTGCCGCACCGCCAAACACGCCCATTTCCTCGCAGACTGCCGCAAAAATGAAGTCGGAGTGTACCTCAGGGATGTAGCCGGGCGACCCATTGCCAAGACCTCTGCCAAAGTAATTGCCCGATGCAATGGCAAACAAAGATTGGGTAATCTGATAACCGGTGTTGGAAATATCCTCCCAAGGATTGAGCCAAGTGCTGACCCGCACCTGAATATGGTACAAAAACCGATACCCCAAAAACGCCACCACCAAAGCCGCGGCAATATTCATCAACAGAAATCCGTAATTCTTTTCATACACATAGGTCATAAAAATATAGATGGCAAACAGCACCAGAATGGTTCCCCAGTCCCGCTGCAGTACCAAAAATCCAATAAAGAGATAGGTTACCATCAGGGTTCCCCATTTGGGCGTGATTCTGCCAAGAGGCTTGTCCCACGCCTTGGAGTAATAGCACGCCAGGAACATAATATACAGAATTTTGGTCAGCTCCGACGGCTGGACGGTGACATTGCCCACCGCAATCCAGTTTCTTGCGCCGTTGATAGTCTTACCAAAAATCAGGGTGGCAAGAAACAACCCCGTACCCAGAATCACATAAACCATCCACATTCTGTCCCAGAACCGGATGTGGTAATACACCAGATAGGCAACAAAAAAGGCTATCCCCCCAACGGCAACCCATACAATCTGGCGGATACCAAAGCTAAGGTCGATTCTGCACAACAAAAGCACCCCAATGGTAATCAGCATGCACGCCATCAGGGCGATAAACTTGTCCCCCATTCTGCAAAGGACGATGATGGTGTAAAGAATCAAAAACAAGCCCAAAAGTCCCGCGCCCACATAGAGCATCTTGGTATCATAGCTGTTTTTGACAAACAACAATCCAAAGCCAAACAGGTTCATCAATATCAAAAGATAGGCAGGTCGCCGATAATTGAGTCCCTTGAATCTTGCCATAACGTCCTCCTTTCCGGCAACGCCGAATCAAAGTTCAAAAAGGAAATGCAGTTCTCCTACTGCAATCTCGTCCTGTGCATCCAAAAGCACCGTGTTGCGGATACGTTGTCCGTTGATATAGGTGCCGTTGCGGCTGCCCAAATCCTCCAGATACCATTCGCCCTTTTCGTACCAGATGCGGATATGCTCACCGGAGATATACTTTTCCCGCAACACCACATCACAGCTCTTGTTTCTGCCCACGGTGGCTTGTCCGTAAATCATATACCGCTTTTTCAGCTCGTTTTCTGCATGGCTGCGGCTCTGGATGGTTTTGAGTGATGCGGTTTCCAGTCCGCTGACGTTCACACGCTCGTCATCAAACCGGCTCATCTTTTTCACATCCAGATAGATTAGCCGAATCACCCCAAAAATAAACAGATAGATAATCAGGGTGAAAATATAACTGAAGATTGAGGATAGCAGATTATAAAATGTCATCGTCCTACCTCCCATATTCTCAAAAATACCATTTTTTCTATTATACACCAGCACTCGTTGGAAGTCAACAAAAGCCCGTCGCTCTTCGAGCGACGGGCTAAAGATTTACTTTTCTGCCACCGGAATCTCGGTCATCCGCAGATTGGTACAGCCATAGGGAATCATCTTCACCTTGGTGACTTCCCCAATGGGGGTATTGGATTTGGGCAGGGGATCGCAATGTCCGTTGTTAAAGTCCCATTCAACTTCTGCCATATCTACGGTCATAGAAACCGGTGCCCCCTCAGGGCTAAAGGGCGCATCAAAGGGATGCTCCTCTACCGTGAAGGTATCTGAGCAAAGGGCATAATTCCATTTGGACATGGGATAGATATAATAGTCACAATAGGGGAACTTGCGCTCTACTCCGTTTTCGGTATACTCTACCTTTTCCCACTTTTCCTTGATGGGGATGGAATAGAACAAGGGGCCTCTGCGTACGCAAACCATACCGTGGGGTCGTTCGATGATTTCAGGTTCAAAGCTGAGCTTGACCTCTACCTCTTCGACACCCTTCCAAGTACGCTGGATGTGAGCAAACTCGCCCACCTTGGCATCGGTTCCGTCCACCGTTGCCGACTTGACAAATCCGGGGATTCTGACAGACAAGGTAAATGCCACCTCTTTTTCTGCAGTCACCCGATACTTCAGGCTATCTCTGAAGGGGTATTCGGTCATCAGTTCACAGGTCACCTTGACGCCATTGATTTGAGTTTCAACCTTGGCAGGGGAAAGCACACAGGATGCAATTCCTTGCTCGGATTTCATAAAGGTGGCAAGGGCGAGCTTGGGGAATCCCTGTCCAAAGTTAGAGGTACAACAACCAAAATGGGGCTCCAATCCAAAGGTGTGTGCCACATTGTTGTTGGTTCTAAAGGGCTGTTTTGCCATAGGGAAGCACGCCACCTGATTGATCATCTGGTCATACTGATGGCTCCACATATCGGGACTGATTGCTGCCGGCAGCGAGTTATATGCCAGTGCCTCCAGACGATCCAGCCACTTGGTATTTCCGGTCACCGCAAACAAATGCTCATAGGAGAACATCAGCTCCACAATGCTGCAAAGCTCTGCCCCCTGAATGGGCGCATTGCCGGAGATGTTTTCATCTCCGCTGAAATGCCCGATTGCCATTCCGTGATGCTTATCAAGATACTCAAGTGCCAGATCCGCAAATTCTTCAGGGTCCATATCCTCAAACAAGGACCAGAGCGCCTCAGATTTGAGCATCATTGCGATATTTACCACGTGAGAATAGTATTCCCATTCATCGGTGCAATCCTCCAGCAGATAGGTGGTGAACAATTCCCGCCAGTCAAAGCCCTGTACCCGCAGTTTCTTGGCAAGCGCCAACAGCCAATCCTCGCCGGTCTTTTCATACAGCCAACAAACCGAAAGCAAGCCCTCAAACCAACGTGCCGCACCCCAGTTGCGCAGGGTATTGCGGTTGATGTGGGAGTTGAACTGCTTTAAGCAACGGGAAATGACCTCCACCATTTTGGGGTCCTTGGAGCAATCTGCATACAGGCATAACACCTTACAAATCAACAGAACTGCCCAAGTGTCATAGTTCTCCCGCTCCGATTCCTTGCAAGGGCAAATCCAGCCATCCTCATTTTGAAAAGAAACAATGGCATCGATATACTTCTTTGCCCGCTGAATCATATCCTCGTCCTTAAGCAGGTATGCCAGAGGAATAAAACCGTCCAGCCAATAGGGCACACGCTCCCATCCCTCACAGGTTCCGCCAATCCAAGCGCTATCACGGACATCCGGCCACACCTTGTCCAGGTTCCCATTGAGTCCATCTGCCTGAATCCGCAGTTGTTTACTTAGCCAACCGCTTGCTGTAATCTCATTGGTTGTAAAAAATTCATAGGCTTGCTTTTTCATCTTTTTACCTCTTTACTCTTAATGTTACAATCTCAAAGCCACGCAGAGAAACTTCCACGCTATTGTCTTCTACATTCAGCTTGTTGCAGCCTTCCTCAATCATATTGGTCAGGCATACGCACTTGACATCAAAGCCAAAGCTTACCTTTGTATTGGTATAACTGTTCTGGCACTCATACAAGCGGATGATGAGGTCACCGCTGCCATCCTCGGCAAGTTTGATATTGTCAATGATAACATTTTTCTCAGAAATCGTCAAGAAGGATTTTTCCTCTGCCATTCCCGCACCAAGCAATACCGGAGCATTCAGTTCATACCCCTCTCTTACTACATCGCTGTCTGCCAGATTCTCAGTAAAGGGCATAACGGAATAAGTAAAGGTCTGGATGCCCTTGTCTGCATGCATGTCAGGGCAAGCTCCTGCTTTAAGCAGGCTCAGGTGCAGATTGTTGTCCTCTGCCCCCACACCGTATTTGGAGTCATTGAGAACAGCAAAACCACGCTTACCCTCGCAAAGCGCAGACCATTTGTGCTGACAAACCTCAAAGCGATCCTGGTCGTACTGCTTGTTGCGGTGAGTCGGTCTCTTTGCATAACCGAACTGAATCTCAGAAACCAGTTCCTCGGTATGTACATTAGGATAGAAGTGTGCCATCAGGAATCTGTGGGTTTCCTTCCAATCCACCGTGGTTTCAAAGTCCAGGCGGCGGCTGTTTTTTCTTAAAATTACCCGCTGTTTCAGTTCCGATTGATTGATTTTCTTAGTAATCACCAGACTGGACAGCAGTTCGCCCTGATATTCCGGTTCGATGGTTGCATCAGCCAAAGGAACTTCCACCTTTTCATAGAAGCTGTCAATATCCCAAGCATCACAGAAGGTGGGCATATCCTGATACAGTTTGAACACATTGGAGGGTTCGGACAGGAATTCCATCTTCTTTTCTTTGTCGAACAAGCTGATCATTTCACCCTTTTGATTAAAGGTTGCACGGATATACGCATTTTCCAATACCAATCCGTCGCCCTTTTTTGCTTCAACGACAGGAGCATTGCCCAATACAAAGCTCTTCATACCGCAAGCGGGAATCGTCACAGTTGCCAATACCTGTTCGCCAACCTTTTCAGTTGCGATGGTATTGCCCTCGGTATCGCTCAGAGAGGTGTAACCTTCGGGAAGTGCAATCTGAGTGGTTCTGTCCCAAGACAGGGAGTTAAAGACAGTCAGCTGATTGTCCTTGCTTTCAAGAATCCGGTTCACCACATCCTTGGTGATGGCATCCACTCTTGCCATTGCATCCAGATAGCTCGCCTCCGCTCTCTCGTGAACCGCTTGAATGGAGGAGCCGGGGATGATATCATGGAACTGGTTGAACAGCACATCTTTCCAAGCACCGTCAAGACCTGCCTTGGCACTGTCAATGCCATAAAGCGCAGACCACATTTCTGCCTCACGCAGAGCAAATTCCGCCTGACGGTTGTACTTTTTGGTCTTTGCCTGAGAGGTGTAGGTACCTCTATGTACTGCATAGTAAAGCTCGCCCACAAAAGTTTTTTCTACCACATACTTTTCTTCTACATCCTTGAAAAAATCGATGGGACTGGTGGGAACCATCTTGGGCATACCCTCCAAATCCTCGGCTCTGCGCAGGGCTTCCAAGTGTTCGCGGGTAGCACCGCCACCACCGTCACCCCAACCATAGGTAAACATCTTCACCGGAATGTTCTCTTTTTCGGAATTCTCGTGCCATTTCTTAAAGGCATTGGAGGGGGTAACCTCTATTGGATACTCACAAGGAATATGGGCAAGCACCTTGCTGCCGTCAATACCCTGCCAGTCAAAAGTGGTCACATCCAGAATCGAACCCTCGTTATACAGCCACGGAATTTTACAGCTTACGAAATAATTCACGCCGCAGCCCTTGAGAATCTGGGGCAGGTTTCCACTTGCACCAAAGCTGTCAGGCAGCCAGAACAGCTCGCTTTCCACGCCAAATTCATCCTTGAAGAACTTTTTACCCACCAAGAACTGACGAATCAAGCTTTCGCCTGAGGGAAGGTTGGTATCGGACTGTACCCACATACCACCCTCGATGATAATGTTTCCGTTCTTGACCGCCTCTTTCACTCTTTCATAGAGTTCGGGGTAAAGATTCTTCACATTATCCAGAATCCAAGCCTGACTCTGGGTATACTTATATTCAGGATATTCCTTCATCAGCTCCAGCTGGTTACCCAAGGTTCTGGCAGTCTTTCTCTTGGTTTCATTCACTGTCCATACCCATTCCAAATCCAAATGGGAGTTGCCAATGGCATAGAAGAGGGGTGCAGTAGAGCCGTTTTTACATTCCATTAAGGGCTTCAAGATTTCTCTGCCCTTCACCGCATCCTGCTCAAAGACTGCAAAATCTGTCTCTACATCCACCGCATCGCAAACCTTTTTCAGACCTCTGTCAATCTGGGCACGACGGAGAGAATCCTCCTCCAGATTGTTCCGCAAATCATAGAGCATCTTCATATCCATCCAGAGCTGGAACACATCCTCCGAAAGATGACCGATGGTGCCGTTCTTCACCACTTTCTGGTTCACATCCTCAGGGAAATCGGTGATATTCTCTTCCGGAATCAAGATGACGGCATTGGATTCATTGCCAAGAGTTCCACGGCTGTGCTTACTTCCGTTGTGCCCGGCGTAAACCTCCATTGCAATGTGATACACCTCGCCTGCCTTGGCACAATTGGTTAAGGTGATATGCGAGTGCTGTTGGTCAAAGGCACCAACAACCTTGCCGTTCAAAAAGACCAGACATTCTCCCAAATCAGCTTCAAAAAGCACCCGCTTGCCGTCAGCTTCCTTGGGCACTACGATTTCAGCAAAAAACCAGCCATACTGCCACTTGAGGCCCCAGGAAAGACCTTGGGGCATGGGCTGTTTCTCCTGTGCCATTGCCTCCTCTAAGTTCAAATGGTCAAAGGTGAAAAAGCCGGTGTATGTAACCTCCCCAATCGCATGATACATTCTTTTGGGGAACTTATCGATAAAAACTTCTACTTTTCTTTTATATTCTTGATTCAAAGCCATAAGTTTTCCTCCTTATCGTTTCACTCTTACTGTCACAATCTCAAATCCGTGCAGAGAAACATCCACGCTGTGGTTCTCTACCATCAGCGGATTGCGGTCTTCCTCAGCAAACTTGACATTGTCATAATACTATTTTTTTCAGAAATCGTCAAGGGAAATTTTTCCTCTGCCATTCCCGCGCCAAGCAATGCCAGAGCATTCACCACTCTTACCACATCGCTGTCTGCCAGATTCTCGGTATGGATGCCGTCTCCGTATAACTGTTCCATTTTTTCCTCCTCTTTGAGAAAAGCAGAGTTATGCTTTTCATTATAACTCTGCTTTTTTAGAATTCAATGTATTTTTATGACACAGATTTGTCTTTTTTTGCCACCTTGCGTAATGTTTTTTGGTATTCCTCCACCGAAATCTTGGTCGCCTTTTCAAACCGGTATTTCAGCCAGTGGCGGCTCACACCCATTCGGTCTGCAAGGGTAAATGCATCCACATCGGTGTCCAAGGTTTTTAAGATTTCATCCCGCACCGTCTCTACCACCGAATAGTCTTCCGTACGGGTTTCATATTGCATGAGATAAAGCAGAGAAAGCAAGGTTTCACTACGTTCCTCCGCCGTTGCAAGCGCATCAAAATATGCATCCAGACGCTTGCCCACTTCTCCGTCAATCACCCGTTCCCATCCGTGGAACCAATGGAGAATCCTCTGTGGAAGCTCCTCGTCGGGGAACTGCATAAAATATTTGAGCAGCTCAGTTTCGCGTATGGGTCGTGCAAAGGGGGTTTCGGCGCCCTTGTACTCACCCAGCTTGGAAATGATCTGTTTCATCTTGCTCTCAGGATTGACCAGCTTGCCGGCGATAATATCCTCTTCGGTGATTTTGGCATAGAGAATCTCTCTTGCATCCTGCTGGGCCTCTTTTACACTCTTTTTGCCACAGCCACGTTCCCGGTCATAAGTAATATAAAAGAATCCATCCTCTGCCTCTACCCCATCGGGATAGGAAACCTGATCCCGCTCGTCTAAAAGCAACTTATAGGGCCAGGTCTTACCCTCATCCTCAGACAACATTGCAGTCAGGTGGTCTCTGCCGGTGTATTCATAATGGTTCACCAATAGCCATCTGCCACTCTTTAATTTGCGGATATGGATTCTGGAATTGGGGCCACCAAAACCGCTATCCACCCCATCTGTCCAGGTTTTTCCTCTGTCATAGGAATAAGCAAGTCCCACACCCTGCATAATTCTGGTATACATTGCGATGGTTCCATCCTCTTTTTCCACAATCATATGCTCGTCATAGGCGTGGTCAGGATGTACCATTCCACCAAGCTTTTCAAAGGTTTTCCCCTGATCGCAGGACTGATACACAAAAGCACCCAACTGTTTTTGCGTGGTTCTGCGGCAAGGCATCCAAGACCATACCCGCTCTCCCCAAACGGAAATGGGGAACAACCATTCACCAGTGGAAAGCACCGTGGGCTTGTTGAGCATAATGTCATAACCCACAAAAAATTCCTCGCCCCAAACCAACTCGTCCGCATCCGGATCCTCACAGATTGCCGCATAGGTTCCGTGGTTGTCACCGGTCTTGCTGTCAAAATCAGGGTATACCGCCCAGAAGAGCCAAAGTCTGCCCAACGGGTCAATCCAGATGCACTCATCAAAGCATCTGGCATTTTCTCTATATACTGCCGCAATGGGCTCGCCGAAATTCACCCCGTCATCGGATTTCAGCAATACCACATAGTTCCCGATGGTTTCGTCCACATCACCGGAATAAAATGCGGAAAATATTCTTCCTTTTTTCGTAACCTCGATTCCCGGAATCCCCTGCCAGAATCGCTGGCCTGCATCATACTGTTTCAGTTGCTCTTTATCTGTAATCAGCATCGTTTTCACCTCATAATATATTTTAATTTTATTTTTTGCGTTTTAATAATTTTCTGTAACTGGAGGGCGAAATCTTTTCCGATTCCAGAAACAGCTTGGAAAAATAGCTCTCGCTGCCAAATCCGCATTCATAGGAAACGTCTGCGATTTTCTTGTCGCTGTGGACAAGTAGCTCTTTTGCCTTGGTTATTTTCATCTCATTTTTATAGTCGGTAATGGTGAGCCCTGTGGTCTTTTTGAAAAGATGGCACATATAGTACTGGCTGATACCCACCCGCTCTGCAATCTCTTTGACCGGAACTTCTTCGGTAAGGTTGCTCTGTACGATGTTTTTAATCTTTTCTACAATGGGGATTTCCCGAATCTCAAAATGGGACACCGACCGCACAAGCGCAATCATCTTCCGGATGAGTTCCTCTTTATTTTCTGGATTGTTTTCCAGTTTTTCAATCAAGGCATCCAGCTTGTCGTTATCCACCTTATGCATATTGATGCAGTTAACCTGATAACACTCAAACAGAGAAGCAAAAACCTCCTCACTGGATTTGTCCAGTAAGATCTTGACCAACTCATTTTCCGAAAGACGGGTAAGCTCCCTGAATGGATTGTTTTCTTCCATGGCATATCTGCCAAGGGAGGATACTACCCATTTCAGGCGGCTTTTGGGGTTGCTGATTGCGCCCTGGATGATTTCTTCTTCGGTAATCTTGGCAATCAGAATCTCTCTCGCTGACTCATACACCTCTTCCAAGGAACGGGCAAAGGAGCCGCGCTCTCTGTCATAGGTGATATAGATAAACCCATCCTCTGCCTCTACCGCATCGGGATAAGAAATGTTACTACGTTCATCCAGAAGCAGTTTATGGCTCCAGCTACGCCCCTCGTCCTCTGATAACATGGCGGTCAAATGACTGCGTTCATTCATGGTATCGTGGGTAACCAGTAAGATTCTGCCCGACTTCAAGCGCCGGATAAAAAATCTGGAGCTGGTACTCCTGATGCCACTATCCTTACCGTCCGTCCAAGTCTTTCCTCGGTCATAAGAATAGGCAACGCCAATACCGTAAGTAGTTCTGACAAACATGGCAAGGTACTCATCCTGAAGCTCCAAAAGCATATGTTCATCGAGGTAGCGGTGTTTTACATCTGCACCGCCGATATTGACAAAGGTCTTCCCATTGTCAATACTCTTATAGACAAACGCCTTTCGCTCCTCCGGAGGAATCTCTTGCTTGATGCCGATGGATTTGGGTTCTCTCTGCCAGACCGCAATGGGAAATAGCCATTCTCCGGTAGAAAGCACGGTAGGTTTGTTCAGCATCACACCTTGCCCGATTTGGAAAGGCTCGCCAAAGGAAATGGTTGGCGCATCCGGGTCCTCGCAAATCACTGCCCAAACACTATGCTTTGGCGCACAGGACCAGATGAACCAGAGCCGACCCAGAGGGTCAATCCAAAGACAGGGGTCATAGCACCGATGGTCTTTTTTGACGGTGACCGCAATGGGAACCTCGTCAAAGCACACGCCATCGTTGGAGCAGAAGAGCAGACAATAGTTGCCGATTGCCTCGCTGATACCACCAGAATAAAAGGTCAAAAAGATTCTTCCGCCTTTGGTGACCTCAATGCCGGGAATACCCTGCCACAATCGATAAGGAGCAGTATATTTTTTTACATCTTCCGGATTTGTCAAAAACATTACACTTTCCTCCGTATCTGATTTTCTGTTTGTGAAAACAAACGCTCCTCAGAGCCATTTTTACTTTTTTATTTCTGCGCATATTATTGAAGAAACAGGATTGCGCGCAGACCTCCCGAAATTACACTTTTAGTTTATCATCCCTTTTGTTACATTCATATAACAAAATTGCTTTTTCCAATATTTATTATAGTCAATATTTTACAATGACCCCCAAGATATGGGGGGGTTACAGGTATGCGCAAAATAGACATTTACTTTTCTGCCAAACTATGGTAGACTGACGGTAACACAACCCAAGGAGGAATCCAAAATGAAACGATTTGCTTTATTCTGTATCTGTTTGCTGATGCTTGGTACCTCTGCTCTTGCAGCAGAGAATGAGGGCGTTCGCCTGACGGTGGATGGCGAGGCGCGTTCCCTGATTGCTTATGAAATTCACGACAACAACTATTTCAAACTGCGGGATGTTGCCAACCTGTTAAAGGATACCGATGCACAGTTTGACGTTATCTGGAACGAGGAAAAAGGTGCCATTGAACTGCTTTCCGGTGTGGCTTATTCCACCGAAGAGCCTTTGACTGAAACCGCCTATCAAAATCCAGTTGCGATAGAGAATTTTGTTCCCATCTTCAAGGATGGTGCACAGGTGTTACTCAAAGCCTATGAAATTCGCGACAACAACTATTTCAAGCTTCGGGATTTGGCAGCCGCAATGGACTTTGGCGTAAACTGGGCAGAAGCAACCCAAACCATCGAGATTGACACCGATGCATCTTATGTGTTCCCCGAAGCCAACACCGATAAAACCACCGTGAACCCCCAGTATCTTTCGATGATTGGAAAAACCAAGGCAGAGCTGGACTCCCTGTTTGGGGCAGGCAAATTTGATAAAACCTATTCGGTGACCTCGTATCCCAACGATGTGCACATCTACTGGAATACCGGCGGAGAAACCCCCGCGGCAACGTCCTGGGCAACCGGCATATTCCTCCCTGCAAGCAAGGTGTTTTTCCACTGTCCGGAAACGATGGTTTCTCACGCTCTGGTAAAAATCATCCCCTCCATCATCTGGGAATCCTCCAATACTGAGGGCAAATACCAATGGCGTGCCCCTTACCTCGGCAAGACTTTGACCTTCTATCTGGAAACCTCCACCACCTTGATTCCTTCTAATTATGTCCTTTTGAATCTGGTAGATTTCCCCCACAACAACCCCGAAACCATCCAACTCTAACCCAACAACACAGGGGACGGTTCTCCAACACAGGGGACGGTTCTCCAACACAGGGGACGGTTCTCTGTGTTCAAGTCAGAATTGCTTACAAAAAAAGAGGCTATGCTTTTGCATAGCCTCTTTTCGTTTTTCTTGATTTGAAAAGAATTCAGCGAACGACACAGGGAACCGTCCCCTGTGTTGTGGGGTTATTGTCCTTGCATTTGTGCGTAGAGCTCTTCAAAACCTTTGGTTGCTTCGTCCACGCTATCGATCACCTGTTTCAGGGTCATCTTCTTCCAAGCGCCTTTTTTCACCTTAACCTTTGCCTCGTTCTTCCAGTACTGACGCAGTTCCGGCTGACCAACGGTTCTCTTGATGATATGGAATCCATCCTCGGTTTCAACGATTTCACTGATTCCGTTGATTTCCAATGCAAATACTGCCTTTTCTACCTCATCCGGAAATGCGGTATTGTTGGTTGCAGTATAGCCATCTTCCGGCTGCATGGGGTCTTTGCCCACCTCTTTTACCAGAGCATCAAAGTCCTCGCCGTTCTTTGCCCGTGCCAGCGCTTCCTCTGCAATGGCGCGCTTTGCCTCTGCATCCGCAGTTGCCTCGTCGCCCTCAAGAGCGGTATCCTTGGCAATCAGAATCTGCTTGTAGGTTGCCTCTTTGTCACTTGCATGCTTTTCCAGTACGGACTTGTCTTCCGGATAGTAGTTCGCAGGATTTGCCTGCATATCCGCATCCACTGCCTGTATCTCCATCATCTGCATCACCTTGCGGGTGTACTGCTTGATGGAATCCACGCCCTGTCTTTTTGCGTTAAGAACAACCAGCTCTTCGCCATAGCTTGCCACCATCTGGTCAAGCTGTGCTTTTGCCTGCGCACGTGCCTCTTTTGCATCAAAGTCTGCACCGAACTTTTTGCCGGCTTGCATCAAAACGACTTCTTCTACTGCCATATCCAAAGCGTTTTCCTTGACAATTTCTTCTGCGGTTTTGCCGTCTACTTCTTTGGTCCAATCAAACTCAGACAAAGAAGCCTCGTCCTCTGCATTTGCCTGGAAGTACTCATAGGCTGCAGCATAGAGGAAATACCCCATATCTTTGTCGGTAATCTCGGTTCCGTCCACGGTTGCGATGGTTTTTCCCTCCGGAATGGTTTCCAACCAACCGGGCAGTTGCATTCCGCCAAGCAGCAGCAATGCACCAAGCACTGCAGTACCAACCAAAGAAAGAATCAAGCTGCTCAACTTCAAAGTTACCTTTTTGGGCTCTTTGACGGGTTCTTCTTCCCATTCCTCAGCCTCAAAATCCTCATCGGCAAATTCTTCTGCCTCTTGGTTTTCTTCCCACTCTGCATCCTCCGGCAGCACCTCTGCGCTGTCAATCTCATCCTGCAGTTCTGCCGCAGCTTCTGCGATTTTTTCGCTTACATCCTGACGAACCTTTTCCTGCAGTTCCTGTTCCTCTGCAGAGGTCTGGAAATCCTTATTTTCGTTTTCCATTCTTCTTACTCCTTCCATAAACATGTATGTTATTTTTCAGTATACACTACTTTGTTTCATTTTTCCAGTCTTTTTTCAAACTTTTTTCTCAACATCCTCATTGTTTACAGTCCGTTCACAATCTTCCTCTTGAGGGACAAAGAGTTCCACTACCTCCCGCACGGCAGAAAGATAGGCTTTTTCCTTGCCTTGTGCCGGCTTTTCTATCTTGAAATGCAGTTTGGGATTGTTGGGATTGGGCAGGAACAGTTCTTTGGGGCGCCGATTGATTTCCGCAATCAAAAGACCCATATCCGGCATATTTTCCGTATCAAATCGGAACACCACCTGACTGCTGCTGCCAATCACCTCAGCAATGCCGCATTGCTGTGCCAGATTCTTAATCAGCGCTACCTCCATCAGGTTTTCCACCTCACCGGGCACGGTGCCATACCGGTCCTCGATTTCATCATAGGCATCATAAAGCGCCTCCTGCCCGTTGATTGCTGCAATCCGCTTATAGGCACCGATACGCTGGCTATGACTGGTGATATAGCTATCCGAAATATACGCAGACACAGGAAGGTCAATCTGGGTTTCGGTCTTTTTGATGCCTTCTTTGCCCTGTTCCTCCCGTACTGCCTGTTCCAAAAGGGTGCAGTACATTTCATAGCCCACCGCCTCCAGATGCCCGCTTTGCTCTGCGCCGATCAGGTTTCCGGTTCCTCGGATTTCCAAATCCCGCATGGCAATCTTAAATCCCGAACCAAACTCGGTAAACTCCTTAATGGCAAGGAGCCGCTTTTCCGCCTCCTCGGTGAGCATTTTGTTCCGCCTGAAGGTCAGGTAGGCGTATGCAAGTCGGTTGGAACGCCCCACTCTGCCACGGAGCTGATACAGCTGTGCCAGACCCAGACGGTCTGCGTTTTCAATGATGATGGTGTTCACATTGGCAATATCCAGACCGGTTTCAATAATGGTGGTGCAGACCAGCACATCCACCTCGCCTTGGTCCACCGCCATCATAATCTCTTCCAGTTCCCGCTCGTTCATCTTGCCGTGTGCCACCGCTACCCGCGCCTCGGGAACCATCTCGGCAATCCGGTTGGCAATCTTGTAGATGCCCTCCACCCGATTAAAGAGGTAGTACACCTGTCCGCCTCGCGCCAGTTCCTTTTGGATGGCTTCCCGCACGATGTTCTCGTCATATTCCAGCACATAGGTTGCCACCGGATAACGCTCGCCCGGGGGTTCGTTGAGCACACTCATATCCCGGATCCCGCTCAGACTCATATGCAAGGTACGGGGGATGGGGGTTGCAGAAAGGGTCAGCACATCCACCTCTTTGCGCAGTTCTTTCAGCTTTTCTTTGTGGGCGACCCCGAACCGTTGTTCCTCGTCAATGACCAAAAGTCCCAGCTTGTGAAACTCCACCGTCTTGCCAAGCAATTTATGGGTACCGATGACCACATCCACCTCGCCGGTTTTTAAGCCCCTGAGAACCTCTTTCTGTACCGATGGCGGGGTGAAACGAGAAAGCATTTCCACCCGCATGGGGTATGCCATCATCCGTTGTTTAAAGTTGTTGTAATGCTGAGAGGCAAGGATGGTGGTGGGTACCAGATACGCCACCTGATAGCCGCTCATCACCGCCTTGAATGCCGCCCGCATTGCCACCTCGGTTTTGCCGTAGCCCACATCTCCGCAAAGGAGTCGATCCATAGGATGAGGGCTTTCCATATCCGCCTTGACCTCTGCAATACTCCTGAGCTGGTCGCCGGTTTCTTCATAAGGGAACGCCGCCTCAAAATCCCGTTGCCACTCGGTGTCCTTCCCGAATGCAATACCGTCAATTTTGGTACGCTGAGCATAAAGGGCAATCAGCTTTTTCGCCATATCCGATGCCGCCGCCTTGACCCGCTCCTTGGTACGACCCCACTCTATGCCGCCCAGTTTGTTGAGCTTGATGCGGCTACCCTCTTTGGCAGTGTGCTTAAACACCAAGTCAAGCTGGTCGGTGGGCACATACAAAATATCAGTGCCCCGATACTGAATCTTCAAATAATCCTTGCGCACGCCATCCACAAACAGCTGCTCAATCCCGGTATAAAGCCCGATGCCATGGTTTTGGTGCACGATATAATCCCCGGGATTCAGCTGCGTAAAACTGGTAATTTTATCCCCTTGGGGAACCGCCCGTTTGCGGCGTTTTTTCTTTTCTCCGCCAAAAATCTCCCGATCACCGATGATAGCAACCCCGCTTAAGGGATATTCAAATCCCCGCCCGATGCTCCCTTTGGTAATCACGATACCACCGGGGTTTGGGAGCTGGGTCAAGGTTTCCTGATAGGAACAACCAAATCCCTCATCGGTCAACTGACGGAGCAGATTTTCTGCCCGCACCGAGGAACCTGCCAGAATCACCGTGCGATATATATTCTGCTGATAATGCCTGAGGGCATCACACAAAAACTCCAGCTTGCCCTGAAATCCGTTCAGGCTTTTGGAAGTCAGGGTATGGGTGACCTGTGGGCGCAATTCCGGTGTACCGTGGGAAATTCCACTCATCCCCACCACTGTCCGCTTGCTCAAAGCAGAGATTGCCCCCTTGTAGGGCAGGGCATACACCCCTTTGGCATCGAGGAGAACTCCGCGCTCTGCCAAATCACAGATCTCCTCTTGGCGGCGTATTTCGCTTTGTTTCATCTGCTCGCTGATGCGGGCAGGCTCTTCCCAGAATACGATTTCTTCATCAAGATAATCCAGTAATGTCGGGAGTTCTTTGCCGTAGAGCAGAGGGATATACTTATCCAATGACGGAAAGAGCTGTCCCTCTTTCAGGCGCTCCACATCCCGCTCCAGTCGGGATCTTTGTTCATTTTGCTCCATCTTGGATGCCCGTTTGCTGAGCGCCGCAATCAGTCCCTGCCGCGGCTCCTCCTCAGGCAGCAGCTCTCGGGAGGGGTAGATGGCAACCTCTGTGCATCGCTCCACCGTCCGCTGACTTTCCATATCAAACAGGCGGATGGAATCTACCTCGGTATCAAAAAACTCCACACGGATGGGATGGGGGGTGGTACCATCTACGGGATACACATCCAAAATACCGCCACGGATGCTGAACTGCCCCGGTCCTTCCACCATCTCTTCCCGACGGTAACCCAAAAAAGTCAAGGACCTTGCCAAAACATCCAGTTCCATGTCGTCCCCTTCTTTGAGCTCTATGGCGTGCTTTTGATACACTTCAGGCGGAAGGGTCACGCTGCAAAGCGCCTCTATGGTGGTCACCACATAGCAGGGTTCTTGGTCCATTGCCAGGTGCCGAAGCACCTCCAATCGTTTGCGGGTCACATCCTGCCCCTTTGCCTCCACATCGTAAAACAACAGGTCGGTCTGGGGATAAAAATATACCCGCTCCCCAAAAAAGAATCGCAAATCCTCATACAGTCGGCGGGCACTCTCGTTGTCTGCAGACACCGTCACCACGCCCTTATTCAGCTTTTTGGCAACAGAATAAACAAGGTGTGCCCTGACCGAGTCTGACACACCCAACACATGAATCGGCGTTTTTTTGTTTTTCAGGCTTTTGACAAGCTCCTCAAATTCCGCGAGCTCATCGAGAATCTGCAAATAAACATCCATCTGTTTTCACCTCTTAACCGAAAGCTACCAAAATTACGCTGTTTCAGGCGGGTTCGGGTTACTTGTTTTCGGTTACCCATTATACTGATTCATTGCCGCCTTGGCACCGTGAAGAATAAGTTCCTCCACCGCATCGGCAACCCGAATCACACTTTGCACCAGAATTTTGACCTCCTCATCGGAGAACTTGCCCAATACAAAATCCTTCACATCATAGTCGGGATGGTCCGGTGCGCCTACCCCGATTTTAATACGGGGAAACACATCGGTTCCCAACTGATAAATGATATTTTTGATGCCGTTGTGACCCCCTGCACTCCCTTTTTCACGAATCCGCAGCTTGCCCACCGGCAGAGAAATATCGTCATAAATCACCAGAATTTCGTCATCCTCTATCTTGTACCAATCCCGGATTTCCCGCACTGCCTCACCGCTAAGGTTCATATAGGTCTGGGGTTTTGCTACCAGCACCTTTTCCCCGCCGATTCTCCCCTCGCCGTAGAGGGCGCCGAACTTTTCCTTTTTCAGTGCAATGTCATATTTGGCACAGATTGCATCAATGGCATCAAAGCCCATATTATGTCTTGTTCCTACATATTCCCGACCGGGATTCCCCAGTCCCACAATGAGATACATCTCTCTCGTCCTTTCGTTTCTTCACTCTTTTCAAAGTATAGCATATGTCACTTATTTTCGCAAGAAAAATCCGGTTTATTCCTTTTCCGCCGCGGCGGCTGCAACACAGTATACCGCTTTGGCGCCCGCCCGCCGCAGGGCAAGGGCACAGGCAAACATGGTAGCGCCGGTGGTGCAAACATCATCAATCAAAAGGATGGTCTTTCCCTGAATCTTCTTCGGCCTTGTCACCAAAATATTATCCTGCGTATTCAACCAACGCTGGGCGGCGGTCAGTTCACTCTGTTTCTGCCGCTCCTCTTTCTGGCGAAGCAGTTCTCCACCGTAGGGGATTCCCATTCCCTTTGCTACCATCCTTGCAAGACACGCCGCCTGATTGTAGCCCTCCTTATTCATTCTTGCCTTTCTCGCAGGAACCGGAAGTGCCAAATCAAAGGTGAGGTCCTTACATTCATAGGAAATGACTGCGCACAGATGGCGGGCATACACCGCCCCATAGCTCCGGTATCGCTCCCGTTTGAAGCGGGCAATGCTCCTTTTCACCCGATCCCGATAAAGATATGCCGCCATCAACCGTGTATAGGGTCTTTGGGGATGCTTGCGACAGGCGTCGCAATAGACCCCCTCATGGATGGGACGGTGACAGCTCTTACATTTGAGGGTATCCACGCAGTAGGGAAGTTTCTTTTCACATTCGGGGCAAAGAGATTCTTCCCGTTTGGTACTGGAAGGGAGTAACTTGCCACAGAATATGCATTTAGACGGAAAGAAAAGATTCTCTAATCTTGTTCGCAAACGTTTCACCATTCCCCCTCCTTTTTTCCTATTTTATCCTTTTTTGTCGCATTTTGCAAGACAATAGATACTTTTGTCAAACTTTCTTGTTTGGAAATAAATGGGAAATACTTTTTTTATGGTAGGATACAGGAAAAGAAATCAAAAAGGAGGCGCTTATGAATATTCGTATGGAAGCCATCGGCACCACATTGGTGGTAAAACCGGAGGGCGAAATTGACCAAAGCTGTGCCGCCGAGCTGCGTTCTGATATTGATCGGGAAATCCACCGCTGCCACATCAAGAATCTGATTCTGGATTTTGGCGGGGTGACCTTTATGGACAGTTCCGGCATCGGGCTGATTATCGGTCGCTATAAACAGCTCAAGGCCTTGGGCGGCAAAACCATCATCATTCGTCCCCAACCTCAGGTGGACAAGATTTTGGAACTATCCGGCCTGAAAAAATTGGTGGAATGTGGCTAAAGAAAGGAAGAATGGAATGGAAAATTATATGAGATTGGAGTTTCCCTCCAAAAGTCAGAACGAGAGTTTGGCCCGTTCGGTGGTGGGAGTGTTTGCAACCCAACTGGATTTGACGGTGGAGGAACTGGCAGACATCAAAACCGCAGTTTCCGAGGCAGTGACCAATGCCATCATCCACGGCTATGCCAACACCAAGGGGACGGTAGAAATCATCGGCAGAATCTCCGGCAACGAGATTGCAATCACCATTACCGATACAGGTAGCGGCATCCCCGATATTGACCTTGCGATGCAGCCCCTCTATTCCGGCTCTGCCGATGAAGACCGTAGTGGAATGGGTTTTACGGTGATGGAAAGCTTTATGGATACCCTGAAGGTGGATTCGGAACCGGGAAAGGGCACCTCGGTGACCATGACCAAGCGGGTCGGGGTCGATGCTTATGCCTGAGGCAACCAAATCCAATCAGGAGCTTTTGCTCCTTGTGGCAGAGGGGGATCTTGCCGCGCAAGAAGCATTGATTGCCCAGAACACCGGTTTGGTACATAGCGTGGTCCGTCGCTTTGCAGGGAGAGGACACGAAATGGAGGATTTGTTTCAGGTGGGGTGCATTGGCTTGATTAAGGCAGTGCAGAAGTTCGATTTAAGCTTTGGGGTGCAGTTTTCCACCTATGCCGTCCCGATGGTGATCGGGGAAATCAAACGGTTTATTCGGGACGACGGCATCATCAAGGTCAGCCGCAGCCTGAAAGAAACTGCTGCCAAGGCAATGCAGGTGCGGGAGGCTTTGACCGCCAAAAGCGCTGCCGAGCCGGGGCTAAAGGAAATCGCCGATACTATGGGCATCTCCCCCTCCGAACTGGCGGTGGCGTTGGATGCGGGTGCAAAGCCGGAATCCCTGTATGCCACCTGTGATGACGGCAGTCGGGAGGGACTTTCCCTTTTGGACAAGCTGGAGAACGACGGGAATATGGAAACCGAAGTCACCGACCGCCTTGCCCTTTATCAAGCCCTGTCGGAATTTGAAGAACGAGACCGCAAGCTGTTGTTCCTTCGCTATTTCCGTCAAAAAACCCAGACCCAAGTGGCAGAGGTACTTGGGATTTCTCAGGTACAGGTGTCCCGCATCGAGAAAAAACTGCTCCTGAAAATGCGAGAAAAATTTTTGACAGAATAAAAGAGCTTAAGCAGATGCTTAAGCTCTTTTCTCTCTTAATCCTTATTTGTTGCGAAGAAAGATGGGAACATCAATGCCGTCATCCTCAGCAAACTTGCTGAACATACCTGCAGAGGAGGGAACCTTCTCTACCGGACGGGAATCCACCGGAGCTGCAGTTGCACCGCCGGTCTTCGCGCCGCCGTTTGCGAAACGACTCAGGAAATCAAAGGGACCTTCTTCCTGTGCGGGGTGGGGAACGTTACCCTTAAAACCGGTTGCAATCACGGTAACCTGAATCTCATCGCCCAGACTTTCGTCGATGATTGCACCGATGATGATGTTTGCATCCTTATCGGCAGCTTCCTCAACCAATTCTGCGGCGGTCTTAACCTCCAGAATACCCATATCCTTACCACCGGTAACATTAAGAATCACGCCGGTTGCGCCCTCAATACTGGTTTCCAGAAGCGGGCTATGTATTGCCTTTTTGGCAGCCTCTTCTGCACGGGTTTCGCCGGTTGCACTACCAATACCCATATGTGCAAAGCCGGTGTCCTTCATAATGGTCTTGATGTCTGCAAAGTCCAGACTGATCAGACCGGGACGGGAAATCAGGTCAGTAATACCCTGTACGCCCTGACGGAGAATATCGTCAGCCATACGGAAGGATTCCAGCATAGGAGTACGATTCTCTGCAATCTCCAAAAGCTTGTCGTTGGGGATGACCACCAGAGTATCTACTGCATTCATCAGGTTTTTGATACCCTCGTTGCTGTTGTTTGCACGAACCTTACCCTCAAAGAAGAAAGGTTTGGTAACGATACCAACGGTCAGAACACCCATTTCTTTTGCAATCTCAGCAACCACGGGAGCTGCACCGGTACCGGTACCACCGCCCATACCTGCGGTAACGAATACCATATCGGCGCCGTTGATTGCCTGTGCAATCTCGTCGCGGCTTTCTTCTGCCGCCTTGTAGCCGATTTCAGGATTTGCGCCTGCGCCCAAACCCTTGGTAATCTTTTCACCAATCTGTATTTTTTGAGAAGCAGAAGACAAGGTCAGGTCCTGCTTGTCCGTATTGACAGCAATAAATTCGACACACTTTACCTGTGCGTCAATCATCCGGTTGACTGCGTTGTTACCGCCGCCGCCAACGCCGATTACCTTAATCTTTGCGGGATTTACATTCTCCGTATCAAACTGAAACACGATATTTTCCTCCTTATTTTTCATGCGCTTTCCAAAATTCGCCACAAAAAGATTCTAAAACTCATTACTTCTATTATAGCACGAAATTTAATTTTGTAAAGATGTTTTTCAAAAAAATTAAAAGAATATTACAATTTTGTTACAAATTATTTTTACATCTCCAAACCAACTGCAGCGGTACTGCTTGGCATTGGAGTTTCGGTGGGCGATGTTGTCCCTTTTTCCGCAGTTTTTTGCGGTTTTTCCGACGCGGTAGGTTCTGGGGTGGCAGTAGGCTCCATCCGTTCCTTGCCATCCTCCGGCGGGCGGACATAGATGTCTGCATTGCGGTAATCCATCACCGCATGCTCGCTTTTTGCAATTCGTTCGTCAATCACCTTGGCTAAGAATGCACTGCGATACGCCATATTGTCAGGTGCGCCTAACTGAATTTCCAGTCGGTTTTCCACCATCAAAACCACATCATTAAGGTCCCTTAAATCCACCAAGGTACATCTTACCAACAAGCTGGCATCCTCCAGATTCCGCAAAATGGCGGTTGCCCGTTCTAAGCCCTTTTTGTCCTTGCTTTCCAGCCGCTTGCCAACCTCCGGCTTGTGCAATTCCACCCCCAACACCAGCGGCACACTATGCGCCCGCATCTCTTCCAGCACAGGGGACGGTTCTGTGTGTTCTTCCTCCGGCTCTTCCGGTGGAGCGGATGGCTCCGGTTCCTCTGACGGGGTCGGTGTTTCCACCGCCTCCGGTTTCTCTTGTTCCTGACGGGATGCGGGAATATAGGTCTTAAGCATGCCATCCACCCGCTCGTCATTGATAACCTCTAAAATCTTGCCCTCAATATCGCTGAGCACACATTGGTTGTCGGTATAAAAGTAACCGGCAGGAATACATTCCTCCACCGTGATTTTTATCTGGTTCGGGAATACCCTGCGGATGCTCGCCTTTTCTACCATAGGGATTTCCTCTACCTTTTTACGCAGGTCGGAAAGCCGAACCAGAAAGATATTTTTCCCTATGGATTCCTGTGCAGGAGCACAAAGCTCTTCCTGTGAAAGCCGGATGTTTCCCTCGCAGAAAACACCCTCAATATGGAACATGGGCGTAAACATCAATCCCACGCCGATGCCTAAGCAGAGGACGGTCAAAAAGGTCAAAACCGCCTTCAGTTTGGGATTCATTCTTCGCCTGTTTCTGTCCTTTGCCATATCCTTTGCTCCTTTCAGCTTGTCCTACAGGGCGAGCAATCTCGCCCTTAATCCTCTATCAACGCCACATCGCCGCCAAGTAGACGCAGTTGTTCTTCCAGATGCACATACCCCCGCTCAATATGACCGATATCTCCAATCTCGGTATAGCCACAGGCACTCAGCCCCGCAATGGCAAGTGCCGCACCGCCCCGCAAATCGGATGCCCTGACCTTGGCGCCGTGCAGCTGCCCCACTCCGGTGACAGTAGCAATCTGTCCGTCTGCCGCAATATCTGCCCCCATCCTTTGGAAATCCGCCACATGGCGCAGTCGGTTTTCAAAGATGGTTTCGTAAAACACGGTGGTTCCCTTTGCCTGAAGCAATGCCGCCATCAAAAGGGGCTGCATGTCGGTGGGAAACCCCGGATAAGGCAAGGTTTTCACCATACCCACGCTATAGGGGCGTTCCTTCATTACAATCCGCAGCTGTGCCTTTTGGGCATCAACCTCCGCACCGGTTCGTTTCAGCACCTCCAAAAAGGAGGTCAGGTGTTCCGGATTGGTTTGCCGGAGCAAGGTTTCTCCGCCACAGGCAACGGTTGCCGAGGCATAGGTTGCGGCAACCACCCGATCGGGCATCACCCTGTAACTGCATCCGTGGAGTTTGTGTACGCCTTGGATGCGAATGACATCACTGCCCGCCCCTTGAATCTTTGCGCCCATCCCGTTGAGAAAATTCTGCAAATCTACGATTTCCGGCTCCTTTGCCGGATTGAGAATCACCGTCTCACCCTTGGAAATGGCACAGAGCAGGAGCAAATTCTCGGTGGCTCCCACGCTGGGGAAAGCCAGTCGCACCGTGCCCTGCCGAAAGCGGGAAAGGGTTGCCGTAATCGTTCCGGCCTCTTCCTGAAAGGTGACCCCCAACTGCTCCATTGCCTTGATGTGCAGGTCAATGGGTCTTGCGCCCAAGGCACACCCTCCGGGATAACCGATTTTCGCCTTGCCAAAACGGCTAAGCATGGCTCCCAGAAAAAACACCGACGAACGCATTTTACACATCAGCGCATCACAGATTTCGGGCGTCCTAATATTTGCCGAGGAAATCTGTGCCTCAAAACCGTTATAATCCACACGAGCACCCAAGCCTTCCAGAATTTGAAATGCCGTATGCACATCGGTCAAATCCGGGCAGTTGCAGACCCTACACGGTTCGGCGGACAAAAGGGTTGCCGCCAGAATGGGCAATGCCGCATTCTTGGAACCCTGAACCGTAAGCTCCCCCTTAAGGGGTTTTCCGCCGTATATTGCAAGTCTACGCACAACAAGCACCTCCTACTTCTATACCCTATTGTATGGAGGGCAGAGCCGTTCGGTGCTTGCCAACGCCGGTCCGTCTTTTCTTATTTTTCTGCAATCAGCCGCAAAACTTCCTGATAAAGGGTTTCGGTGGCATCAATATGTCCCATTGCCGCCGCATTTTGTTTCATCCGTGCAAGAGTTTGCGGTTGACCGGTCATTGCCTTGATGGTTTCGTTTAATGTTTGGGGGGTGAACTCTTTTTCCAGAATCACTCTGGCACCGCCGCCACGCTCCATGGCACGGGCATTGTGTTCCTGATGGTTGTCGGTAACATAAGGAGAGGGCACCAACACGGATGCCTTGCCCAATGCCGTCAGTTCACAAAGGGTACTCGCCCCCGCACGGCTGATGACCACATCCGCCGCCTGCATCACAATATGCATATCATAAATATATTCACAAACCTGAATCTGAGGATACTCCTCCAGTCGGATGCCGTTGGTATAAAACCGTTCCATCACGGTCTGGTACTGCTGGTTTTTTCCGGTTCCCATCATCACCTGATAGGTTCTCTCTTTTGCGATTTGGGAGATCCAATCCACCACCGTCTTGTTGAAATCTCTGGCACCCAAACTGCCGCCAAAGAACACCAAAAACGGACGGGAATCCAAGCCTAATTTCCGCCGTGCCTCAAAGGAATCACATTCGAGCAGTGCAGGGCGAATAGGCGTTCCGGTAACCAGACAATGCTTTGCGTGGGGAAGGTGCGCCTTGGCATCCTCTACCCCCAGCGCCACCGTGTCCACAAAGCCGGACAGCAGTTTAGTGGTGATGCCCGGCAGGGCATTGGATTCATGCACCAGAGTGGGAATCTTTTTCTGCGCCGCCGCATAGAGCACCGGACCGCACACATAACCGCCGGTACCAATCACCGCATCGGGACGAAAATCCTTGATGATTTTTTTTGCCGCGGCAATGGCAACCGGAAGCTCTGCAAGATTTTTGAAGTTTTTAAGGGTAATGCTCCGGTCAAAGCCGTGAACCCGAATCAGCTTGAGGGGATAGCCCGCCGCCGGCACCAGAGAGGTTTCCATACCCTCAGAGGTTCCTACAAAGCAGATTTCTGCCTCTTTGTCCTTTGCACAGATTAAGTTGGCAAGGGCAAGTGCCGGATTGATGTGTCCCGCCGTGCCGCCGCCTGCAAATAAAAAACGCATAGCTTTTTCCGCCTTTCTGTCAAAGCAGTCCTTTTGCCTGCCTTGACACATTCAGCACAATTCCCATTTCTGCCATGGTGATACTCAGCGCCGTACTGCCAAAGCTGAAAAAGGGCAGCGGCATTCCGGTAACCGGAATGGACGAGGTAACCACCGCAATATTGATGAGTGCCTGAAATGCAACAATACCTACAATGCCGCAAACCAAAAGGGTACCAAACAAATCCGGCGCCTTGGTTGCAACCTTGATGCCCTCTGCAATCAGGAAGATAAAAAGTCCAATCAGAATCAATGCGCCAAACAGCCCCAACTCCTCGGCAAGCACCGAGAAGATAAAGTCATTCTGGGGTTCAGGGAGGGATTGGTACTTCTGTCGGCTCTGTCCCAGTCCAACCCCAAAGATGCCACCCGAACCGATGGCATACAAGGACTGCACAATCTGGTAGCCCGCCCCCTGCATATCACTAAAGGGGTCAAGAAAGGCTACCACACGCTTGAGTCGATAGGGCTCCAGCGCAATCATCAGAACCACACCAATCAAAACCGGAATCGCAATGATGACAAAGTGTTTGACTTTTGCCCCTGCAATAAACAACAGCAAAAAGCCGGTCAGTCCAATCAAAACGATACAGGAAAAATGGGGTTCCATTGCCAGAAGCAACACGAATACCCCCAGCACAATCAAGTAAGGAAGAAATCCCTGCTTGAAATCGGTCAGTTTTTCCTGATTTTTGGAAAGGCTGACCGAGAAAAACAAAATAATCGCAAATTTGGCAATCTCAGAGGGTTGGAATCCAAACAACCAACGGGTTGCGCCATTGATGGTGGTTCCCACGCCGGGAATGATTACCAACACCAGAAGTCCGGCACTTACCAGCAGAATATGGAACGCCCATTTTGCAAGGCGGTGATAGTCAAATACCGAGAGCCCATACATTGCCACCGAACCAATCAGCACACCCTTGAGCTGGTTTTTGAAGTACCACATACTGTCGCCGAAATTCACAAAGGCTCTGGCGCTTCCGGCGCTGAAGAGCATCACCAGACCGAATGCCAGCAAAAGGCCTACCGCCAACAAAAAGGGATAGTGCACCTCGCCCTGATTCCCGCGAAGCCGCTGAAAAATGTTGCCAGATTTCTGATAGGTATATTCACTGCGAACCTTTGCGTGGGTTCGCTTGGGAAACTGCTGTGCCATATGCCGCCATCCTTTCTGCATACATGCTTTATCCCAGACAGAGCATCAGCGCGCAAAGCACTGCTGTTACCGAGGTAAAGACTGTCACAATTTTTACTTCACTCCATCCGCACATCTCAAAATGATGGTGGATGGGACTCATCTTAAAAATACGCTTGCCGGTCAGCTTGAAGGATGCCACCTGCAAAATCACCGACAAGGACTCCATTACATAGACAAAGCCCACAATCAACAAGGTAAGGGGTTGTTCGGTCAGGATTGCCATCCCGCAAACGATACCTCCAAGGCAAAGAGAACCGGTATCTCCCATAAATACCTTTGCCGGAAACCGGTTATACACTAAAAATCCCAACAAGCCGCCGATGGTGACCGCCGCAAAGAGTGCCACCTCCGTCCGGAGTGCAACCACCTTGGAGAAAATCAGGAAGAACAAGCAAACCACAATACTCACACAGGTCGCCAATCCGTCCAGGCCGTCGGTCAGGTTGACGCTGTTGACGCTTGCCAGAATCACCAATACCGCAAAGGGGATGAAAAACCATCCCATCTCCCAAGAGAGATTGGTAAAGGGAATGGATATCACCGTCTTTATATGTCCGCCAAAGACTGCCCAGCTGACAAACAACAGTGCCACCAGAAACTGCAGTCCGAATTTTTGTGCCGCGGTCAGTCCCAGATTCCGTTTCAGAATCACCTTGATGTAATCGTCCAAAAATCCAATCGCCGCATAGGCAAGCATCACAATCGCCAGCATTCCCAAGCGGGTGAAGTCAAAAGGCGTTCCGCTCCATGCAGCAACGATGCAGGCGACAACCAGTCCCGCCAGAATCCCTGCCAGAAAGATGAATCCGCCCATGGTGGGGGTGCCGGATTTTTTCTCATGCCATTTGGGACCCTCTTCACGGATTTCCTGCCCGAACTTCAACCGATGGAGCAAAGGAATCATCCATCTTCCGCAAAGCACAGCCACCACAAATGCAACTCCTATTTGTATGCATAACTCCAACATCGCAAACGCCTCCGTTTCCTTTGTGTTTCCTTATTCCAGTTCCCCGATTGCCTCGGCAATCTCCTCTAAGTGCATCCCACGGGAACCTTTGACCAAAACCAAATCCTGTTTTTTCAATAATCGGGGAAGCTGTTCCATCGCCGCGGCATTACTGTCAAACTCATAGACATCCGCCGGATTCATCCCCGCATCAATGGCACCTTTGGCAATCTGTTTTGCCTCCTGCCCGATGGCAATCAAACAATCTACGCCATACTCCACCGTCAATCTGCCCACATGGTAGTGCGCCTTTTCAGAGGCATTGCCCAACTCCAGCATATCGGCAAGACAGGCAACCCGCCGCCCCTGACACTGGGTGAGGGAAAGCACCTCAAGTCCCGACTTCATAGATGCAGGACTGGCATTGTAGCAATCCCGAATCACCTTGTAATTGGGATATTCAATCAAGGTTTGCCGCAATCCGCTGGGGGCAAATTTGCGCACCCCCTGTTTGATATCTTCGATGGAAATATTATACTTCAGTCCTACCAAAATTGCCGCAAGGGCATTATAGATATGATGCTCCCCGGGAACGGTTACCGAGAACTTGTGGGATTCTCCATCAATCTTGCAGGTAAACTCCGACCCGTCGGAATACATCCGCACATCGGTTGCCACCAAGTCACAATTCTTGTTGCGGATGCCGAAATACAGGGTTTCAAACTCCATCTCTCCACGGGAATCCCAGAGCATATCATCGTCACCGTTCAGAATCACGGTGCCATCCATCTGCAAGCCTTCCAGAATCTCAAGCTTTGCCTGCTTGATGCCTTCCCGACTTCCCAGATGTTCAATATGGGAAAGTCCGATATTGGTAATCACCGCCGTTTCCGGCTTGGCAATCCGGGTCAGGCGGGAAATCTCACCAAATCCGCTCATTCCCATTTCCAACACCATCATCTCATCTTCACTCATCAAATCAAAGACGGTCAGGGGCAGTCCAATCTCGTTGTTGAAGTTGCCTTGGGTCATATGGGTACGATAGTTCTCCCGCAGCACCGAGGCAATCATCTCCTTGGTGGAGGTTTTACCCACGCTTCCAGTGATTCCCACCACCGGAATCCGGAACTGCTTGCGGTATTCCTCTGCAAGGGCACGAAGTGCCCGATGGGTGTCTTCCACCACAATGACAGGCAGTCCGTCAAACTGCTGGCTTTCCTCATTGACCACACAGCAAATGGCTCCGGCTGCAACTGCATCCGGAACAAATTTATGCCCGTCAAACCGTTCCCCCCGCAGGGCAAAGAACAGGCCTCCGTCTTTGATGGTACGGGTATCGGTAGACACCGATTGAATCAACTCGTCCCCGTCACAATGCAGGATTTTGCCCCCCATTGCTTTGGCGGCAAGATTGACATTCAATAACCATTCCACAACATTCACCTCATCCCTTATTGGGCAATATGCAAGAGCTTGTGCACGATTTCCCGTTCATCAAAGGAGATGGTCCGGTCCGCCAGAATCTGGTAGGTTTCGTGCCCTTTGCCTGCCAATAAGATAATATCATCCTTTTGGGCGTGGTCCAGCGCATATTCAATTGCCTCAAACCGGTTGGGTACCACTGCATAGGCACCGCCGCCCTCTTTGACTCCCTCTAAAATATCTGCAATGATGGCATCGGGGTCCTCGGTACGGGGATTGTCACTGGTGACAATGGCAAAGTCCGCCAATTCAGATACAATCTTCCCCATCTTGGGGCGTTTGCTCTTATCCCGATCGCCGCCGCAACCAAACACCACCAGAATCCTCCCTTTGGCAAAACCCCGAATGGTGGAAATCACATTCAAAAGTCCGTCAGGCGTGTGGGCGTAGTCAATAATCACGCTGTAATCCCGTCCGGTTTCTACCATCTCCACTCTACCCTTGACACCCCGTGCAACCCGCAGGCAGTCTACTGCCTCCTTTAAGGGGATGCCGGCTGCTGCCAAACAAGAAAGTGCGGTGAGCGCATTGTAAACCGAGAATTTTCCGGGGATGCCCAGCTCCACGTCATAAGTTTCCCCTTGGTAACTCAAGGAAAAACGCACTCCGTTTTCTTCCAATACCACTTGGGAGGCACGCATGGCGCAGCCCTCCTCCAATCCGTAGGTCAGCATCGAATCACAGGTGGCGTTCTCGCAAAGATATGCCGCACCGGCATCATCGGCATTCACCGCACCGGCTTTGGCAAGGCGGAACAATATTCCCTTTGCCGCCAGATATTCTTCCATGGTATTGTGAAAATCCAGATGGTCCTGTGTGATATTGGTAAACGCCCCCACATCAAAGGTACACGCCGCCACACGGTCCAGCGCCAGAGAGTGGGAGGAAACCTCCATCACCACATAGTCTGCGCCCTTTTCTGCCATCATGGCAAACAGGCGCATCAGCTCCAGGGAATCGGGGGTGGTATGACTGGTGGGAATCACCTCAGTACCAATCATATTCTGATTGGTACCAATCAAACCCACCTTTTTGCCCATCTTTTCCAGCACAGATTTCACCAGATAGGTGGTGGTGGTTTTGCCGTTGGTTCCGGTAATCCCAATCAGGCAGAATTTTCTGTCCGGATATCCGTAAAACGCCGCCGCCAGTTTTGCCAAAGCAAGACGGCTGTTTTCTACCAGAATGCAGGTGACGCCTACATCCTCAAGCTCCCGCTCGGCAACCACCGCAATGGCACCCTGCTTGACAGCATTTTGGGCATACTTGTGTCCGTCTGTCTGGAACCCGCTGATACACACAAAGAGATTGCCCGGCTTCACCGCACGGGAATCAAAGGCGATTCCTGTAATCTCCATCCGCTCTGTACCATCCAGCTTTTTCACTTGGATGTCCTTCAGTAATTCCGAAAGATTCATCTGTGCTTCCTCGCTTTCTTTATTCCATTGCTCCTTGATATTTGAAGTTGACCGTCACCACCGTGCCGGGCTCTACGATGGTCCCCGCCTCCGGCGATTGGGACTCGCAAATGGCACCGCCCATTCCGGGAACACCCCGAATCCGCGCATTCAGTCCCTCGCTGGTCAGAATTGCCGAGGCTGCCGCCGCAGTTTCTCCGGTGACCTTGGGCACCGTCACGGTGCGCTCTGCTTGCGCTCCGTCAAGATATGCCACTACGGTGGAACCGGAGCTTAAACGGGTATACGCCTTTGGGATCTGGTCGGTAACCAGATTACCCTGACCCTTGAACCGGATTTTGAAGCCTGCCTCCTTCAGTACGGCAGTTGCCTCCTCCCGACTCTTGCCGGACAAATCCGGCAGCTCCAAATCCACATACGCCTTTTCGTCTTCATTGTAGCGGGGTTCTACCTCTAAGTAACGCAACGTTTCTTCCATAATATTTTTTACCACAGGTGCCGCAATGGTACCGCCGTAATACACCTGTCCTGGAGGCGGTTGGTCCAAAATGACCAAGCATGCAATCTGGGGATTGTCTGCAGGGGCAAAGGACAAAAAGGATGCAATATATTTTTGATTGCCACGGGGAATCTTCTCCGAGGTTCCGGTCTTTCCTGCAATGCGATAGCCGGCGATATAGGCATTCTTACCGCCGCCCTTGGAAACTACTGATTCCAGAATGGTCCGCATCTGTTTGCTGGTTTCTTCCGAAATTACCTGCCGAACCACCTGCGGCTCCTTTTTCTCAATAACCACATTATCCGAATTGAGGATTTCTTTAATCAAATGGGGCTTATACAATTTGCCGCCGTTGGCAACGGCGCTGATTGCCGTAATCATCTGGAGCGGTGTCACCGTCACCGACTGGCCAAAGGAAGAGGTCGCCAAGTCCAGTTCCGTAAAACTGTCCAAGGAAAATCCAAGACCCGCCGTTTCGCCGGGCAGCTCAATGCCGGTCTTTTGGAAGAACCCAAAAGCCTTTGCGCCGGTCAAAAAAGGTTCCTTTCCAATCTTGGCACCAATCTGGATAAAGGCAGGGTTGCAGGAGTTCTGCACCGCCTCCTGGAAGGTCTGATTTCCGTGTCCGTTCCGGTTGGCACAGTTGATTCTGCGGTCCGCCACCGGATAGGACCCTCCACAACTATATTGGTCGTGCTGCAAATCCACCGAACCGGTTTCAATGGCAATGGATGCCACCATCGCCTTAAAGGTGGAACCGGGCTCGTAGGAGTCCACCACCGCCTTGTTTCGGCGGACGGTCTGGATGACCTCGGTCAAACGTTCATTGTACTCTGTCCCCTTTAAGCCATCCAGTTCTTCCTCAATATTTTCATACTTATCCCGAATGGCATCGGTAATGGCAAAGGGTTCGTTGAGGTTGTAATCCGGTTTGGAGCTCATGGCAAGAATCTCACCACTGTTGACATCCATCACAATCGCCGCCGCACCAACCTCCAGTTTGTTGGCAATCCGGGCGTTTTCCAGATGCTTTTCTACATAGCCCTGAATCACCTCGTCAATGGTCAGCACCACGCTGGAGCCATCCTGTGCCGCAATATAGCTTTCATAAGCAGAGGCAGACTCCACACCGGTAGACTGCCGACTGGTAATCACACGTCCGGGCACGCCGCTGAGTTCATCGTCGTAAATACTCTCGATACCCTCAAGCCCCTGATTGTCATCCCCCACAAAACCAATGACGTGGGATGCCAGATTGTTATAGGGGTAAAACCGCTTGACATCCTCTACAAAGTTGATACCCTTAAGCTTGTTTTCTTCAATATAAACACGCAGGGCATCGGCAACATCTTTTTCTACCTTCTTTTTCAGGTATTCAAAGTTGCTCTTTTTCTGAATTTTGTTTTCGATGGTTTGGGGCTGCATCCCCAAAATCTCCGCAATTCCTTCCGCTGCTCTGCCCTCGCTGATACCATTGTCTTTCAGGCTGTTGCGCAGGTTTTCCGGCGTAATGCTGATGGTTTCTACCGTGGTATTGCTTGCCAGAACCTTATAGTTCCGGTCATAAATATTTCCCCTTTTTGCGCTGACGGTATTGTCGCTGGTTTGCTGTTCCAAGGCTCTGCGGGAAAGGTCTTCCCCGTTGACAATTTGTATCCACGCAGTTCTGACCAAAAGCAGAACAAAGATGGCAACCAATATGCCAAGTACCAGCATCATCCGTTGATTCTGTACAAGTCGGCTCTTTTTCATCACGGTTCTCCATCCTTTCCTTCATTTCTTTTATAGATGTAAATAGCGGAGTTTTCCAATGAAAAATCCCCGCTACCCTTAGTTACTATATGCAATTTCCTTTTAGTTTAACACCCGAATTGCATTCACCAACGCACCCGGCGTCCCTTGAAGAACATTGTTTTCCCGCTGTCCTTCCTGTTCGGTACGCTGTGCCGCATCACTGAGCTGCATGTCTACATAAAACATCTGGGAGCTGTCAGGGCGAATCATACCCAACTGTCCGGTGGCATAAGATTCCAGAACGCCCAATTCCAAGCCCCGATCAATCTTTGCCTGTAATGCCTGATTGGTTGCCGCAATGTCGGAAACCTGTTTGGAAAGCGTTTCAATGGTTTCTGCGCTTTCCAGAATCGCTGCATACCGATAGAGCATCAACATACACATCCCCATAACCAAAACTACATACATGGCAACCCTGAGTGCAGAAACCCGCTTGGGTTTTGCCGCCTGTTTCGGTTTTTGGGTCTGGATGGGAGAAACCCGTTTCGGATAAGTAACCGGAAACTCATATGCCCTTGCGGTGTTCTGTCGTTCCTGCACATATCCCTGATAGGATCTATACACGCCGGCAGTGACATCGTTTCTGTATGCGGTACGGGTTCTTCTTTGCGTAGTCTGTGTCGGCACAGGCAACCATCCTTTCTATATTTTTTCAAGCACCCGAAGCTTTGCGCTGTGGGCACGGTTGTTCTCTTTTAATTCCTTTTCGCCGGCAATCACCGGCTTGCGGGTAATCAGTTTTGCCTGCGGGGTCTTGCCGCAAACACAAACCGGAAAGTCCTTGGGGCATTCACACCCCTTTGCCAAATCGGCAAAGACATTTTTCACAATGCGGTCCTCCAGAGAATGGAAGGTGATAATCGCCAATCTTCCACCGGGTCTTAGCACCTTTACAAAATCCCGTACTGCCTGCTCCAGTCCCTCCAGCTCGGAGTTCACCTCAATCCGGATTGCCTGAAAGGTCCGCTTCGCCGGATGCTTGTCCCCAAACCGCTGAGCGGCAGGGAATGCACTTTTGATGATTTCAGAAAGCTCAGTGGTGGTTTCAATGGGGGCTTGCTCCCGCCTTGCTTTGATTGCGGCGGCAATCCGCCTTGCGTATCGCTCTTCTCCGTAGCGGAAAATGATGTCCGCCAGACGGTCTTCTTCATAAGTATTGACGACTTTCCACGCGTCCAGTTCCGCCGTGCGGTCCATCCGCATATCCAGTCTGGCTGTCTGGTGGTAGCTGAACCCTCGCTCCCCATCGTCCAACTGGGGAGAAGACACTCCCAAATCCAGAATCGCACCATCAATCGCCGGAATGCCCAGCTCATCCAGCACCGCCTGAATTTCAAAGAAGTTCCGGTGCACCAGATGCTTTTGACAGGAATAGGGCTTTAACCGTTCAGTTGCCGCCCCAAGCGCCACCTGGTCCCGATCTATCCCAATCAAGGTACCCTTGTCCGACAGACTCTCGCACAGCAAGGCACTATGTCCGCCGCCGCCAAGGGTTCCGTCTGCATACACGCCGTCCGGCTTTACCTGAAGCGCCGCAACGCTCTCTTCAAGCAATACCGAGATATGATGAAACGCCATTATATACCCAGCTCCTCCATAATCTCCGCAATGGAGTCTGCGTCAAATTCCGGTTGGTTCATATAAGCTTCCCACTTCTTGCGGTCCCAGATTTCCACCTTATCTGAAACGCCGATGACCACAATCTCACCGGTAAGACCGGCATATTCCCGAATCTGGGGCGGAATCAGCACTCTGCCTTGTCCGTCAATGCTCCGCTCCTCAGCACCGCTGAAGAAGAAACGCTCCAACCCTCTGCGCTTGCTGGAGGGTACGGTTCTAAGCTCTTCCTGAAAACGCTCCCATTCCCCTTTGGGGTAGATGCTTACACAGTATTCCAATCCCTTGGACACGACAAACGATTCGCCCAAATCCAAGCGGAACTTGGCAGGGATATTCACTCTACCCTTGCTATCTAAATTCTGATAATATTCCCCCATGAGCATCGCCGTCGCCTCCTTTCTCAATCGGGATTCGTAACTTTTGGGTTTTTGGGTCCATTTTTGCACCACTTTGATGCATCTTGAACCACTTTGCACCACTTTCCTCTATTCTAATCGATTTCTTCTCATATTGCAAGTGTTTTTTTGAAAAAACTTTAAGTTTTTTTTACAAAATGTTTCAGAAATATTTCCCAGTCCTGATTTTCCCCGAAAATTCGTTGGTTTTTGCTCCGCTTTTTTCTCATTTTTCTCAATTTTTCAACTTTTGACCTTTGGGCGCAGTTTTTTACAGTTTTTTGGAAAAACCATCGGCAGTTTCCCGCAAAATCCTCAAAGATTTGGCGGCAAACAAAAAACACTCCGGAGATTGGACCAAAAATCCAATTCTCCGGAGTGTAAAATGTAAAATCCGGTTTATTTTTTCTCATTCCGGCAGATGCCCTGCCGAATCCTGATGCTTATCATCAAACCAAGTCCTGCAAAGAGCGTCAACCCCGCAAGGAGTTGGGAGATGCGTATGTCGCCCAGATACAAAGAGTCTGCCCGCAGTCCTTCAATCCAGAGTCTGCCCAGTCCGTACCAACTGAGGTAGGCACAAAAAAGCTCTCCGTCAAACTCCTGAATCCGCTTATAAAGGAGCAGTACCCCGATACCGATGGCATTCCACAGAGATTCATAGAAAAAGGTGGGATGCACGCCATCGGCAATGGTGGTTCCATTCTGCACAATCACCATCTTCCAAGGCAGGTCGGTGACACTTCCAAAGGCTTCGCCGTTGACAAAGTTACCCCAACGCCCGATTGCCTGACCAATCAACAATCCCACCGCAAGCACATCCAGTACCCTGCCGATGGAAAGCTTCTTTTTCAGGCAATAGCCAATCACCGAGAGCGCGGCACCAATCACCCCGCCATAGATGGCAAGTCCGCCATTTCGGATATTTAAGATTTCAGCAAAATCCCCCCGATAATCCTCCCATTGAAAGGCAACATAGTAGAGCCTTGCGCAGACAATCGCCACCGGCAAGGCAATCAGCAGCATATTAAAAAGGTCGTCACTGCTGATCTCCTTTTTCTTGCATTCCCTGATTCCGTAAAGCACCGCCAGAATCAAACCGGTGGCAATCAGGATGCCATACCAATAAATCGGCATCCCGAAAACCCGAAAAGCAGCCCGATTCACCGAAAGGGAAATCCCCAAATCCGGAAAGGCAATCCGGTTGATCATTCCCATCACTCCTTTTTTTCTGTTTCCATGGGCGAAATCACCGAAAGCACACAGTTGTCCACATCAAAATGCTCTCTCAGCCGCTCCATCACATCTTCATCGGTTACTTGATTTAAGCTCTCACTGATGGCAAGAGGCTCATACCCTGCAAAAATCTGGCGGATAAACGCGTTCCCCATCTGCTCTACACTGTTAAAGGCACGAATGCCCCGTGACAGCCAGATCTTTCTTGCCCTGTCCAGATCCTCCTTGGGGATGCCGGTTTCCATCAAACCTTTCAGGTGTTCCCTGATTCTTTGATACACAGCCTCGGGGTCCTTGGACTCGCCCCCAATCAAAGTGAATCCGTAACCCTTGGAAATATCCGCCTCCGAATCAAAGGAGGTATCCACCAAGCCTTCCTCATAAAGCTCTTCATACAAATCCGAGCATCTGCCAAACACCGCATCCAGAATCAAATCGGTGGCAATTTCCTTTTTCCGCATGGCATCCACATCCAGCCCCATCTTGTTATCCTTAAACCCAATCCGGAACAAGGGCTGTGATACCATCAGCTTTTGCTCGATTCTTTCCTGTACCCGATGGGTGGGCTCGACCACCTCTTCCCGAGGGATTTGCCCTAAGTTCCGCTTGGCATCCACATGCTCATCCACATATTCCATTGCTTTTTGGATGTCCACATCCCCCACCAGAACCAATACCATATTGGCAGGATTGTAAAAGGTGTGATAACACCGATACAGCAGCTCAGGGGTAATCTTGGCAATACTCTCTACCGTTCCGGCAATGTCCAGTTTCACCGGATTGTTATGAAAAAGTGCCAAAAGGGTATTAAAGAACACCCGCCATTCGGGGTCATCCTCGTACATCTTGATTTCCTGTCCGATGATACCCTGCTCCTTTGCCACATTCTCCTGGGTGAAATGCGGATGGTTCACAAAATCCAACAGAATATCCAAGTTCTCATAGAACTTGTCGGTACAGGAGAACAAATATGCGGTCATATCAAAACTGGTAAAGGCATTGCTGCTTGCACCGGTCAAAGCAAACCGCTGAAAGGCATCAGAGCCGTCCTCTTCTTCAAACATTTTATGCTCCAGATAATGGGCAATGCCGTCGGGAACATGGGTCATCGTATCCTCGCCCGGAATTTGAAACGCCGAGTCTATGGAGCCATACTCGGTTCCATAGATGGCATAATATTTCTGGAATCCCTTTTTGGGAAACACATAAACCCGAAGTCCGCTTGGGTGGACGGCATAGTGCATTTCTTCTTTTAATTGTTCGTTGTAACAACGCTTGATTTCCATCTATGCCTCCACTCCTTTCAAAAAGTATACGGTGTCGAGCTGCACCTTTTGCATCACTGCCTGAATCTGGGGAATCCCGATGGGTTCCAGACAGCGAATCAGTTCTTCGGGGCTCTGGTTCTGTCCCAGAATCGCCTGACTGAGGTAATAGTCCTCCAAGGCACGCACGCTGTCATACATTGCGGTGAGCCCGTTGGTCAGATACTTCTTTGCGGCTGCAAGCTCACTTTCTTCCACCTCGCCCGCCTGCATCTTGGCAAGCTGCAGTTGAATCTCGTCATACGCCTTTTGGAAATTTTGGGTTTCAATGCCGGAGCTGATCACCATCACGCTCTTCATCCGGTCGGTGCGGCTTGCCGCATAATAGGCAAGGCTCAACTTCTCCCGCACATTCATAAACAGCTTGGAGAAAGGACTGCCCCCAAACAAGCAGTTGCCCAAAAGCAAGGCGTAATATTCCTCGCCCGCAGGCTCCACTCCACACTTTAAGCCGATGGAAAGCTTGCTCTGGGATGCAGGAATCTCTTCGGTGATATACTGAATCTCTTCTCTGTCCGCCGTTGCAGTTTGGGTGGCAATGTATCCTCCATCCCGAGGCAAAAGTTCTGCCTCAAGTCCTTTGGTGATGACATCCAGAGTTTCGGCATCCGCCATCCCGCTGACAAAAATATCCACCTTTGCCTCTTTCAGCACCTTTTGATAAAAGGCATAAAGGCTTTGGGGAGTGATGGCATCCAAATCCTCCACATACCCCGCCTCGAACATGCCATAGCCGTCCTTGCCAAACATTGCCTCCCGACACTTCACATCGGCATACTCTTTTTTGTCATTGATTAAGCTTAAGATGGCATTTTTCAGGTTGGTTTTTTCACTCTCCACATATTCGGGTGAGAAACCCCCGTCCTGAATCAAAGGACAGAACACCAGTTCCCGCAAAAAGGCAACCACCTGTTCGGTCAGGTTCTCCCCAATGTAGGCATCGGCAATATAATCCATATGGAAATAAAGCACTTCGCCATCGCCCTTTTGGCGAACGCCTGCACTGCAGGACGCACTGTAAAGGTCAGCAAGCCGCCGTGCCAGCTGCTTGTATTCGGGGTTCTTCTCAGTACCCCGTTTGAGTACCGCCGGCAAAAGTGCCGCCATAGTCACGGTTTCCCGCTTCAGCGGAATATGAAAAAAGATACTCAGGGCATTGGTCTTGAACTTGTTGCTGGGAATCACCCGCAGGTCCACGCCCTTACAAATCTGTTTGCTCTGCATAAGGTCCAACTCCTTTCCTACTATTTTTAGTATACCATATTTCCCCAGAAGAATGCAACCTTTTCGGTCAACAATGCTTGAGCGGCCCATTCCCTCTGCCCAGATTCAGATTTGCCCCAAGCGCACCCAACAGATACGCTTTGGCGCTTTGCACGCTCTCATACAGACTTTTCCCTTCTGCCAAACCACAGGCGATGGCAGAAGAAAGGGTACATCCTGTACCATGGGTATTGGGGTTGTTCACCCGCTTGGCACAGAGCCAAATCCCCTCCCCATTGGTCCAAAGCAGGTCATCGGCACCACTTTTCAGGTGTCCCCCTTTGATGAGTACATGGCATCCATATTGTTGTTCCATGTTCTCGGCTGCTGCAATCATTTCTTCTTTGTTATGAATGGCAATACCCGACAAAACCTCCGCCTCCGGAATATTGGGGGTCACAAGGGTCGCCAAGGGAAATAGTTTTTCGGTCAATGCAGCAATGGCCTCGGTCTGAATCAGCTTAGACCCGCTGGTTGCCACCATCACGGGGTCCAACACGATATTTTTTATCCCGTAGTTCTCCAGTTTCTCCGCAATCACCTGAACCAGTTCGGCAGATGCCACCATCCCGATTTTGACCGCGTGGGGCGGAATGTCTGTAAAGATGGCATCCAGTTGTGCCGCCAGAAATTCCGGCGTCACCTCCTGAATGGCAAACACCCCTGTGGTGTTCTGCGCCGTCAGCGCAGTAATGGCACTCATTCCATAAACTTTATGGGCGGTCATGGTTTTTAGGTCCGCCTGAATCCCCGCTCCGCCGGAACAATCCGAGCCGGCAATGGTCAACACACATCTCATTGTTTTTCCCCTTTCCGGAGCGATTCTATCCGCTCCCTTAGCAGTTCTGCCTCCCTTTTGGGGTCTTCCGCTTTCATAATGGCAGAAACCACACAGATTCCGGCAATACCGCAACCTCTCAACACTTCCATGTTTTCCTTATTGAGTCCCCCGATGGCATTGACCGGTATGGGCAGCTCACGGCAAATCTCCTTTAAGGTTTGGATGGAGGTCAAGGTTGTCTGCACCTTGGTGGTGGTCGGGTAGATGGCACCTACCCCCAAATAATCCGCACCTTGTTCATATGCCTCCTGTGCTTGGGCTACCGTCTTTGCGGTTGCTCCAATCAGCTTGTCCTTACCAAGCAATTTCCTCGCCATGGCAATGGGCAGGTCCGTCTGCCCCAGATGTACCCCATCGGCATCCATCGCCAACGCAATGTCCACCCGATCATCAATCAAAAGAGGTACCCCATACCGCCTTGCAAGCGCGTGCACCTTTTGGGCAAGCGTTAGGTATTCTCTGGTAGTTCGCTGCTTTTCCCGCAATTGCAACAGAGTCACGCCCCCCTCAAGCGCCGCCTCTACCCTTTGCAAAAAATCCGTTTCTTCCATAAGACTGCTGTCAGTCACCAAATAAAGACTGCTATTAAACTTCAATCTATCTCTCCTCCATTCTCAATTTTTCTGTAAGAACTTCTCCCGAAATGGCAGAAATCCCGTCCATCAATCCGGTCAAAAAGCTCCCGCTTCCCGACTTTTGCGCCGCAAGCTCTCCGCTGATACCCAGTATGGCACAGGCGGTGGTTGCCGCCTCTATGGGGGTGGCGATACTTAAATAACTTGTCGCAAGCATCCCCAACACACATCCGGTTCCGGTTACCGATGCAAGGCGTGGTGTGCCATTTTTCACCCGAATCACTCGCACACCATCGGTAATCAAATCCACCCTACCGCTGGCAAGCAATACCGTCCGTTGCTTTTGCGCAAAACCTTTCATCAAGGGAAGCAGCTCTGCCTCGGCGATGGTGCTTTCTGCATCCACACCGGCAGAACGATATTCCTCCCGCATCAGCGCCATTATCTCAGAATAATTTCCTTTTAAGATGTCAGGCGCTGCAAGCTTGATCAATCTTTTTGCAAAAGCTCTGCGCAAGGAGGAGCAGGCAATGCCTACCAAGTCCAGAACCACCGGAATCCCTTGTTTTTTCGCAACCCTTGCAGCTCTCTTCATCGCCTTGGCTCTGGTTTGGGTGATGCTCCCCAAATTCAAAAGCAACGCCTTGGCAGAGGAGGTAATCTCCGCCATTTCTTTGGGATGCTCTGCCATCATCGGTCTTGCCCCCACTGCCAAACAGGCATTGGCACATTGGTTCACTGAAATCGGATTGGTAATCCCATGAATCAACGGATTCTCGTCATACACCCTCTTGCGAATCTCCTGTATCTCCATCATTTTTCCGCTCCTTTTAATTGCTCCTGCATCTTTTTCAACATTCCCGTCATCTGCAATCGTTTCAGGAATACAAAGGCAATGCTACCGCCAATCAGCGTTCCGCCGATAAAGGAGGGAACATAGAACAACCAACTCAGTCCCTCTTTTCCCCACAAAAAGGTCATCACCGGATAGGAAAGCATCGCTCCGATGATACCGGTGCCGATGATTTCTCCCAGCACCGCCATCAGCAAGCTCCCTTTCGACCCCCGATAAAAAACCCCCGAAAGCACCGCACCAAAGACCGCTCCGGTCAGGGCAAGGGGTGGAATCCCCATGGTTGTCATCCGGATAACCCCGATAAGCACAGCGCAAAGCAAAGAATACCACGGTCCCAACAGCACCGCACAGATAATATTGATAAAATGTGCCATGGGACACATTCCCTCTACCCGAAGCAAGGGAGAAATCACAACCCCCAACGCCACCAGCATAGCAAGTACCACCAATCGTAAAAGTCCTGTTTTGTTTTTCATTTTCGATTCCTCGTTTCGTAAAAAGATTACGAAAGAAATTCTTCCGCACGGTCGAGGCTCCCTTGCCTCCTCTCACCCCGAAACACGGGTTCCCATCGCAAGTTTATAAAGAACAAGTATTCGGTACAGCCTGTGGCGCTCCCCACCTGCTTCCCTTTGGAATACTTTGATAGAAAAGATGGTTATTTGCAGACCTTACGCGCCAACACACAAAGAATGCCGGTCACCACCATCACCGGAAGGGTATACCCCACCGGCGTGTCTGCATACATAGACAAGCGATACAGAACGAATCCAATGAGCCAGACAAAGAAGTTGACTTTGTCTATTTTTTTCTCCGTGCTGTCCCGCCTCAAAATCAAATCATCGGTTACCAGAATGGCAATCATCGGCGCAAAGACCGAGCCAATCAGATAAAGAAAGCCTTCCAGTTCCGTAACGAGTGTAAAAATTGCAAGCATTGTACCCAACATACATACTGCAAGCGCTGCCGGCTTTTCCCGCAGTTTTGCCCAGATGCTTTCGCTGCTGACCCCGGCAGAATATACATCCAAAAAGGTGGTGGTCACCGTGGAGAAAATCACAATTAAAAGTGCCGGTATCCCCAATCCTGCTTTGAGCATAATCTGTGCCACATCGCTTTCTCCGGTGAACAAGGCTGCCCCCATACCAATCACATACATCCATACGCTGACCAGGAAATATGTAACGCTGCTTGCTATGGTTGCAACAAAAGGTTTTTTTGCAGTTCGGGTATAGTCCGCAATCAAGGGTAACCAAGACAAGGGCATCGCCACCGACAACTCCACTGCCGCGCCAAACGTTATCGTTCCTTGGTTCACCGCTGTTGCTCCGCCCCGGAATACCACCACGCTGAGCACGCAGGTCAAAAGGAATAGTCCGCCCATGGCAACAAAGTTCACCTTTTCGAGGTTTTTGATGTCAATGAGAACCCAGATGGCAATCAAAGCTCCAATCATCAGGCTCCAAACCCACTGCCCTCCCAGATTGACAATCGCCTGGGCAGCGGTCGCTCCGCTGACAATCATCACACCGGTCCAGCCAATGAGCTGCAGTACATTCAGTCCCGCAAAAAATTTGCTGCCCGTCTTTCCAAAGGAGATGCTGACAGTTTCCATGGCACTTTTTCCGGTTCTTGCACCAATCCAACCGGCAAAAAACAGCAGTACACAGCCAATCAGATGCCCCAGCAAAATAGCTGCAAAGCCTTTCGCAAAGCCAAGAGGTGCAATCAAGGTTCCGGTTAGAATTTCCGCAAGGGACACCCCCGCGCCGAACCAAATCATTGCGTTAGAAATGGTTGATGTTTTGTTTTTCATTTTTCCTCATCCTTTCTTTTTGAACACAGAGAACCGTCCCCTGTGCTGTTGATGTATATAAAAAAGCGAAGTCACCTGATTGGTAACTTCGCTTTACAACGAATTTGCTTGCGCTCCCTACGTTGGCATTATCCAAATCAGGTTAAGGGTCGAAGTTGGATGACTTCCTCTCAGCCTGCTCACACAAGCTCCCCTGTCAATATTCAGTTTTTGTTTGGCTTAGCCCGGAGGCCAGCCGAGGTTTCTGCCTGCCAGCAGGTGGAAGTGAATATGTCCCACCGTCTGACCGCCGTCCTCACCGCAGTTGTTCACGATACGATAGCCCTTTTCCGCAAAGCCCTGCTCCTTGGCAAGCTTTGCCGCAACCGCATAGATATGTCCAACCACGCCCGCATTCTCCTCGGTCAGCGCGTTGGCTGACGGGATATGGGTTTTGGGAATCAGGATGATATGCACCGGGGCCTGCGGCTCAATGTCCAAAAAGGCATACACCTGTTCGTCTTCATAAACCTTGGTGGAGGGAATCTCCCCTGCCGCAATTTTACAGAATAAGCAATCCATGCGTCTTCCTCCTTATTGCATCTGTGCTTCTACCATAGGAACAACCTTGCTGAGCGCTTCTTCTGCTTTAGCGGGGTCCTTGCCGCCTGCCTGTGCAGATTCCGGCTTACCGCCGCCTCCGCCGCCCATGGTCTTGGCAACCTCAGAGATAATCTTTCCGGCGTGGATTCCCTTTGCCACAGCCGCCGCTGTCGCCATAGAAATCACATTCACCTTGGCACCATCCTTGGATGCCAGAACAATCACCGCATCGGTTTCCTTGTTCTTCAGGTTGTCGCCAACCTCACGCAGGGTATTCATATCCATACCATCCGGCATCAGCTTGGCAACCACCAGAGTCTCTCCAACCTTGACCGCATTGTTCATCACATCACCGGCAGAATCCTTTGCCATCTTGCTCTTGATGCTGTCCATCTCACGCTTTGCCTCTTTCAGTTCCTCCAGCAGGCTTTCTGCCTTGTGGTTCAGCTCTCTGGGACTGGTCTTTAAGGTCTGCGCAGTTTCCTGAATCAACGCTTCCTTTTCTTCCAGAACCTGAATCACACCCATGCCGGTTACTGCCTCAATTCTACGCACGCCGGCTGCAACGCTGTTCTCGGACAGAATCTTGAAAAGACCTGCCTGTGCAGTGTTGCTGAGATGGGTACCGCCGCAGAACTCTACGGAATAATCGCCCATGGAAACCACCCGAACGGTGTCGCCGTACTTCTCGCCAAACTGCGCTGTCGCGCCCAGAGATTTTGCCTCCTCAATGGGGAGTTCCTTGACGGTAATCTCCATAGCTTCCAGAATTGCCTCATTCACCTTTGCCTCAACCGCTCTCAGTTCTTCCGCAGTCATTGCCTCAAAGTGCGAGAAGTCAAAACGCAGACGCTTTGCCGTCACTTCAGAACCCGCCTGTGCCACGTGTCCGCCCAGAACTTCCTTGAGGGCCTTGTGCAACAAATGGGTGGTAGAGTGGTTCCGGCAGATTGCCATACGATTCTTCTTGCATACAGAAAGGGTTACCTTATCGCCCTTGGAAAGGGCGCCTTCCTCTACCTTAACCATATGGAAGTAAATATCATCGCCGTTTTTCTTGGTGTCCACAACGGTAGCCTTTGCGTTGTTCGACAAGATGGAACCGATGTCGCCTGCTTGTCCGCCCATCTCTGCATAGAAGGGGGACTGCTTAACTACCACGATTCCCTTTTCTCCTGCGCCCAAAGCGTCCACCTCTGCATTGTCACAGACAATACCAATGATTTCGGTTTCTGCCTCCAACTGGTCATAGCCTACAAACTCGGTAGCTGCCGCCTTGATATTCACCGCAGAATCATCGTCCCAGCTGGAACCGTCTTTTCTGCCTGCTCTGGCAGTTTCCTTTTGAATTTTGAGCTGTTTGTCAAAGCCGTCACGGTCTACCTTCAATCCCTGTTCCTCACAGATTTCTACCGTCAGGTCAATGGGGAAGCCATAGGTATCATTCAGTTTGAAGGCATCTTCACCATTTAGGGTATCGCTGCCCTTGGCTTTGGTTTCTTCCATATAAGTGTTCAGGATGGCAAGTCCGCCCTCGATGGTCTTGGAGAACTTTTCTTCCTCAATCCGGATGACCTTTTTGATATAATCCCGCTTTTCATCCAGTTCGGGATAGCCCTGCTTGGATTCGTCAATGACGGTGTCTGCCACAGTATAGAGGAACTCGCCTGCAACGCCCAGCAGTCTGCCGTGGCGTGCCGCACGACGGAGCAACCGTCTTAACACGTAGCCTCTGCCCTCATTGGAGGGAATCACGCCGTCAGAAACCATCATCACGGTACTGCGGATATGGTCGGTAATCACACGGAGGGAAACGTCGGTCTTTTCATCCTGTTTGTATTCCACCCCTGCGATTTTGCAGATGTGCTTCATGGTGCTCTGTACGGTGTCCACCTCAAAGAGGTTGTTTACCCCCTGCATAATGCAAGCAAGACGTTCCAATCCCATACCGGTATCGATGTTGGGGTTTGCCAGACGGTTATAGTTTCCGTCCTCATCCTTGTCAAACTGGGTGAATACCAGATTCCAGACTTCCATAAATCTGTCACAGTCACAACCCAGCTTACAGTCAGGCTTGCCGCAGCTATGCTCAATACCGCGGTCTACGTGGATCTCAGAACAAGGTCCGCAAGGTCCGGTTCCGTGTTCCCAGAAGTTATCCTCCTTGCCCATCTTGACAACACGCTCGGGGCTTACACCGATTTCGTTAATCCAGATATCCCGTGCCTCGTCATCCTCTTCATAGACAGTAACCCAGAGAATATCCTCCGGAATCCCCATCACCTTGGTCAAAAATTCCCAACCCCAGGAGATGGCTTCCCGCTTGAAGTAATCCCCAAAGGAGAAGTTTCCAAGCATCTCAAAGAAGGTGCCGTGGCGGGCAGTTTTTCCCACGCACTCAATATCCGGTGTACGGATACACTTCTGGCAGGTGGTCACTCTCTTTTTGGGCGGCACTTCTGCACCGGTAAACCACTTCTTCATGGGTGCCATACCAGAATTGATCAACAGCAAGCTGGCATCGTTTTTGGGTACCAGCGAAAAGCTGTCCAATCTCAGGCATCCCTTGGACTCAAAGAACGCCAAAAATTTCTCTCTTATTTCATTCAAACCTAATTGTTCCATTGTTCATCCCTCTTATCTTTGTGTTTGACAGATTTATCTGCTTATTATACCAAATTCTCCATGCTCCGTCAAGAGCGCATCAGCCGTACGGGAACAAAATCCAAAATTTCCAGACTATCCTCGGTGACGGTGCAGTTGACACAACAGACCTTGACCCCTTGCGCTTCCGCCTGCCGTAGTACATGGGCAAACTCCGGATGGGTTTCTTCATTGGGCACAAAATAGTCACATGGCTCCATCTGTGCCACAAACAGGATATGCCCTCCATAGCCTGCCTCCAACGCCTCCATCAGTTCACGGATATGCTTGACCCCTCGCTCGGTAGGTGCATCAGGGAACTTGAGTACCCCATCCTGCTCCAAGGTCACCCCTTTGACCTCCATAAAATGCTTTTTCCCGTCTGCCTCTACATAAAAATCAAAACGGGAATTTTGGTAGCGGCATTCGGGTTTGATATGGGTGATGTGCGCAAAATATCCGCCCCGATTCAGCCATTCCATGACCACCTTGTTGGGTGCCTGACTGTCCATATTGATGAGGATATCCCCCTTATACACCGCAATCAAATCGTATGCCGTCTTTCGTTGGGGCGCATCTGCCTTTTGCACCAACACCCTTGCACCTTCGGTTAAGAGTTCTTTGCATCTTCCGGTGTTCTTCACATGGCAGACACAAATCTTGCTGTCAATCTCCACCTCAGCAAGGAATCGGTTGGGTCGGGAGAGGAACACCCCCTCAAACATATTGTCGTATCGCATAAGCTTATCCCTTTTGTATCAAATACCGGTACATGGTCGCCTTGAGGAAGAATCCGCAGCTCTGGACAAAAAAGATGATGCTGACCACCCGTTCCATACCTACCAAATCATCCAAAGGCTTAATCAAAGACGCTGTGCCTGATGCCAGTTCTACCCAACCAATCAAAGCAAAGCCCAGCCAACACTTCATATGGTCTTCTTTCAGCTCCAGAGAGTCAATCACCTTGACAATCCCCGAAAACAGTTCCCACATTCCAAAAAAGAAGGGAATCAGAATCGGCATACTCATCTGGTTAAACAGCGGGAAGATGGACAAAAGCATCGCCGCCATACTGTCTGCAATGAGCCACCGGGCGCCGTCCATCTCGTGGTATTTCGCCACACAAACCACCATATTGATGATTCCGGCTGTCATCATAATCAGCCCCAAAGGTTTGGCTACCCCTACCAGATTTCCGCCGTCTGCCTGCCCCGCAAGAATACTCCCTGCAAAAAGCAGCAGCCCGATGGCAATCCAACATCCCTGTACCCAAGAAAAAGGTTGGTGATGGAAATGATGTCGTTGCATAGTTTTCCCTCTCGTTTCAAATCAGTTTCTTTTCCCGCCCATAGGCAAGAGTTTGTTTCAAGGCGGCTTCCTTTTCTACCCCCGCCAATCTCAGCTTGTGGGCATATGCCAAAAGCTCTCCGTAATGCGCACCGGGAAGAATCCCTGCATCCTGTAAATCCTTGCCCTCTACATAAGGTTTTTGGACGGTTTCATAAAAAATGCGCAGTCGATCTCTCAAAAATCCCTCGGCGGTGTCTGCTTGGTCCATTCCCTTGCCCGCATTATCACAAAGCGCAAGCAGAATCAAATCCTCCGGCACCATTGCCAAATCAAACATTTTGTTGGTTGCCTTCACCGATGCCGCATCCCCTGCCAGCATATTCGGGCGCATATGAAGCTCTGCAAGGTTCAAAACCTCCCGCACCAGTTCTTTTTCCTGTGTAAGTCGTTTCAAGAACTTACGAATCAGTGGCAGACCCTCCACCTCGTGATGGTAGGCATGAAACACCCCGTCAATCTCTTTCGTCACAACAATCTTGCCAAAATCGTGAACCAGAGCGCCCAACATCAAAGCAAGGGGACTCTTTGCCAGATGCCGCCGCTCTGCCGCCGCATCCAGCACCATCATGGTATGGGTCCACACATCCCCCTCGGGATGGTATTTGACATTCTGCTTGATGCCCCTGAGTGCCAAAACCTCGAGGAACCAAACATCCATTGCCTCCATCTCAAAAAGGGTTTCAAAAAATATCGAGGGTTTTTCTGCCTGCAAAAGTGCCTTTTTCAGTTCCTCAAACACCCGTTCTTTGGAAAGGGTGCCAAGCTTCATGGTTCTGCAAATTGCAATCGTTTCTTCTGCCACAGAAAACCCGAATCTTGCGGCAAACTGCGCCGCCCGCAACACTCTGAGGGGGTCCTCACCAAAGGAGCTGTCATTCACATGGCGCAGAATGCCCTGCGCCAAATCCTGTCTGCCGGAAAAATGGTCAACAATTTCTCCGGTCAGCACATCCTCCATCATGGCATTCATGGTAAAATCCCGCCGTTTTGCAGCTTTCTCGGTTCCAATCTTCGGGTCAATCCGCACCTCAAAATCCCGATGCCCTGCACCCACAGCTTTTTCCCGCCGCGGCAATGCAATATCGATATCATAGCCTTTGAGCAGATACACCCCAAAGCTTTTGCCAACCTCCTGCCGCTCTCCCAAGGTGTCCAGAATGGATTCGACCGCAATGGAGGAAAGCCCATGAATCTCTATATCCAGATCCTTATTCTCTCTTCCCATCAGCTTGTCACGGACACAACCGCCTACAAAATAGGCTCTGCCGCCCTTTTGGGAAACCTTTTCGGCAATCCTTTGCGCCATTGCTCTTTCATCCATCCTTTTCACCTTCTTTCTTCAAAAAATTCTCGTTTAATACCGTTGGTCCTTTTCCCAATATTCCGCATCGGAAAATGCAAGATACGCCACAAAGATAGGGGTGAGGAAAATCAAGCCGATACCCACGCCGACGCCCTTGCCAAAGGCTTTGGAAAGCTTGATGTAGAATATCGCCTCGATGATAAAACTTGCAATCGCCGCCGCCAAGGATGCAAACATTGCTACCGTCATATCCGCGCTATTAAGAATTTCAGCCATACTCATGGAAAGCCCCTGTTCGCCCTGGGCAGAAGTCCCTATCCCAATCAAAGCAAAGATAACCAGAATATAATAGGCATAGCGGCTCCACGCCTTGTCATAAAGCTTAAAATCCGCATAAATGGGAATCAAGCCTTTCCAACCCGGCTCTCCCATCTTTTCAAACAAACCCCAATACGATACAAGCTGTACCAATATCACCAATATGACTCCAATTGTTCCCAACATTGCTTCCGCCTCCTTTTCTTTCAATATACCACAAACTCAAGCTTTGTGCAAGGCTTTCGTTGATGCCTCTTGCCTATTTTCTCCCATCGTGTTATAATAGGAAAAAATTCGTCCCAAAGAAGGTGTTTTTATGAAACTTTCGGAGCTTTTTTCTGTGCCCGGTCTTTCCCTCTCCTTTGAGGTGTTTCCTCCCAAGACGGACACCGCATTCCAGTCGGTAAAAACCGCAACCGAGGAAATCGCCAAGCTACGTCCATCCTTTATGAGCGTGACCTACGGTGCAGGTGGCGGGACCAGTCGCTATACGCTGGAGATTGCCAAAAATATTAAGGAGCATTATCAGGTTCCCACGCTGGCGCACCTGACCTGTGTTTCCTCTACCAAAGAGACAGTGAAAACCAAAATCGAGGAGATGAAGGCGGCAGGCATCCAGAATGTGATGGCACTGCGGGGAGATTTGACCCCCGAACTGAAAAACAGCGACCGGGGCAGTTGGGATTTTCGATATGCCATTGATTTGATTCACGCCATCAAGGAAAGCGGGGCAGACTTTTGTATCGGTGCTGCCTGCTATCCCGAAATCCATCCCGAAAGCGCGAATCAAGCCGACGACATCCGCCACCTGAAAGAAAAGGTGGATGCGGGGTGTTCCTTTTTGACCACCCAGATGTTTTTTGATAACAACCTGCTTTACAACTTCTTATACAAAATTCGCGAGGCAGGCATCACCGTTCCGGTCATCCCTGGTGTGATGCCCATCACCAACGCCAATCAGGTGGAGCGCGCCATCCATCTTTCCGGCTCCTTTATGCCCCAACGGTTTAAGAGTCTGGTGGACAAATTCGGGCACTCCCCGGCAGCGATGAAGCAGGCGGGTATCGCCTATGCCACCGACCAGATTATTGACCTGTTTGCCAACGGCATCTGCAACGTGCACGTTTACTCTATGAACAAGCCGGATGTGGCAGAAAAAATCCAGAGCAATCTGTCAGATATTTTGGGGTAATTATGGAACCTTTACTTGTAACCAAAACCTACGCCTTGCCCCCCGTCAACCTCTCGGAGGTATGGCGTTATGCAGGGGTAACCACGCCGGACGATGCCCTCTCTGCCCTTTTAGAAGAATGTCTCTTAGAGGCGGAACCGCAACTTGCCCCCAAGGTATGCTATGGGGAATTCCCCTTCTCCTGTGAAGGGGACAATCTGTGTTTCGGCTTTGCCACCGTTGCCTCTGCGGATTTGAAACAGGCACTTCAAGGTTGCCAGAAAGTAATTCTTTTTGGCGCCACCATTGGCATCGGGATGGACCGGTTGATTGCAAAGTATGGCAGTCTGTCCCCCACCAAGGCATTGCTGTTTCAGGCATTGGGAGCCGAGCGGATTGAGGCGTTGTGCGACTGCTTTTGTAAGGAGTTTGCCCTTTCCCGTCGATTCAGCCCCGGCTATGGGGATTTGCCCCTATCCTTTCAAAAGGATTTGTTTCGGGTTCTGGACTGCTCCCGAAAAATCGGATTGACCTTAAATGACAGCTTGCTCATGTCCCCCTCCAAATCGGTGACCGCAATTGCAGGAACGACCGATGAAGGGTGCGTGACATCCCCCTGTGACCGATGCAACAAAAAAGATTGTAGTTTTAGGAGAAACCTATGAAAGTTACGGATTATTTGAAAGACCATACCTTATACTTAGACGGCGGGACCGGAACTCTGCTGCAAGCGGCAGGGCTTGCCCCCGGTGAGCTGCCGGAGCGTTGGAATCTGACCCATCCCGAAGTGGTAACCAAAATCCATCGGGACTATTTTGATGCGGGCAGCAATGTGGTCAGCGCCAACACCTTTGGGGCAAACCTGTTAAAATATGACCGTGAGGAACTGGAGCAAATCATTCAGGCGGCAATGGAGAATGTCAAACTGGCACGGAGCCAGAGCAGTGCCCCGCAGGAAAAATGGGTAGCGCTGGATATTGGTCCTACCGGACGGATGTTGGCACCCTACGGCGACTTTGATTTTGAGGATGCGGTCAAGGTGTTTGCCGAAACCGTCAGACTTGCAGTCAAGTATGGTGCGGAGATTCTTTTTATCCAGACCATGAACGACAGCTATGAAACCAAAGCGGCACTGCTTGCCGCCAAAGAAAACAGCAATCTGCCTGTATTTGTGGGCAATGCTTACGGCGAGGACGGCAAGCTGATGACCGGTGCCTCCCCTGCCGCTATGGTAGCCATGTTAGAGGGCATGGGTGCCGATGCCATCGGTATCAACTGTTCCTTAGGTCCCAAAGCACTTTCCAAGGTGACAGAAGAATATCTTGCCTACGCCTCGGTGCCGGTACTCTTAAAACCCAACGCCGGCCTTCCCAAGGTGGTAGACGGCAAGACGGTCTATGATGTATTGCCGGAGGAATTTGCAGAGGATGTGGCAACCCTGATTCAAAAAGGAGTGCGCATTGCTGGCGGTTGTTGCGGCACTACCCCCGATTATATCAAGGCACTGACCGCGCGCAGTAAGAATATCCCCCCTCTCCCTGTAACCAAAAAGGAGATTACCTGTGTTTCTTCCTATACCCACGCGGTGGTATTTGGCGAAAAACCGATTCTGATTGGAGAGCGCATCAATCCCACCGGCAAAAAGCGATTTAAGGAAGCCCTGCGGGAAAAGGATATGGACTATCTCTTAAAAGAGGGCATCGCCCAACAGGAAAAGGGCGTGCACATTCTGGATGTGAATGTGGGTCTTCCTGAAATTGATGAGGTAGCAATGCTCACCGATGCGGTTTGCGGCTTGCAAGCCATCATTGACCTGCCTTTGCAGATTGACACCTCTGACCCTGTTGCCATGGAGGCGGCACTCCGCCGCTGCAACGGCAAGCCGATGATTAACTCAGTGAGTGGCAAAAGAGAGAGTATGGATGCCATCTTCCCCCTTGCCAAAAAGTACGGCGGCTTGGTGGTTGCCCTGACCTTAGACGAAAATGGAATCCCCGCTACTGCAGAGGGACGGCTTACCATTGCCAAAAAGATTCTTACCGTGGCAGAAAGCTACGGCATTGAGAAAAAGAACCTGATTTTTGATCCCTTGGCGCTGACCATCAGCGCAGACAAGACCGCCGGAAAAGAAACTCTTGCGGCGGTGCGCCTGATTCGCGAGGAGCTTGGCTGTCATACCTCCTTGGGGGTTTCCAATGTTTCCTTTGGACTGCCCCAGCGGGAGATTGTCAACAGCACCTTTTTTGCGCTGGCAATGGAGCAAGGCTTGTCGGCTGCCATTATGAATCCCTATTCTTTGGAAATGCAAAAGGCGTATGCCGCCTTCTGTGCCATCTCTGGCCTTGATGAAAACTGTACCGACTATATCGAGTTTGTGCAAACCCTTCCCCAGCCGGTTGCGGTTACCCCCGTGGCGGCGGAAACCACCAACCAGAGCGAAAACGGTTCTTCCCTGAACCAAGCCATCGTCAAGGGGTTAAAGGAGCAGGCGGCGCAGCATACCAAGGAATTGCTGAAAACTGTGCCTCCCCTTGAGATTATTCAAAAAGAAATCATTCCTGCACTGGATGTTGTGGGGATGGGATTTGAAAAGAAGACCGTCTACCTGCCTCAGCTTTTGATGAGTGCAGAGGCTGCCAAATCCGCCTTTGAACAAATCAAGGGAGCCATGACCGGAGAAACATCCGCAACCAAATGTGCCTTTGTTCTTGCCACCGTCAAGGGTGATATTCACGATATCGGCAAAAACATTGTCAAGCTGCTGTTGGAAAACTACGGCTTTATGGTCTATGACTTGGGCAAGGATGTGGAGCCTGCGGCTATTGTAGAGAAAACCAAGGAGCTCCACGCCCCCTTGGTGGGGCTCAGCGCCCTGATGACCACCACCGTCCCTGCTATGGAAGAAACCATCCGCCTCCTGCGCAAAGAGGCACCTTGGTGCAAGGTTGTGGTTGGCGGTGCGGTGCTCACCCAGGAGTATGCCGACGCCATCGGCGCAGACAAATACGCCAAAGACGCTATGGAAGCCGTCCGCTTTGCGGAAAAAATACAATGCGATTTCATGAAAATGTGAAAAAATTTTAAGATAAAGTGGCACAAACATTTTGTTTGCGCCACTTTTTATATGAAAACTTTAATAATTTAATAAATCCACGCTCCTCTTTTTTATGTTTCTTGATTGTGGCACTTTATGGCAATGTAAATATGTGTTATTACCTTGCAAAGGCCATTGCAATAATTCACAAGAAAAGAGGAAATAAAAATGAGTTGTGAACAATTAAAAAAACGTGCATTAAAGTGCAATTTAGTTGAAAATGCGGAATTTGTTGGCCAATATGCTTTCCCAACTTTAAGGAAAACTGTAAGTATCCCTAAAATTGCAGTTCCATTTGATTGTATTGGCAAAACAACAAACCGAAATCAATGGATACATTTTTATATCGATGATTACAAATTTGAAAGAATTTGGAACAATTTGGACAAATATGTGCAGACATTCAAAAAATTTTGTGGTATAATAGGACCGGACTTCAGTGTATACACAGATATGCCCCTGGCGCAACAAATATGGAATCTATACCGCAATCGGGCAATCTCACATTATTTGCAAGAAAATGATGTTGATGTAATCCCTAATATCCAATGGGGAACTGAAGACTCCTATTCATACTGTTTTGACGGTATTCCTACTGGAGGAACGGTCGCTATAAGCACAAACGGTTGCATCAACGATAGGTTAGATCGATATTACTTTCAAAAAGGATTGGAAAAAATGTTGGAAGTAATAAATCCTTCTACTGTGGTCAACTACAGTTATATGCCTCATGATATTTTTGACAATTACAAAACAAGTAATATAAAGTTTATATGCCTTGACAATTACAACGACATCGTGAGGGGTAGGTGTTGTAGTAATGGGTAAAGGATATAGCGGTTATTATAATAACACTACAAAAGGGAACCAACTTGATGCCATCTTGCTTTCTAGTAGGTCAAATGCCTTTACGCGTAGAAAAGATAAGAGACATGGCAATGAAAACCGACAACCGCAAGGAAGTCGAGAAAGAAACGTGGGGCATCCTAACGGAGAAGAGCATAGCAGAACGCCAAAGGGAAACCGAGGGCCAAGAATACGACGTAGTGAAATTATGAAAAATGTTGGAAAAGGGCTTGTTGTAACAGACGGAACGGCAGCGGCGGGTTACCTTATATATCGAGGCATCCGTATGCTTCCATCACTTATCCCCGGCTTATGGTGGACAATTCCCGCAAATATTGCAACGCCTTAAAAGGAGGTTTTTATGAATACAAATTTTGAATCAATGACATTAAAAAATGGCTTAGGTTTGAAAACATTGAAAAATAGTTTTTTACATAGTGTTACTATGGGCCTCTATGTAAAAAAACTTCCTGAGCCGGTTTGTGGAATTGCACATCTGGTAGAACATCTTTTTTTTAGACGTCTTGATGATATTCAACAGGAAGAGTTGTATCATGAAACAGATTGTATTGGTGCAACCTTAAATGCAACAACTTATGCTGATTTTATATGCTTTAACGTAACCGTTTCTCCACGCAAGATTACAGAAGCATTTCAACTGCTTCCAAAAATCTTTAATACCTTTGAGTGGAACCATCAAGAAATCTCCGCAGAAAAAGAAGTTGTAAAAAGACAAATTGAAGATCGCTACGTTTCTGTGTATACAAAAGCAGATTTAGATTATTACAAAGGAACATCAAAAGGAACCTTGTTAATGGGCCGTCTGTCTGACATAAACAAGATGAGTGCGAAAGAAATTAACACTTATAAAAACAATATGTTTGCTCCACAAAACGCTTGTTTTGTTCTAACTGGAAATTTCAATAATGATGACATTGCATACTGCATAAAACTCTTAAATAGGATTCCCGCAAGCAATGATGTCATCTTTCCCACTTCCTCTCCCTCCGTATCAAATTTCTCAAGGAGACACGAAAAAGCAGATAAAATATATTCCGCAACAGATGAATTTGCAGATGTTTGTATATCCTTTGATGTCGATGAAAATAAAATTAATCGATACGCTGCGGAACTTTTATTCAGCATACTTGGCTTTGGTGTTACCTCAAAATTATCACAAGGACTTAGAGAGCAAAAAGGATTTGTTAACGAAATAAATGGTAATATTGAATTTTCTGACTATGCCGGAAGAATGACCTTTGAATATTCTGTCATTGCCGAGAATCTCTCTAAAAGCCTTTGGCATACTTTCGAAATTTTGACACAAGCCAAAAATAATTTAACCGATATAGATCTACAAAGAAATATCATGTTTTATACAGAGAACCAATATCGATTGCTTGATGATGCACAAGAACTAAATTTCTTAATTGGATGGCGAGCTTTTATAGAAAAAGAGCAAATCAAATCTGTTGATGACTTAATTGAACGATACAAAAAAATCACAATCGAAGACATACGCTATGCTGCTAATGAAATTTTGAAACCCAAAAATCTGATCATTAGCGTAAGCAATAACAACAAGATTCTCTCAAAAGCACATCTTACGAAAAGTCTAAAAGACTGCAGAAAAAAACTGGAGGTATAAAATGAAATATTATCCTATTGGAACAGTTGTTGTCCTAAAAGAAGGTACATGGCCATTGATGATTTACGCACGACAACAATCCCCAAAAAGAAATTCTGAGAAAGTGTATGATTATGTTGGATGCCTTTATCCACAAGGATATATCGACAAAAATTATATTGTATTTTTTGAGCATAAGGATATTGATACAGTTCTGCATCAAGGAATGTCTTCCATAGCAGAAACTGAAATGGAAAAAATGCTCCACATTCCTGAAAGTGCTTAAAAACAAGAGAAATCCACCTTTATTACCCTCTCCTAAAACTTGCAAAAGGCTCGCAATCATTAGGATTGCGAGCCTTTTAATATTAAAAATATGCTTTCAAAATTAGTATTTTTATTACTTCTGTTTCAGTTTCTGTTGCATCCGCAGGTCTTGGCCAATGAGGGTTAAGACCTCAAAATCTCCTACCATACGGGAGAGTAAGCGGCGACTATAAATCTGCTCCAAGCCCTGATGATTCAGGTTGGTGGAGAGAATGGTGCTCTTGTGCTGAATCTGTCGGCTGTTAATCAGGTCAAACAATGCCGCCGTGGAATAGGCACTGACAAACTCGGTACCCAAATCATCAATAATCAGCAAATCCACCTCATAAAGATAACGGGAAATGGATTCTGCCTTTTCCTGTTCCTCGTCGTTGAGTCGTCCGAACTTCAATTTTTCCAGCATATCAAACAGAGAAAACGCACTCTGGTAATACACCGTCTTTTGCCGCTTCAGGGCATAGTTTGCAATGCAACTGGAAAGGAAGGTCTTTCCGGTTCCCGCATTGCCCATCAGCAAAAGGTTGGCGTGGGTGGTGTCAAAGGTTTCGGCAAACTTGAGTGCCCGTTCAAACGCCCGTTTGATATAGGTCAGCGGCTCTCGTCCGTTCTCTGCCGGTTGCTTGGCAAACAGAGAAAAGTCTGCCCTGTCAAAGGTCTGTTCCTTCATATATTCTGTCAGGTTGGCATTGGCACCTGCGAAGGAAACCGCCAGATGTTTCAGGCAACTGCAACGGCTGCCATCTTCCAAAAATCCGGTGTCCCGACAATGGGCACAGGCATAGATATCCTCCAGATAATCCTTGGGAAAACCCTCTCTTTTGAGCAGTTCCGCCCGCTCCTTTTGGAGTTTGCGCACCGCATCTTCAATATCGCTGATTTCCGCTTTGCCTGCCAGAACCCGTCGCACCAGCGCCGTCCCTTGTTGCGCAAGGGCACGTTCAATGCGGGTATAATCGGGGTTCTTGCTGCGCACCTCTTCCATGCGGCGGGTCTGTTCTGCCCGATTCTCTTCCCGAATCCGTGCCAGCTCTCTTGTTGCCAATCCGTATGCCGATTCCATGGTCTACACCTCCTCATCAAGCATCATATCAAGTAATTGTTCTTCCAGTCTGGAATAATCAATGGGGTTAGAGTCCTCATAGTTATTGAATCTACTCTTTGAGGACGACTTGCCATTCCCCTTTTGGGGTGCCTTGTCCCCCTCCTCCACCTCTTTGACAGAGGTAAAGCCGGAGGCTACCCAACTTTCTAAAATCTTGTTCATATACGCAAAGCTGAGCTTTCCGGTATGTGCCACCGTCCGGTCATAGGCAAGGGCAATCAATTCGGTGTTGATTCTTTCATCCTCGCTCCACAGTTTGAGATACTTCCTTTCGGTAGTGGTCAGCGCCCGGTCATAAATCCCCAATATATTGCGGATGTCCCGCTCCATACTGTCGGCACTTTCCAAAAGCATTACGTGTGCCTCTGCCGCCTCAAAGGTGTCAATGCCCCGCTCTGCCCAGTCCATTGCCACGGTTTCCAGATACCGACGGTTGGTCTTTCCCTTTTTCTCTGCGTAAGAGAGCAGCATGGTAATCACCTCAACCGGCAATCCCAACCAATCCACAAAGGAATACAGCAGCTCCATATCCGACGGAGTCAGCATCTTGTGTAGCACCGTCTCCGCCTGATAAAACAGTCCCGAAATCGCCTTGTTCTTTGCGGCAACCCCGTCAATCTCTGCCATGGTATAAGAGGGTCTCGCCGCCTGCTTCCGTCCGGTTTTGGGCGATACCTTTTTCGCCGGCTTCTTGTCCGGAAAACGGTAACCCGCCTCGTCATAAATCAATTCATCCCGGCTCACCCAGAAATCCAGAATAAAAATCGCCTTTTCGCTTGTGATATCCAGCTCTTTGGCAATCTGCTCCAAAGAGGGAAAGGTTCCATGTTTATGTACTTGATAGGCAAGATAAAGATAAAGCTGCAGATATTCCGGATTGGAAAATCGCACATACTTTTCTGCAAAGGTATAAGAAATCGGAAACTCCTGCATTTCGGGTTCACCACCTTTCATTATATTGTCACGCCTATTTGCCTACGCCTATGCCACTTTTCTTGCGGCTCGGCAATCTGTGACATATCTTTTTCGCAAACTCGCTCGGCATAGGGTTAAGCGTCACGCTTATTTGCCCACGCAGAAGCGGGCAAATACCTGTTCAATAATTTCTTCCTGCACGGTCACGCCGGTCACTTCACCCAAGGCGGAAAGCACATCTTCTAAATCCACATAGAGCAAATCATAGGGCATCCCGCTTTTTAGCGCCTCGGTGGCACGGGAAAGGGCATCTGCCGCCTTGAGCAGGGAATCCCGCTGTCTGGCATTGCTCAGATACACCTCGCCGGGCTGAAGTTTGCCCTCTAAGAAAATCCCGCAAATCGCCTGCTCCAACGCTTCAAGTCCGATGGTTTTTCCATCTTTGGGGGTTGCGGTTTTTAAGATTCTCTCTTCCGCAATGGAAAACGCCTCTGCCGCGCCCGCCACCGTCACCTGTTCCGGCTGGTCGGTCTTGTTCAAAAGCAGCAAGGTCTGCTTGCCCTTGAGGGCGGCTGCAATCTGCAAATCTTCCTCGGTAATTGCTCCTGTTGCATCCACCAAAAACAGGCAGAGGTCTGCCTCCTGCATCTGTTCCATGGTCCGGTCCATACCCAACTGCTCTACCGCATCGGCATCTTCCCGACTGCGAAGCCCCGCCGTATCCAACAACCGCAGGGAAACGCCGCCAAGCTGCAGATATTCTTCAATCACATCTCGGGTGGTTCCGGGAATGTCGGTCACAATCGCCCGATCACTTCGGGTCAGGGCGTTGAGCAGGGAGGACTTTCCCACATTGGGCCGTCCCACAATCACGGTGGTAATGCCTTCCTTTAATAATCTTCCTGTTTCAAAGGTTCCCAAAAGCCGGTCTATCTCCTGCTTGATGGTCGCAAACTGTAAAAGCACATGCTCCTGCTGTGGGATGTCCACCTCTTCGGGATAATCTGCCGCCGCGGAGATGTGCGAGGTTACCGCAATCACCTGTTCCCGCAGCGCCTCAATGGCATCAAACAACTGACCCTTCAGCGCCCGTGCCGCATTGCCAAGTCCCAACGCCGAATGGGCATCAATCAAATCCATGGTCGCCTCAGCACCGGTCAGGTCGGTCTTGCCGTTGAGAAACGCCCGTCTGGTGAACTCACCACCCTCCGCAAGGCGTGCCCCGCTTTTGAGCAGTTCTTCCAAAATCCGGCTTGCGGCAAAAAATCCGCCATGGCAATGAATCTCCACCACCGTTTCACCGGTATAGGAGCGCGGTGCACGCATCACCACCGCAAGGGCACGGTCGATGGGTGCCTCTGGATTGTCACAGGCATGAATCATACTCAAGGTCAGCTTGTAATTTTCAAGCTCTGCTACCGTCTTGCCGCCAAGGGGGCTGACCACCCGTGTGGCAATCTCTTCTGCCTGACTGCCGCTTAACCGCAAAATGGCAATGCCACCCGAACCGATGGGGGTGGCGATTGCAGTAATGGTATCGTGTAATTTCATAAAGAAACCTCTAATTCTTCTTGATGTTGTCTACCAAATCCTGAATGGTGTCCGACAGCTCGCTGCCGTTGTCCAGATTCTCCTTGACCTTGCGGACAGCCACCATAACGGTGGAATGGTCCCGATGGAACTGGGCGCCGATTTTGGTGAAGGATTCATCTAAGATTTCTCTGGAAAGGTACATGGCAATATGTCTGGGCGAGGCAATATCGTTGGACCGCCGTTTGGAAACCAAGGAACCGGACGGCAGCCGGAAATATTTTTCCACCTCGTCAATAATCACCTCAATGGTGATGTTTCTCTGGGGCAGAGAATGTAAAATCTCTTTCAGCGCCTTTTGAGCAAGACTCAAAGAAATGGTGTTGGTGCGTTCAATCCCCGCATAAGCTAAGATTCGTTTGACGGCACCCTCCAAGTCACGGACGTTGGATTTGATGTTGTTGGCAACATACTCCACAATCTCTTCATCAAAGGTAAAGTATTCCGCCTCAATCTTGGACCGCAAAATCGCAAGTCGGGTTTCATAATCCGGCGGTTGAATATCTGCCATCAAGCCCATCTGGAACCGCCCCTTCAGCCTGTCCGCCAGATGCGGTGTTTCCGAGGGCAGTCGGTCGGAGGTCAGAACAATCTGCTTGCCGGCATCATACAGGGTGTTAAAGGTATGGAAGAACTCCTCCTGTGCAAGCTCCTTGGTTGCAAGGAACTGTACATCGTCAATCAACAACAGGTCCACCGTGCGGTGCTTGGTACGAAACTCCTGATTGGTCTTTTCCCGAATGGCGGTGACCAACTCATAAGTAAACTTTTCGCTGGTGGTATAGAGCACCTTTTTGTTGGGGTAATTCTTCAAATAATAGTTGCCGATTGCCTGCAATAAATGGGTCTTACCAAGACCGCTCCCGCCATAAAGGAACAAGGGATTATACTTGGGGGAAGGAGATTCCGCCACCCCAAGACAGGCAGCGTGTGCCAGATTGCTGTTGTTCCCCACCACAAAGCTTTCAAACGTATAACGGGGATTTAAGGAGCTCTCCTGCTGAATCGGGTCTACGGCAAGCTGCGGGTCCTCAGAAGGAGTTTGAGAAATCACCTCTAAGTCATAAGACCGCCCTGCCATAAAGGCAATGCTGCTCTCAATCATCGACCGGAATTTGGTGAGGATCATATTCTTATTGAGGTCCCCGGGCACCGAAAGCCGGATTGCGGTTTCGGTCAGCGCCAAAGGCTGAATCGGTTTGATCCAGGTATCAAATGAGACCCCTGAAATTTCTTGCTTCAAATCATTCAGGACACGGTCCCATAATTGCATCAGTTCTTCCATAATTGTTCCTTCCTATCTTCCCAGAAAAAGTGTGAAAAAGAATAGGGGCATCCGGAAACATCCCCTAACATTCCATGTTAAAATTCGCTTACAATTCCTTTATAATTTCGCAACAATCCCTATTATAGCACAAAGAAAAAAAATTTCAACACCCAAAAAAGTCGAAATTTCTCCCAAAAATTTTCTTTTTTTCAAAAATTACAAAATGTAGGGTGCAAACTCTTTTTTAATAACAAGATATTTGATTTTTTTCTCCAAAAAAAATGAAAAAAATTTTTTCCTCGAAAAAGGGTTGACATTTATGGATTCCCGTGATAAAATAATACAGATTTTCTTGTGATTTTGAAATTTATTGAATTGAATCATATCGAAGGAGGGATAGCAATGCTGAGAACTTATCAGCCTAAGAAAAGACAGCGCGCAAAGGAACACGGTTTCAGAAAGAGAATGAGTTCCAAGAACGGCCGCAAGGTTTTGGCCAGACGGAGATTGAAGGGCAGAGCAAAACTGTCTGCATAAGGTTCGCTGGGCAGACAATGCCAAGGGTTTATGCTTATTTGGGCATTATGTCCCGATGCAAAAAATTTGGCTGTCTGCGGTGATTCGAAACACGAAATCGTAGTTGTCGTTTCTTCGACAATACCGGAAGACGCCCCAGGCGTCTTTTTGTCTATCTGTACAGAAAGATAAGGGGTTTGAAATGAAGATAGTCAGTTTAACCCGAAACGGGCAGTTCCAGCGGCTTTACCGCAAGGGGAACTCTGTGGTTACCCCTACTATGGTACTTTATGCTTCGAAAAATCGACTGGGCGTGACTCGGTTGGGCATCACCGCCGGAAAAAAGGTGGGGGGTGCCGTCCAAAGAAACCGGGCAAAACGCAGAATCCGCGAACTGTTCCGAAATGCGATGCCGCATTGCAAGCAAGGCTACGATGTTTGTATCGTCGCCCGTACCTACACCGTGGAAGCGCCTGCTGCAAAATTGCAGCGGGACTTTCAAACATCCATCGAAAAATTGGGGATGTGGAACCATGAAAACATTGTTGATTCGTCTGATTCGGCTTTACCAAACACGGATTTCTCCGCTTAAAAAGCCCTGTTGCCGATTTTATCCCACTTGTTCTGAGTACGCCATTTTGGCCATCCAAAAATATGGCGCAGTCAAGGGATGTCTCAAAGCGATTTGGCGTATACTGCGCTGCAATCCTTTCGGCAAAGGCGGTATCGACCTTCCTTAATTCCTGTCCCGCACGAGGAGGAACACTATGAATTTTATTATGCAGCCTCTTGGCTGGATTTTGAAACTCTGTGATACGCTGGTTGGCAATTACGGTCTGGCAATTATTTTGTTTACCATCCTGATCAAGCTGATTCTGCTTCCTTTGACTATTAAGCAGCAGCGGTCGATGATGAAAACACAAAAGCTGCAGCCCTTGCTGAATCAACTTCAGCAAAAATATGCCAACGACAAAGAAAAATTAAATATGGAAACCATGAAGCTGTATCAAAAGTATCATGTCAATCCTATGAGCGGTTGTCTGCCGCTGCTGATTCAGCTTCCGATTCTTATGGCTCTTTACTGGGTGGTACAACGTCCCATTACCTATTTGATGGGTCTGCCGGAAAGCGAATCTTGGCGCATTATCAACGCCCTGAAGGAATGGAGCGAAACTAGTCCCGATGCCGTTTCCGCACTGCTTTCTTCCCTGCGGGTGGATTCTTTGGATATGCTGGCAGATATGTATAAGCGGGCAGAAATCCCCATTGCACAGTTTATGGAGGATAATCCAGCCATCTTAAATAACCATTGGATTACCGGTAGCGGCAAGACCATTGAAGCCATCAACTTTGGCTTTTTGGGGATGAACCTTTCTCAGACTCCCAATCTGGGCGCACTGGCAACTCTGGTTATGGGCAAGCTGCCCCAGATTAGTGCCGGCGATATGCTGCTCTGGATCATTCCGGTTCTGTCCGGTCTGTCCTCTTATGCCTCCATGAAGCTTTCTCAGGCAATGCAGCCCCAGCAGCCTGCAAAAACCGCAAACGGGGAAGACGCCCCCAATCCTATGAAATCGATGAATCTGTTTATGCCATTCATTTCCGCTTGGTTTGCATTTACCCTGCCTGCCGCAATCGGCCTTTACTGGGTAACCAGCAACCTTTTGCAGATGGCACAACAGGTTGTTTTGAACAAAACCATTCGTATCGACTTAACCGATGAACAAATCGAAGGAGAGATCGTCAATGTTAAGAAAAATCGAAAAAAACGCAAAAAATAAAGAAGAAGCATTAAAGCTTGCCGCCGAGGAATTCGGCGTTCCGGTTGAGGAGCTTTCCTACACCGTAGAAAGAGAAGTCGGCAAGGGCTTGATGGGTCTTCTGCTTGGCAAGGAGGTTATTATCTCCGCTTGGATTACCAAGGAAGCAGAGGCAGAAGAAAAACTCCGCAAGCTGGTGGACGAACGGGCACATTCCAAGGATTTGGAAAACGGGGATAACCCCTATGCCCCCAAACAGGAGCCTGCATTCAAGGACCACGTGGGTCCGGAGGGCAGAAAAAAGAAGAAGTCTGCTCCCGCTCCTAAAGCTGAAGTAAAAGCAGAACCAGTTGTGGCTGCTCCCAAAGCTGAGGAAAAGAAAATTTCCAACAAAAAGCGTGAAGTGACCGAGCAATCTTTGACCGATGCGGCTTACTTTGCAAAAGAGCTGATTCACAAGATGGGTCTGAGCGATGCCGAGGTTGCGGTTGTCAACGGCGGCGAATCGGTAGATGTGACTGTTTCCGGTTCCAGAATGGGACTACTTATCGGTAAGCGTGGCGACACGCTGGATGCGGTACAATATCTGACCAGCCTTTATGTGAACAAGGAAAAGAATTCTTATATCAAGGTCAATGTGGACACCGAGGGCTATCGCGCAAAGCGTGAGGAAACTCTGGTCCGCTTGGCAAAAGGTTTGGAGCGTCGGGTGTTGCGTGACAAAAAGGCTGTTACCTTAGAGCCTATGTCCCCCAACGAGCGCCGCATTATCCATTCCGCATTGCAAAACAGTTCCCGAGTAAAAACCTACAGCGTGGGAGAAGAACCCTCCCGCAAAGTGGTGGTTGCTCCGGCAGATGCTGCTGAATAATCCAAAGCGCAGTTCTCATACCGGGGGCTGCGTTTTTTTAGTGAGGGATTGTTATGTCCGCTTCTTATTTTGAAAACAGAGATTGTCCTTACTATCCCTGTCATGACGGGGAACACATCAACTGCCTCTTCTGCTTCTGCCCCCTCTATGGGCAAGAGGACTGCGGAGGCTCTTATACCATGATTTCCGGCAAGGACGGAAAACCAGTCAAGGATTGCAGCCAATGCCTGATCCCCCACCAAGAGGAAGGCTATGCCTACATCCTTTCCAAACTACAAGACGAGTAAATGCCTACAAGGAGTTGAACATTCTATGAAACGAGAAGATTTGCGTAACATTGCAATCATTGCCCATGTTGATCACGGCAAAACCACTCTGGTGGATGAAATGCTGAAACAAGGCGGCATCTATCGGGAAAATCAGGTGGTGGAAGACCGCGTTATGGACAACGGGGATTTGGAAAAAGAGCGTGGAATCACCATTCTTGCGAAAAATACTTCGGTTTATTATCAGGACATCAAGATGAACATCATCGATACCCCCGGCCATGCGGATTTCAGCGGTGAGGTGGAGCGTATTTTAAAGATGGTAAACGGCGTTATTCTGCTGATTGATGCGGCAGAGGGTCCCATGCCCCAGACCCGATTCGTTCTGCAAAAGGCGTTGGAAATGCAGCATCGAGTCATCATTGTGGTCAACAAAATTGACCGCCCCGACGCCAGACTTGATGAAATCCCTGACGAGATTCTGGATCTGCTGATTGATTTGGAGGCCAGCGACGAACAGTTGGAAAGCCCCATCATCTTCTGCTCCGGCAGAGCGGGTACCGCCTCCCTGTCCCAGTACGAGCAGGGCAAGGATTTGACCGTACTCTTTGAAACCATCAAAAACTACATTCCCGCCCCCGAGGGTGACGGAGAGGGTCCCTTGCAGATGTTGGTTTCTTCCATTGACTATAACGATTATGTAGGAAGAATCGCCATCGGACGAATCGAGCGCGGCGCAATCAAGCAAAACCAAGAGGTTGTCATCTGTGACCACCACCAAAAGCACGCCCCCTACAAATCCAAGATTGTCAACATCTATCAGATTGACGGACTGAGCCGTACCCCCGTAGAATCTGCCAAGGTGGGTGACATCATCTGCTTCTCCGGTGTGACCGACATCACCATCGGCGATACGGTTGCGGCAACCGAGGCTCCGGAGCCGCTGCCCTTTGTAAAAATCAGCGAACCCACCATTGAGATGACCTTTTCGGTCAATGACAGTCCCTTTGCGGGCAGAGAGGGTAAGTTTGTCACCTCTCGTCAGCTCCGTGACCGCCTGATGCGGGAGCTTTTGAAGGATGTTTCCCTCAGGGTGGAAGACGGCGAAACCACCGACAGTTTCCGTGTGGCAGGCCGTGGTGAGATGCATATTTCCATCCTGATTGAAACCATGCGTCGTGAGGGCTACGAATTCTCGGTCAGCACCCCCAAGGTTTTGATGAAGGAAATCGACGGGCAGCTTTGTGAACCCATCGAACGATTGATGATTGATGTGCCCGAGGATTCTATGGGCGCCGTGATGGAAAAAATGGGTTCCCGCAAGGCAGAAATGCTGCAGATGGCACCTCAGGGCAGCCGGATGCGTCTGGAATACCTGATTCCCGCCCGTGGTCTTTTGGGATACCGGAACGAATTTTTGACCGATACCCGTGGTGAGGGTATTATGAATTCCGTCTTTGACAGCTATCAACCCTTTAAGGGGGAAATCAACCGCCGCCATACCGGTTCTCTGATTGCTTTTGAAACCGGCGAGGCTGTGGGCTACGGCATCTTCAAGGTACAGGACAGAGGCACCATGTTCATCACCCCCGGCACTCAGGTGTATGAAGGTATGATTGTAGGATACTCCCCCAAGAGCGAGGACATCAATGTGAATGTCTGCAAGAAAAAGCAGTTGACCAACACCCGTGCCTCCGGAAGCGATGAGGCGTTGCGCCTGATTCCGCCCCAGCAGATGAGTCTGGAGGCGTGTCTGGAATTTTTGGCAGAGGACGAGCTTTTGGAGGTCACACCCGAAAACCTGCGTCTGCGCAAACGGATTCTGAACAATCAGCTCCGTGCCAAGGCAAATGCAAGAAACAAATAAAAAAATCCCGTAATCCAAATGGATTACGGGATTTTTTTATTTACCTAAGTAACTAAAGTGCATATAATCTACCGTGCCGTTCACCCAAGCATTGCCGCCCCAAAGCCAGCCATACTTGGCAAAGGTTTGTACCACCGGGCCGTCCGGCGCAAAGGAATAGATGGAGTTTGCAGGGTCATAAAAGCTGCCCACCACCGTTCCGCTTGCATAAACGCAGTAGTTCTCGTTGTAATTCAGGTCGATTGCCACGCCGTAGTTGTGGTCGGAATAGGTTCCGCTGGACATGGCGTTTCGCCAAGCGTACGCATTGACATCCTTCAAGGGAACCTTGACCGGCGCGTTATAAATCTCATCAAAGATGGCAATCACATCCGATTTCAACGCCGAATGAATCTTAAAGGTCAAATCCGAGGTATAGAGTTTCCCCGCATTGTCTGCTTTCCAGACCTTGACGGTGACTTCACTCATCTTGGCATCTGCCTCTTCTTTGGAACTGAATTTGGTGCCAAAGGGGAAGATTCTCTGTTCCTTTTCCTTTGCCTCACCGGAGGCAATGGTCTCGGAATAGGTTTTCAGCCGGTACAAGCCGTCTTTGCCCAAGGTCTGCAGCGGTGTTCCGCTGGGAGCAAACCCCGGTGCCGCAATGTCAACACTGGGTTGCCAGTCTTCGTTTTCCGGCTGGCTGTAGTTTGCCAAAGACACGGTTGCACCGCTTGGCAAGGTAATGGTTTTCACCAAAGTCTGCAAGGTGTTCTTTTTGGCATCCTTGGTGGGACGGAGCACCGTCTTGATTTTTCCTTCAAAATCTTTGCCGTACCGCACATAGCACCGGTACGCCACAATGGCAGCCTCCTGCCGGCTGACCTCTGCGGTGGGCCGGAATGCACCCTTGTCATCCCCTGCCATCAGGTTGTTGTCCAGCATGAATGCCACATGGTTTTTCGCCCAATCAGCAATCTTGTCCGCATCGGTAATGGAAGCAAATACATTTCCTGACGGGAAGTAAGGGCCAAGCACTCCTGCCGAATCCAACAAACTGGTAATAATCTTGCATAATTCCTGTCGGGTCAGGGTTCCGTAGGGGTTAAACTTGCCCTCTCCGTCACCGCTGACAATGCCTGCGTAGTACGCCATATTGGGAAAAGGATCATCCGTATCGACAAAGGGATTGGTGGCGTGGGTGGATACATTTTCTGCAGTAATGGTCGCATAAAGGTTCACCGCCACATTGATGAAATCTCCTCTAAAAATCGAGCTTTGATAGGATTTTTGGGAAAATTCCTCCGAAATAATGCTCAGTTCCATGGCGCTTTCTACCGCATCGGTTGCCCAAAAACTGGGTTCGTAATCTGCAAACACAGGAACGCTTGGAACACACAACAGGAACACAAGCAGTACTGCCAAAAGGCTATATCTCTTTCTCATTGGAATCACCTCGGTTTTTCTGGACTTGTGGCGAACAGGATACACGCCACAGAATCAGTATAACACAAAATCTTGGAAATTGCAACTTTTGACAGAATTTTTAACAAAACCGTCATAAATTGCTTTTCCCGATTGATAATTTCCTTTCCTCGTGCTACAATAACAGAAAGATAAGAAAGGATGATTCCCTATGTCAAGAACCGAAACCTTGAATCAGGCACTTCTGGCTTTTATCGACCAATGCCCCGATGCCTATCATACCACCCAAGCTGTCTGTGATACCTTGAAAGAACAGGGCTATACCTATCTTACCGAGCAGGAGGAATGGAATCTGGAAAAAGGCGGGCGTTATGTTGTGACCCGCAACGGTTCCTCTCTGATTGCCTTTCGGGTTCCAAAGGCAGAGGTAAGCGGTTTTATGATGACCGCCGCCCACAGCGACTCCCCTTGCTTGAAGCTAAAACCGGACTGCTTACTTTTTGAAAACGGCTACCTCAAGCTGAACACCGAAAAATACGGCGGGATGATTCCTGAATCCTGGATGGACCGCCCCCTTTCCATTGCGGGACGGGTATTATTAGAAACCAAGGATGGCATCACCCCTCGGCTGGTACAAATCAACCGACCCCTTTTGGTGATCCCAAGCCTTGCCATCCATATGCAGTCCCAAGAAAAAGCGCCCCTCAATCCGCAGGTGGATTTGCTGCCCCTGTTCGGGCAGGCTGACCAAGCCGGTGATATGTTTGACTTTCTGGCAGAGGAACTGCAGCTTCCCGCCGAGGAGATTCTGGATGCAGACCTCTTCCTCTATCCGTGCACTCCCGGCTGTATCTGGGGAAAGAACAACGAATTTCTTTCTGCGCCCCGACTGGACGACCTGCAATGCGTCTTTGGAACCTTGCAAGGATTTCTGGGGGAAAGTCATCCCCTTTCTCTTCCGGTTTACTGCGTGTTTGACAATGAAGAGGTTGGCTCTTCCACCAAGCAGGGTGCCAAGTCTACCTTTCTTTCAGATGTGCTCTCCCGCATCTGCCATAGCCTTGGCATAGGCCAAAGCCAAATGCTTGCATCAAGCATGATGCTCTCTTGTGACAATGCCCACGCTATCCATCCCAACCATCCCGAAAAGGCAGACCCCAAGCTTCGCCCCAGAATGAACGGTGGCGTAGTTATCAAATATAACGCCAACCAGAAGTATACCACCGACGCCGTTTCGGGTGCGCTCTTCCGGAAAATCTGCAAGGAACGAAATATCCCGATTCAGGTTTATGCCAATCGCAGTGACCTGCCCGGCGGCTCCACCCTGGGAAACCTCTCCTGTGAAAAGGTTTCGGTAAACACCATCGACATTGGTCTTGCTCAGCTTGCGATGCACTCGGCTTGGGAAACCGCCGGTGCAGAGGACACACTGCATCTTGCCGATGCCGTCCGTGCCTTTTACCAAACCGCCATTACCTTAACCCCTGACGGCAGCTATCTTCTTGATTTTGTATAACAAAAAAGCACTTGCAACTGCAAGTGCTTTTTTTGATTGAGGGTTATTCTCCCCCCATATTTCTTTTAAACGATTGCGCCATTTTTCCAACATCCTCATAGGTAACAGAATCGTCCCAAACAATCATAGATATTTCTTTGTCTTGTTCTGCCACTCCAAGGTCTATGTACGCCTTCTCACATTTCTTTCCATTGATAATATAGTGGTGTTTGCCCCTATATGTATCATTTGAAAACACCTCACTTGTGACAAGCCCTACCCGCCTCGCCTTTTCATCGAATAATCTATGGGCGATATCTGTATTACCTTCATCAATGATATACCCTGCAAGATGGACGGTATCTTGGTTCAATTCTTCTACGCCTTCATCGGTAAAATAAATTTTATTATCCTCAATATGGCAGGTCCAACCTTGGGGAATTTTGATCCTCCCAAGGTCTGATATTTCAATTTCTTTCCATCCGTCATATTTGCCGGAACATCCGGAAAAGCAGAGTATGAGCACAAAAATGCAGATTACCTTTTTCATCGTTCTAAAACCCTCCATATCTTTTTAGCCATACTAGGATTATGGATATCTACCATCCGTTGAAGTGTTTCAAAAGTCCATGCGTTTCCATCCTTGCCGGGGGCCCTCATTCCCCCAATATTGGTGTCCTTTGTGTTTTCCTTCATAACTCCAGCACGGTAAAACGCCCAATGAATTTGTAATTCTTTATCAATTCCATCAATTGTTCGTCCGGAAAGATTGTCTGGCGATAATGCCTTAGCAGCCTTATAAATAGCCTTTGCCAAAGTTCTTCCTCCACCATTCCCTAAGATTGATTCATAATCGTTATTTTCAAACTGAAAACTAACACCTCCGTCCTTAATTGTGTATTCAGCTTGAAGTTTTTCCCCCATACAGTTAGGTCAGTAATAACCTTATATTGTTTCGTATATGGATCATCTGTCTTTTCCTCTACAAAGGTATTCTTATAATTTTTCCCTTGCATTGTAAAATTTTTGTCGCCATCCTTTGCCATATGCTTTGCTACATACCTATTATACAAAAACAAAGCATCTTCGTCAAGCGTGGTGGCTATCTTATTGTAGGTATCAAGCCCCACAATTTTTGCGCAGCGCCAGCCATAAATATCGTTGGAGTTGATAAGCGGACGGTCACACCTCCTACAACGGTTTTGTCCATCTAAGATTTCTTCATTTTGGTAGTTGTTTTCCATTTTTTCTACTCCTTTTCTTTGTTTTTCTTTTATCCTACAAAAAAAGAGTGCCAACGCGTGCCATGGTTGAAAAATGATTTGCATTCTCACGACAAACAAAAAAGCACCTGCCGTTGCAAGTGCTTTAAGTGCTTTTTGCCGCTTTGTGTTGACGATGGATACATCTTTTATGAAGTATTTGCCTTCCGGAAAATATGAAGCAGTGGCTTTGCCACTATGAAGCAAAGCGTTCCTTAATGTGCCGCAGGCACACTTCATTGTCGAAGACAACTTCATTAGCGTGAGCGACTTCATGTTCCGTCAGGAACGCTTCATTGAAAAAAGCACTTCCGAAGAAGTGCTTTTTTCTGGTGCCGATGGCCGGAGTCGAACCGGCACGGAGTTGCCCCCGACGGATTTTGAGTCCGTTGCGTCTGCCAATTTCACCACATCGGCGTGCGTCCTGAACATCAGAACAGAAAATAGTATAGCACACTCTTTGTAAAAAAGCAAGTGTTTTTTTCAAAAAAAACTGCGGATTTCAAAAATCCGCAGTTTTTGTTTATGCATTGATAAATTGCGATGACGCGTCACTTGGCATCTGCCAATCTCCTCGGGGAGAAAGTCCCACACTGCCCACCTTGGGGCCATCGGGCAAGCAGGACCGCTTAAACTGGCTCTGGGTAAACCTCTTGATAAAGATACCCAGCCAATGCTCGATGGTCTTTTTGTCATAGATGCCACGGAACGCGTACTCTGCCAGTCGTTGAATCTTTTCCTTGGAAAAGCCGTGGTGCACCAGATGATACAGGAAGAAATCGTGGAGTTCATAGGGGCCCACAATTTCCTCGGTCTGCTGACGGATTTCCCCATTCTCCTCCGGCGGCAAAAGTTCAGGGCTGACCGGTGTTGCCAGTACATCGTACAAGGTTTTCTGCAAGATTTCCTCGCTGCGGTCTGCCACAAACTTAACCAGATGCCGCATCATGGTTTTGGGCACATCTGCATTCACCCCATACATGGACATATGGTCCCCATTATAAGTGGCAAACCCCAACGCCAACTCCGAAAGATCGCCGGTACCAATCACAATCCCGCCGGTCTTGTTGGCAATATCCATCAGCACCTGGGTTCTCTCCCGTGCCTGCGCGTTTTCATAAGTCACATCATGAGTCTCAATATCTGCGCCAATATCTTTTAAGTGTCCGGTTACCGCCTCACGGATGTCAATCTCCCGACATTCCACCCCAAGGCTTTCCATCATTCGTTTTGCATTGCCATAGGTTCTGTCGGTGGTACCAAAGCAGGGCATGGTCACCGCCACAATTCCTTTACGGGGAAGATTCAGGGCATCAAAAGCGCCTACCGTTACCAGCAGTGCCAAGGTGCTGTCAAGCCCGCCGGAAACCCCGATGGTCACTGTCTTTGCGCCAATATGTTCCAGCCGCTTTTTCAAGCCGTGACATTGGATAGCAAAAATTTCTTCACACCGCTGCTTCAACTGTTTCTCGTCTGCCGGAACAAAAGGATTTTGCGCAATCTCCCGCTCCAGTTCGGTTTTTTGAGTGCCAATGGCAAAGGAAATTTGACGATACCCCGCATCCTCTCTGGGAGTAAAGGTAGTACATTTTCTCCGCTCCTGTACCAGATGGCAAACGTCAATATCGGTACGGGCAACCCCGTCTTGAAAGCTTTTGGTTTCGGCAAGCAGCTTGCCTTTTTCATAAATCAAGTTGTGTCCGCCAAACACCAAGTCGGTGGTGGATTCCCCCTCCCCCGCATTGGCAAAGATATAAGCACAAACCGTCCGTGCGGACTGGGATTCCATCAAAGCTTTCCGGTAATTCGCCTTGCCGACAACCTCGTTGCTGGCAGACAAGTTCACCAGTACCGTGGCTCCGTTTAAGGCGTGCATCACGCCGGGGGGAACCGGTGCCCACAAATCCTCGCACAGTTCTGCGGCAATCCGGAGCTGGGGCAGGTCGGTGGCACAGAACAGAAGTTTCGGTCCCACCGGAACCTCTTTGTTTCCAAGAATAACCGTCGTGTTTTCAGCGAGGGCGGAAAAATGTCTTTTCTCCTGAAACTCCCCGTGGTTGGGCAAGGTCTGTTTGGGGACCATTCCAAGAATCTCCCCATCCTTGACAAAGGCCGCCACGTTGCAGAGCTTGTCCCCTACTGCAAGGGGAAGTCCTACCACCGAAAGCACGCCGCTTGAGGCGGTTTCCTTGGCAATCTGTAAGAGTGCCGACTCCGCCTGCCGGATCAATCCCTCCTGGAAGAACAAATCCCCACAGGTATAGGCGGTCAGTCCCAATTCCGGAAACACCGCGATTTTGATACCCTCTTTTCCGGCATTCTGGATGGCCTTGATGGTCTGCTCCATATTGAAGGTCACATCGGCAACCCGCACCTTGGGGGTGATTGCCGCAACCTTTACAAATCCGTGTTTCATTATCGTTCCTCCGTTCTGTGTTCTTATTCTACCCTTCTGTCCGTCCTTTTAACCAAGCTACAAAGCCGTAGACCAAAGGTGTTCCTGCAACTGCCTCTAACAATACTTTCAGCAGATATTGTACCACAATCATCGAAACCAATTCTCCAAAGGGGCTGACACCCCAAAAGGCAAGGAACACAAACAAGGTGGTATCAAAGGCGTGTCCTGCCACCGAGCTTACAATGGTCCGCACCCAGAGATGCTTCCCTTGGGTTTTTTCTTTCAGTCTTACCATCACAAGAGAATTGATCAATTCCCCACCCAGAAAAGCAGCCGCCGATGCGAACAGGATGCGGGGCACAAACCCGAAGATTGCCTGATATGCCGCCGCAAGCTCCATCTGGTATTCCGGCACAGGGAGCAAGCACCCCAAAGCGGTAAAGCCTACCAATATCAGGTTGCAAATGGCGGTGAGAATAATGGTTTTTCTCGCCGTTTGAAATCCCCACACCTCAGTCAGGGCATCGCCTAACATATAGGTCAGGGGGAACACAATGGTCCCCGCATCAAACAGGGATAATTCCCCCACCTGAATGATCCGCACCGCCATCAGGTTGGAGGTGAGATAAAGGGTCACCAAAAGACTGGTCACAATGGTCAGTATGTCTGTTGTCCTCCGGTTTTTCGCAGGGTTTTCCGGTACCTGATGTTTCATAACAATTGCTCCTTATTCTTTGATTTCTCCAAAAAGCATTCCGTCTTTCCAGTCGGTCAGCTTGATCTCTAAAATCTGTCCTGTCACATCCCTATCCGTTTCTATCTGCACATCCAGATAGTTTGCCGTGGTTCCGTGATAGCGATTCTGTTTTTTCTGCTCCATCAACACCGGCATGGTTCTGCCCATGTAGGAACGATAAAATTCCTCTTTCATTTGTTCGGCAAGTGATAGCATCTTATGGGCACGCTCTGTTTTGGTATGCTCGTCCACCTGATCAGGAAAATGCTCCGCCGCCGTACCCTCCCGAATGGAATAAGGGAAGATATGCATCTGGGCAAAGCCCATCTCCTTGCAAAAGTTGTAGGATTCCTCAAATTCCTGTTCGGTCTCCCCCGCAAATCCCACCATCAAGTCGGTGGTGATGGCAGTATCGGGAAGATGCTCCCGCAACAGGTTCACCGCCTGCCGATATTCCTCGGTGGTATATCTGCGCCGCATCCGCTTTAATGTGGCATCGCAGCCGCTTTGCAGGGACATATGGAACTGAGGACAGAGCTTGGGAAGTGCTTTCGCCCGCCGTACAAAATCTTCATCCATCAGCACCGGTTCCAAAGACCCTAATCGAATCCGGGCAATTCCGTCTATCCGGTGCACCGCCTCAATCACATCCATCAAGCCTGTGCCATCCTTCAAATCTTTACCGTAAGACCCGATATGGATGCCGGTGAGCACCACCTCACCATAGCCGGCTTTGCCCAGCTCTTCTGCCTCTTTTACGATGGCATCCATCGCGCGGGACCGAACCGGTCCTCTGGCATAAGGGATGATGCAGTAAGAACAAAAATTGTTGCATCCGTCCTCAATCTTCAAATTGGCACGCACCCGACTCTGGCTGCGGGTGCCGCCCAATTCTTCAAAGGTGTGCTCTTTTAAGATATCCTCAATGGCATCGGTAGGCATTCCGCTAAGCGCCTTTTCGCTGAACTCCACAATCCGGTCACGATACTTGTTCCCAAGCAGAATATCCACACCCATCTCTTGCCTCATGCGGGTGCTGTCGGTCTGGGCAAGACATCCGCAAACCGCAATCTTGGCGTTGGGATATTCCCGCTTGACCCGTCGAATCATCTGCCGGCTTTTCTGGGCGCCGGTTCCGGTGACTGCGCAGGTGTTGATGATACAGACATCTGCTTCTGCCTTGCCGGTGACAACCTGATGTCCGGCTTGGCGAAACAGCTCTGCCATGGCTTCGCTCTCATAAAGATTGGTCTTGCATCCAAGGGTAAAAAACCGAACTCTGATTGCCCTCACGCCCTTTCCTAAAAGAATTTTGCGCTCTCTTCCCACAGAAGTTGCATAATTTTAACAAAATTGGGGAAGTAATTTATATGAAATTATTATATATTTTTTCATTGACTAATGCAAGAAAAAATTGTATAATTTTACTGGGCGAAATGGACTATTTTTTAGGAGGTTGAGTGAAATGAAAACTTTTACCGTTCTTTTAAGTTCCATCAATGATGTGAAAAACTTCGTCAATGTGGTTACCAAGTATGAATTTGACATCGACTTGGCATCCGGAAGATACATTGTGGATGCAAAATCCATTATGGGTATCTTCAGTCTGGATTTGAGCAAGCCCATCAATGTGGAAGTACACAGCGATGACTGTGATCAGCTCCTTGCAGAGTTGGCTCCTTACATCCAGTAATACACGCAAGTTCCGCAAGGCCCTGTCTTTTTAGGCAGGACTTTGCCATCTTTGGAAACCAGTAGGAGGCAGGTATGCAAAACCGCTTTATGGCAGAGGCATTGTTGGAAGCACAGCTGGCGTATGACGCCGGTGAGATTCCGGTAGGTGCCGTGATTGTCAAAAATGGGGAAATCCTCGCCCGCGGGCACAATCTGCGGGAGACCGAGCAGAATGCACTTGCCCATGCTGAAACTGTTGCCATCCGTCGTGCCTGTGAACTACTTGGTTCCTGGCGGCTTGAGGACTGTGACCTTTATGTCACCTTAGAGCCTTGCGCCATGTGCTGCGGCGCCATCGCCCAATCAAAAATCCGCAGAGTCTATTTCGGTGCCTATGACCCAAAGGGTGGATTTGCAGTTTCCAATGCATCGCTTTTTCAACATCCCGGACTGGTGCACAATCCGGAATGTTATTGTGGCATTATGGAAGAAGAATCAGCCGCGTTGCTGCATTCTTTTTTTCAGGAAATGCGTAATACAACTATGAAAAAATAACCATTTTATATACTTAGGAGGTAATTTCCAATGGCAAAGAAATTTGTTTACCTTTTCAAAGAAGGTGACGCATCCATGAGAGAGCTTCTCGGCGGTAAAGGTGCAAACCTGGCCGAGATGACCAAGATCGGCCTCCCTGTTCCTCAGGGTTTCACCGTATCTACCGAGGCTTGTACTCAGTACTATGAGGACGGCCGCAAGATCAGCGATGAAATTCAGGCTGAAATCATGGAAAACATTAGCAAGATGGAAGAAATCTGCGGCAAGAAGTTCGGCGATAAGGAAAATCCCCTTCTCGTTTCCGTTCGTTCCGGTGCAAGAGCTTCCATGCCCGGTATGATGGACACCATCCTGAATCTGGGTCTGAACGAGGACGTTGTTGAGGCTATGTCCGCAAAATCCGGCAACCCCCGTTGGGCTTGGGACTGCTACAGAAGATTCATCCAGATGTATTCCGACGTTGTTATGGAAGTTGGTAAGAAGTACTTCGAGCAGTTGATTGACGAGATGAAAGAGGCCAAGGGCGTAACTCAGGATATCGAGCTGACTGCTGATGACCTGAAAGTTCTGGCTGGCCAGTTTAAGGCTGAATACAAGAACAAGATTGGCGTTGACTTCCCCACCGACCCGAAAGAACAGTTGATGGGCGCAGTGGAGGCTGTATTCCGTTCTTGGGACAACCCCCGTGCAAACGTATACCGTCGTGACAATGATATCCCCTATTCTTGGGGTACTGCCGTAAACGTTCAGATGATGGCGTTTGGTAACATGGGTGACGACTGCGGTACCGGTGTTGCATTTACCCGTGACCCTGCTACCGGCGAACCCGGCTTGATGGGTGAGTTCCTGGTTAACGCACAGGGTGAAGACGTGGTTGCAGGTGTTCGTACTCCTATGCCCATCGCGCAGATGGCAGACAAGTTCCCCGAAGCATTCGAGGAATTCAATAAGGTTTGCGCTATCCTGGAAGACCACTACAGAGATATGCAGGATATGGAGTTCACCATTGAGAACAGAAAGCTGTATATGCTGCAGACCAGAAATGGTAAGAGAACTGCAAAGGCTGCTCTGAAGATCGCTTGTGACCTGGTTGATGAGGGCATGATCGATAAGAAGAAGGCTGTTGCTATGATCGACCCCAGAAACCTGGATACCCTGCTCCATCCGCAGTTCGATGCAAAAGCATTGAAGGCTGCAACTCCTATGGGCAGAGGTCTGGGTGCATCTCCCGGTGCTGCTTGCGGTAAAATCGTGTTCACCGCGGAAGATGCAGAGGCTTGGAACGCAAGAGGCGAGAAGGTAATTCTGGTTCGTCTGGAAACCTCTCCTGAGGATATCACCGGTATGAAGGCATCTCAGGGTATCCTGACCGTTCGTGGTGGTATGACCTCTCACGCAGCCGTTGTTGCTCGTGGTATGGGTACCTGCTGCGTATCCGGTTGTGGCGACATCAATATGGATGAAGAGAACAAGAAGTTCACTCTGGCAGGCAAGACCTTTGTTGAAGGCGACTGCATCTCCATCGATGGTTCCACCGGTAACATTTACGACGGTATCATTCCTACCGTTGACGCTGAAATCGCAGGCGAGTTCGGCAGAATTATGGAATGGGCTGACGAGTTCAGAACTCTGAAGGTTCGTACCAACGCTGACACTCCTGCTGATGCAAAGAAGGCTCGTGAACTGGGCGCTGAGGGTATTGGTCTTTGCCGTACCGAGCATATGTTCTTTGAGGCTGACAGAATCGCAGCATTCCGTGAAATGATCTGCTCCGATACTGTGGAAGAAAGAGAAGCAGCTCTTGAGAAGATTCTGCCCTATCAGCAGAGCGACTTTGAAAAGCTGTATGAAGCACTGGAAGGCAATCCTGTAACCATCCGTTTCTTGGATCCGCCTCTCCATGAATTCGTTCCCACTGAGGAAGCTGACATCGCAGCGCTGGCAAAGGCTCAGGGTAAGTCCGTTGAGGATATCAAGGCGATCATCACTTCTCTCCACGAGTTCAACCCCATGATGGGTCACCGTGGCTGCCGTCTGGCTGTAACCTATCCGGAAATCGCTAAGATGCAGACCAAGGCTGTTATTCGTGCTGCTATCAACATCAAGAAGGCTCACGCTGACTGGAACATCGTTCCTGAAATTATGATTCCGCTGGTTTGCGAAATCAAAGAGCTGAAGGTTGTTAAGAATGTCGTTGTTGAGACCGCTGATGCAGAAATCGCAGCAGCAGGTATCGACCTGAAATACGAAGTAGGTACCATGATCGAGATTCCTCGTGCAGCACTGACCGCTGACGAAATCGCAAAAGAAGCTGACTTCTTCTGCTTCGGTACCAACGACCTGACTCAGATGACCTATGGTTTCTCCCGTGACGATGCTGGTAAGTTCCTGGATGCATACTATGATGCAAAAATCTTTGAGAACGATCCGTTCGCAAAGCTTGACCAGACCGGCGTTGGTAAGCTGATGGAAACCGCAATCAAACTGGGTAAGCCGGTAAATCCGAATCTGCACGTAGGTATCTGCGGCGAGCACGGCGGCGACCCTGTATCTGTTGAGTTCTGTCACCAGATTGGTCTGAACTACGTTTCCTGTTCCCCCTTCCGTGTTCCGATCGCAAGATTGGCAGCGGCTCAGGCAGCAATCAAGGAAAACTAAAAAGAATTTCATCATGTTGAGGGACACACCCGATTATTAAAATAAGGGCAAACCCGAATATAAAATCGACCTTGTAGAGTTTACGCTCTATGAGGTCTTTTTTTATTCAACTTTTCATAGTAACAATCTTGCATAAACAGGCATAGATAGTGCATTTGGATATATTTTAAGACAAACAAATAGGGATGATAAAACGAGTGTTTTATTACCCCCCTTTGAAAAAGTGAAATTATAAATCACTTTGCCCCTAAAATGATAAATGACGTTGCCCCATAACATAGTGATGTTTTAAAATCACGTTTTTGGGAAAATACTTTTATGCCACACAAACGCAGTAATATCAAGGCTTTCAAGCGTTTTTGAAAATCCCCAAATATGTCCCAAATCCGTCCCAATTTCGTTTTTGGGAGATTTTTGGGAACTTTTTGGGAAAGTCTTGATACAAAGAAAGGAAGGTTTCTATGAGAAAAAAGAACTTTAAAGGAAGATGTGAGAAAAGGACTTTAGAAAAATGTAAAGGTGTTTGCAAAACTTATGATAAGATACAGTCTGCTTATGCCGACATACTACAAAATGATGATGACATTATAGAAATTAGGTGCAATGTAGAAAGGAAATCATTATGAATAATAAAACCTTTTATTACGCACGAGTGTCTTCGCAAAGCCAACATCTCGACAGGCAGATAGAAGCCTTCAAAAAGCTTGGTGCTGATGAGAGAGAAATCATTTGTGATAAAGAGAGTGGAAAGGATTTAGAAAGAGTTGGATATCAGGCTCTAAAGAACACTATGCTTAGAAGCGGAGATACCCTATATATTCAATCAATAGATAGGCTAAGCAGGCGAAAATCCGATATTCAAAGAGAATTGCAATGGTTCAAAGAACATAAAATCAGGCTTAAAATCCTTGATTTGCCAACTACATTGGTAGACTTTGACGGTCAGGAATGGATACTTGAAATGGTAAATAATATTCTCATAGAGGTCATCTCAAGCGTTGCCCAACAAGAAAGAGAGTCAATCAGAGAACGTCAAGCATCCGGAATTTTAGCTGCGAAAAAACAAGGAAAGCATCTCGGCAGACCTAAGCTTCAGAAACCTGAAAATTGGGATATTGTCATCGCAGATTATAAAGCTAAAACTATATCAGCAAAATCTGCAATGGAGCTTCTTGGACTTAAACCAACTTCATTTTACAGGTTTTTAAACAAAGAAAAAGAAAGAAACCAGACATAAACATCTGATTTCTAATCTATTAAATTAATTAAAAGTTGAGGCGTTCGGAACCTTTGGTTCCGACTGCGCCGAAGTAAGTCTCTTCCCTTAATAGAGCGGGTTGCATACGAAACCAATCCTTCCGTTATCACAACGGTATCTCATTAAATCGTATTCCATATTTATATCTTGTTAACCTTTTACGCCTCCCACATTGATGCCACCGAGAATCTGTCTTTGGAAAAATGCAAAGATGATGAAAGGCGGAATGGATGCAAACACCAACGCCATAAAGTAGGTGTTCATCTCAATGGAATTGTCGCCTTGCAGGCGGTAAACTTTAAGAGGTACCACCGCATTTTTGTCCAGTACCAACAGCGGGGTGAAGAAGTCGGACCAAGCCGCACTCAACACGTTGATGGACTGGAAGATAATCACCGGCAATGCCAAGGGGAGCATAATCTTGAAAAATACCCCATAGTTGCTGCAGCCGTCTAATTTTGCCGCCTCCACATAGGAGTTGGAAAGTCCATCAAAGGCGTTCTTAAACAAGAGTACCGCAAAGGTATCCGCACCTGCATTCAGCCACATAGGCCAGAAGGTGTCAAGTAAGCTCACGCCAAGTCCGTTATCCGATGCAAAGGGGAAGTGTAACCAAGAAATATAGTTGGGCACCATTCTCACCTGACCGGGCATCATCATGGTCCATACTACCAAGGTGAAAATCAGTTTGGTTCCTGTGGGCTTCAGCTTAGAAATCACATATCCGCCAAAGCCGCAAACTACAACATGAACCGCAAGACTGCCCATGGACATTACGATGGTGTTAATAAAGGAGCTACCCAACTGTAATGCGTTCCAGGATTCACTCAATCGGCTTGACATTTTGCCAAGGCTCATATCCTGTGGGAAAAAACTGAATGCTGCATAAATCTCCTGGGTATCCTTAAAGGATGTCAGAATGGTCCATATTGCAGGAATGACCGCAATCAATGCTACTACCACCAACAAAGAGAAGAAAATCCAATACAAAGTCTTTCCGTAGGTGGTTTTCAAATCAGAGTGGCTCAATACGCCCGCTTGCTTGTCTTTGAAGTTTTTCATACCTTGAGCCCTCCTTTTAATATCTGTCCTCTACTTTTCTGTTCAGCCAGAAGTAGAAGATGGTAAATACAATCAATATCATAAAGATAATGACACCAAGCGCCATTGCCTGACCGGTTCCCTTTCCTCCGCTATTAAAGCCGTACTGATACAGCTGATACGAAAGAGAGGTCGATGCCCCATTGGGTCCGCCGCCGGTCATGGCAAGGGGTTGTTCCATAACCTGGAACACGCTGATAATCTGTCTTACCAGATTCAAAAGTAACAGACCTTCAATGGCAGGTCTGGTTACATGCCACAATCTTCTGAAAGGTCCGGCACCATCAATCATTGCCGCCTCATAAAGTTCTACCGATACGCCCTGCAGGGATGCGTAGTAAAGTAACATCGTGCCTGCAAAGCCTTTCCATGTCATATAGATAACGATACCTAAGATACTAAAGTCCGGGTCGTTCAGCCATTGATAAGGTTCTACACCAAATTTAGAAAGAACCATATTCAAAAGTCCGGTCTGGTCCGGATAGTACATAAAGTACCACATCAGCATTGCTGCAATTCCGGGAATGACTGCCGGTATGTAGATAAGCACGCGGAATCCGCTCTTAAAATGCACGATTTCGTTAATCATA
>JAFQIA010000018.1 GCA_017397725.1 Clostridia bacterium
GTTCTACAATAAAACTTTGGGGGTGTGAATAATGCGAAAATGTGTCAATGGCGTATATGTGGACCTGACCGAGGAGGATTTGGTGGAGGTTGAAAGCCTGCCGACAGTTCCTTATAAGGAACGGATTATCAATCGCATCCGTGCGGTTTACTCAGTAGATGATGAGCTTGCCATTCTGCGGCAGAGAGATACCAAGCCCGAAGAATTTGCGGAGTATCATGCGTTTGTCGAGCGGATCAAGGCAGAAGAACGGGAAACAGAGGAAAGCGGGGTGGCTGAAGAGTGACAACGGAGCTTTTGGTCGCCCTGCTCTCACTTGCGGGCACTTTTATCGGTTCCTTGGCCGGCATTCTCACCGCCAACAAGCTGACCAACTACCGGATTGAGCAGTTGGAGAAGAAGGTAGAAAAACACAATCAGGTCATCGAACGAGTATATGACCTTGAAGAGAAAGATGCGGTGGAAAACGAAACCTTAAAATCTATCAAGCGGCGCATCGATAACTTGGAAGAATATCACAAATAGGAGGAATCATTTATGAAAATCAAAGCAGATACCATTGCGAGAACTATCGTACTTTTTTTGGCGCTGGTGAATCAAATTCTGGCGGCGGCAGGAAAGGAAGTCCTGCCTTTTGCCGAGGATGACATCTATCAGATTGTATCCTTGCTTGCCACATTGATCAGTGCCGTCACGGCGTGGTGGCACAACAACAGCTTTACCAAAGCTGCCATTGAAGCGGATACATACAAGGACGAGCTGAGGGAGGCAGGGTATTGATGGGCGCTTACGGATTAAAACCATCCACTGGCGGAGTTCGGGATTACGACTTTTTCACTTGTTGTGCAAGTGGTGAAGAAAAGCTTCCATCAAAATTTATGCTACCCATTGATGAATGGGCAGACGTGCTTGACCAAGGACAAATCAGCGCTTGCCCAGCGTTCGCCCTTGCGGTTGCAAAAGCGTGCCACCACTTCAAGGATGCAGGAGAGAGAACCCGATGGTCAACGGGCTACATATATGGAAACCCTGAATGCCGAAATGGATACAATGGTCCTGGAATGATTCTGGAGCAAGCTCTAAAGGGTGTTATGAAGATAGGGTTTATACCGGAGAGTGTGTTTGACGTTTTGGAAGAGATGCCGCAGATGCGCAGCTATGTAGAGAGCCGACCAGATTTACCCGAGCTTGGGAGCAAACGCAAGTTGAAAGGATTTGTAAGTCTTAACTATGCGCTGGAGAGTAAAAAAGTAGAAGCAATGAAACGAGCTCTGCTTGAATATCAAGTGCCATTGGTTGTTGCTTCTTATGACTATTTTGCAGTAGGACATGCCTTTGTTGTTTACGGATGGGATGATTCTTGGGTACATAAAAAGGCGCGCAGGGGAACCCAAATCTTTGCTTTCCGAAATTCTTGGGGTGAAGATTATGAGGATGGCGGAAACTCCACCATACCGGTTACCTATATTGACCAGGTATACTTGCCGATTTTTGAAGATATGCCGATGCCGTTCGAAGATGTTTTTGAATCAGATTGGTTCTATGATGAGGTGCGAGCTGCAGCCTTTTCCGGATTGATGCAAGGAACTACCGAAAAGACATTCGAGCCCTATGACTCTTTGATTCGCGGGGATTTGGCGCTGGTGATTCAGAGGGCGCTGAGCAATATGGCAAGCTTAAGCAATGCTTTTATGAAAACCATGCGGCAAATGGGCAAGACGGGTTCGGAAATAAAGTTATTCGGAGCGAGAGATTGCAAAGAAAAGTTCATGGACGTGAAAGGCGATGCGTACTATAATGATGCAATCTTGATGATATGTGCCAATGGAATTATGCACGGAACCGGAGAGAATTTGTTTGAACCTCAAAAAGCAGTTGCTAGATGTGAGTTGGCCGCTACTTTGGTACGAGTGTATCATTTGTGCGTGCAGCTCCTTCAAATAGCAGTTCCGGAAGCGGCGATTGCTAAGCCATGCGGCGAGTGCAGTCGATACGATGATGTCCAAGAGGACGATTGGTTCTTTAAGGATGTCGTATCTGCAGGTTGCTTGGGTCTGATGCATGGTGACGGATACAGAAAGTTCTATCCGGAGGACCCTATCAATCGTGCGGAGGCAGCTACGTCTCTGAACCGATTATTTCGATTGATTGATAAAGCGCTGCAGGCTGTTTCTGAGGTTGGAGGTGGTGCGGTATGAGTATTGAAAAACTAATCAATATTGCACTGAACGAGGTTGGATATCTGGAAAAGGCGGACAGATGTGCGCTTTATGAGAAGACTGCCAATGCCGGAGGGAGGAATTACACCAAGTATTGGGAGGATATCCGCCCGAGCTGGCAAGGCCAACCCTGGTGTGCGATTTTTGTGACGTGGTGTTTTACAAAAGCCTTTGGAGAGGATGTTGCGAAAAAACTCCTAAAGCATTACCCATTCACCTATTGTCCAAAGATTGCTACGCTCTTTGAACAGCACAACCAACCCAAGCGGGGAGACATTGTGGTATTTTATCGCAAAAAAGAATTTGCGCACACTGGAATTGTGGTAAAAGCTGACGGAGATTATTTTGAAACCGTGGAAGGTAACACCGATGGCGGAAGCAGTGTCATTGCCAATGGCGGAGGCGTACACAAGAAGAGTTATTATGCGTCGGCTCTTCCCGGTACAAAGTTTTTGAGACCAAATTATCCAGAAGGAGAGAAATCGGAAATGATTTACAATTACATTGATAAAAATATGCCGGAGTGGGCAAGAGAATCGGTACAGTGGGCAGTAGACAACGGTATCATCCAAGGGGACGGCAACGGTCTTGCGCTGACGGATGACAAGCTGTGGGTCTTGGTGGTATTGAAACGCTTTGCGGAACTCTTAAAGAAATGATGAAAAAAGGAATAGTGTGCCATAGCAGTTCAGAAGAATGATATATCATATCGACTTCGACATGGAGCGGGTTTATAATTGTTATTGCAACAATAATAGAAACGGAGGCATATATTAATGGTAAGATACCAACTCATTCAGGGGGAATATGTGGTTGAAGATGCTGTGCAGGTGAAATATATTTCATATGGAATTGCTGCATATGAGGGTGAAACGGAAAGAGCGAGGATAGAAGATGTTTCCCTGGAAAAGAAGGAAGTGGAAGAGCTTGTTAAAATATGCAATGATGAAGAGCTGGATTTGGTACACTTGCGGGCAGTAGTGGAAGATTTTTTGGCGACGCGGAAATGTAGTGCATAATAAAGGGCGGCATAATGCCGCCCTTTATTATTTGGAAAAACTTTCTTCCAGGAAGTCTGCCATGGCAGAGCACTCCAATGCGTGTTTGCGCAAAGTTTCGACGAGTGAGGATATAGTTGAAAAAGAGGTTTCAGCATCATATCCTACAAAAATTTCTTTTGGAGAGATCTTGCAATATTCCATAATCTGGTATATAGTTTTAAGGGTAGGGTTTCCGACTCCACCTTCAAGATCCAAAAGAGTGCTGTTACCAATTCCAATTTCGTTTGCAAAGTTTCTGACGGACAAGTAAGATCTTTTTCGAATGAGATGAACATTTTTTGCCACAGTATTCATAAAGTGCTGCAGTCCTGGGTCATTCAAATGCTTTTTCATTAGTAAACCTCCATTTGGTAAAAACGAAACTTCGATGTTTGTTTCGCACAATGACAGCTTGGACTGGAAGGATTTGACTGCAAAGGAGATTACCAAACGGGTGACAGACAAAGCGGCACCCGGCGGGATTGTACTCTTCCATAATGCGGCATTGCATACCCCAGAGGCATTACCTGAAATCATTGAAAAATTGCAGGAGGACGGCTATTGCTTTGTACCGATTTCGGAACTGATTCTAACGGAAAATTATGCCATTGACCATACGGGCAAACAGTATTCTGTGTCCTGAAAGTCGAAAATAAGAAGACCCTACCATCCCCAAAGGGAGTTTTTGGTGGGGTTTTCATATTTTTTATGTAAAATTTTTGTAAATTCCTTGCATTTTGACAAAAGAAGGGTTATAATAGTATAAAGTATATCCATTTCTTGCGATATTTTTGGAGGTGGCATTTTATATGCAGAACAGATTGTTTCAAAATGCGTTGACACAGTTGAAAAAGGATTTTCGCCGTGTGATTGGTATTTTGGATGATACAGAGACTGTCATTGCGTGTAGTGAGGAAGGACGCATCGGCAGTACCATTGATAATATATTCACTGTATTTGATGGCAGCGGTGATGTAAAGATCGTCGCAGGTGTCAGCTACAAGAGAATTGAAACCTTTAATAAAAACGAATACATTGTATTCTGTGAAGGCGATGATGAGGCTGCAAGAAGTGCTTGTGGATTTTTGGGTATGCACTTTTTGACGGTAAAGCAGTACTATGATGAAAAGTATGACCGCAACAGCTTTATCAAAAATATTATTGTGGACAACATTCTTCCCGGAGATGTGCTCTACCGCACACGAGAACTGCACCTTAATGTAGATGCTACCCGCGTGGTTTATTTGATTCGTGCCCACAGACGGTCTGAGAATGCTGCCATGGATGTTTTGAGAAGTCTGTTCCCTGACAGAAATCAAGATTTTGTGATTCGTATTGACGATACCGATTGTGTTGTCATCAAGGAATACAGATATGAAGTTTCTAAAGAGGAGATTCTTCAGGCTGCACAGAATATCGTAGATACCTTGGAGGCAGAAGAGATGATTTCTGTTTCGGTGGGTATCTCCACAGTAGTGCGGAATATTCAGGAGCTTGCACAGGCATACAGAGAATCCAGAATCGCATTGGAGGTTGGCAAGGTCTTTGATACCGAGAAGAATATCATCAGCTATGACAATCTGGGGATTGGTCGCTTGATTTATCAGCTGCCTACTACCTTGTGTGAGTTGTTCTTAAAAGAAGTATTCAAGAAAGAATCTATCAATGTGCTGGATCAGGAAACCATTGGCACAATTCAAAAGTTCTTTGAGAATAACCTGAATGTTTCCGAAACCTCCAGAAAGCTCTTTGTACACAGAAACACCTTGGTTTATCGGTTGGACAAGATCAAAAAGCTGACCGGTCTTGACTTGCGTGAATTTGATGATGCAATCATCTTTAAGGTGGCAATGATGGTAAACAAGTACCTTACCTCGGAGCCCACAAGAATATAACTAAAAACATAGCGGAGCTTTGGCTCCGCTTGTGTTGTTATTAGAGGACGGTGAAAGCAATGATTGAAATTCGAAATGTAACCAAAGTATATCCCCAAACTGAGGTTCATGCTCTGCAGAATCTTAGTGTGAAAATTGAAAAAGGCGAATTTGTTTTCTTGATTGGTGCAACCGGAGCAGGAAAAAGCACCCTGATGAAGCTTCTCCTGCGGGAAGAGGTAGCAGACGATGGACAGGTCCTCATCAATGGTCAGGACGTGAAAAAGCTTCGGGGAAGAAATATCCCCAAATTCCGGCGCGGAATCGGTGTGGTATTTCAGGACTTCCGCTTGCTTCCTGACCGCACCGTGTATGAAAACATTGCCTTTGCCATGCAGGTGGTAGGTGCAAGCCCCAGAAAAATCCGGCACATTGTACCGCAGGTGTTGTCCTTGGTAGGACTTGAGGACAAAGCAGATGCAAAACCCGGTCAGCTCTCCGGCGGTGAACAGCAGAGAGTTTCTATGGCGCGCGCCTTGGTGAACAACCCGCCCCTTTTGATTGCGGACGAGCCTACGGGAAATCTGGACCCTGAAACCTCGGACGAGATTATGGAGCTGCTGGAGCGTATCAACCGGTTGGGAACTACTGTGCTTGTGGCAACCCATGCACGGGAATTGGTGAACCGGATGCAAAAACGGGTATTGACACTGGAAAAGGGCCGATTGATTCGTGACGCAGAGCAAGGGGGGTATCAGCTTGTTTAGAGCATTGCGTTATTTTTTCTCTCAAGGGGGAAAAAATATCTGGAACAATAAATTGATGAGTGCGGCCTCCATTGGAATCGTTGCGGCAAGCTTGATACTGTTGGGGATTTTTCAACTGGCATTGATGAACCTGAATGCGTGGATTTCTCAGGTAGAGCAGCAATGCGAGGTTAATGTGTACCTGAAAAATGATGTCAGTGGAACCAACCTCAACCGCATCCAGAGTGAGCTTGCAGGGATTCCGGATGTGTCGGCGGTTACCTTTTTCTCCAAAGAGGAGCGAGTAAAGAGAACCAAAGAAACAACCTATGCAGGTCAGGAGTATATGTTAGAGGATTTAGAAAAGGATAACATCGTTCGGGATTCCTATATCCTTACCGTCACCCAGATTGCGAGCACTTCTCAGGTGGCAAGCCTTGCGGCGCGTGTCCCCGGTGTAGATGAAGTGGTAAACCGTCAGGATTTGGTAGATAAAATTCAGGCAGTATCCAATGTGGTACGTCAGGTAGGACTTTGGTTGATGCTGCTGCTTGTTTTGATTGCGATGTTTATCATTGCCAATACCATTCGGATTGGGTTGATTTCCCGTAGCGGAGAGGTAGACATTATGCGCTTTGTGGGCGCATCCAATTCCTATATCCGTGGCCCCTTTATGATTGAGGGTATCTTTTTGGGGATTTTGGGTGCAATGCTGGCTTGCGGATTAACCTTTGCGGGATATTTCCTGTTGTTGCGCTCGGCGACAACCGTCTTCCCGGGCATGGAACAACCGTTGCTTTTGTCCTTAGAACAGATATGGCCGACCCTTGCAACCACCTTTTTGGGAATCGGCATCGGGATTGGATTTATCGGAAGCGGAATTTCTATCCGCAAGCATTTGAAAGTATAGGAGCGTGAACGATGAATAAAAAAGGAGTAAAGATTATTGCAGCGATCATTGCGTGTATGTTTCTCTTAGGAATCGTTGGCCCGCTGCTTCTTTCGGTTGTTTATGGTGCTCCCACCGATGCAAAGCTGGAGCAAATGAAGAAGGAAGAACAAGAAGCAATCGCACAAGTAAAAGAGTTAGAACGCCAATTAAATGCAGCAACGGACCGCGTATTTCATCTGGAGGAATCTCTCAAAACAATGGAAGAAGAGATGAAGGCGCTGGATGAGGAGCTGATTGCCGCAGAAGAGGCAGAGCTTAATCAGATGGAAAAATTCAAAAAACGGATGGCAGTTGTCTGCGAAAAAGGAAGCACCTCCTATCTGGATTTGATTTTTTCTGCCACCAGCTTTTCGGATTTCATTGACAGGGTTGTCATAGCGCAAGAAATTGCTGAATACGATAATAACGTCTTGGATTCTATGCGGCGTATCAAAGAGGAAATCAAGACCCGCCGTGCAGAAATGGAAGAACTGAAAGTAAAGCAGGAGGCGGAAAAAGCAGAACTGGAAACCGCTCTGACCGAGTTGGAGGCAAAGAAGGAAGAGGCAAGCTCCTATATGAAGGAGCTGCAGAATGACCGCCAAAAGTATGAGGCTTACTTAGATGCACAAGCAAGGGAGAAAGAGGCTGCCAAGAACCGTGCAGGCATTACCTCCACAGGGAAAGCGGACTTGAGCAAGGTTGGAAGCGGCGGCTTGTTATGGCCGACCCCCAGTTGGTATATCACCAGCCCTTTTTCACCCAACCGTGTGAATCCAGTTACTGGTGTTCTGCGTCCCCATACGGGTACCGACGTGGGTGCATCTCAAGGGGAACCCATCTGGGCGGCAAAAGGTGGAACGGTAATTCTGGCAGAATATAATGGCGGGTATGGAAACTGTGTGATTATCAGCCATGGAAACGGCGTGAATACCCTTTATGGACATATGAGTGCTATTCTCGTATCCAAGGGTGCTAAGGTGAGTCAGGGCCAACAAATTGGTAGAGTGGGTTCTACTGGAAATTCCACCGGTCCACACCTGCACTTTGAAGTGCTGATTGACGGAACCCCGGTTGACCCCATGCAATTCTTCTAATTCAAAACAGGAAAGAGAGGGCTCTTGGTGTATATCAAAAAATCTGTTTTGGTGTTTTGTGCTGTTGCCTTGGTGATTGTAACAGCGGTGGTTTCTATCGGAGCTGTAAACCCATTTGGCTTTACAGAATGGGAGGGTTTTCTGCAGTTTTCGGTAATAAGTAAGTTGATTCAAAAAGAATATTATGATGATGTAGAACCGGAGCAGTATGTAAATACTGCTTTGGAGGGGATTGCCATTGCGACCGAAGATCCGTATACCCGTTATTTATGGGGAGATTCTGCAAAAGAATATATGGAACAGATAGAGGGAAACTACCACGGCATCGGTATCTATATCGAGGCGAACGAAGAAGATAACACCATCGAGATTGTGTCGCCTATTGCAGGAACACCTGCTGAAAAAGCAGGGCTTACCACCGGTGATAAAATCCTTGCTGTAAACGGAACCCCCTTTACAGGTCAGCAAATTGATGATGCGGTACAGCAAATGCGTGGCGAGGCGGGAACAACCGTTGAGATTACCATTCTTCGCAAGGGTAGTAAAAACACAGAAAATCTGGAATTAACACGGGAAGAAATTGTGATTCCCAGTGTGGAAAGCGAGATGCTGACCAATTCCATTGCTTGCATCCGAATCACCCAGTTTGTGGAGGGTACTGCGGACCTATTTGCAGAAGCCTATCGGGAAAACGCGGAAAAAGGAATGAAACAACTGGTTATCGACCTTAGAAATAACCCCGGCGGTTTGATGGACGAGGCGGCAGAAATTGCGAATATGTTTATTCCGGCAGATAAGCTGATTGTTTATACCATGAATAAAGAAAATGAGCGAGTGGAATACAATGCCTATGGGAGTTGCGTGAACTTGCCGATTGTGGTGCTTACCAATCCGGGCAGTGCCTCTGCCAGCGAGATTTTGACCGGTGCCCTGAAGGACCACGGACTTGCTCATCATATTGGGGAAAAAACCTATGGCAAGGGCGTTGTGCAGGAGGTTTTCCAAGTGGGAGAAGAATCGGTTCTTTCGGTGACCCACGCCCGTTATTTCACGCCCAATGGAATCTGTATCCATGAAACCGGCATTACGCCGGATGAGGAAATTTCTATGGAATGGGAAAAATATGCAAGATTGTCGGATTTGCCCCTTTCAGAGGATATCCAGATGCAGGCGGCAATGGAGTGGCTGAATCGGTGATACGCATTGGAATTCTTACGGTGCGGCAAGAAAAAACCGGATTCTGGAAAAAACTTCAAAGTCCGGTCTTATTGAAAGAAGAATTTGTTACACAAGCAGAAATCAAGGTGGCGGAACTTGTATGGACAGCCGAGGAATTGTTGCGGTTGCCATTGGGTTTTCGCCGTTTGATTTATGAGCGTGGAAAGCGATTTCTTTCCCGACTGCATTGTGATGGAATAGCTCCTGACGGAGAAACTACGCAGATGCTCTCCCTCAATGAAGAAGAAAATGGCGGAATCATTTTGCCAATCACCCCGCAAGTGATGAAACTGTGTGTTTTTTCCTTTCGTGAGCGAATCAAAGGGAAAAAAGTCTGCTTAAAAAGCCGAACGCTTACGGAAATGGATGAACCCGTCGTTGATGCCATTTGCCCTTGGGTGGAGGCGCTTGTGATTTGCACCGAGGAAAAAACAAAGGCACAAGAGCTTGCGGATCGAATCTGTAACGATTATGGGTTTGAACCTCAAGTCAGGGGATATGATGCGATACTGACGACTCCGATTCTGATTGATTTGGATGGGGGGAGCCTTAAAATCGGGGATGAAAATCCCATAGACGGGATGGAAGTTTTTCTGGATTTACAGGAATATCAGGTAAATCAACGGCTGTTTTTTCAGGACTTGGAGATCCCGTGGGCGGATTCTCCTCCCACATTCTGGATGCAAGGGAAAAAACGGTTGACAAGAAGATAGAAAATGAGTATAATATTGGAATATGTGTAATCAAAACGGAGGTTCAAAAAATCATGGAGAAGAAAACCACACTTACAGTTGACGGCTTGAAAAAACTGGAGGATGAACTGGAATATTTAAAAACCAAAAAAAGAAAGGAAGTATCTGAAAAAATCAAGGTTGCACTTGGTTTTGGTGACCTTTCTGAGAACTCGGAATATGACGAGGCAAAGAATGAACAGGCACAGGTTGAAATTCGCATCAGCGAACTGGAAACTATGCTGAAAAATGTCATTGTCATTGATGCTGATGATATTGACAGAACCAAGGTTGGCATCGGTACCCGTGTACAGATTCTGGACGTAGAATTTGATGAAAAGGAATGGTACACCATCGTCGGTTCTACCGAGGCTGACCCCACCAATGATGACGAAAAAACCATCTCCAATGAGTGTCCGCTTTTCTTGGCGATCAAGGGTAAAGGCGTAGGGGAACAGGCGCAGATTGATACACCGGATGGTCCGGCTGTTTATCAGATTCTTGCGATTGAATAAGGATAAAACAGAAAGGATGCAAGCAATGAGCGAACAGATGCAGCAAAATAACGGACAGGTTTCTGCGGAAAAGGAATTGAATGAAGTCTTAAAAATCCGCAGAGAGAAATTGGCAAATTTGCAAGCAGAAGGGGAAAACCCGTTTGATGTTACGAAGTTTGACCAGCAACACCATACCGCAGATGTCGTAGAAAATTATGCGGATTTTGAGGGCAAAACGGTGGTTGTAGCCGGCCGCTTGATGTCCAAGCGTGTGATGGGCAAAATGTCTTTTGCAGATTTGCAGGACGGCAAAGGCAAAATTCAGCTTTGCGTAAAAAGGGATGAAATGGGCGAAGAGCCTTACAAGAAATATAAGAAATTGGATATCGGTGATATCGTTGGTGTTACCGGTGAAGTTTTCACCACCCAAAAAGGTGAAATTTCTATCCGCACGACTGAGGTAAAACTGCTCAGCAAGTCTTTGCGTCCGCTGCCGGAAAAATTCCACGGCTTGACCAATACCGATCTGCGTTACCGTCAGCGGTATGTGGATTTGATTATGAATCCGGATGTAAAGCGGACCTTCCAACTGCGTAGCCGGATTATGACTGCAATCCGTAATTATCTGGATGCTCGTGGTTATATGGAGGTAGAAACCCCCATTCTCAATACCATCCCCGGCGGTGCAGCCGCACGGCCCTTTATCACCCACCACAACACGCTGGATATTGATATGTATCTGCGTATTGCACCGGAGCTTTACTTAAAGCGTCTGGTCGTTGGCGGTTTTGAAAAGGTTTACGAGATGGGTAGACTCTTCCGTAACGAGGGTATGGATATCAAGCACAACCCTGAGTTCACCAGTATTGAGATGTATCAGGCGTATGCTGATTTTGAGGATATGATGAACCTGACTGAGGATATGGTTCGTACTGTTGCACAGGAAGTACTTGGAACCACCCAGATTACTTATGAGGGACAAGACCTTGATCTTGGCTCTCCTTGGGAAAGAATCACCATGACTGATGCGATCACCAAGTATACCGGTGTGGATTTCCATAACGCCAAGGATGCTAAAGAGGCAGAGGAAATGGCAAAATCTCTGGGTATTGAATTTGATGAGGATGCAGAACCCCTTTCCAAGGGCGAAATTATTGCTCTTGTCTTTGAAGAAAGAGTAGAGGAAAAACTGGTTCAGCCTACCTTTATCATCGAATACCCTGTGGAGATTTCTCCCCTGGCAAAACGCTATGCGGATAACCCTGACTTTACCGAGCGTTTTGAAGTATTCATTATGGGTAGAGAATACGGCAACGCATTCTCCGAGCTGAATGACCCCATCGACCAGAAAGAGCGTTTCCAGAAACAGGTGGAAAAGCGTGAAAAGGGCGATGATGAGGCAAATATGATGGATGAAGATTATGTCAATGCGCTGGAATATGGACTTCCCCCCACAGGCGGTCTGGGCATCGGCATCGACCGACTGGTAATGCTGCTCACCGGTAGCTCTTCTATCCGTGATGTACTGCTCTTCCCCACAATGAAGCCGCTTGATAAATAAGTGTAAAAAAACTCCTTGCAAAAAATTGCAAGGAGTTTTTTATAGCATTAAACCTGATTTGGGCTGATAAGCTCCAGAAAGGCTTTTGCTGCAAGGGATAAAGGAGTGCTGCGAAGATACGCATACCCAATACTGCGTGGGGGCAGCGCGGGAGTGAGCGGCATTTTGCGCACCAAACCTTGCTTGAAACTTTCTTTGGAAAATTCTTCAATGACACAGGAAACCCCCAAGTGGATGGACGTCAGCCGCAATAAAAGGTCGTGTGCAGCTACCTCAATTTGCGGCTTTAAGGGGATGTTTTTTTTCTCAAAAGCCTGATTGAGAGAACGTCGGGTGGTAGAATTGTTTTCTAAAAGAATCAGCGGTTCTTCCGCAATTTCTTTCCAAGAGTAGCTTGATTTCACAGGGTGGTCAGGACCGCACACAAAAACATCATGAATTTCCAGACAAGGTTCGATACAAAGCTCATCGTCCTCAAACGGAAGATTGACAAAAGCAAGTTCCGCTTTTCCCTCTTTCACAATTTCTAACATTTGGGAAGAATAGGAGTTTGCCATCTCAATACGGATTTTGGGATAGGTTGCGTGAAATTGCTCCAGATACGGGAGCAGATAATGGGTGGTGATGGTATCACCGGCAGCAAGCATCAAAGCGCCGCTGTCCAGATGGTGTAGCCTTGCCAATAAAGTTTCGCCCTGCTCAATGGATTGCATTGCACTTTCTACTTTTTGAAAAAGCAACAACCCTTCTCTGGTTAAGGAGATCCCGCGCCGTGAACGCAAAAAAAGTTGTGTTCCCAAATCCTGTTCCATTTGTCGGATGCATTGAGAGATGGCAGATTGGGAAATATAAAGATGCTTTGCAGCGGTAGAAAACGAGGCGTGCCTTGCGGTTTCGTAAAAAATACGATAATAATCAAGCTTAGTCTTCATATAAGCACCTCTTATTACTGTTGTAAGTTTTATCTACTTTACTAATGGATATGGTTGTATTATAATAAGAATGATTTCAAATGTCAAGAATCGGGAGGAATTTTTTATGGAAAGAAAAACCGGTACAGTTTCAAGAGGTATTCGTTGTCCTATCATCCGTGAGGGTGATGATATTGCCGCAATTGTTGTAAACAGCGTGATTGAGGCGGCAGAGGCAGAAGGCTTTGCGCTTCGTAACCGTGATGTTGTTGCAGTTACCGAGTCAGTGGTTGCACGTGCACAGGGAAATTATGCATCCGTAGACGCTATCGCTGAAGATGTGAAGGCAAAACTGGGCGGTGAAACTATTGGTGTTATTTTCCCGATTTTGAGCCGGAACCGTTTTGCAATCTGCTTGCGTGGTATTGCAAAGGGTGCAAAGAAGATTGTGTTGATGCTGAACTACCCCAGCGATGAGGTTGGAAACGCATTGGTTTCTTTGGACCAGTTGGATGAGGCTGGCATCAATCCTTATTCTGATGTTTTGACCGAGGCAAAATATCGGGAATTGTTTGGAGAGAATCCCCATCCCTTTACTGGTGTCGATTATATTCAGTATTATGGCGATTTGATTCGCTCTTGTGGCGCAGAGGCGGAAATTATCCTTGCCAATGACCCCCGTGTGATTCTGAATTATACTGACAGCGTATTGAACTGCGATATTCACAGCCGTGCCCGCACCAAGCGGATTTTGAAAGCGGCAGGTGCAAAGCGTGTGGTTGGTCTGGACGAGATTTTGAATCAATCCATCAACGGCAGTGGTTTTAATGAAAAATATGGATTGCTTGGCTCTAACAAATCCACCGAGGATACGGTAAAACTGTTCCCGCAGGATTGTTTTGATATGGTGAATGCAATGCAAGAGCAGTTCTTAAAGAGAACCGGCAAGCATATGGAAGTAATGGTTTACGGCGATGGTGCATTTAAGGACCCTCAAGGCAAGATTTGGGAGCTTGCAGACCCGATTGTTTCCCCTGCCTATACCAGTGGTCTGGAGGGAACTCCCAATGAGCTCAAACTGAAGTATCTGGCAGATAATGATTTCGCCGACCTTAAGGGTGAGGAACTGAAAAAGGCAATTGAGGCGGCAATCCGCAAAAAGGACGGCGACCTTGTAGGCAATATGGCATCTCAGGGAACGACTCCCCGTCGATTGACCGATTTGATTGGTTCTCTCTGTGACTTGACCAGCGGTTCCGGTGATAAGGGAACCCCGATTGTTCTGGTTCAAGGCTATTTTGACAACCTGACCGACTAATGGAAGAAGAAAAACCAAGGGCATTTGCCCTTGGTTTTTTTAGTTGGTGCCTTTAGGCGTGGAAATAAACCCCCGGTTTTACCGGGGGAGAATAAAAAGCTTTAGCATGAGAAAAACCTCCGTGATATAATAGTAAATGGTTTGGCGACCGCATTACTAAAAAATATCACGGAGGTTTTTAACA
>JAFQIA010000019.1 GCA_017397725.1 Clostridia bacterium
GTTCTACAATAAAACTTTGGGGGTGTGAATAATGCGAAAATGTGTCAATGGCGTATATGTGGACCTGACCGAGGAGGATTTGGTGGAGGTTGAAAGCCTGCCGACAGTTCCTTATAAGGAACGGATTATCAATCGCATCCGCGCGGTTTACTCAGTAGATGATGAGCTTGCCATTCTGCGGCAGAGAGATACCAAGCCCGAAGAATTTGCGGAGTACAATGCTTTTGTTGAGCAGATTAAAGATGAAGAGCGGGGAACCGAGGAAGGAGAGGGATAACCGGTGTATATATCGGGGGATACCATTATCAAAGCGGCAACAATATTAACGTCCGCTTTGACGATTTTGGGGATTGTATGGGGAATTGTTTTGTGGGTGTTAAAACAAAACAAAAACCCAAAGAAAATTGAGGACTTGCAGACCCAACACAATAAAGATATCAAAGAACTGAAAGATGAGCTGTGCGTGTTGAGTTATGCGATGCTTGCGGCATTGGACGGATTGATGCAACTGAAATGCAATGGCAATGTCACAAAGGCGCACGATCGGCTTGAAAAGCATCTCAACCAACAGGCACACGATCAAGTTTAAGGAGGAATCATTTATGAAAATCAAAGCAGATACCATTGCGAGAACTATCGTACTTTTTTTGGCGTTGGTGAATCAAATTCTGGCGGTGGCAGGAAAGGAAGTCCTGCCTTTTGCCGAGGATGACATCTATCAGATTGTATCCTTGCTTGCCACATTTATCAGTGCCGTCACGGCGTGGTGGCACAATAACAGCTTTACCAAAGCTGCCATTGAAGCGGATACATACAAGGACGAGCTGAAACAGATGGGAGATGGGTATTGATGGACAGATTCCGGAAACAGATTGCATACAATCGTTCGGTCAGGAACACTCCCATCCGCTATATCGTGATTCACGATACGGGGAACCCATCTGCAGGAGCCGACGCAGAGAGCCACTACCTCTATTTTGATAACGGTTATCGAGGCAGCAGCGCCGACATCTTTGTGGATGACACATCCGTTTGGTATGTGAACGACTATACCAAGTATTACACCTGGCATTGCGGCGACGGCAGAGGCAGATATGGCATCACCAACCAGAACAGTATCGGGGTGGAGCTGTGCATCAATGCCGGAGGCAATTATGAAAAAGCAATGCGAAATATGGCAACCGTGGTGCGGGAGCTGATGGCAGAGCTTGGTATCCCGAAGGAGCGGGTGGTGCGCCATTATGACGCCAGCCGGAAGAACTGTCCCGGAAGCATGTCGGCAAACAACTGGAGGAAGTGGACTGAGTTTGAAAAGATGTTGGTCGAGGAGGAGGAACAACCGATGATTTACAACTACATTGATGAGAATATGCCCGAGTGGGCGAGGCCTGCGGTACAATGGGCAGTAGACAACGGCATCATCCAAGGGGACGGCAACGGTCTTGCCTTGAATGATGACAAACTGTGGCTCTTGGTGGTGCTCCACCGGGCATTAACAAAATAATAGAAAGAGGAGGTCATTGTATGCTGTTTCCTATGCTGCAAGAGGTTGAGCAATACAGAGAGGTAACCGGTAGCTTTGGCGGCTACAACCATCAAATACATTGCAGGGAGGGGCAGTTCTTTGATATGAAGAATATGACCTCCCAATATTTCCCGATTCTGTCACCGCGGCAGAATCGGGGGATTGTTCGTTCCTTTCAAAACCCTCAGGGAATGCTTGACAAGGAAGAACTTTTATGGATTGATGACCGGAGGCTTTTTGTGAATGGGGAAGAGAAGGAGCTGAAGGGAATCGCCTTGACAGAGGGGGAGAAAACTCTGGCAAAGATGGGGGCATTCGTAATCATTATGCCGGATCGGGTTTGGTACAACACCGACAAGGAAGAATGCGGATATATGGAATGTGCCCGCACCATCGAAAAAGGAAAGAAGATAGAGATTTCTATGTGTCAGGCAAACGGTTCCGCTGTTGTATGGCACGATGCGGCGTATTATGAAGAGAATGAGCCCAAGGATGGCGACTATATGATGACGGAAAACGGGGGCAAGGCAAGCCTGAAGGTGTACTCCGGAACCACTTCCATCTGGATGCCGGTGGCGACCACCTATATACAGATTGCGGCGTCGGGTATCGGAACAGGATTTGAAAAAGGGGACGGCATTAAGCTGACCATCGACAGCGGAGAGGATGCTCTTGCCAATGTTTTTGTAAACGAGGAAGAAAACGGAAGGGTTTCAACCAATACCTGCATTATCGATAAAACGGACGATTGCATCACGATTGCGGGGATAGTAGGAAAGAACCTTACCATTAAAGATAAAACGCTCACGGCGGAAAGAAAAGTGCCGGATATGGCATTCATCACCGAGTGCAACAATCGATTGTGGGGATGCTCGAAGGACGGGCACGAGCTTTACTGCTGCAAGCTGGGGGATGTGAAGAATTGGAATTGCTTCCAGGGCGTTTCCACCGATTCCTGGGCGGCAACGGTAGGCTCTGATGGAAAGTTCACCGGAGCGATTACCTATCTTGGGTACCCGATGTTCTTCAAAGAAGATAGTTTGATTAAAATATCACCCAGCGCAACGGGCGGACATCAGACCAAGGAAACCAAGTGCAGAGGAGTACAGAAAGGGTCCCACCAAAGTCTTGCGATTATGAATGAGATTTTATACTACAAGGCATCCACCGGCGTTTGCGGGTATGGCGGGAGCCTTCCGTATAGTGTTTCGGATGAGTTGGGGGATGAGCGGTATGAAGATGCGGTTGCCGGTGTTGTGGGGGACAGATACTATTTGTCAATGAAGGACAGAGCCGGCAAGCATCACCTGTTTGTTTATGATTGCAAGAATGGCATCTGGTGCAGAGAGGATGATGCGGAGGCAATGTTCTTCTGCAGGCACAAAGATGACCTGTATTTTGTGGATGCCAAGGACAAGATGATGAAGTCGGTGAGGGGAACGATGCCCTACGATGTACCGGAAAAAGGGAAAGAAGAGAAATTTGACTGGTATGTGGAATCGGGGGTGATTGGATATTCCTCTCCGGATCACAAATATGTAGCGAGAATCAATCTGCGGATTTCTCTTGAGGTGGGAACCAATGTAGATTTTTATCTGCAGTATGATTCCTGCGGGGAGTGGGAGCACAAATTCAATATGGCAGGGAGCGGGACGAGAAGTTTTTCTGTGCCGGTGATTCCCAAACGGTGTGACCATTTCAAATACAAGATTGTGGGAAAGGGCGGATGCAAGATTCATTCCATCACCAAAACTATAGAACAGGGGAGTGATGTGTAATGGTTGATATGTTGCCATTCCCGAATGTTACCGCAAAGCGGCCGGAGGAACAGGTGGCGGAGCTGACCGGCTATTTGATACAGTTCAAGGAGACGTTGGAATTTATTTTGACCAACATATCCAAGGAAAACCTGTCTGTGGATTTGCTGAGAACGCTGGAGAGCCTTGGTGCAGACATTGCAAAGAGCAACGAGGAGCGGACGGATGCAATGGCGCAGATGGCAAGCAAGGCGCTGACGGTGCCGGACGTGATTAACTCGGCAGCGTTCCGGGCGGCGCTGGATAGAGAATACCGGTTCTCGGTGAACTTTGAAACCGGAAACTTAGAATACACAAAGGAGATGTGAAGATGGCAGTATTAAAAACAGGGAGCAAGGGCGATGATGTAAAAAAGCTGCAGTCTGCGTTGATGGATGCAGGCTATGATGTGGGCTCGTCGGGAGCCGATGGCGTGTACGGAGCAAAGACTGCAGCTGCGGTGACGGCGTATCAGAAGGCGAACGGATTGACGGCAGATGGTATTGCCGGCTCTCAGACCACGGGGAGCTTGTACGGAGGTTCCAACAGCAAAGCGACGGAAACAGGGAACGTCGCAACCGCGGCGGCAGAACCGATACCGCCAAAAGGAATATCGCAGAACATATGGGATATGATGAATTCTACCCATTCGCCATCGGATGAACAGGTGCAAGCACAAAAGAAAGCGGAAGGGTACCTGACAAATTATGAGAAGGTTGCGGGGAACCAGAACATCATCAGCGATAACACACGATATACGATGAATAGTTCTTTTTCCAAGCCGACCGCCGTGCTGCAGGCGGACCGGTACCTGAGCGAGCAGCTGGCAAAAATCCAGAGCGGAAGGACCTCCTACACCGACCGGGTGGAGGCAATGATAGCAGAGATTGAAAATCGGGACAAGTTTTCCTACGATGCAGAAACCGACCCGCTGTTTCAGCAGGCGCTTGCGGGAGCAATGAAGAGTGGAAAGACTGCCATGGAGGACACCATTGGTCAAGCATCGGCATTGACCGGCGGATATGGGAGCACCTATGCAACTGCTGCGGGGAACCAAGCGTACAATGCCCTTATCGAGGACGCATACAACAATCTGCCGGAATATTATCAGACGGCACTTAATGCCTATCAGGCAGAGGGGCAGGATATGTATCAGAAGCTTGCGATGCTCAGCGATGCAGATACGCAGGAGTATCAGCGGATGGTGGCTGCCTTTGATGCGACAAGCCAGAACCGGAGCCTGATGTACAACGACGCGTACAACGAGTATCGAGACAAGGTCAACAATGCCTTTAACTATGCGAATCTGCAGCTCAATGAAAACAGCCAGAAAGTTCAAAACGCGTTAAATCTTTATACGGCAATGCAAGGATTGGCAGACACCAAGTATGCAAGAGAGTTTGAAGAGTGGAACGCCAAAGTGAATCAGGCAATGCAGATGGGAAGCCTGCAGAACAGCGATGCCTGGGCACAGCAGAACTTTGATTACCAGAAGGAGCGGGATGCGGTGGAAGATTCCCAGTGGGAACGGCAGTTTGCTGCAAGCCAGGCAAGAAGCTCCGGCGGCGGAGGAGGAAGCAGAAGCGGTAGCGGTGGCGGAAATTTGAAAGAGCCGACACAAAGCCAGATGCAAGGGGCATTAAAAGCCTATGAGGAGGGCGGAATGCCTGGGCTGAATAAATATATTGCTTCCCTCCCATCCAACGTATACGGAGATGCAGCTGCGGCATACGCGGTGGAGCTTGGAGAAAAAACGGATGCGGTATTGGAAAATATGACGTACACCAAGACAAAGGATACGAAAAATTGGTTCTGGGGAGTGGACAATAATGATGTAGTCGTTGGCAGTGATGGACAAACATACAGGGTTGACGAGTTGCCAAAATCCATCCGGAAGGATCTCACAAAATTAAAAGAGAATGAATCATGGAGCAAATGGTAAGGAGGAACCAGCGTGGCTTACAAGGACTATTCCTATCTTTATGATGAACAAAAGAAAAAAAGAGCGGGAGAGGCAGGGAATGCCGTAGCATCACCCGGCGTGAAAGATTATTCGTATTTGGAAAAGAGAAAGAGTTTTGGCTTTGATACACTGCAGCAAGATTTGTCCTCTATGGGTAAAACCATAGGGGACATCTATACCGGATGGAAACCGAAGGAAACCATGCGGAACACCCGGTCTGCAGTTGAGGCAATGCAGAAAAGGCTCACACAGTATCAGAAGTATCAAAGCCAATACGGCGGTGCGGATTTGAGTGAGCTTGCCAAGAGCTATCAGGATATTCTTGACAACTGGGATGACCTTGCAAGAGTCTACGGCCAGTATGACAGCGCAGAGGCGTATGAGGAGGGTGTCCGCCGTGCCAATGAAGAATATGAAAAGATGACCTCTGCCAACCTGGACGAGCTGGGGGCGGAACTAGATTCTCTGGAAGGGATTCTTGCCAAGGCAAAAGAATATGATACGAACATTCAAAAGCTGACCAACAAAAAGAACCAAGCGGAACACCGCCCGGGCGACCTGATGCACGATGGCGGCTATGGAAAAAAACTGGATGCTATGCGGGCAGAGTATCAGAAATTTTTGCAGGGTTCCGGATACCAAAGCCTGGATGAGCTGAATCGGTTGGTGGATGAAAAGAAGACCTTCAGAAACCGTGCGGCAAACCTGCAGGATAATATCCGGTTGACAGAGGAGATCCGCAAGGACCCGGACTTTGCAAAGTATGCCCAGGAAGGAAAGATCATCCAGAAAAAACAAACCGAAAAGCAACTCTCCGGAACTGACTGGATGCGGGAAAGGCAGGGTGAACAGCTGGAGAAAATGGATCCTTCTTATCGACTGCAGAAGTACGGAACCGATGAGGAGCGGGAGAATTACTACGCTTATTTGGGAAAGGGTGATAAAGAGAGTGCCAGCCGGTACCTGAACTCTGTGGAGGAAGGCATCAATGCCAGGATTGCCGAAAAAATTGCAGAGGAAAAGGATACCGTACTGAAACAGCTGGGATTTGCCGTTGAGGCGGGATTGGACCAGTTTTCTCAAGGTATCAGCAAGGGGATGAATACGGAAGCTGATTATTTGCCTCGGTCGGTCGGGCAGATTGCCTCCGGGTATGTGAGGGAGGAAGTGCCGGAAGGTTGGGGTTGGTTATATGATTTGACAAATACCACCGCCAATATGGCACCGTCTCTGCTTGCCGGTGCGGCTGTTGGTGCGATTCCTGTTGTGGGTCAGGTTGCCGGACCCATTGTGGGTACCGGATTGATGGGGGCGTCTGCCGCAGGCGGCGCATATCAGGAGAAACTGAATCTTGGCTGGGACAAAGACCAGGCAAGAGTGTATTCTACCGCCGTGGGAATTGCCGAGGCGGGGATGCAATACCTGCTGGGTGGTATTGGCGGACTGGGCGGAAAAATTTCCGGTAAGTCCATCAAAGCCATTGCCAACGGCATTGATAGTGCGCTTGGACGGTTTGCCTTTACCTATGGTTCCAAGATGGCGGCGGAGGGATTGGAAGAGTCCATGCAGGAAATCATCGCCCCGTTCCTGGAAAACCTTGCTCTGAACTATGACAAAAATGATATGACCGACGTGGAATGGGGAGAGGTTGCGCATTCCGGATTGCTGGGTGCGTTGTCTGCCGGCTTGCTGGAAGGCGTGGGTACCGGCGTGAACACCTTTGGAGAAAACGCCTACGCCAAGGATATGGGGAAAAATATCCGAGAGAACAACAAGGTTGCAGAAATGTTTGAGTTGGCAAGCTTGGCGCAGGAAGGCTCTGATGCCAAGAATTTGCTTGGTACATATAGCGAGCGGGGCATCAATGCGGAGAATGCCAGCGACCTGCAGTTGGGAAGATTGCATTATCATACGGGGGCTGATGCAGAGCAGAGCATGGGACAACGCAAAACAACCGATGAGCAAAGAGGAACTGCGCTGCAGACCAAACTGGCACTTGCAGAAATCGGCAAGGAGAATAAGGCTCTCAGACGAGCGGAGGAACTTGCGAGTGGTCCAGACACAGAAGCCGGCGAAGGAAAAAAGCAAAGCGCAATTCGGGGCATCAAACTGGGCGAAGAAACCAAGGTGGTGACCGATGATGGAGAATTTGCCCCGGAGGAGCTGAAGCTTTCTATGCGGGATGCGCGGAGGATTGCGTATGCCGAGGAAATGAGCGAGGAGAATGCAAACCTGTTTTTGAAATTGGACGATGGGAAAACCGATGTAACGGACTATGCAAATTCCTTTAACCTTTCCACGTTGTATGCAAAGCACCACTTCACCATAGATGTGATGCTGCAGAACAAGGGCGCGCTTTCGGAACGTCAGGTGGGAGAAATCTATAAGGCGACGGTGAAGGCTGAGGCGAGAGCCAGAGAAACTGCCATCCAAGAGATTTCCCAAAAGCAAGGCAAGACCTTGTTTGTGCAGGGAACCTTTGATGATTCGGTTATTGATTACAAGAGCAAAACCACCGATGACAGCAAGGTGAACTGGAATAGGTTGAGCAGTCGGCAACGGGCAGCGGTCAAGTTTGCCAGATTATTCTCGCAGGCAACAGGAATCAACATCCGGTTTTATCAGAGCAAGGTGGAAAATGGAAAGCGGAAGGGCGCAAACGGTTTCTACAATCCGGAAACCAATACCATTGAGCTGGACCTCTATGCAGGAATGAATGGAATCCTGGAAAAGGATTTGGTAAGTGAGGCAATCGTGCCGGTGCTTTCTCATGAAGTGACCCACTGGATGAAAGAAAAAGCGCCCACGCGGTACCTTGCATTAAAGGAAGAGGTTCTGCGCACCCTTTCCAAAGAGGAAAGTGTTTCCCAAATGGAAATGATTCAAAAGGAGATGGCACGGATGCGGAGGCTGCATCCGGATATGGAGGTGACCGAGGAGGCCGCTATGGATGAGCTGATTGCCCGTGCTTGTGAGGATATGCTGACCAATAGCAAGGAAGCCAGAAAGCTGATGGAGAACATGACCGAGGAGGAGAAAAGGAGCTTTGCCGAAAAGGTGAAAGACTTTTTTGACAATCTGATAGCGTGGGCGGATAACCTGCTCAAGCAGTACAGCTCCAATTCGGACGAGGCGAAGGTTCTGCGTGCCAACAAGGAAAAGTTTGAAAAGGCATCCAAGATGTGGGATGAGATGCTGGCATCTGCTGTGGAGGCAAATCAGGTGATGCAAAACGCCCAGGAATCCAAGGCAGAAAAAAACACCACCCAGGAGGGCGGTGTACAGTTTTCGGAGCGGGAAATCGTTGGAGTAAGCGGAAAAAACTACGGCATAGGCGTTTACCTTGATAGTGATGTTTTGACCGGATTAAGTGAAAACGAAAGAAAGAAGAAGGTAAAAGAGTATGTTGTTACCAAGCTTGCTGGACGGCATTTTATTGCCTATGACAACCAAAACCAAGCGGTAGATATCGAAATTGCAAGGGCAAACGATACTATCAGAAACAGCAACGGAAAAAAGCGCAAAGTAGTAAAAGAGCTTTATAGAAAAAATATTGATAAAAATATAAAGCAAGAGGCTGTTGTTTTGGCGAATGAGTTGATAAAAACCGCAAAATATGATCATTCTTCTGTGACGAATAAATCTCATGAATGGCTTGATGATTATGGGAAAAGTGTATGGGATTATTGGAAGGTGTTTATTCAGGAAAAAAATAAAACCGTATGGGAAGCGACACTTAATATTGCCAATTCCGCAGACGGTAAAAAAATTCTGTATGATATCAATCCAATAAAAAAGGTGGAGGGGCCCGTCAAATCAGGCCCAACAACCACCACTAATAGTATATCCAATTCTCAAGAAAATGTCAAGGAAAATTTTGATAATCATCTTCAGTTCTCCGATAGAGAAGAAGTTTCCATTTATGACCTGATGGGAGAAACCGAACGGCTGGAGCGGGAGAATCAACGGCTGAAGGAAAAAGTGGACCGGTTGAACAAGAGATTGCGCTTGGAACGGCAGGTAACCGGCGGGATGGTTCTGAATGAGCATCAGCTGGACCTTGCTGCAGGACATTTGCTGAAAATAGCACGGAGCAATTATGACAAAAAGGCTCTTGCAGAAGAGCTGAACGAAATGTTTTCCCATATGATGCAAGCGGAGGCGCTTTCCGGTGTTGAGGTTTCCACAATGATGGGTGACATTGCACAGAAGATTTTGGAGAAGGCAAAACCGGAAGTCATTGTCAACGACTATTACAAGCTTATCCTCCGGGATATCCGAGAGGGAAGAATTTCTTTGAGCGAGGAACAAATCAAGGAAACCAAGAGTAACCTTGGAGAGGACTGGCGGAATCGATTCTTGGGGAAAGTGGTCATTGCCAAGGATGGGATGCCACTCAGCGAACAATGGGCAGAGTGGGCAGGAAGATGGCCGGAGATATTCGATGCGGACACAGTATCAGAATCACAGCCGAGGGCATTGCTCGAGGTGATAGAAAGCCTGAAGTCTGCATCAGAGGTTGTAGTGGAATATAATCAGGCGGAGCAAATACAATGGATTGCCGATGAAATCTACAATCAGTTCTGGAATGTGTTCCCTGTGCGGACAACTGCAGATAAGTATGATGCGCAGATTAAAAAGCTGAAGTTTGAACACCGGAAGGCGATGAAGGAGATGCGGGATTCTTACCAGGAGCAGCTGCAGGATCAGAAGCATCTGGACAAAGAAAAGTATATGAAGATTATCCGTGACCTGCGCACCAAGAAAGACCGAGAGATTGCCGATGCAAAGCAGAAGGGGAAAGACCGGCTTGCCGCATACAAGGAACAGGCAGAGCGAAAGAGAAAGATGCAGAAGATTCTGCGAGCGACAATGTATCTAAGTCGGATGATTCGGGAAAATTCCAAGAACCGTCACGTGCCGGAGGTATTGCGCGAAACGGTGATCAAGCTGGTCAAAGCGATAGACTTTTCGTCAAAACAGCTTTTGGAAATGCGCAAAGGAGATGAATCTGGGAAACCAACCAAGCAGGATATATCCCTGGAGCGGGCATTGCGAGCGGTCAAGGATATGGTGAATAGCAAAGAAAGAAATGATGTTGCCGACCTTGTATACGACAGCGGGATGGACGAAGAACTCATAAAACTCATCGACAAAGCGGGAGATATTGCCAGAGATTTTGGCGACAATGAATTTGTGTTGAATCGGATGAGCCTGGCAGAGCTGGATATGCTTGATAAGATGGTTTGCATTATCCGACAGGCGGTGTCCAAAGCCAACAAATTCTATGCTGAACGGCTGGCAGAAGGCGTCACTGAACTAGGGCAAAGCACCATCGCGGAGCTTGAAGGCATTGATAAAAAGGATGTCAGGTTTGATAAGGTAGATAAACTGATTAAATGGACAAATGCGGTCCCTTACTACGCATTCAAACGGTTCGGTAGTGCAGGGATGAAAATATTTGAGGCATTGCAGGATGGACTTGACATTCTTGCATTCCACATTCGGGATATCGAAAACTTTACGCAAAAGCTTTACACAGCCGAAGAAGCGATTAAATGGGGAAAGGATATCCAAGAGATAAAGGTGGAGACGCGAAGAAAAGAAGGAGCGGGGGACAAGGAAGCAAAATACGCAACCATAAAAATGAGTATTCCTCAGATTATGTCGCTCTATTGCTTGCTAAAAAGAGAACAAGCCATTGGACATATTGACATTGGCGGAATACGGATTGGCAAGTTTGTGGATAAAAAAAATAAGAAGGTGGGCAAATCGGAGGTTGTGCATCCGGATGTTGACGGACTCGCAGAGATTGTAAACCTGCTTTCCCCGCGGCAGAAAGAGGTGGCGGATGCGTTGCAAAAGTATATGAGCGATGTATGCAGCGGATGGGGCAATCAGGTGTCGATGGAACGGTTTGGATATTTTGCCTTTAATGAGAAGAATTATTTTCCAATTCAGGTAGACCGCAATGCAACAACGTCCGACCAGAACCAAACAAAAGGGCATGCGCTCCACCGATTGCTCAATAGTTCTTTTACGAAACCATTGGAGCCGGACGCCGACAATGCGCTCATTGTCGATAATATCTTTGATGTGTTTGCTCAGCATGCGACAGATATGGCACAATACAATGCCCTTGCCCTGCCGATTCTGGATGCGGTGCGGTGGTACAATTTTTCGGAAAAAGAGTTTTTTGAAAAGGGAAAGGATGGGAAAGAGCCATATGATTTGCGGAGCGTAAAAGGTGCCATTGAGAAGGCGTTTGGAGAAGATGGACAACAGTATTTTGAAAAATTTATCACGGACCTCAACGGAAACAAGCTGTCCAGTGGAGATTCCATTGGAGGGAAGCTCTTCTCCAATGCAAAGGTTGCCTCGGTTGCCGGAAATATCCGGGTGGCGGGGTTGCAGTTTACCTCATATTTCAGAGCGTCGGCGGTGATTGACTCGAAATATCTTGCCAAAGCAGTGTTGTTCAAACCGAAAATTGCGCATTGCTTGAAATATTGCGGAATCGCAGTGTGGAAATCCCTTGGATTTTATGATACGAATATTTCCAGAGGTGCAGCTGAGCAAATCAAACATGCAGAAACGAAAAAAGATAAATTTATTGAGTTTACGCTGAAAGGCGCCGAGTGGGCAGATAAAATTACTTGGGGATACCTCTGGAATGCTTGCGAGCTGGAAATCCGGGAAACCAGAAAGGACTTGAAACCGGGCACCGATGCGTTCTTTGATACGGTATCCAAACGTCTGCGGGAAGTAATTTATTCCACCCAGGTAGTGGATTCGGTGATGACCAGAAGCCAGGCTATGAGAAGTGATGATGGATCAATGAAGGCGCTGACGGCGTTTATGTCAGAGGCAACGCTTTCCTACAATATGGTACAGGATGCGTTTTGGGGATGTAGACTTGATGCACAGAAGATGGGCAAAAAAGAGGCGTTCAAAAAGCATGGCAAGAAGATTGCGAGGGTGCTATATGCCTACACCGTCACCAATGCATTTTCTGCACTTGTGGAGGCAGCTTTTGACAAGCTTCGCGATACAGAGGATGAGGAGGAGTTTTGGCAACTGTTCTTGGAGAATTTCAGGGATGATATGAGCATGTTAAACAAAATCCCTTATGCGAAAGAGATATTATCTGCATTTGATGGATTTTCTCCATCAAGGCAAGATGTTGCTTGGATGCAACCCATTGTTAATGCAACGAAAGGGTTAGCAAAGAACATGCAGGGGGAGGGAAATGTGAATACAACCGTGAAGAACCTTGTCAAAGGTGCATCCTATTTAACAGGACTTCCGGCATACAATATTTTCCGTGACACAATGGCCATGATGATAAAACTGAACCTTTTCACCGCAGAGGAGTTGGAAGACTGGTTCAACGAATGGTTGCCGGAGGATTAAGCAAATCCAGGGCGGGCTTGCGAAGGCACCCGCCCTGGGATAAGATAAAAAAGAAAGGAGCGTTTGCTATGGAGAGAATTACATATAACAAAACCCTGGATACGCACAAAAGTGGGGTGCAGTTCACCTTGCAGGGGTTTGAAACGGCAGACAAGTTTGCGCGGCGGCTGGTGTTGAGCCTGATGGCGAGTGGGGATGCCATAGATTTGCCGATGGAACAGCTGGAGGTGGTTGTCTATACCACAACACCGAAGGCAATCGAACCGAGCATTGACAGTTGCGCGGTGAAAGGAAACACCATTGTCTATGATATGCCGCCTATTGTGGAGGAGGGTATCACGGAGCTGCAGCTGAAACTGATTGAAACCAGCCCGGATGGAGCAAGATGCGTGCTTGGCGCGCCGAAGTTTGCCGTGGAGGTGGTCAAGAGCAATGCCGAAGACGAAAGTGTGAAGCAGTCAACCACCTATACGGCGCTGGAGGATGCCATTGCCAGAGCAAGGGGCGTGTATGAATCCCGCCTGTTGCGGATTGCTCTGGATAAGGATTGTATGTTCTGCGCCTATTATGCAGACGGAACGGTTTATGAGAGCGATGTGCTGAAGGAATTGTTCCTGCAGGGCGACGTGCTGCTTTCCAAATCCTTTGCCAAAGGCGGCACAGGCGTGCGGGATAACGAGGAAACCGATAATGCGATGTACTATTCCAATGTGGCAAAGAGTGCATCGATTGCATCCAAGGATATGGAGGAGAGTGCACGCTCAATCCTGAACGAGGTGAAACTGCACGGGGTGAGCACCGCCTTTGCGGTGAACTTTGAAACAGGCGAGCTTGTGTATATGAGCCCGAAATACAGATTCACCGTGAATGCAGAAAACGGAAACCTTGAGATTGAGGGACAGGCGTACACCTTTGAACAGGGAATCGGCGTTTATGCCAATGCGTGGTTCCTGGAACAGGGAATCGATGTTGCAGAGCTGAAAGAAACATCAAAGCGGCACACGGAAGAGATTGCTGAAATTCAAGAGGAGGCAAGACTGCAGAAAGAAAGAGTGGATGCTCTGCAGGTGACATCGGAACGGTTTCGTCCCATTTGGGATGTGACTTATATAGCGGAAGAAAAATATCATATCGAAAGACCTTTGGCGGTTTCGCCGAACCGGAAATACTTCTGCCGGCTCAAGCAATGGACGGGGAGCGAAAGTTTTACGATTGAGTTGTGCCGGATGAAGGATGCGTCGGTGGTTGCAGAATATACGTCAGACCACTTTGGGTTTCCTTGTGTTTCTATGGATGATGATTTCATAGCTTTATGCGATGGAGACTATTCGGATGATGCAGACCCCAGCTATTTGCCGGAAGTAGGGGGAAGTTTTGTTGATCCAAATTACGGAAACCAATACTGGTTTTATAATTGGAAGTTCTTCACATACACGGACACATCCATGGAGGAGGTTGAAGTCGATATTGTCCCGTCGTGGTTTGGGTCGGGGGGAACGATCCGTATTCCTGCTTCGTATCAGCCAATCATTAAAGACGAAAAAGGCGGAGAACACAGCTTTTGGTTTTTGACAGAGGAATGGGGCGACGTATTAGACGATAGAAGGAATATGGTTAGACTCTATCGCATTGACAAAGAAACCAAAGTGTTGGAAATGAAATGGGAGTGGGAGGATACATATGACGACAAGGGAGGAATGAAATTCAGTTTTCACAGAGATGGTGATGAGGTGATTGTGACACATCTTGGAAATGCCGGCGCAACTATTTTTATTGAGAGAATCAGTTGTATTGAAGATGTTGAAACGACGGTAAGGATTTGTGAAATTCCGGTAGCTTTTGCGTGGGGAATCGACATGAAAAACGAAAAGGTTGTGACAATTGGCACAGAAGGAGTTAAAGTGTACGACTTTGCCGGAAATCTGTCACACACAAGTTCAGTTCTGACCACGAACGTGGAGGGAGCAGCAGGACAACGCCTTGAAGATGGGCCAACTGTTGTGGATGGGTATTTGTTTGCCAGAGGACTGGCAATAGATGTTCCTACATTAGAGGCGAGGTCGCAAAAGATTCTTTATAGAACAATACAGATGACTGTTGCACAAGGATCAGGTGAAGCACCGGGATTTCGATATGGCCTTAGTGTATACGGAAAGGATTTGTTTGCCGGAGCATATTTCACGAATGTTTCCATCCCAATTTTCAAGCAAAGCGGAGGGGTATTTGCAACTCAGATGTTCATTGATGCAAAAAATGTAAGTATCGGAGGTTGGCTGAATGAGTAAGGTATACATTTATCGTGGAAAGAATGACACCGCAACCATTTACTACAACAAAGAGTATCCGGAGGAGCACGGGGTTCCGGTGTTCGCCTATGAAGGAGAAATCCCTGAAGGAGCGGGAGTGCTCAAAACCGATGGCAGAAAGTTGTACCGGGAAGAAATTCCTGTTGATGATATGCCGGTGGCGGAACCTGATACGCCTGTTCCGGAAGAGGAAAAAGAAGCGACAGCGGAAGAGCTGATAGATATTTTCTTGGGGGTGAAGAAAGGTGAATAAAAGGCAAGCAATGCTTGAAGCAAGAAAAGCCCTCCAGATGTTTATTGCAACACTTGATGCGGAAACACAGCAAGAAGATATCTTGGAGATTGCGAGTGTTTTTCCTGAATATGAGATAGGAAAAAACTACAAAGCAAAGAGCGTATTTTCCTATGGAGAAAACGCCGTGGGGGATGCGCAGTTGTATATGGTTCTGCAGGACCATACGTCAAGCGAGGAGTGGCCACCGGATGCATCACCATCCTTGTATAAGGCGATTGGCATTACAGAAGATGGCATTCCGGAGTGGGTGCAGCCGTTGGGGACAGAAGATTCATATATGAAAAATGATGTTGCTTACCACAAGGAACAGGTGTGGGTGTCGACCGAGGATCACAACGTATGGGAGCCTGGCGTATATGGCTGGGTATTGAAAGATAAGGAGGAATAAAAATGGAAAATGCAGGAAGAATTTTGATTATGCCAAAAGGGGCGTATGATCCGGCTGTTACTTATGAGATGCTGGACTTAGTACCGCATAACGGAAGCGCGTGGCTGGCAAAGAAAACAGTAACCGGCATTGAACCGAGCAATGACAATGCGGAATACTGGATGAATATGTGCGAGATTGACAAGCTTGCCGAGGCTGCTGCGCTGAAAATGTATAATGCAAAGCTTGAGGAGCTCTCCATCTATGGAAAATATGAAAGTGGCGCAAATTATGCAAAGCTTCCGGATGGAACGCTGATCTGCTACGGGGATATTTCGATTCCGGAAGGACAGCATGGAACGAGCATAGTATTCCAGGAAGCATTTGCGAACGGGAATGTGGCGGTGACAATTACCAATCACTATGAAGGAGATGGGGCCATTGCCTGGAGTACTGCAAATGTGACGAAAGCAGGAGCTACAGCCTTTGTGGTTGACACGAGGACTGGCACCCTAAGAACGATTGGCGAAAAGAACGCAAGCTATATGGCAATCGGACGTTGGAAGTAGAGAGAAATATCAAAAAGGGAATCGGCCGTGAGCTGATTCCCTTTTTTGTGGTGAGATCTTGACGAGAGTATTATTCGATGATATCATTAAATCATCCAAGCGGTTTTGGTATGGGAGAGGTTTCCATTATCTCCATCATCAATGTTCGTATGAACTGGCGCATTTAGAAATTGTAGGAACTATCGTGCGCCAGCTGGTGAAGAATGCTACCACCGACGAGATTGAGAACAGTCCCTTTGGACAGTATTTTATGAACCACGGCAGAGGGGTATTCCCGGCAGACGCAACCGGAGTTCCTTTTGATGCCAACTGCATTGCGGTTTCTGCGGACCCGATTGCCGATTTGACCGAGGACTTGGCAGCAGAGCAGAAAGCAAGAGCGGTCTATGACAACATTCTGCGGGTTTCGGATGACCCGGATGTGAATGATGTCATCAAGTTCCTGCGCCAAAGAGAAATTGTGCACTTTCAGCGTTTCGGTGAGGCACTTGACCAACTGCAAAATACACCTGCAATCCGCGGCTTCTGCCCCGGCATGAAGAAATAGGGAATAAAAATAAGCACCCGCAGGGTGCTTATTTTAGTTTTTGTAATAAGTTATCCTTGATTTCGGAAACATCGCAGGAGAGAACCTTTTGTTTCAGCGGAAGAATCAGTCGGGGGGAAACCGAAAGCTCGTCGACACCCATGGCAAGGAATAATTCCGTCAGGGAAAGGTCTCCCGCAAGCTCGCCGCAGATACCTGTCCAGATTCCTGCCTTGTGCGCGTTTTCCACCACGGTGTGAATCAAGCGGAGAATGGCAAGATGGTGTAGGTCGCAAAAAGGTGTGGTATCAGGGTTTTGACGGTCAATGGCAAGAGTGTATTGGGTCAGGTCGTTGGTGCCGATAGAGAAGAAATCTACCTCTTTGGCAAGTTTGTCGCTGATGATGGCGGAGGCAGGGGTTTCAATCATAATCCCAAGCTCGGTGTTTTCCCGAAAGGGGATTTGTTCTTCCCGCAATTCGGCTTTGACCTCCTCGCAGAGTTCCTTGACCTGTTGCACCTCGCTTAAGGAGGTAATCATGGGGAACATGATTGCCAGATGCCCGAAGATGGAGGCACGGTATAGTGCCCTTAGCTGGGTTTTGAAGATGGCGGGTCTGGTCAGGCAGATACGGATGGCACGAACGCCCATAGCGGGGTTTTCTTCCTTGGGCATGGAAAAGTAGTCCACCTGCTTATCGGCGCCGATATCCAGCGTGCGGATAATCACCCGCTTGCCCATGGCTTTTTGCAATGCACTTTTATAGATGGAAAACTGCTCATCCTCGGTAGGGTAGGTTTTACTTTCCAAAAAGATAAATTCACTGCGGAACAGCCCCACGCCCATGGCATCGTTGGCATAGACGGCGGGCATATCCTCTAAGGAGCCGATGTTGGCATAGAGCAGAATTTTCTGCCCGTCTTTGGTGACTGGCTTGATTCCTTTCAGCTTTGCCAAAAGCTCGTTCTGCCGTTCGGTCTGCTGCTTTTTTGCCTGCATTTCAAGAACGGTCTGCATATCCGGATCGATATAAATATGTCCGGTAAATCCGTCTACAATAATATCAGTGTCGGCAAAGGTGTCATCCATAATCCCCTCTGCCCCGATAACGGCGGGAATATTCATCGTTCTGGCAAGGATGGAGGTGTGGGAAGCAGCGCTCCCTTTCTCGGTAATAAATGCCAGAATTTTGGATTTGTCCAGCTGGACGGTTTCGGACGGTGCCAAATCCTCTGCCCCGATGATAGCAGGCTCGTTGAGGGTGAACCCGTCTACTTCGTTTTTTGACAAAATGGCAATGATCCGGTCGGAAATATCTTTGACATCCGCTGCTCTTGCCTGCATATAGCTGTTGTCCATAGAGGCAAACATCTCGCTGAAGGTTTCGGCGGTCATAGACACCGCGCTTTCTGCATTGATTTTTTGTTCTTGGATGTAGGTGCGAATCGAACCTAAATAATCCAAATCCTCCAGCATCATCCGATGGATGTCGAAAATCATTGCGTTTTCTTCCCCTACTTCATTGCACGCTTTTTCGTAAAGATCGTTGAGTTGGCGGGATGCGGTTTCCCTTGCATTTTGAAAGCGTTCCCATTCCTTTTCGGCATCTTCAATATGATGACGCTGGATTTTGCCAGAGGATTTTCTCAAAAGTTTCAACTTGCCAAAGGCAACCCCGCCGCATACCCCTTGTCCTTGAATGGTTGTCATAAAAGCCTCCTTAAAGATTAGCTTGGAAGAACTGCTTGAGCTCTGTCAAGGCGGCATCTTCATCACTGCCCTCAATGATTACCTTGACCGAGTCCCCTTGTTGGACCGCCAATGCCATCACCGAAAAAATTCGTTTGGCGTCCCCGGATTTGCCGGATACATTGAGGGTGATGTCCGATTGAAATTTGCCGGCTTCCTTGACCAGAAGTCCGGCGGGTCTTGCGTGGATGCCCAATGCATCCTGAATGGTATATTCAAATTCTTTCATAAGTGTTCCTCCTTCAATAAGTATTTCTTTTATAGCTTTACCCTTGTAAGAAATTTTATCCGCCGGAATAAGAAAAAAGCAATAAGTTAAATCTTTTGACAAATGGCATATAAAAGGTGTGAGATTCCTCTATATGTTGGACTATTTGCACAAAAAAGGGAAAAGAAGAAAAAAATAACGACTTTTTTCTTGAAATTTTTTCTTAAATAGGGTAAAATAAGCCATATGTCTATAAATAAAATAGAGTAGGTATAGACATTGCTTAAAAGAAAGAAACTAATCTGCAGGAGTATTTCTGCTTTTGATTTGTAAAGGAGGCAACAAAAATGAGTGAAATTAAAAGAATTGGTGTTATGACTGCCGGTGGCGACTGCCCCGGTCTGAACGCGGTAATCCGTGCGGTGACCAAGACTGCAATCCAGAAGTACGGTCTGGAAGTGGTTGGTATCAAACACGGCTACCGTGGATTGTTCCTTGGTGGGGACGAGTTTGTAAACCTGACCTTGGATAAGGTATCCGGTATTATTTCTAAGGGTGGTACCATCCTTTACAGCTCCAACAAGGATAACCTGTTTGATTACACCTATACCGATGAAAAAGGTGTAGAGCATAAAAATGTAGATATGTCCGATGTGGGCGTTGAGAACCTGAAAAAAGCAGGCATCGACGCAATGGTTATCATCGGCGGTGACGGAACCTTAACCTCCGGCCGTGACTTTGCAAGAAAGGGCGTTAAGGTCATCGGCGTTCCCAAGACCATCGACAACGACTTGGCGGCTACTGAAACCACCTTTGGTTTTGATACTGCCGTTGCGACTGCAACTGAGTCTATTGACCGTTTGCGTACCACTGCAGAATCTCACAGCCGTGTTATCGTGGTTGAGGTTATGGGCCGTTATGCAGGCTTTATCGGCATTGCATCTGCCATTGCAGGCGGTTGTGATGCATGCTTGATTCCGGAAGTTCCTTATGATATCAACAAGGTTGCAGATGCAATCAAGGCAAATCGCGCCAGAGGAAAGAACTTTGGTCTTGTGGTTGTTGCAGAAGGTGCAAAACCGAAGGATGGTGAGGTTGTTGTTTCCAAGGTGGTTGAGGATAGTCCGGACCCCATCAGACTGGGCGGTATTGGAACCGTTGTTGCTGACCAGCTGGAAAAACTGGTAGGTCTGGAATGTCGTGCAACCATCCTCGGTCACGTACAGAGAGGCGGCACCACCACTGCCAATGACAGAATTTTGTCTACCCGTTATGGTACCTATGCTGTAGACCTCTTGATGGAAGGCAAGTTCGGCAATATGGTAGCATTAAAGGGCGCAGAGCTGGGTTATGAATCTCTGGAAAATGTCATCGGCGCAAACAAAGCAGTAGAGGAAGACGGCTACTGGCTCAAGACTGCACGTAACATTGGCATCTGCATGGGCGACTAAGTTTGATAAATTTTAATATTTGTGAAAAAAGTGCTTGCATTTTCTGTTTGCTTGTGCTATAATTATTCACGCTTGTTTATGACAAGCGCTGAAATTACGTAAATGATTGATTTTATAGATTGAAAGAGGTGAAACAAATGAGAGAGGGCATTCATCCCGATTACAAAGAAACCACCATTAAGTGCGCATGCGGCAATGTGATCGAGACCGGTTCCACCAAAGAGGATATCCGTATCGAAATTTGCTCTGCATGTCACCCTTTCTACACCGGTAAGCAGAAGTTGGTTGACACCGGCGGTAGAGTGGATAAGTTCAGAAAGCGTTACGGTCTGGACAAATAA
>JAFQIA010000020.1 GCA_017397725.1 Clostridia bacterium
CATATTCAAAAGTCCGGTCTGGTCCGGATAGTACATAAAGTACCACATCAGCATTGCTGCAATTCCGGGAATGACTGCCGGTATGTAGATAAGCACGCGGAATCCGCTCTTAAAATGCACGATTTCGTTAATCATAATCGCGATGAACAGCGGCGGCAGGAATCCAATCACCAAGGACCAGAATACATACTGCACAGTATTCCAGAGCATGGGCAAGAACTGGGTATGGCTCAATACCTTGATGTAGTTGTCCAATCCGCAAAAGTCCTGAACTGTATACGCTTTCATTTTGAAGAACGACCATACACCGCCCATGACTGTGGGACGCCATACAAACAAGTACAGAATCACCAGCATCGGCAACATCAAAATCCACGCATCCAGTTCGTTGCGGAGCTTGGCTCTTCTTCTTATCTTATTTACGGGTGCTGCTTTCATTCCCTCTTCCTCCTTGAATGTCTTCGGGGCGGACATGGTCCGCCCCTTTCGTCTATGCTTTAGTTGTAAACGGCAATTTCTTTTGGCTCATCTGTACTAGCTAACTAACTTATGGAGCAAAAATTTTCGTCCCATAGTAAAACATATTATAGCATTACATATTATCTAAGTAGTTTGCCTGAAAGTCGCTATTTGCTTTTTCAAGAACTTTCTTTACATCTGCATCCTTGTTGGTTAAAACTTCCTGAATACAGCTGTCCAGAATCTTGTAAAGTTCCTGTGCGTTCACCGGCTCTTCCGGACGGATTTCGCAGGGACAATTAGCCGCAAACTCATTATACAGCTTCACATGATTGGGATTCACATTGGTTTTTTCATCAATCAGCTGATGCTCATACTTCAAAGCCTCTGCATCCTGATTCCATATACTGATACTCTTGATACCCACAATCTGATTGTTGCTCAGCTTGGTTTCAATTTCCTTTTGCTTATTTGCCTTATATTCATCAGTTGCCTTGTGGGTAATCTCTCCACCTATCCAACGAACCGCTGCATCAATCTGATCCTCGGTTGCCGCATTGCTGACACAGATTACATCACCGGCAAGCAGAGTTACATGATTTTTGGGTCCCTTAGGCATTGCAATCAATCCGATTTGATTGGGCTGGATACCGTATTTGGGCACTACATTTGCCGGATACTCTCCAGCCGCAAAGGTGATACCTGCATTACCTGCGCCGAATATCTTCTGCCACTCTGTGCCGTCAACCAAGGTATTGGAGGGCAAAATATTATGCTCCCACTTCATATCCTTTACAAACTGAAGTGCCTCTGCCGCCTCAGGAGTGTTAAAGGTTGCTTTCCAGTTACCATCAGCATCCTTTTCCATAAAGTCTACGCCGAACGACCAAGCCAAAGCGGTAAACAACCAGCCACCGCTTCCGTTTGCCGTAGGCATTACAAAGCCGGCTTTTCCGGTCTTTTCTTTGATAATCTTTGCAAATTCCACCACTTCAAACCAGGTTTCCGGTTGTCTGGGTGTGCCATCGGCTTCCAGCAAGCCTGCCTCTTTGTAAAGATCAATATTAACCATAAGTCCCATGACCGTTACCATCTTGGGAAGTGCATAAACATCACCCTCTCTGCTGATGGCATTAAGAACATGGGGGTTAAACATTTCCTCATAGCCGTACTTTTTTAAGGCATCTGTCAGGGAAGCCGCATACTCTGAGGTCATAATCTCAGAAATTTCGGTAAAACCTGCATTATAAACGATTGGTAGCTGACCGCCTGCAGCTTTTGCATAGAAGGTCTTTCTGTCAAATTTCCACAAATCCGGCTCGATGGCAACATCGGTATTGGCTGCCTCAAACGCTGCTTTTCTCGCGTTCATATTGTCAAGTTCAACGCCTTCTTTGTCCGGCCAACCGCCAACACGTACAACGGTCTGTCCGTTCTCGTTCTTGTCATTGCCGCCTGCTCCGCAGCCTGCCAGCATAGATACCATAAGCAAAACTGCCAACAGCAAACTAAAAATTTTTCTCAAGTTTCTCATTGTTTTACCTCCAAAAAATGATTATTATTGCTTTTTAATTATTTTTCATCCAGGATCCCTCTGCTGAGGGAGCTGTTACAAAGTGACTGAAAGAGTGTGGTATTGATAATCACGCCGGGCAATCCTCCCGTCACGCTTACGCGTGCCGCCCTCCTTTACACAAAGAGGGCTTGCCTCATTGACATTTGGTTTGCGGAATTCTCCGGCAAAGAAAAATGGATGAGATTGTCTTGGTAAAAGTCATTGAAGGCGAGAGTGTACTTTGTGTATATGACCGATACACAAAAGCGCTTCAGCAAGGTAAGATTGTCTGTTTTTCTTTGCCGACTTTCAATCATAATTTCCATTCCATCATATCAAGCTCGTTGCCGTTTTCATCAAGGGTTTTAACCTGGTTGTGAGTGAGGGTTGTCTTGATTTCTTTATCAAAGAGCTTCATGGACACCTCCGCATCGGTATCATTCATTTCATACAACCGGGCAATGGCATCCTTGCCATCCTCGCTTTTCTTGATTGCTGAAACAATCACAGCATCGTTGTCACAAGCAAAGCCACAATATTCCTCCGACAGCTTGCCGGCACGGAAGCTTCCCATGTTATGACGCAGACCGAAGTTTAATACGCTTGCCTTCCGTTCTGCTTCTGCATTGGCTGTAAATGGGAAGATAGAATAGGTAAATTCATGAATCCCCTGTTCCATATACTCGCAGAATTCATCCCGCTGGATTTGTCCGTAATGGTCAGCATAGATGGCACTTCTCAATACGCTCATTCTCATTTCACCGTTCTCGGTGTCATAACCATACTTGCTGTCATTGGCAACACAGAGCTTGCCGCTTGCCATCCAGCTTCCGCAGGGTTCTTCCCCGGTGTAGCCCTTTCGGGTGATGGTTCCATAAGGAATCTTGGTTGTCACCGTTTCCTCACACATGGGAAAGGTGAACTTTAATACCCGATGCTTTTCATGGAAATCTATCTTGGTCCTTACCTTAATTTCTTCGCTACCTGCATAGAGAATATAATCCCTTTGCAGGGTGGAATCCTGATATCCGGTGGTCACTCTTAAAATCCGTCTAACCGGACCGTCTTCCAGAACCTTGAATTCAGGTTTTTCAAACATACCTATGGTCTTGCCCAAATCCTTTTCGTTGTGTGCCCAGGTATCACAATGGGTTTCATCCACCAGTACCGCTTTCATGGGCTTGTCAATCAGTACGGTTTGAGATTCCTTATCATACAGATAACAGATATCACCGGTTGTTTTATCAAACTCTGCCTTAATTTTGCTGTTTTCCAGAACGGTTTCTTCCTGAGTAAACTCATTTTCAAAGGTAAGCTTGGTTTCCTCTTGTGCAAAGAGCCGATAGACGGTATACCCCATTGCCGGAACCTCAGCGGTAAATATGGTGTTGAATTTGTCCGTTTCTCCGTTGATATGCTCGCCACGAACCACCTGGAACGGAATTTCATCGCCGTCCTTATCGGTCATTTTGGTTGCCATCTGGCTGACCTGCAGCTCTGCTTTGACCGGCCAGGGGTGGGTATTAAACACCACAACGGGTGTTCCAAGCACCTCATGTTCCCAGACCCGCATGCTCTTTTTGTAGGAAGGCAGAGTTTCTCCTTGTAGGGTGTCAATATGCCATGCAATCTTCTGCATTGCAAATACCATTGCCTGTTCGGTCACGCTCATAATCTCACCAAAGAGGTATTCAGCATCTTTATATGCGGATTTTATGGAGCAGCCGCACATAATATCGTGGAACTGATTGAACAAAAGATTCTTCCACGCCTTGTTCAACTTCTTTGCCGGATACTTGTCTCCGGTCAGCTTTTCTGCCATCAGGCAAAGCGTTTCTGCCGCAAGGAGATTTTGCTCACATTTTCTGTAGGCAGCTTTGGAGGTACTCTCAGCACTGTAACATCCTCTTGCATGATGCTGCAGTTCATCATGAATCACAAGAAGCTCATGGGTATCTACTTTGTCAAAATAATCACGCGGGGATGCATACACCTTCTCCCCGATGTCAAACCCATTGATAGCATCAATCAACTGGATGGTAGGTCCGCCTCCGTGGTTACCCACGCCATAGAGTGCCATCAAATCCATCCCCCGCTCCTCTGCCAGGTTTTTGACATCGGTCAGTTTGACCTGATGATTGCCAAGGTCAATATTATAATTAGAGGGATTGCGGTATGCCGTTACCTGACTGCCATCATCACTTTCCCAAACGAATAACACCTCTGTATTGCCCTGCTCTTTCATAGACGGGCGGGAGAATATGTAGCTGTCCATGCCGCTTTGCTTTAAGATTTTTGGCAGGTTGGCATTGTGGCCAAAGGAGTCTACATTGTATCCGGTCTTGGCAGTCACGCCAAATTTTTCTTTAAAATACCGCTGTGCCACCAGCGCATGACGGGCAAAGCTTTCGCCGTCAGGCATATTGCAATCTGGCTGCAGATACCAGCCGCCCACAATCTCCCATCTGCCCTCTTTGATACGCTGACGGATTTCCTCAAACATATCAGGGTCCATCTTTTCTACCCATTCATAATAAGACGAACAGGCACATGTAAATTTGACATCAGGGAACTCCTTCATTCTGTCAAGGGCACTGCGGAAGGTAGCAAGTACCTCTGCCACGCCCTCATGCCAGTTCCACAGCCATACCGGGTCAATGTGGGAATTTCCAATTAAATAAAGTTTCATATTCTATCCCGTCCTACTCTTTATATTGTCAATTTTATTATATAAGTGTGTTACTTTTTTGCAAGAATGAACCCTTAATTAAAAATGATAGGTTGAATTTTGGGAATCATATTTGTATCCCATACTAAAAACTGAAGTTCCATTCCCGCTTTTTTGTTCACAATAATGGTGGCTTTTTCATCTTCGTTCATCTTTGCAGTATCGACTGCGGCCATGCAGTTGTCATCCCCATAAACGACCGCAAAAACAATCAGATCCTCCACTGAATTGGTTTCCATTTCTACTTTAATTTCACCACTTGTCACATCTTTTGAAGAAAAAATGGGGAGTCCTTCATGATAAAACGAAACATTTAACGCTCCAATCTGATTCATAGATTGTGTGAATTTTTCTACTCCATCATAAACTGTAATTGCCGTAATTTTCATGGGATCAACCGGAAAAACATATTGATAATCTCCCGTTGCACCCACAAATAGTTGGTTAAGATACACCGTCTCCTTTTTATAAAATCCCAATTCTTGTGCAAGAATTGTTATAGGTGTACCAGCCTCAAAGGCGGTTCCTTTTACGGTAACAAACCCGTTTGTTATAGAAACAGAAACTTGACTTGTCGGCATGCAAGAAACATATACCATTTCCTCTCCGACACATACGGATGAAGCACTTAAAATATTTCCGTTTCTATCGTAGACCTCTACAGTATAATCAGTTGGGCAATAGATTGTAGTTCCTTCACACCTTGTACTATCCGCTGTTTTATCTATGGTAAATGTTTTTTGTTCTCCCTCTTTGCCCCAAAGAGCAAACACACTTCCGCCATCTTCTCGGCGATATACATATATGCCTTCTTCTATTTTTTCCGGCTTGGCAATTTCCCCCAGCTTTTGATTGTAAAACGAAATGCTTGGATAAACAGGATTTGTAAAGGTCATCACCTTAATACGATCGATATTTTTCAGGATTGTTAGCATTTGCGAAAAACAATCCCCTTCTTCCTTCACAAAGTCACCTTCTATGATTAGGTAAAAAGAAAGCCCTTTAGCGTTTTCATCGCTGTCTACAATAGATTGAATGGCTTGTAAGTTTTGAACCCAATTTTGTTGTTCATGTGGATTTCCTGAATTATGTTCCAAAGAAACTGCCAATCCATCCATATACTTGCCACCCTCTGCGTATAACAAATCCTGCAAGTATGTCTCTATCGCATTTTGAGAAGTTTCTCTTAATGAACCACATAAAATAGCAGTTTGCGTATCTACTTCGCGAATCCCTTCCCAAGCAGCTTTCAAAACAGCAGCATATTGGGTTCCGGTTGTTTCATGCCCATTTGTAAATTTTCCATGATTGGGCGAAGCCCAGATTTCATACGCCCAAATTTTACCTTTAAGACGAGTTGCAACTGTTTTGCAATATTCCTTAAATTCTTCAAGTTCTGCAGGCGTTTGTGGAAGAGAACCATCTTGACAATTTTTATGACTACCGCCTAAAACTAGTTGCACCTTCATCTCTTGTGCATTAGCATTTGTTATCCGTTGATTCATGCTATCCGGAATGAAATAAGTCCCATCACCCTTATCAGCATCTTCCCATGACAAAGCATCTCGTACAATGCCTAAACCACTTTGAGATACTAACGACAATGTGTTTTCACCTTTCGGAATAGTCTGTATATCTACCCCAAGTTCATTATTGACGGTACGATTCAACTTTCCATAAAAGAATTCGGTCTTTCTTACCGTTCCTTCTGTTCCTCGAACGATGGTAACCGTCAAAAAATATTGTCCGTAATCTTCAACCGTCACCAAATATTCCTTTGCCTTTTTTGTTTTTGCGAGCACACTTTCCGTCAACACTCCTTGATCTACCAAGTCGCCCTGTTCATTCTCCACACGGTATGAAATGGCATAGGTTTGTTTTTTGTTTTCTGTATTTCGAAAAGTTAATCTGAAACCAATTTCTTTTTGATAGTACAGATTTTCTGCTCCTCCATTATACATGGAAAGTTCCACTTCTGTAACCTTTATTGGTGCCTCACAAGTGCTATCTTCCTCCGTCTTCTCTATGGGATTACAGGTAGAAATATCGCCTACTACATAAAACGGAACAGGATTAATTGAAAATGTGTATTTTCCATTTTCTGAATACAAATCACACATTTTATTTCCATACAAATCATAAAGTTCAACTTCATTGGTCCCTAACTCATAGGTAATTTGTTTTTCTTCATCTTCTGAGCAAAAAATCAAAACATCTTTGTCTAAATGTTCGTTATAAAATCGGAAAGAATGATACTCTCCATCTACCTCCGTCTGATCTATATATTCATACGCTCCCGCAAATGCATTGTACGCCGCAATTGCCAAATATGACGGTTTTGCACCAAAAGGGGTTTCCGCATGCGCATACCCACGGGTAAGTCCC
>JAFQIA010000021.1 GCA_017397725.1 Clostridia bacterium
ACGGCTTGTGTCTATGCCAGTCATTGGAGCAATCTCCTTTTTGTTAACTAACAAATACACACGCTTTCCCGCGTTGTGCGCTTCTAAAACCTCCTCAAAGGTCTTGTCCGTGCTTTCGATGACTGTTTCGTAATTACTTCCTGTTGTGGTTACATTGACAACAAAATCAAGGGGTTGCTTGTCAGCAAGCTCGTTGGCATAATATCGTTTGATGGTTTCCTTCTGCTCTTGTGTCCAGTAATCCGTTCCAAGTTGCGGTGTGTAACCGGCATCACCTTTTTCGCCCTGGTCGCCTTTGTCCCCTTTGAAACCTCTTGGTCCCTGTTCGCCTCGGTCACCCTTCTCGCCTTTGTCCCCTTTCATTCCTTGGGGGCCTTCTACGCCTCGTTCACCCTGATCGCCTTTGGCGCCCTTGTCACCCTTGTCGCCCTTCAATGCATCCAGCTGTTCTGGAGTGAAATCGCCGTACCGGAATGGTTCGCCCTTTTCACCGTCAAAATAATCCACGCCTTTTCTCGGCGTGTAACCATCCTTGCCGTCCATTCCGTCCTTGCCGTCTCTCCCTTTCAGCAGCTCCGTGTTATTTCTGACATAGGACATCACCACATCGTAGATTTTATCCGGTGCTGTTGCTCGCGCAACCTCCTCGCTAAGCAAAGCAATGATTTCCCGTTTCAACTTTTCATATTCCGCCTCAGACATCCCGAAGGACGGCTTTTTCCCCTGTGTCGGCGCATCCTTTTTGCGGATGCTCAGCGGCATATGGGTTTTGTTATAGTACTTCCTGAATTCCATCATATAGGAATTGAACATTGCCGCAGAATTGTTGTATCTTTGGGTTTCCCCATTCTCTCCGTCAATCTTCATTTTCAGGTATGCCGTGTAAAGCCGGTCATACGGCGCCGGTACAATCAGGGCAACCGTCAGCCGGTCCTCGGAATACCCGTCAAAGGTATCATATTTTTGATCATACCCCTCGTGGGTTCTCAGCACATCATTGATGATAATCTGGTCAATGAATGACAGCCACATCACCTTTTCTTTTACCGTGTACTGATTGGGCTTTACGTTATCCACAATGTCAATACATTCTTTAATGGTCATTCTTTCCCTCCTGTTCCTTATAAACAAAAATAGGGTAGGTTCTGCTCCTACCCTATCCCTTTATTGAATGCCAAGCTCTTCTTTCTTGTCTTTCTCTGCTTGCGCAAGATTATCCACATACTGCATCGCATACTCATCTGCCTTTTCTGCGTTGCGGATAACCTCTGCCACTGCTTCCGGAATCTCCACGGTTTCTCCCCTCTTAATCAGGTAGTTCTTTCCGTTGACGGAAAAAAATTCCTCCTGAATGGCATTTTGACCGGGGAGTCTAGGTAGCCGTACCGCCACCCGTCTCTCAGCATTTTTTTCAACCTGAACAGCCTGAGGCACCTCATCCGGCATCACTTCCGGCATAACCTCTGCCTTCTGGGTAGTTTTCGTGTTATTCTTTTTTTCTGCCATATTCTTTTTCTCCCTTTCTCAGGATACCGAAGGGCAGTCGGCGAAACTGCCCTTCGGCTCCAAACTTAGTTTTCTTCATCTACCAAGCCAAAGCTTGAGCCGGACTCTACACGAAGCATTCTCTCCTGGTACAAAATCCTTGCACAGTGACAGAACTTATAACCGATGGTGCTGAACTGATTCAGCGGACCGCCGATCTGCTCTTTGGGCTTGATGATCATTTCCATGCCCTCGCCTTCAGGTTCCACAATACCAAAGGCATCCTTGCCCATGAACAGGGTTGCGTATGTAGCTACGCCGCCGCTGCCGGCTTCGCCCCAAATCTTTGCGTTGTTGGATTCAATGAAGCGCACACCGTGCAGCTCGCCGATTTCTCCCTTGAAGATAGGCTCCACATTGCTGTACTTGTGGTATTCCTCCCACTTTTCGTGGTTTCTCAAGTCATAGGCAACAGACGGATGAATGATTGCCACATAATATCCGTCAATTCTGGGTGCCTTGTTCTTCTTCAGCCAGGTTGCAGCACGATTTACCAAATCCGGTGTCAGGGTGCAGGTGTTGTCCAGCGCCTCCCTCTGGGTGATTTCACTGTCGCCCTTAGGCGCGTACATTACACAGTTGCCGGCAACCAGAACATTTCTGGTCAGGGTGTCGTAGGTTTCACCTTCGGCTGCACCCATCTCCTCGGTTGCACCAAAGATGACATCATCATAGGATTCCATCTCCAGTCTGTCCGATACTGCGGTGAAGTCGCCGTGCTGGGTAACCTCTCCCTCAATTTTGGTCATACCAAATACCTGACCGGTGGGGATGATGCCCTCTTGCAGCGCAGTCAGTGCCTTTTGGAAGGTGTTGAATTTTCTCCATTCCACCTTACCGCCCTTAATCGGCTGCTTCTTGCCCAGCTGTGTAAACAGCATATTTTCTCTGGCGTTTTCCAGAAGTGCGGTATCGTAGAAAGTCTTCCAGGTAGGAGACATTCCGCCCTGGCTGGTTACATTGATGGGGTTCACATCCGTGCTGAACAGCTGCAGATTCCAACCCAAAATAATCTTTTTCATTCTTTTTCCTCCTTGTTGTGACAGGGAGGCTTTGCTCCCTATCTCTTTTTTCGTTGTTCTTCGGCGTATTGCCGAATCTGTTGCAGGTTCATTTTTCTGAAATCCTGCTGTACAACAGAAGGAGCCTGTGCGGAAATTCCATTTTCCACCGGTCTTGCCATGTTGGCGGCAACCGCCTGTGCGGTCTGTTCCTGAATCTTTCTGGATGCCATCTGCACCTGTGCAGGAATCACATCCTCCCAATGGCAGGCCATATATGCGGCGGTGGTATCTCCGTTGTTTACTGCACAAAGCTTACGAAACTTCTCATTCTGCATCTCTGTTTCCAAATCAAATTGCGGGAAGCGTGCCTTGGTCCTTTCAGCATTCTGGCGGAGCTGCAAAATATGTTGCCTCATTTGCTCTTCATTCTTTCGAGCCTCATCTTCCGCCTCGTATTGGCGCACCCTCCGCTCTGCGGTAACAAGTCTGCGTGCCTCTTCAACAGACATATCGTGATCCATGGCATATTTTTCGTAATACGAATCGTCTTCCGCCATCTTTTCCCTGAGAACGCCTAGGAAGTTCTCGCTATTGGGGTCAACGCCGTATTTCAAAGCCGCTTCGTCCAGAAGTTCCCTTTGGGCTCTGAGTTGTTCCTCGATACCCTTGTACTTCTTCAGTCTGCCTTCGACTAGCTTTTTTACATATGCTTCGTGGTCTTCCTTGTACGCCTCTGACTTAATCAGGTCGTCATAGGGAATCTTCTCCTCTGTTGCTTTTGGTTCATTGGTAGTCTGAACCGTATCAGGTGCTTTGGCAGGTGCAGAACTCTTTGCCTGACTTTTCGCCATCGCTTTCTGATAATACTTTTTCGCCTTCTCAGGGATGGAGGCAGGTATGTTTTCTCCTGAATCGGTTCCTGCACCTTCTCCGGTCGTTGCAGCAGAGCCACCATCTCCGCCATCTCCGCCATCTGCGAACAGTTGCAGGTTTAACCATAGTTTTTTAAGCATTGTTATGCTCCTTTCTCTTCTGCAGTTTGGGATGCGAGCCTCATTTCTGTTTCAGTATAAGCAAGATATTTTTCCGGCGCAAGCCCTTCTGAAAAAAAGCAAATATACGCCGGATAGTTCTGCCGGATCATCTGGAATCCTTCGCTGATCAACCAGTACATTCGCAGAATCGTTTCCCTGTCCTCTTCGTTTGGTTTGCAGCGCAGATATCCCGCTCCGGATTCCTCCTTTATCACAGGGTCACGCTTCAGCATTTTCCTGCACCGGAGCACCCCCTGTGCAAGGGTGTAAAAGAGGGTGGATACCGCCGCACACACAATATCCCTTCCGGGTTCTGCCTGTCCGGCGTGGCCATCTATCTTCAGCTCCATTTCATCAAAGTTCATACAAATGGTAATCATCAAACGTTCCTCCCTCAATCCGTCTGGGTGGATGCTCTCGCTTCCGCTCTTGCCCGCTCCACTCTTGGATGCTCCTTGGATTCCAGTTCCGGATTTTCCATAGCCTCTGCCCGTGGTTGTTCAACCTGTCCGCCTTGGGACAAGATTTGGTTTGCCACCTGTTCGGCCACCTCCGGACTGATTTGACTTGCCAGATTGACCGCCAGCTTTTGATACAAAAGCAACGCCTCTGCCATGGTTCCGTTCTCCCGAACCCGCTCGATAACCTCTTCCTTCTTGGAAAAATCCATCATATTCAGGCACGCAAGCACCTGGTCAGTCATATTGGGATTGAAGAATCCGGAATTATAGAAGGAGAGTGCCAGCTCATTCATCTCCATCTTTTTGTACGGACTCGCCTTTTCCGATGTTACCTCAATATCAAACTCCGGCAGCCGAAGGCCCATATCCATTCCCATGGTGCTCTGCTTTTGCGGGGCAAGTCCCTGATTGTTGTACTGCACGAACTCCATATTTGCTCCATCCGGATTGATCCGGAAGGTTCTTGGCACATCATAGAACTGTCGAATCAGTTCTACAATCTGATAGCACACCTCGCGGAACGCCCGATAGAATGCCTTGTTGGAACTTCTGGCATTCTTTCCTGCCGTTTCCTGAAGCGCCGCAATGGCAGATGCCGCCGTGATTCCGGTGGGTGCAACACCGTTGTTGGAATCCTGATTGCTGGTCACGTACTTCAATTCATCAACCTTTTGATTCAAAAAAGTCACATAGATGCCGTTCAGCGGTTTGGATTCAATAGAGCGCATATTCTCCTCTCCAATATTCCCTTCCACTCTCACAAACTGTTTGGAACTGTCCGCAAACTCTTCCAGATTGATGGACCCGTCATCCTTCACGAAGTAACGTGGTCTTGCTCCGGCAACCGCATTGTCGCAGATTGCTTTGTTCAGTATATCAATCCCTATCTGTGTATCTCTTCCAATGTCTGTCAGGCCGTAACCACAGATAGACCCTTCAATGGGATAAAGCGCCATGGTTACAAACGGATACAAGCCGTGGTCATAGAGCCCCCGCTTTGCAATGGATTTCCCCAACGGAACAGTGATGGGAATCCCCGTTTCCGGATCCATCGTCACCTTTTCGGGCTCGGCAATCTCGTTTTCAGTTGCGTACAGCACCACGTCGTTGACATACTTCACATACTGCAAGGTCTTTTTTCCGTCCACATAGGTGTGATAATACCAATCCACCACCACTGACTTGTCTGATGTATCCACCGAATCATCGTACAAATAGGTTGCCAGGGTGATGGCCTTGGTTCCAAGCTTTCCCTTGCATTGCGGATACTGCTGTTCCAGAATGTCGTTGGCAACCAGTTCGGTGTTGAAAATGTTTCTGGATTCCTGAATATCCGTGATGCCCGGCTCCCAAAAGAAGTTGATCAGGTCAATCTTCTTGCAGACAATATCCCCCAGTCCGTTGTGCCGGCTTCCATCCCAAAAGATTCCCTGCACGCTCCCGCCATGCTTGAGGGTGTACCACACCACATCCGAATACACATCCTCGTATCGGTTCTGTTCCAGAATGATTGGCACAATGGAAGAGAGCCTTTTTGCCTCTTCCTTGTCATCTTTCTGCCGTGGCAAAAAATTGCAGGTGGGGTAACTATCCATAGCATCAGAATAACGGCTCTGGATACACGACCACAGCCACGCCGTTGCCGGCTTGAAATCCTTGTCATTTTCACCTATGTAATTCCATTGCCGCAGCTTCCAGAACTGTTCGTTGGCAATGATTTTCTTCTCCAGTGTAGTTTTCCCCTTCTTATACTTCCGCAGGGTTTCCGATGCTTCCCGCACCTCTTTCTCACCGATTTTCGGCTTCATCTTCGCCATCGCCTTTTTCTTCTCGGCTGTGTGCTTCAGCATAGCAAGCTCATTCTCTGCCCGCACTTCCAGCTCTGTTTTCGGTGCCTGTGCCCGCAAATCTCCATCCATAGGTTCCTGCCTCCATTTCTCTCTTCTTCCTCCAAAAATGTTCATTTTTTACCTCCTGAATATGGTTTTATAATAACTCCCTTTCCCTTTGAACTGGTCCAGGGGATCATGCAGCGGAATTTCCTCTTCTACGCTCTCTCTGGGTCCCAACGGTCTCGCCATGGCAAAATACCGCATAGAATCCGCAATGTGGTCCTCCATCGTTGTGTCTAAGTCCTCCACCCGATGCTCGTCATACATCATCAGAGGAATGGTCCGGATGGTGTCCTTGCAATTTTCAAAGATATACATCATCGCATAGCCGTACTCGTCAAACTTCAACCTCTGATGCAGCTGCATCCATCCGGGGATCCGGTCATTGACACCCTTTTCAAACCAAAGATGCTGCTTTTCTGCCTCCTCAATAACCGCAATCCCACGGGAGCCGTCCCAGATAGACGGGTCTGCTACACCTTGAATCCTTTTCCCCGCCAGATACGGGTGTTCCCGCTCGATTCTGGCAATCTCCTTGAACTGCTTCTCCGGCGGCCATTTCACCCCCTCGTTGGGGGTTTGGGTGCATCCGTACAGCTCCATAATCATATACGCCACGCCGTCATAGTCCACCGCCCACCAGTTCACCGCAAAAGGTTTTCCAAATCCAAAGTCGTAGGACCGGTATATTTTCCAGTCCTTGGGGATGCGGAACGGCTGAATCACATGGGTCCAACGATGGGTCTGCATCGCCTCCTCTGTGGTGATCCCCGCCTCCTTGCACGCTTCGGGGTCTGGTACCGTTCTAAACTCCTCAAAAAACGCTCCCTCGAATACATCCCAGCGCCCCTCCAGCCACGCCAGGCGTAGCTTGGGCGGAAGCGCCATCAGCTGCTTCACATACTCCGGATTGCTCTCCATCAATGCTTTGTTGTCGGTCACCAATGATTGGATGAAGGCATAATCCTCCGGGTCCTCTCCTTCCTCATACTTTCGGTCAATGAAAATCCGCTTGATATATCCGTGTCCTTTTCCTCCCGGGTTGCAGGTATAATACACCCGTTTTGGGAAGTCATTCACACCACGGACACAAGCGCTGATTTTTTTCATCTGCTCTTCCGATAGCTGGGTTGCCTCGTCCAAAAAAAGCACGTCCACCTCGGTTCCTTGATATCGGTCCACGTCCTTCTCGGTGTCACAGTACCGGAACAGAATCTCGCTCCCATTGGGGAAGGTAATCTCCTTTTTGGATTCGTTGTATTTCCCGCAGGCTTCGGCAGTTCCGATCTTCAGCATTGTTTTCATCGGCTTGACGTGGTTGGCAATCAGCTCCGGATAGGATTTACGCACAATCATAATCTTGATACCGTTGTAGCTTAGCGCCAGAATAATCGCCTTCATCCGCACCACAAAGCTTTTGCCTCCACCTCTGGCACCGCCAAACCCCACATTTCGGTGTTCTTCCAGGAGAAAAAGCTTCTGTTTCGGATTGGGGGTTGGCAACTCAATTTGCATATTTCTTCACCTCGTCCGAAAAAGTAACCGTAATCTCCTTGTTCTCGTTCCCCTTGAGCGCGCCGAACTTGTCCACCACAATGCCAAACGCCATGGCAAGCTCTCGTGTCCCGCTATTCTTAATGCGTTCCGGATCGGATAATTCTTCAAGGAGCCGGTCAATCAGCGCGCATGCGTTCTTTGCCTTTTCTTCCATATGCGCGAGCACGTCATCCGCGCACGCGCGTTTTTTATCCGTGCATTTTTGTGCAAAATCAGGATCGCTCAAACAGTACTTTTTGATTGTATTTACGGAAACACGGTACTCTTTCGCAAGGCTGTTGTAGCTTGCACCTTCGATACGTTCTGCAATAATTTCTTTGATTTGTTTTTCTGTCAACTTCTTGTTTCCCACAAGCACCACCTCTCCATGGTTTAACGATAATAGGATTTTTTCCCCTCCGCAAGCCCACTGCGATAATACAGAAAAAAGGAGAGGGCGTATCCCTCTCCTTATCCCAATACTGCGCAAGCGTTTACCACCGATGCCGCAAACCAATACATCGCCATCCGGATGTCCTTCTGGATGAAGCACACCACTCCCGCTCCCAGCTGCAGCCCAATCAATATCGCCGGAAATATGTATTTGCTGTTCATCTTCTCTCCATCCGTTTCCGAAACCACGCCGCTTCCATAGCTCGGTACTTCTGCCGGCACGGAGTCCAACTGCGGTTTTTCCATAACCATCGCAAGCAAAATATTCGATATCTCATTTCTCGCTCTCCTCCACTTTCTCCGCCTTATTGATCAATTCTTCGTCAATGCCCATCTCCTTGGCTATCCCTGCAACAATGGCAAGCACAGCAGCCGTATCTTCAACCGAGCCCGCCACTCCGTCACAGCTTACTTTGACTGTATCCTCCTCATCATCATAGACCGAAAAGCATATGCCTCTGGTAATCACCTTTTCGCTTCCGTCCTGATAGGTAACCGTGATTTGTTTTACTTCTTTTGGCTCCATTTTCTTTTTCCTCCTTATCGCATTTTTGAATTGCATTTACCGCAATAGGGTCTTCTCCGAATTTCTTCTTCGCCGCATCGAGAACACCGATACCCTACAACAGCTGTTTCATCCACACCTGCCACCGTAGTAAAGGTTTTTATAACCGGTATCCACTCCGCATACTTTACGACTTCCACCTCCACCGTAGGCGCATCCGCAATCATCGCCCGCACGGTGTCCTTGTCAACCACCGCGCACTTCGCTAAGTTTTCCTCCAGCGCATATGCATCAATCGGTCTGATACTGTCCCGCTCCAACATTGTTTCCTTGCCTCCTTATACGTCTTTTATGCCAAGAGTAACAAAGCCTTCTTTGCAATATTCAAGGTCGTCTATCGCATAGCACACTTCTTTTTCAATTTCTCGCCCTGTATATTCTCCTCCACAAAACTCTTGCAAGTGGA
>JAFQIA010000022.1 GCA_017397725.1 Clostridia bacterium
CAAAAAAAGACAGCCGCACGTGAGCGGCTGCCTGAGATAGTAATGCGGTGTCAAACTTCGATGCCCCTTTTAGGGGTTAAGCCTGTAATAGCCCCTTCTAGGGGCAGTGCATACCACTAGTTTACTAGTGGTTATGATTTTTCAAAGCCCAGTATGCCGCAAGCAAGTAGAGCGGACCGTTGGTATAGTGTTTTTCATAATCCACAACATCAAGCATGGCGGTGACCGCTTGCATCAAATTCTCGTCATATGGAGTGTCGGGACAGAGTGCCCAAACTGATGCGGCGTCCCCTACATTGGCAAGATTCCGCCGTGCCATCCCTAGATTGGGGCGCCAGGTAAAGAGTTGTGAGGGAACAAAATACGCATAATCGTCGAGAATCAAATCCAGATATGCAGGCACCTCTGTCCAAGGCTTGGGAACATAGTTCAAAAGCTCTACATTTTCAGGACGGGAATTTTCCTTTGCGTGTGCGACTGCTTTGCCATAGCCATAAAGGGCAAGTTTTTGCATCAGCGCAAGGCAATGATCCTGAAATACTTCGTCGGTGTCATAGTCATAGGCAACGCGCAGAGAGTGCATCATTTGGTTCAACCCAAACAGAAGGGGCGGGGCACCTATGAAATCAATGCTTTCGGATTTTTTTAGTGCCGGATTCCGAAATTGCAAGTAGAGGTCATAGAAATGTTGGTTTCTACTAACCTCCCAAGCGGCAAGATAAATCATCGGTAGGCGGAATGCCTCGTGCGGGTGAATATTTCCCCACATACCAACTACGGCACCGCACTTGCCGTCTTCACGCAGATAGTTCCAACTGTTTTCCTCAGTAATATTTTTTTCTGCCCGCTCGGCAAAAGCAACCAAAACTTCTCGAATTTGTGCTTTTCCCTGTTCGCTTATTATGGAAGAATGATAGTAATGCAGGGCAGAGAATACCCAATGGGTATACTGGTCACGAGAAGAGTCCATATAGTGGGTGATTCCGTCAACGGGGGAGACACTTCTTGCAAGAAAGCCTTTCGAGTCAGAAACCGTGGCACAATGATACATCCCCTGAAAGATCCGTTGCGCAACAGGAATCAAATCGGGGTCCTTTTCTACGTTGTAACGATGGATGACGATATCCAGGGCAAGTCCGCCAGAAATCATACTGTCTTCCATACCGCTCCCCCATCCGCAGGGGTTTGGGATGGAACGCTGAATCAGTTCCGGAGAGGGAAGATGGGAAATCAGCCCGTCGGCATCCTGTGAAATTCTGTAATCATAAAAAAGATTGGTCTTTTCACAAAAAAACTTGGAGTAAAGATATTCCCAAGCTTGATTTGCTGTGTCCATTGCAGACCACCTCCTGTTGAGGATTATACTATGGAGGAAAGGAAGTTGCAGGAAAAAAATGCACTATTTAGGTTAAAAATTCCGATTAAATCTAATAACAATACTTGACAGAGCTTCTTGGTATCGATAAAATATCACATAGAAGCAGGAGGGTAATACAATGAAAAAGGATACACTGAGTCAAGTGACAGAAAAAGAAAAACAGATTACCCTTGCTGACGGGGCGCAGGTAAAGCTGATTCGTATTACCGAGGCGGTGGTTGGACGAACCCTGACCGAAACCATCGCTGCTTTGCAATTGGTTTTGCGTGATGGAAACCTGCCTCCGGAGTTGTTTGATTATGTCTATCGGGCGGAGCTTGGTTGTCGGGGAACCATGGCCAAGGTCAATGCGGTGATTGAACTTTATGGCGGAGAGGATGCGGCAAGTGCCGTCCGGACTGCGACTTATGATATGACCCAGTTCTTCACCGTCGTTTGTTCCCAGATGAACAAGGCTTTGGGTCATAAATATCAGGGCCGCATCTCCTTTGAAATTGATGAAGAATCCGAGGCAACTGTGTCCTTTGACGCAAGGCGGGTTTCGATGATTCTGTATCACTTGATTGCCAATGCCGTACAGCACGGCAGAACCGATAACAAGAATGTGGAAATTCGTGCCTTTGTCAAGGGCAATCAATTTGAAATGTCGGTTCGTGACCGTGGTGGCGGGATTCCGGAAACAAAGCGAAAGACCTTGTTTTTGGGGTTTACCCAAGCGTTGGATTTGCAAAGCCTTGCCATGGGACCGTTTCCGCCAATGATTCAGGGAATCGGGTTGCCCCTTTGCAAAAAGCTTGCAGAGGATATGCGCGGTGCATTGGATGTGAAGAATTATAAAACCGGCGCCAAGTTTATTTTGCAGATACCCCAGTCCGGACAGAGAATGCGTGAAATCTCAGTTTATCAGCCGGATGACACGCTGCTCAAAGCGTGTATGGCAGACCTTTTGGCAGAATTGAATGAAAAGAAAGGTGAATAACATGACCATTACTTATGAATATCAAGGAGCACTTTATGTGAATCTGACCAACCGTTGTTCCAATGCCTGCACCTTTTGCGTGCGGAACAACCACGACAATGTCAATGGCGAGGATGACCTCTGGCTGGAGCGGGAGCCTACCTTGGAAGAAATTCAGGCGGATTTTGGAAAAAGAGATATGACCAAGTACCATTCGGTGGTCTTTTGTGGCTATGGGGAACCAACCATACGCTTTGATACTATGCTTGCGGTTGCCAAATGGCTGAAAAAGGATTATCCTGAGCTCCCCATCCGACTCAACACCAACGGACATGCCAACCTGATTTGCAAGAGGGATGTAACGCCGGAGATGGAAGGTGTCTTCGATTGCGTTTCTATCAGTTTAAATGCAGAAAACCCGGAGAAGTACCAAGCCCTTTGCTTGAGTGAGTTTGGCGGAGAGGCATCGTTTTTCGGGCTTCTGGACTTTGCCAAAAAGGCAAAAGCATATGTTCCTGAGGTAGTTCTTTCCGTGGTGGATGTGATGTCGGAAGAAGAGATTGCAGCGTGCAGAAAAATTGCGGAAGACTGTGGTGTCAAATTCCGTGTTCGGGCATTTATTGAGTAGGAGGATGTATCTTGCTTTTACAAGAAATAACCATCGATAAAAAGGATGAAATCAATCGCTATTTGAGAAGAAAATGCAGCAAGAATTCAGAGTTCACCTTTACCAATCTGTTTATGTGGAGAAAGAGCTATGATATCAAGTATGTGATTCTTCACGATATGCTTTGCATTATGCCGCAGCATACCGGTGGACCGAGAAGTGCCACCTTTCCCATCGGTTTTATTGGCGAGGATGGCACAGAGGGCGATATCAAGCCGGTCATTGAAACGTTGCTTGCGTATCTTCAGGAAATCGGTGAAACCCCGCTGATTCGGTTGTATGACGATGCGACAGTAGAAAAGCTGAATCAAGCGTTTCCGGGGAGGTTTATCATCACAGAGGATGTGAATTCCTTTGATTATGTGTACGATGTGCAGGAACTGACCGCGCTGGCAGGCAAACGCTTTCATACGAAGAAGAACCATGTGAACAAATTCAAAAAGAAGTATGACTGGGAGTATCAGCCGTTGACTGCCCACGACGCCGAGGAGTGCATCCAGCTGTTCCAACAATGGCATCAAGGCAAAGGAGAAGAGGTGCCGGGCTTGGAAGAAGAGCAGGAGGCGGTTTTGGAATTATTTCATCATTGGGATGATCTGGACCTTCGGGGCGGATGCATTCGGGTGGACGGAAAGATGGTCGCCTTTTCTGTGGGGGAACCCCTGTGCGGAACGATGGCGGTGATTCATTTAGAACACGCAGACACCTCGTATGAGGGGGCATTTGCGATGATGAACCAACAGTTCTTAGAGCACGAGTGGCAGGATTTTGTCTATGTGAATCGGGAAGAAGATATGGGAATCCCCGGTATGCGACGGGCAAAGGAATCCTACCGTCCGGTGTTTATGGTCAAAAAATATGTTGCCACTTTGGCATAAAAAACCGAAAAAGTCGGTCTACCGCAAGCAAGAAAAATATTAAGAAAACAAAAACGGCAAGGAGAACATCGAGTTCTCCTTGCCGTTGCTTGCTTTTTGTGAAATCGTTTTCGTCGCTGTACATAGGTACTGCAGAAAACGATTTCACAAAATATACCTTCCTTTTTCGGCTTTTTTAATTTCGTGTTAGAGTGACCGTCTGGGTATCGCCATCCCACCCCACATCATAGCCGATTGCCTCGGCAAGGAAACGGATAGGGATATACATTCGGCTTTCTTCCAAATCAATGAAGGGGACAGTGTCCATGGTGCGGCTGATGCTTTCGGAAAGGGTTTCGCCCTCCGGATCAGGATAGGGAACGGTAAAAAGTACCGGATTGCCTTCCTGAATCAGATAGGCGCAGGTGTCCGAGGAAACGGTAGCCAGCATGTTGGCATCATCAAAGTCCACATGGCAGCCTAAGTATTCCATCACAAAACGGATGGGGACAAAGGTGCGGGAATCCATTTCTTTGATGCTGCCCATTTCTGCCGGAATGGTGGCAACCGCTCCGTTGATGATGATGGTTTCCGCTACTGCAAACACCGAAGTACCGGACAAAAGCAGCATGCCTGTCAAAAGCAGCGCAAGGACTTGTTTTCTCTTCATATAGGTCTCCTTATTTATTGATGGTTACGGTCAGGCTTGCCTCATCCCAGCCCACCTGATAACCTGCAGCCTCTGCAAAGAAACGGAGGGGGATGTACATCTGACCGTCAGCTTCGTTGATAAAGGGGGTGGTATCCATGGTGACAACCTTTCCGTTGGTATCCTCTACTTTACCGGGCAGTGCATACAGGAAGTTATTGCCCTCGATGAGCAGATAAGAAACTGCGTTTTCATCGGTGATTGCAACACTCTTTCTGGTTGTACCATCCACTACGGTGTCGGTGTAAGAAACAAAAAAGTTCCAAATGGTTTCTGCGCAAGCGGCAGAGATAAAGGTGCGGTCATCCCGCTCCAAAATGGTGCCAACCTCAATTGCGGTGCCATCCAGCAAAACTTTTTCTGCAGTTGCAAAGGCAGTAAGGGAAGATGCCAGAATTGCAATCACGCAAACCAAACCAAGTAATTTTTTCATAAGTATTCCTCCTGAAATTAAGAAAATAGTTCTTTTCATCCCTTAGTGTAGCATAAAAAATAGAAGAAAGCAAGCTTTTTATCTTGGTGTAAAGACCTTGACAGAAATACGGATTTGTGGTATGGTAAATGGCAAAGCTTCGGCGAAAAAGAGGCTCCCCGCAGGGTGGTAGCGCTCTTTTTGTTTGAGAGAAAAGGCGGGACAGAAATGAGTTTGTGGGAACTTTTTATCGTCGCAATCGGACTTTCGATGGATGCCTTTGCAGTGTCCATCTGCAAGGGCCTTTCGGTGACTAAGGTAAAACCCTGTCACCAGTTGTCTGTGGGCTTGTATTTTGGCGGGTTTCAGGCAATGATGCCGCTCATTGGTTATCTGCTTGGCGTGCAGTTTCAATCCTTGATTGTGAATATTGACCACTGGATTGCCTTCATCCTTTTGAGTATCATTGGCGGGAATATGATTCGTGAGGCTTTGGGTGAAGAAGAATCCGTAGATGGTTGCTTTTCCCCCAAGGCGATGCTTCCTTTGGCGGTAGCAACCAGTATTGATGCATTGGCGGTGGGGGTTACTTTGGCGTTTTTACAGGTAAAGATTCTGCCGGCGGTGTGTTTTATCGGGGTAGTTACCTTTGTTCTGTCAGCAGCAGGACTTTGGGTTGGGAATCTGTTTGGCGCAAGATATCGCGCCAAGGCAGAAATCTTTGGCGGCATTGTTTTGGTCGCTATGGGAATTAAAATTTTATTGGAACATTTGGCGGTATTTTAAGTCAAACAAGATGACAAATAGGAGGTGGACCGGATGCTGTGTTGCAAATGCCAAAAAAATCTGGCGGTAGTGTATATCAGTAAAATGGATGAAACAGGAAAGACGGTCAACGAGGGTTATTGTTTAACCTGTGCCAAGGAACTGAATATTGGACCGGTGAATGAAATGATGGAAAAGATGGGACTGAATCCTGAGGAAATGGATGGTCTGAATCGGGAAATGTCTGCCATGATGGAAGAAATGGGCGGAGAATTCAGTATGGAAGCGATGGAAATGCCGGAGATGGACGAGGATCCCAATGGGGAAAATATGAGCCGGAGTATGCAAAAAAATCCCTTTGAACTGATGAATCGACTCTTTGGCGGACAGGGGACCCCTCCCGAAACAGCCAAGGAGGAACAACCCAAAAAAGAAAAGAAGAACAAAAAGCGGAAGAATCTGGATGCTTTTGGGGTCAACCTAACCGAAAAAGCAAGAAAAGGATTGGTAGACCGTGTGGTTGGCAGAAATGCAGAGATGGAGCGTACGGCCCAGATTCTCAACCGCAGAACCAAGAATAACCCCTGTCTGATTGGGGAACCCGGTGTGGGTAAAACTGCCATTGCAGAGGGACTTGCCCTCAAAATTGTCAATGGTGAGGTTCCGGCAAAGCTGTTGGGGTATGAAATTTATCTTTTGGATATGAGTGCTGTGGTTGCAGGAACCCAGTTCCGTGGTCAATTTGAATCCCGTCTGCGCAACATCATCACAGAGGTCAAGCAAGCGGGCAATATCATTCTGGTGATTGACGAGATTCACACCATTGCTTCTGCTGGCGATGCAGAGGGCGGAATGAATGCGGGTAACATCTTAAAGCCTGCTCTTTCCCGTGGGGAGATTCAGGTAATTGGTGCCACCACTGTGGAGGAATACCGCAAGCATATCGAAAAGGATGCGGCGCTGGAACGTCGGTTCCAGACCGTTTTGGTGGAAGAACCTTCTGTGGAGGAAACCGTGGAGATCCTCAAGGGAATCAAGGAGTATTACGAAGACTACCATAAGGTGCGGATTTCTGATGATTTGATTCGTACCGCGGCTGTCTTGGCAGAGCGTTATATCAATGACCGCTTTTTGCCGGACAAGGCGATTGACGTGATTGATGAGGCGGCTGCCAAGGTGAATCTGGAAAACACCGATTTGGTGGAACTGGAAAAGAGCCGGTTGGAGCTTGCCGAATTACAAAAAGAACAGGAATCCACCCAGCAAGGAGAATCCGTGGAGGATTATGCCCGTGCCGCTGAGGTGAAGAGCCGCATTTGCCAATTGGAAGAGGAAATCGCCCAAAAAGAGGCTTGTGTGGTGCGGGATTTGCAGGTGGAGGATATCGCAGCGGTGATTGAACTCTGGACCAAGATTCCCGTGAAGAATATCAGTGAATACGAAACCAACAAGCTGGTCAATCTGGAAGAAAAACTGCATCAGCGGTTGATTGGACAGGATGAGGCGGTTTCTGCAGTTGCAAGAGCAATCCGCAGAAAGCGTGCAGGCATCAGCTTGAAAAAGAAACCGGTATCCTTTATCTTTGTAGGACCCACCGGTGTGGGTAAAACGGAACTGGTCAAGCGGATTGCTGAAGAAGTATTTGAAGGAGAAAGCTCCTTGATTCGTCTGGATATGTCCGAGTATATGGAAAAGCATTCGGTGGCAAAGCTGATTGGTTCTCCCCCCGGATATGTGGGTTATGATGATGCAGGACAGCTCACCGAGAAGGTTCGTCGACATCCTTATTCGGTTGTGCTTTTAGATGAAATCGAAAAAGCACACGAGGATATCTTTAACATTCTTCTGCAGATTATGGATGACGGAAGAATTACCGACAGCCACGGCAAAACCGTTTCTTTTGAAAATACCATCATCATTATGACCTCTAATGCAGGCAGCGATCAGCGCGCCAATGTGGTTGGATTCAATGAGGAAGAAGAGGCAATTCAGCTCAAAGTAGAGCGTGCGCTCAAATCCTTGTTCCGGCCTGAATTTTTGAACCGTGTGGATGAAACGGTGATATTCAAAGAACTCAAAAAAGAGGAATTGTTGCAAATTATTGACTTGATGTTGGATGATTTGCGTAAGGGACTTGCCGAAAAGAACATCACTCTGACGGTGACTGAGGCAGTCAAAGAGCATATCCTGAATCAGGCATACAAAAAAGAGTTTGGCGCAAGACCGCTCCGGCGGTTTATCGAACGCCATATCGAAGACGGGCTGGCACAAAAAATGATCTTGGGCGAGCTTTCCCAGGGGGCATCTGCCACCGCGGACCTTCAGGATGGAGAAGTTGTGATTCAATAACAAAATCCCGCAATGCTATGCATTGCGGGATTTCTCTTTGGTGCCTTTAGGCGTGGAAATAAACCCCCGGTTTTACCGGGGGAGAATAAAAAGCTTTAGCATGAGAAAAACCTCCGTGATATAATAGTAAATGGTTTGGCGACCGCATTACTAAAAAATATCACGGAGGTTTTTAACA
>JAFQIA010000002.1 GCA_017397725.1 Clostridia bacterium
CATATTCAAAAGTCCGGTCTGGTCCGGATAGTACATAAAGTACCACATCAGCATTGCTGCAATTCCGGGAATGACTGCCGGTATGTAGATAAGCACGCGGAATCCGCTCTTAAAATGCACGATTTCGTTAATCATAATCGCAATGAACAGCGGTGGTAGGAATCCAATCACCAAGGACCAGAATACATACTGCACCGTATTCCAGAGCATGGGCAAGAACTGGGTATGGCTCAATACCTTGATGTAATTATCCAGTCCGCAAAAATCCTGAACGGTATACGCTTTCATTTTGAAAAACGACCAGATTCCACCCATAACTGTGGGACGCCATACAAACAAGTACAGAATCACCAGCATCGGCAGCATCAAAATCCACGCATCCAGTTCGTTGCGGAGCTTGGCTCTTCTTCTTATCTTATTTACAGGTGCTGCTTTCATTCCCTCTTCCTCCTTGAATGTCTTTGGGGCGGACATTGTCCGCCCCTTTTGTCTGTCTAAAATTAATACTCTACGTTATCCAGATAGTTTGTCTGGAAGTCTGCGTTTGCTTTCTTTAAGAGTTCAGCAGGATCTGCATCCTTGTTGGTGAACAGTTCCTGAATACAAGCGCCCAGAGTCTCATACAGTTCCTGACAGCAAACAGGCTCTTCTGCCTGAACTTCAGCCGGACAGTTTGCAACGAAATCGTTGTACAGTTTTACGTAATTGGGATTGGTGTTGATATTTGCATCAATCAGTTCATGCTCAAACTTGTATGCCTCAGAATCTGCATTCCAGAAGTTCATCATCTTCACACCAATCATCTGGTTTTCGTTCTGCTTTTTCTCAATCTCTTTCTGCTTTGCATCCTTAAATTCGTCGGTTGCATTGAAGTTTACAGAGGTTTCCAGCCAACGAACACCTGCATCAATCTGGTCTTTGGTTGCTGCGTGGTTGAGGCACCAGATTTCACCGGTAATCAAAGTAACATGCTTCTTGGGACCTGCAGGAAGTGCCATCATACCAATCTGATTGGGTTTCATCCCATATTTAAGCACGCTAGGTGCAAGACTGCTTGCTGCCGAAATGGTCATGCCTGCGTTTCCGGTACCCAAAATTTCCCACCACTGGTCACCGGTAACCAATGCCTGCGCGGGAACCACATCATACTTCCATTTCAGGTCTTTGATCCACTGCATTGCTTCTGCTGCCTCGGGAGAATCGAAGGTTGCAATCCACTTGCCATCTGCGTTCTTTTCCATAAAGTCTACGCCAAAGCTCCACGCAATCATGGTAAAGAGCCAACCGCCGTGCTTGGATGTGGGGTATACAATACCCGCTTTGCCGGTTGCTTCCTTAATTTTTACTGCGAACTCTACAAACTCATTCCAGTCCTTGGGCTGTTTGGGTGTACCATCTACTTCCATCAAGCCAGCTTTTGCCATCAGCTCGGTGTTAAACGCCAGACCCATAATGTCTACTACCTTAGGCAGTGCATAGAGCTTACCGTCAAGACTCAATGCATCTCTTACCTTGGGATTGAGCATATCGTAGATGCCACGTTCCTTGGTAACCGCAGTAATGTCTGCCGCATACTCGGAGTTGACAATCTCTGCAACCTCGGTAAAGCCTGCCTGATATACATCCGGAAGCTGACCGCCTGCTGCTTTTGCATAGAAGGTCTTTCTGTCAAACTTCCAGAAATCCGGTTCGATCGCGATATCGGCGTTTGCTGCCTCAAAGGTAGCTTTTCTTGCTTCCATATTGGTAAGCTCAACACCCTCTTTGTCCGGCCAACCGCCAACACGAATCACAGTCTGACCTTTCTCGTTTTTGTCGTCCTGATTCGCACCGCAACCTGCAAACGCACCCGTCATCAGGGCAATCGCTGCAATCAGCGCTACAACCTTGAACATTTTTTTCATACTACTCACACTCCTTAAACTTTATAAATTTTGAAATGCTTTGATCCATTCTCTTTTGATTAGTTCGTGGCCTGCCTGCGTGGGATGCAGTCCATCTGCAACCCAGTAGGTATCGGGCATTATTTTTGCGGCATCGTCAAACTTTTTTATCAGCGGAATAAAGGGAAGTCCGTTTTTCTCCGCAACACGTTTTACTGCCGCCGCCTTTTCTTCCACCCCGGGGCGGAACACATTCCAGACATCCTCGGTGGCACTGCCTTTGAGCAGAAAGGGTTCAAAAATCATAATTTTGATATTGGGAAGTGCCTCTTTGACCTCTTCAATCAGCATATTGTAAAGCTTTTCAAACTTGGGGGTTTCTACCCCGTCCGCCCGCTCCAAAATGGAGTTGCGCATATCATTCACGCCGATTAAGATGCTCATCACGTCCGGCTTTAAGTTGATAATCTCGCCTTTCATTCTGGCATACAAATCCACAATGCGATTGCCGCTGATGCCCATATTGATGAACTCATAAGCGCCCGGATGGTCAAACAAAAGCTCGGATGCTACCAGATTGGGATAACCGTGACCCAGTCCATCAATTTTGAATCTGCCAGAATCGGTAATGGAGTCCCCTTGAAACAAAATTCTTTGCATCATTCGTCCTCCTTAGCCCAGTTCCCGATTGTCATAGTTTACCTTGCTGATGATATTCTTAAGATACGACCCTTCGGTAACAAGCTTTCCTGCCTTGATGTCCTGAACGGTGATTTTGGCAACTACGATTTCCTTTTCTGCGTTGGACTTGAGCGGATTTTCTTCATCCTGTTCCTGACGGTTGTCACGTTGACAGTCATAGACGATATAGATATTGCCATCTTTGTCCTTTGCAAAGTCGGGATAGGAAACGCCTCTTCTCTCGTCAATCATAAAGTCATACTTCCAGGTCTTCCCCTCATCATCCGAAAGGGATACCACCATAGTTTTTCTGTTTCCTAACTCCGCAATGGGGGTATTGACCAAAATCAAGCTATCATCCTTCAATCTTCCCAGGAAGAATCGGGTGGACGGATTGGGGATTTCTGTCTTTTGGCAATCGGTCCAGGTTTCTCCTCCGTCATAGGAGAATGCTTCTGCCAGATAGCCGTTCCAAGTACGGGTCAGGAACCAGAAGGAACCGTCTTTGCGTTCTACGGTCATAGGCTCGCAGGACTGACCAACAGGACCATCCTTGAGGATAAAGGTTTTCCCCTCATCCTCGGAAATCAAGGTCTGGCTGAAAAATTCAAAGTTTTCGGTCACATCATAGATAGCAACCAACCATCTGCCATCACTCAACACTTCGATATTGTTCTTGGTCAAGCCTTTCCAGAGGTATCTGGGCTCGGACCAGACAGGCTCCTCTGCCTCAGGATTCTCACAACACATTGCCCATTGTCTGAGATCGCAAAAATAATCTCTCTCAAGCTCCGGACCGGTGGTGTCATAGTCCGAAGGCTTGATTCCTTTTGCATAGGTATCCTGACACCATAACAGCCACAGCTTTCCTTTGTTGTCAAGCCAGAGCTGGGGGTCAAAAACGCGGAAACCCGCCTCCAGATTGCAATCAATGACCATATAAGGGTCTATCCAAGTTTTTCCGTCGTCATCGCTGTATGCAACTACGGCATGATTCTCGATGGACGGCTCGTACTTTCCACCGGTAAACCAGGCAGACCATAAACGGTTGCCTGTTTTTTCGATGGAGGGAACGCCCTGCCACTTACGGTTTTCCAAGGCATATTCCTTGCCCGGATGCAATAAAATTTTTGCCGGAATATTCATACTTTATCTCTCCTTATCTTAAAACTGCAACAATACAGGGCTGTGCGGATGAATGGTAATGGTATTCTGCATCGTTTCCGTGCTGCGAAGCTCAGTAAACTTGCCAACCTCATTGCCCTTGTGCATCACCTTTAAGGTGACATCCTTATCGGTTTCATAGCTCATAATGTGAACCAAGGTTTTGCCGTTATATTCGGTGGTGAACCACTCAATGTTCTTCTCGGGCTTTTTGCCAGTTTTTACATCAATCAGTACCAAATCATTCATGCCCATCTCCGCAATCTTTTCGGTGACGGTGCTGGTGGTGTCTGCATTTGCATAGAGGTAATCCACAAGCTTTTGGTCACGCTTATGCTTATACTCATCATAGTAGAAGCTCTCTTCCCCGGTGATGAGCAGCTTGCCGCCGTTATCCACATACTTCTTGATTTCGTTCATCATTCTGTCATCCAGATGGGATGCAGAGGGCACCACCACCAACTTGTACTTGTGGATGTCCTCAGGCTTGGAGTCGATGACAAATCTCGTCATCTGTCCATTAAATATCGACTCTTCATACGCACTGATACAACCTGCCATATGATTGTTGAAGTTGAAGGTGAGAGCAGTTCTTGAATATACCACAGCAATCTCCGGCTCTTCCTTATGGAATGCCGCAACCTCATAGCCCAGTCGATTCAAATCCATCGAGGTTTTTGCCACATCTGCCGCAATCTCGGGACGGTTTCTACCATTGGTTCCGTCAAATGCAGAAGTTTCTCTTACATCCTCCCACAACCAGAGTGCAGAACCGACTCTACCACGAATAGCACCGGTCCACAAATCGCCGCCTACATAGTTTTTGAGCAGGTCGTACGCATCATCGCCCTCATAGATATTCTTGCCATCGGGCACATGGTGATGCTCGGTGTTAAAGCTGGGTCTGTTTGCCATGGACCGCTGGAGATCATACCACGCCTGAATGTTAAGGAGCGAGTTTTCCATTGAACCAAAAGTAGGCAGGTTGTCACAACCGTTAATATCGGTAAACTCAGTCAACGGCTCATAGTCATTACCACGGTCAATAACGGTATTGGGGCTGAAGTATGCAATGTACTTTGCAAAGGTTTTGATGCCCGGGATGTTCTTCTTGATGATGTCATTCATCTTTTTGTGGAATCCTGCCAGCAAGCCATCGTTAAAGTTGAGATAGTCATTGGAAAGAGGTGTTCCGTCAGGGCCCTTGGCCATAGGAACTTCATCAAAGCTTTGATAGTCGGTGCCTAAGTTTTCATTCAGCTCCTCAATGCTGTCATAGATACCCATCAGGTATTCCTTCCACAAGGGCTTATAATGTCCGCTTCCGTCATTACCAAACACACGGCTTTCGTTGGTCATATCACAAACCTGAACGCTGTCATATTTTTGTATCAAGTCACCCATAATTTGGGAAACCACATCTACCAGCTCCAGCACAGTGTTGTTGTCCACTGCAAAGGGCAGGAACTTGGGTTTTACCGTCTCAATCTCCGGCTCCAGTTCACGGATAAACATAGGCAGATGGGAAACGCCCGGCATCCATCCAACTTGGATATTATGTTTATCTGCCTCAGCAAGAATCTGATCCCACTTTTCTACAAAATCCCAGTTGATGTACCATTCCTTCTCCTCACCGATTCTCTCTTCCAGTTCGGTGCGATAGGGAGGGTTATCATCAAAGGAACCATTTTTCGCCAGATTGATATCGGTGCCTTTTTCGTAAACATAGATATCATCCACGAAGCACTCTTCTACTGAGCCACCCAGATGCACCAACAGCCAGAAGGATTCATCGGTAGAACCGGTGGAAGTTTCAAATTCATAGCTCTTCCAATCCTCAGAATCAGAAATAGGAGGTCTGGTCTGACCCCAAGTCTGTTTGGAAAAATCAACCCAAGCCTGATCCTTGGTAATTCCCTTACCTTTTGCCTTGTATCCGAATACATAGGTGGTGCTGGGTTTGACCGGAATCTCCTGACGCAGCTGCGGGAATACATTTTGTGCCGGTTTTGCTGCTTTTTGCATCTTGACGGAATATTCACCCGATGCCGCATCCTCCTTGGTCTGATGGATGGAGCCGGTACTTTCTCTGTTGACATGATGGGTCCACGCGTTGCCTCTGATGGGGGCAATCATATCCCACATCAGCATCTCAATCTGAGTAAAGCTTGCGCCCAGATTGGAGAGCATGGGCATTTCGGTATGGGGGGTGTTAAAGTGACCCCATCCAATCAGATAGACCGGTCTTTCTTCTTTAACACCATTGGCAATGGTCTGCCCGTAGATGGTCGGTCCGTCAAAACGGAGGTCAGAAGTTATATACCGAGGTACCGCCAAAGGCTTTTTCTCCCCGTTCAAGTATGCCTTTAATGCGGCAGAGCTTCTTTCATAAAGCTCGGTCAAGGTTTTGTCAATGTGATACATACGGGCATAGCCGCGCTTCGCATTGGAAACATTCACTTCATAAGGAATGTAGTCTTTGATCATCTTGCTGATGATGGTATAGTCTGCAACCTCATAGTCTACACTCATCCCCTTGGCTTCGCATTGGAGAATCAATTCCTTAAGCTCAGCCTCGTAGTCGCTGAGCCGAGCCATCATCTCATTAAACTCAACATCTCCGTAAACCACCTTGGTTTTTACGGTACAATCTTTTTCCAGAACCTCACCATTGTTTTCAATCTTGATGGTATACTTGATGTTCTCTCTTCCAGTTGCTTTGACCATGGCAGAGAAGTTCTTTTCCTCGCCCGGTTGCACGGTTGCCGTCTTCTCAAGCCCCAGTTCAGGGATCGAAACCTTAATCTCTTGGGGTTTGGAAGAGGAATTCAGAATGTTCACCTTGGTGGGTTCCTCAGCGCCGATTTCCATGTTACCGGGGATGCCCAAACAGTATTCCACTTCTCCCAGAGGTTTCCAAATATACAAGAACTTATGGAGGTCCGCATTCTTTGCCATGACGATACCGTTGCTGATGCTGAGTGCCAACATTCTGCCTGCACCATCGTTGTTGTTGATGGTAACATTAAACTTCAGCGTTCCGGGCACCTCACCGCCAAAACCGATATCCCAGGGGACCGCCGCCTCATACCGGGTTTTGTTACCCTCACGGGTGACTGCAGCATCAAAGTCTTCCCCTCCGGCTTTGCGGATTTTGGCCTCTGCTTCATCAAAGGCAATACCGCGCTCTGTCATCTTTCTCATCGCCACTGCCTCTGCCGGAGCAAATGCAAACTGCAAGCTGTCACCCTGCCAGTAAGTACCGGTGGTGTAATGCACATCATCGGTAACCTCAACGGCAAAGTAAAGGTTTTTATCATCATACGCCAGGCGAATGTTACTCTTAATCATCTGACCAATCGGCTCAATCAATCTGTCCAAATAGGTCATTTCCCGCGCCTCAATGCCATCCCAATCGTCAAACTTTCCGTCTACGCTAACCGTCTTTTGGGATGCATAAAGGTCACGGTCATCATCTACTACTTCCACAACCTCTTCTACTTCTTCGGTGAAAGAAGGCTGATTTTTAATAATCGGCTCTCTCGCCTCAAAGTTTCCGTTGGCAATCAGGTTCTTTTCCGGCGCTTTCAAATCATAGAAGTTGAGATTGTCAATCCAAAGGATTTCCCCTGCGGTATCTACACCAAAACGCACCTCTAAGGTTGCATCCTCTGTTGCATGATATCCACGGGCATAGTGCATCCAGTCATAGGTCTTGGCGCCCGGAATCAAAGACATCTTGTTCCAGTTATACGACATATAGGCAGTCTTTCCGTCCTGCACTTTTGCATCAAAGTCAAGGCGATAGCTGTGACCCTTTTTCACCTGAACATAGTAACACACCCAAAGATAACGAGATGTATCATGATAGGTTTTGATGTTGTGAATCTTCATAGAGCCTTTGCCCTGTACGCCTGTTGCACCATCGATATACACATCTGCATCGGTGTAGTTGTACTGCACCAACCAACCATCTTCATTGGTGAACTTGGTAACACCCGTCGGGGATGCAAATACCGGTAAAAGAGCAGTAAGCATTGCAACCGCTAAAAGGGTTGCGATGATTCCTCTTGCATTTCTCATTGTTCCACCTCCGTTGTAATACTCTTACTCTTAGTCAAAGGCGTGAGGGTTTGCATATCCCAATCCATCGCCTTCAAACAATAATTTTCATTTTCTTGCATCAAAACCTCAATGGTGTTTCCATCCATATTGGCTTTGACAAGTCTGTCGCCCTGATACAGAGCCAGAATCAATCTGCCCTCTGTCTCAGCGTTACAACGAATGATACCATTTTTCACAGTATCAATATCTTTTTCTAATACATTTCCGTTCTGGTCAACCAAATCAAAGGTAAAGATATCAAAGGAAACCAGAAGCGGTTCATAGGGTTTTGCGGTGAGCACCCCGTTATCTACGGTGATGTCTTTGCGCAGTTCTTTCAAGGTAGAGACTTCTTTTCCGTCATAGATCACCTTGAGATTTCGCGCATTTTGCGCATCATAGTTGATGATATTCACCACGTACCGATCCTGATATTTTGCATAAGACCATTCGATGTTTTCAAGCTCTGCTCCGGTGGTTGCATCCACCAAAAGCACCTTGGTCAAGTCCATCGCCTGAATCTTTGCTGCAATCGTGCCGGTGGTATCTGCCGCTTGATGAATGGCATTGATCGTGGTAGCATTGTGCGCTTTTTGATACTCATTTTTTGCCAGATTCCCTTCGCCCAGAATCAAAACCTCACCGCCGTTTTGGATGTAGGTTTGAATCTGGTTCAGGGTTTCTGCCTTCACATAGGTCGCCTGAGGAATAATCAGCAGCTCATAATCTTGCATGGTTTCCGGTTTGGTATCGGTAACAAACTTCACCTTTTGCCCTTGGAACAAGCATTCCTTATAGGCATCAATACAAGCGGTCATATGGGATGAATCGTAAGCAAGGGTGGTCCTGGAATAGAGAATGCCAACCTTTGCCTCTTCCCTTTGAATCGCATTGATTTCACGGGAGAGTCGATTCATATCCATCGCGGTTTTGGAAACTGCCGCCACCATATCCGGTCTGCGCTTGGCATTGGTATTGTCATAGATTCCGGTGGTCCGGATATCCTCCCAAAGCCAGAGGACCGAAGCACCTTTTCCGTGGAATGCTCCATTCCAAACCTCTGCTGAGGTATAGGCCGGAATCAATGTATCCTCCGTCACTGTACCGGAATCCGGCATAATGTGATGTTCAGTATCCCAGACAGGTTTGTCTGCCATAGAGGTCATCAAATCATACCAGCCCATTTTTTCAATCATGGACCAGGAAGCCGTATCGCCGTAAGTCGCCAGACCGTCACAGCCGTTGATATCCATATCATCGGCAACCGTTTCGTAATCGGTGCCACGCAGATACAGATTTTGATAGCTCTCCATAAAATATCCAATGTACTTTGCATACACCTTGATATCCGGCGCATACTTTTTCACCTCAGCTGCAAGCAACCGATGATAATCCGCCAACAGCTTATTGTTGAAGTTGCGATAATCCTCAAACAACGGTGTTCCGTTCATATTGGAAAGCATCGGAACCTTACCAAAGTCGCGATAGGAGGTTCCTAAATTGCTATTCAGGTTGGAAATGTTTCCATACAAATCCTTAAGATACGCTTCCCATTGGGGACGATAATAATCGCTGTACCCCGAATAGATGCTCGGCTCATTGGTAATACAAATGCTTCTGACCGCCTTGCAATCTGCAATGGTGGTTGCCACAAGCTGAACGATGCTTTCGGTCAACTTGTGAATAGTGGGGTTATCCAATGCAAAGGGAAGGAAGTAACTGGTGTGTGCCTGAATGGCAGGGTCGGATTCCAAAATAAATGTCGGAATCAAGTGGAGACAAAGAGGCAGATCAATCATCACGTTGTTTGCCTCTGCTCTTTCGAACAAGCCTCTCAAACGCTGAAGCTCATCCCACTGTACATACCAGCCTTCTTTTGCCATCTCTTCTTCCACCGCTGTCATAGGTGCATCCTGATCGAAATCACCATTGACTGCCAGATTGACATCCGAGCCCACTTCTTTGATGGAAATATCGTCGATATACGCCTCTTCCACAATATTGTCAAGCGACACTATCAAATAATATACACTTGCATCGGCCCCGGTTCGGATGGTGTGGCTGTAAGTCTGCCAAGTATCCGAATTGGCAATGGGATAGCGGTTTCTGCCCCATGTCACATTGGCAAAGTCAATGATCAGCGCGTTTTCTGCAATGCCCTTACCCTTTGCCTTATACTCCAGCGTATAGGTGGTATTGGGTTTGACTGGAATTTCCTGTCTTAAGGTAATAAATACATTTTTCGCTGTAGAGATTGGTTCTTGCTTGGTAATTTTGAGGGCATAAGTACCGGAAGCTTTATCTTCTGTGGTGGTCTTCATCAAGCCCTCACAATTGTTGTTAATCAGATATTTCCAACCGTCACCTTTGATGGGGACGATGAATTTTCTGAGATCAAGCTCACATTGGGTCAAATTCATTCCTATATCCGAAAGGAAAGGCGTATTTTCCAGCGGGGTGTCAAAACTGCCCCAACCATTTAAGAAGACGGGACGCTCCTCTATCACACCATTTTCCTCTACCAGGCCCAACATGGTGGTACCGTCAAACTTCAGGCTGTCCCCCAGTCGGAACCGCGGTACACTCAACGGGCTCTTGACATCGCTCAGATACCAGTCAAGGTTCTGCATCGCTTCTTGATAGAGCTCCTTCAGGGAAACAAGGTATTGATTTACCCGTACCATATCCTCTGCCTCGGCACGTTCCCAAATATAAGGAATAAACTTTTGAATGATACGATAAGTTGCCGTTTCATAATCGGTAGAAATATTTTCTGCCGCACAAGCTGCAAGCTTTGCTTCCAGTTCTGTCAGGTAGGTTTCCACTCTGGCTACCGCGGCCGCCCCCGATGCTGCCACAGTATCTTGGATTAAATTTTGTACCGCCCAGGGAACCGTAAATATGCAAGATACCGCTGTTTCTCCCCCTGCGCGTAATGTCATCTGATAGTGCCCTGCACTCGTTTCGTACTTGATGGAAAACGCACCGGTTTCATCTGCACGAGTTTGCACCACACCCTTGAGGACATCTGCAGTTTCAGTAGCACTGGAGGGAATCATTTTGAAAAGCACCGGAAGATTTGCCGCCCTATTGTTGCTTCCTGTCAAAGTAATGACCTTGTCTGTAAAAGTAAGTGTCTGGATGGTATATCCGTCATCCTTGCCCAAGGCAAAAAGGTCTGTATACGCAGACATATTCAGGTCGATATTCAAGGAAGCTCCGTTGTCGGCAGAAATGGTCGCCCGATAAGGAAGATCCTCGGTTTCACAAAACAACGCGAACCGTCCATCGAACGTTGTGGTGGTTTGCACCACCATGGGAGGTGCAGAGCTTTCGCCCTGCGCCTCCATGGTTAAGGTTATCGAATGAGAACCTGCGATTCCTAAAGAGCCGACAATGACGCAGCTTCCGTCCTGCACTTCAATGGCAGACAGCCCTATCTCAGTTTGCGCGCCTGCCACAAAGCCAAAGCTTGCGAGAATCATTATAAAGCTAAGTAAAAATGCAATTGTCTGGATTCCTTGTTTCATTGCCGATCACCCTTTATCTTTTTTGATTAAAATTCTGCTACATCCTCCAGCAGAGGTGTCATCCCTGCCAGACTATCCCAAACATAAACCTTGACGGTGTAATCGCCGCCCTGGGCAAAAGTGGGAAGCTGAATATCTGCAGTGAGTTCTCCTACGCCGCCATTGTTTGCAATAGTAGTTACGGTAGAAATGTTTGCTTTTTCCAGCTGATAGCCGTTGTATACACAAACCAGAAGCTGAGCCGTAAAGCTGTTGCCGCCATTCCAGTTTGCCACTCTTACCTTGGAGGTCAGAGTCTTGCCGCTCTGTGCATCACTCAACGCATCCAGCTTGGTGGTGCCGTCATACAGCTTGACTTCACCAACAGTCCAAGCCTTGGTGGTTTCTTCTTCAAAGGTACCCTGGAAGCCGGCATAAATATCAGTGTTGCCGGTGGATTCTACCACGCTGATGTTGTCGATATAAAATTCCACTTCTTCATAGCCGTTGTTCTCATCATCGTCATTTTCATCGGTATTGGTCTTGACTATAAAACCAAACTTCAGGTTATTGGAAGCCTGAGTCGCCGGGAAGGTGAACTTGTACCAACCATTCCCTACTGCGGTTGCGATGGAGGTATTGGTCGTATCCAGCACCTTCTGAGAATAGCCACCATACCAAATCGCTACATTCTTCAGATTCTTCACATCTTTTGCATAGAAGGAAACTGTGTAAGTCTTGCCCGTTTCCAGAATCTCCGGACCATTGATTTGGAAGTTGGATTGTGTATCTTCGGTGCTGGAGTTTGCAACCACATGCATACTGTTAAGACCTGCGTAGCTTACCTCGGTATCCAGAGTAATGCTCTTACCCAATACGCCGGTTGCATCGGTGTTGTGACGCCAGTTTGCCTGCAGGGCAGGGTCTAAATAACTGGTGGAAAGTGCATCTACCGGTCTTTCAATTACCGGTTCTTCAAAGGTACCGATGGGACCGTCAAAGATGTTAACGGTGGGTGCTGCGGAATCGATCAAAGTAATATCATCAATGAACAACTCTGCTGCATAATAGTGGGTTACAAACCGGAAGGTATCGTGGGTGTTGGTCAGAGTAACGGTACACTTTTTCCAGCCCTCTGCCTTTTTGGTTGCATCTTCGGGATCTTCTATTACCCATTGATCCATCGTCTTTTTCGCGCCGGTCTTCCAACCCATGGATACATATACCTTGCTGGGATCAGTCACCTTGCCCAGCATATAGAAGGAAAGGTTGTAGGTCTTGCTTGCATCAAAGCTGCTCACAATACTATTCACCGATTGGATATTGGTTGCATCCAAAGGTGTTACGGGGTTAAACTTGATATGCAAGGACCGGTCACCGGAGTAGCTGACACCCTTTGCAATCTTGGAATGTCTTGCATTATCTAATGCTGCTTCATTCTTGTAAGAAGCAGTCCAGCCTTGCTCCAAGGCAATCAATTCGGTGGGAGTGGGCAGAACTACCGGCTTTTCTTCAAAGTTTGCCGCAAAGTAGCTCATAACCTCACTGCTGTCCGCTTGGTCCACAATGCTGACTTTGTCTACATAAAATTCTACTTCTTCATAAGTATTATAGTCGCTGTCGGTATTGGTATAAACGATGAATGCAAGTGCATTGTTATTGCTGTAAGTTTTTTCAAAGGTGAACTTGTACCAACCGTCACCCATATCCTCAGCATTGCTTGCAGTCACATCCAATGCATTTTGGGTGTAGTTTCCGCAAGCTATCTTTACCTGACCCATATTCTTGACATTCTTGGCATAGAAGGTCACATCATAGGTATGACCCTCGGTCAGCTTGTCTTGGGCTACAACCTGGAAAGCGCTGTCTGTGTCGGTGGGCAGAGAATTGGCAACAATATGTAAGCCTGCACTGCTATCAAAACCGCCGTCTGCCACGATTTCTACGGTCTTTCCGGCAATTTTGTACGCATTGCTGTTATAGCCCCAATAACCGGAAAGTGCCGGATCGGTGGTGGTTGTGGTCAATGCGGTTCCCGGAACAATTGTTGCGGGATCTTCAAAGGTTCCCATCTCGCCATCAAAGATGTTGACGGTAGGTGCTGCTTCATCAATCAAGGTAATGTCATCAATGAACAACTCTGCTGCGTAGTAGTGGGTTACAAATCGGAAGGTATCGTGAGTGTTGGTCAGGGTGGTGGTATACTTCTTCCAACCTGCTGCCTTTTTGGCTGCATCCTCGGGATCTTCTACCGTCCAAGTATCCATTGTCTTTTTGGAACCGGTCTTCCAACCCATAGATACATACACCTTGCTGGGGTCGGTCACCTTGCCCAATGCATAGAAGGAAAGGTTGTAGGTCTTGGTCGCATCAAAGGCAGAAACAACGGTGGGATGAACTGTCTGGATATTGGTTGCATCTGCCGGCGTTGTGGGGTTAAACTTGATATGCAAGGACCGGTCACCGGAATAGCTGACACCCTCTGCAATCTTGGAATGTCTTACATTATCCAGTACAGCTTCTGTTTTGTAAGAAGCAGTCCAGCCTTCTTCCAACGCTGTCCAACCGGTAGGTGTGGGCAGAACCACTTCAGGCTCCGGTTCATTTTCAAAGTTTGCCGCAAAGTAGCTCAAAACCTCACTATTGTCTGCGGTGTTTACAATGCTGACTTTGTCTACATAAAATTCAATTTCTTCATAGGTGGTATAGTTACTGTCTGTATCGGTATAACAGATAATAGCAAAGTCAATATTGGCGCTGACTGCTCTTTCAAAGGTGAACTTATACCATCCATCACCCATGCTTTCTGCATTACTTGCATTCACATCCAATGCCTCCTGCGCCCAAGTTCCAAAGCATACTTTTGCGTTTTGAAGATTGGTTACATTTTTCGCATAAAGGCTTACTTGGTAGGTGTTTCCTGCTGTGAGCTGGGTTTTAGACACAACCTGGAACGAATTTCCCACATTTCCGGTAGCGGAGTTTCCGACAACATGAAGGGCTGCCCCGCCATCCACACCGGCACCGGCAACAATCTCAGCCCTTTTTCCGGCAACCTTCCAGCTGGAGCCGCTCCAGTTCCAATAGCCCGATAAGGCACTATCAAGCGTGGTGGTAGTCAGCTCTGCTGATACCATCATCGCAGGGGTAATGCCAATCAGCATCACCATTGCCAATAACATTGCAAGCATTCTTTTTTTCATAATAAAAATCGCTCCTTTTTTAATAAATAATATATATTAATGAAAGAATTGCATCCTTCATAGTGTACTTAGCGGAAGATGACAATATCTACGATGTTGGATACCAGAGTCTTGACAAAAATTCTGTCGCCTCTTTCGATATCATTGACCGTCGCACGATAAATCCGTCCGGTTTCAGAATCATAGATACACACCGGCGAATCTGCTTTGGTACGAACCACGTTGTAGGCGGGGCTTGTAGAGGTTTGAATCTTCAACCGATGGTTTGCCGCATCGTTCTTTTCTACAACCCCCTGACAGTAAGACGACTTACCATTGAGGTTCGCTGCAAGCTCCCATACCTCCGAGGTACTGTAGTCCCGATTTTCGATGTAGCTGTCGATATAGCCATTTTTGTCCACATGGACGGAGAACACATCGCCTCGATCCAACAAGCCCAGCAGGGTGGTGTCGTCCACATAATAGGAAACGCTGTCGTATTTTCCGTGATAGCCGGAAACCATCGTCACATCCTCACCGTCGGGACCGATGGCAGTGCACAAATCCTCTACTACAAAAACATTGGAGAACTTTGCCAAGTTGCCTTTGCCGTTTCCCAGATCCTCGACCACCAAAAGCTTGGCAAAGCCGAATTCATCCACCTTGAATGCTGTCACATCATAGTTAGAATCGCCAATCAAATCATTGGATGCAATCAGGTGATACTCGTCTTCCGCAGTTCTGCCATTTTGGTTAATCAGCCAGTAAACCGCATCGTCCTCAGCAAAAATCTTGGAGCCAAAGGACCGGTCGTTGCTGAACCAAGCGATGTTGTTTTGGGTTGCGATGGTGTTGAATCTGCCATCGTTACCGGCTCCGTCATTGGTTTCTGCCGCATCCAGACGATTGATGTAGCCTTCTTCGTTGGTGGTGTAGGAAACCACGTTGATCACGCCGCCTTTGGCGGTACCCAACCAATTGATGACGTTACCCGCTGCAATCTTTTGGCCGGTAGCGTTAATATTGCCCGCTGCATCAATGTTGCTGAGAATTTTTCTTTCAAAGGGGAGCTCTACCCAGTTACCCTCTGTGGTATACAGCTTGATGTGGCACTCTGCACCAAAAAGGTTCTCGGTGCGGGTTGCCATCACGATGCCGTACTGGGTGACATTGGCTGCGCTCTTGACATAGGCAATGTCCCCTGCGCTATCCAGGTGGAAGATATAATTGCCACCCGGCTGAATCGCCAATGCTTTGGGGTCGTTGTTCTGTCTAGCCTTTTCATAAGCAGCAGACAGACGATAGCTTTGATCTGCCACAGTTACATAGGTTTTTCCGGCAGATGTTTTCACCGTGGATACCACACCGGTCACCTTGGTATGGGAAACTGAAATCTTAATCATCCGTCTGCCTGCCACATTGGAATATGCTACCTGAAGCACATCCCCGTTTTTGATATCAGAAATGGTAATAGGTCCGTTCTCATCCGTAATCTCAATCACGTCGCCAAGCTCCGGTTCCAAGGTCGGAAGTGCAAATACATTGGTGTAGGTATAGAGGTTGCTGACTGTCTGGTTCATATTGGAAACCACATCTGCCACAACGGTTTCCAAATCGGTAATAAATACCACATTGTAGACATTGCCGTAATTGTTGTTGACCAGTCGGATTTCTCCTGCATCAATAAAGAAATCCTGTCTGTCCTTTCTCTTGGGCTGGCCGTTATACAAGGTGGATGCCGCCGGAGAGATGTTGAGAATCTTCTCTTTTTCATTGGCGTCTAAATAAGTAAGCTTGGTACAATCAGGAGAAATATCCACAAAATCATCTGCAGTAATTACCATTTCCTGATTGCCCAGAGGGAATGCCAACAACAATTCATCACCGCTATTTTTGTTGCCCTTGATGTAGGCTTCTACCTGCATTCCTAAATATGGAGTAAAATCTTGGGATGTGTTGTACACATAGCCATCAATCATCACCTGATTCTCGCCTACCGCCATATCGGTTTTCAAGTTGCCGTAACCGGTGCTTTGCAGAACGCCATCCACCCGATAAATCTTTCGGTATTCATAGAGGAAGGTGTTCTCTGAGGTATTCCCGTAAACAATTCCCTCATCCGTATAGCTGATGATTTCTACATACGGGCAATTCACCATATTGTAAAGCAGGGAGATTGCATCATACTCCCGCAAACGCTCTCCTGATTTTGCCGCCAAACCTTTGTTCAAATCCAACCGATTTGCAATGGAAACATATCCGGCAGGGTAGCCGCCGGCGGTCTCTGCGTGGAGGCCGTACCCCAACATCCGAATCAGCATGGTCATTGCCTCGTCATAGTACAAAGGCTTATTCAAGTCCGTCTGTCCTTTGTGAATCACACCTGCATCTTCTGCAATTTGAATGGCTTGTTCGTTATGTACCTCAGTAAAACCATAGTCACCAAGCATATTACAAACAAAGTTGATAAAGGAACTTTTGCTCATATTTCTGAAAGCGCTCCAATCGCCGTCTTCAGACATATGTACAATGCCGACTCCTTCCAGCACCATATACTTGCTTTCCATTTCATCCGACCATTCCGTTTCTGCATAGGAAACGCAGAAAACAGACATCGAAAGAAGGATGGCTAAAGTCATACATAATATTCGTCTCAGCATCTTATCCCCTCCTTACTTCACTGCCTCGTAAATAATCGTTGCCGCCTCGGCACGGGTTGCATTGCCAACAGGGTCAAAACTGTTTTCACCCTTGCCGTTGAGGATGCCTGCTTCATAGAGTGCAACCACCGCTTCTTTTGCATACGCCTCAATCTTTTCTTCATCTGCAAAGCCGGTATAGGTTCTCACCTTGGGGAGAGTAACGCCTTTTTGTTTCAATGCTCTAAAGGTCATCACCGCCATTGCCTGACGGGAAATGTTTTCCCCAAATCCAAAGCGCGTTTCATCCACGCCCATAACAATTCCGCTTGCTACCGCAGTGTTGATGTAAGGCAAGCACCAGGAGTCTGCCGCAATATCGGTGAACGGGTTTTCTCCGCCAGTTGCCGGAATGTCACAGGCAAGCACAATCATCTTGGCATATTCTTCACGGCTGACCGAACGTTCCGGTTCAAAGTTGCCACTGTCGGTTCCGCTGACAATACCCTTTGCTTTTAAGTAAGAAATGCTCTGGGATGCCCAATGTCCGCTTGGGATATCGGGGAAGATGGTCACTTTGTTCTCGGTAGTTCCGGAAGCACCAACACCAGACATCGAGTTGGAGTCTACCGGTTTGCGATTGTCAGCACCGCCGGCAACAATTCCGCCGCCACCACCGCCACCGCCGGGAGCACCGACATCGGGCATGGCGTTTTGCAGTACAGCTTGCAGTTCCGTCGCCGTAGTTGCTTTGGCATTGTAAAGTGCCAGCACTACCTTTTCATACGCCTGATACTTTTGCCCAACCGCAAGACCTGTGATGGAATCAATCTCAGTCACGCAAGCGTTGTTTACTGCTTTGAAGTTTTTCAATGCCGTTTCCAAATCATCCACCGTTGCAGTGTTAATGGTGGTCAAGCCGTATGCCATCTTAAACGCAGTTAAAAACGCATCGGTAGAGGCATAGCTCTGGTTCATCAGGGTCAACGTGCCCAGGTACAGAGTGGCATCCGCACGGCTGCTGCCATAAGTGGGAGCCAGAATCTCCAGTCCCTTTGCCGTATCTCCGGCGTTGTAGGTTCCCAATCCAAAGGATGCCCGAAGCTCCTGAGGGAAGTTGGTAGCGTTCAGTGTTCCCATGCGGTCCTTGTTACTTGCATAAAAGACATTCATGGTATTATTTTGGATATCCGCATCCGCAACCAACTCAGTGCGGTCTATCTGCATACTGAATAACGCACCTTTGCTTTCCGGCGCGGTCACAACAGGACCTATCTGGAGGTAAGCAGTGTTCGCATCGGTAACAGTCAGTGCCGCCGCCTTGACCGCATCGATGAAATCACTGACGCCCTGACTGTCTGCATAGACAAAGGTTTCGTCATCCGTTTCACCGGCGGAGTTCTTTAAATCCACCCGATAGGTGCCGGAACCACGAACGCCATCCCTTTCATCCATAATCAAAAACTGATAGAGAAACTTTTCTCCCGCCTTCACCTTTTGCTGTGAAGTCGCATACAGCTTTTGCATCTCATCGGTCAGGGTGTTGTCCTGCTTCATCACCGTCAGGGTGAAGATGCTGTCCGTTCCCGAATCATTGATTGCTTCTACCGTAATCAAACCATCGTTGATGGATACATCGGAGATAGCAACCGGTGCTGCAAATACTGCGGTGTGAAAAACCGTCATTGCCGCGAGTGTTGTTGCAAGTATTTTCTTCACTTTTTTCCCTCCTATTTTTTATTAAGATATCACCTAATAAAACCTATATTTTTGCAGAATAACATTCTCTTGTTTCCATTGTAATAGTATTACAGTTTCTTTACAATGTTTGTTTAAGACTCTGTTTTGTCGATTTTGGACATCATTTTTTTGATTTGGAAGGAATTCTCATATTGACAATTTTTATTCAAATGATATAATTAGTTTGAGCGAGATTGGAGGGAAATTATGGATTTTACTAATACCTTTGATAATTACGATTTTATAAAACTCGGAAAATTGAATCTTTCGTCAGATACTAAAATTGTAATTTTGTACGCCCGCTTTATGCACAACTCCGGTGCGGTCTGGACTCTGGATAAACACACCCATTCTTTTTATGAGCTGCATTTTCCTTTGATTGGCAACTGCGAACTGGCTCTGCAGGATGATTCTACGGTTTCTCTGGGGGTTAACGATTACATCCTGATTCACCCCAATACCGAGCATCGGTTTGCCAAATTCAGCGATGATTTTCTCCGGCTTTCCATCGCCTTTGACATTCAACACAACGACAAGCTTTTGGCAGAATATGACAAGTACGTTTTGAATCAGTCCACCGACCAGATTCGCCACCATCTGGACAAAATGCTGTCAGAATACCAGACCCAGAATCTGGGGTATCAGAATGTGGTGGATTTGCATATTCAGTCAGTTTTGATTGAGGTTTTGCGTATCTACTCCTCCCTGTTGGAGATCCGTGAGGGAAAAGACAATATTTCGCAACAGATTTTCAATCGTGCGCTGGAGTTCATCCGGAACAATATTTCAATGAATATCACCACCGAGGATGTGGCAAAAAACGTCAACTTAAGCTCCCGACAGCTCAACCGGATTTTTCATACCAACCTGAGTATGACCATCTCGGCGTTCATCAAAAACGAGCGCATCTTAAGGGTGCGGGACCACTTGAAGAAAACCAGTCTTTCCTTAAAAGAAATTGCCGTCTTGACAGGGTTTAACGATGAGTATATCCTCTGTAAGACTTTCAAAAAGGCAACCGGTACCTCACCGGGAAAATATCGTGCCAACTACAAACGAAAACATTAAAATACCTTTTACAAAGGAGAGTCCGTATGAAATTATCCACGCGATTCATTAAGGCGACGAACGAGGTCTGTGACTTTGACCATTTTGTCCCTGCTCCTTATTTCAGGAAAAATTTCACCTTGGATTTTCAACCGGAAAAAGCGGAAATCACCATTTGCGGGCTAGGGTTTTATGAACTTTATGTCAACGGCAAACACATCACCAAAGGTGCTCTTGCTCCCTATATCAGCAACATTGACCACCTTTGCTACTATGACAATTATGAGATTGCTTCCTTGCTGACTCCGGGAGAAAATGTCATCGGTGTAATTCTGGGTAACGGATTTCGCAACTGTTGGGGCGGCTTTGCTTGGGGCCTAAACGAACTACCCGGTCGAGGTCCTGTAACCCTTGCCCTCTGTCTGGAGGCCGAGGACAACACCCATCATTTTGAGTTGGAGGCAGATGAGAGCTTTTTGACCCATCCCTCCCCCATCCTTCACGATGATTTGCGTATGGGCTATGACTATGATGCAAGAAGGGAGATTCCCAACTGGAATCTGGTGGACTTTGATGACAGTGCTTGGTCAAACGCCCTGCCGGAAACTACTCCTATTGGGAAAAAGCTACTCTGTGATGTAGAGCCCATTGCGGTAACCGATGAAATTCAGGCGATAGAAATCAAGCATTTTGACCGTCTGCCCTTTGCCTATAACAACTATGAAAAAATCCATTTTTCCTATGACCCCAGCTACATCCCCGCAGACGACGATGTGATTGAGCCCTTGGAGGAAACCTATCGGAACAATGTGTATGTCTACGATTTTGGAAAAACCATTGCAGGGGTGCCCAAACTGAAAATCAACGGCAAGCCGGGGCAAACCATCACCATCCGTTGCGGCGAGCACACCATCAACGGGAATTTTGCTGTCAACAATACCATCTTTATGCGCTCCCATATTCCCAGTGAGGCAGACCGCTATCTCAAGTATGGTCAGGTAGTCACCTTTACCTGTAAGGGCGGCGAAGAGGAATTGATTCCCAAATTCTCCTACTACGGAATGCGCTATGCCTATGTAGAGGGATTGGAAGAAGGACAGGCAACCAAGGATGCCCTCACTTGGCTGGAGATGCATTCCGATGTGAAAAAGCGTGGTTCCTTCTCCTGTTCCAATGAAATTACCAACAAGCTATATCAGGCGAGCATCGATACCGTTCTGCCCAATCTTTACTACTTTCCCACCGACTGTCCCCATCGGGAAAAGAACGGATGGACAGGGGATGCGTGGATTCCTGCAGAATATGTGCTGATGGATTTCAAGGCAGAAAAAACCTTGTCCGAATGGTTGCGCAGTGTCCGTGCCGCCCAGTTCCCCAACGGGGATATCCCCGCCATGGTACCCACCAACACCTTTGGCGGTGACTGCGGTCCGGTCTGGGCATTGGTTTGCGCCAAGTTGCCTTATTATATCTATCGTTTTACCGGAAATAAATCGGTCATCCTTGACAATGCCAAACTGATTCTTGGATATTTGGACCACATCACCGACAGGCTGAACGAGGACGGCTTATTTGATTACGGATTGCAGGATTGGAGAGACCCCACCTCTCCCACCAATGTACCGCAATCGCCCAAGGTGGTAACCTCCAGTATGGCATCCTTTGATATGGGTCAGGTGGGTGCATTCCTGTTCCGTCAGGCGGGACTTGACAAAGAGGCGGCGTATGCGCAAGCCTTTGCCGACCGGATGAAAAAGAATATCCGCGAGCACCTGATTGATTTTGATACCATGACCGTCCTTGGCAACTGCCAGACCTCCCAGTCCCTCGGCATTGTGTTGGGTGTGTTTGAACCCAACGAAATGCCCGCCGCCAAGGCAAGACTTTTAGAGATTATCCACCGTCAAGGGGATGCTTTTGCAACCGGACAATATGGCTATCGGCATCTGTTTGAGGCACTTGCCGAGATGGGAGAATATGAGCTTGGCTACAAGATGATGACTTCCTCCACTCCCCGAGGCTTTGGTTGGTTTATCGAGCAAGGCTTCCCCACCCTGTGCGAAAGCTTCCGCAACCCCAAATGGCGGATTGCCGACTCCCGTTGCCATCCGGTATATGCAAACATCTCGGCATGGTTTATGCAGACCCTTGCAGGGCTGAAAATCAATCCCACTGCCACCGATGTAAATAGCTATGAAATATCTCCGGCGTTTGTGCAAGACTTGACCTTTGCAGAGGCAAGTCACAAAGAATACGCTGTCCGTTGGGAAAAAGTAAGCAACGGTATTCAGCTCGCCATAAAAGCACCGAAAGACAGCCACGGCACCATCCGTCTGCCTGATGGCTACCGGTTCCCCGACGGAACCAATCTCCGCCCCTTAAACGGCAAGGTGGATTTGACCGAAACCATAATCTTAGCATAAAAAAATCCGTGTGGTAAAAACCACACGGATTTTTTTAATAAGGATTGGTTGCTGCCATCTCCCAACTATCGAGAGAGCATACCGCATCGGCATCCCCTATCAGCCAAACACCTCCGGCATCTTTACTCGGGAAGATGCGCCGACTGACTGCCTGCCGCCGATTGGCAAAGACCTCTACCACCGACCGGTCTACAAAAATGTCCAGTTCTAAATTTTCTCCGGCGTGGAGGGTAAATGGTGCCTCTTCTACCCCTTTGTTTTTGCCCTCAATGCCGCTGTTGGTGGTATCCACCACCAACTTGTTTCTCTGGACATCCAGATAAATCTCCGTATATTCGGTGCCATCTTTGCTGGCTCCTACCCTGATACCAACCTTATCCGCTTTTGTCCCATCCCAGACACCCTTGATTCTGCATCGGGTTCCATTCTTCACCGGAATAGTTCCATCCGGTCTAATCTCAAGCTCTTGATGATTGTACTGCAAACTATCAACCTCTTTGGCAGGTGCCATATGAAGCACTTCATCCTCCCACCAGACAGTGCGAGGAAGTGCGTAAACCCCGCTCCAGCCAAAGCGTTCCAAGTCATCTTCCGGATTATCCTTCAGCCAAGCCCATACAATGTGGCGGTTTTTATCATCAATCAACGCCTCCGGTGCAAAATAAGTAATATCCCGCCAAGACATTCTGCCGTGCACCTCGGGGTAAAACTTCTCTTCTTTTAAGGTTCCTACAAAATATTGACACCCTTTGTTATGTGCGATAAACAGCTGCAACCATTTTCCGGTCAGGTTCCCATTGGTTTCTGCATCATAAAGAGGTAAAAAGCTTGGACACATATCATCCTCGGTATGGTCGGGCCAATCATCTACCCCATTGGGTTCCACATCATAAAACCGATGGACAAACTCCCAGTTTTTCAAATCCTCCGACCGATAAAGCTCGGTCCATCCGCCCTGATAAAATGGGTCTGCGTGCTCTCCGGTTCCATATTCATCCAGCACCGGCTTGTTGCCGTACTGCATATAGTATTTGTCCCCTATCTTCCAGATATTGGACGGATCAGCGCTTCCCAGATGTATCACCTTTCCATCAATCATCGCATCACGAATTCCCTGCACGGTAGAAACATCCGCCAACTGTTTCATCTGTTTCCAAGAGTCATAGGGCGGTTTTGCATAGGAAATGGCAATACCGCCAAAATCTCCGGGAATTTCAGGGTTAGGAAGTTTCCAATAAGACAGATATGCCGTCTTATCCTCATCCACAAAAGCACCGCCGCTAAAAGAGCTACCATCCCCATTGGTATAGGAAAGACAGTCGGGGCGATGCCACCAATGCAATAAATCATGAGAAACCATATGTCCCCATTGATGCCGATCGGTTCCTACATTTCGATACAGATACATCAAATGGTACAAACCATCGGCAAAAAATGCCCCGTTGGGGTCAGCCGGGCCAAGCACAATATCTTCCGGCAACACAAAATGATAGGCCGGACGATACGGGTCCTTCATCAGTTTTTCTCTGGTCTCTCTAACGACATTACTCTTTTCCATAAGAATTTATCCCACTTCCTTAAAATTTGTTAAAATAATTATCAAAAACGGTTGCGGCAGCACTGACCACCTCGCTGAACGCACTGCCGGAATAGAGCTTGGGGCTTTCGCCGGTGATGGTGTTGTTCTTTAATCTTTTTGCAATGGCATCCATCAGCTTTTGCGGCTTATAGTTGGCGGCACCGTGAAGAATCACACTTTCAAAGCCCAATATATTCACCGCGTTAATCAACACGCAGGAAAGATATTCTGCCTCCTTTTCAATCAAGGCATCATCTTCTGCATCCACCACCTCCTGCCAGCTTTGGTAGGGGGTTCCCTGCAGAATCGCAGGCATAGACGCATACTTTTCAATACAGCCCAAGTTCCCGCACTCACAGGGGATGCCGTTATAGGCAATGGAGGTATGTCCCAGCTCTGATGCGTGACGGAGCAGCTTGCCGGAATTCATAATTCCCGAACCGATGCCGTCGCTGACCACAAAGACCAGATAGTCCGTCCAGTCCTTTGCCAATCCGAAATATTTTTCCGAAAGGGCACGGCCTCCTGCCACATTTTCCAGATACACCTTTTTATCCAGAACATTCTTGAGTCGGAGACCAATATTTTCATAATGCCATTCATCAAAGTTGGTGGGGTTTAAGATGGTGGTATTCTGGGTATCCACCGGTCCCGGAGCCGTCACGCCGATGCCGTAAATTTTTTCTGCTTCAACACCGCTTTCCTCCACCAATTCCCCAATAGTTTTTACAATCTGCTTGAGCGCCTCCTTTTTGGGGGACACTTCCAAGCTTCTCTCACACACTACCCGACCGCTGATATCCACAATCCCGATTTTCACATGGCTTCGGGTAATATTCAGTCCCACTGCATACATAAAGTCCGGATTCAGCTTAAGACAAAGGGGGCGTCTGCCTATGGTTTTTTCCTCTGACCGGTATTCCTTTACCACACCATTCTTCATCAAATCATCCACAATGATAGAAATGGCAGCCTTGGTCAGTGAAGTTTCCTTGGCAAGCTCGGCTCTGGAAAATTCGTATTTGCGAATCAAATCCAGAATCATTCTGCGATTCTTTTCCCTCATGGTCATCGCATTGGTCGCATTCATCATCGGCTCTCCCGCCTTTCTTTTGCATCGTTCTGTGAAAATTTTAGCACATTCTTTTCCCGCCGTCAATCATCTTGAAAACTTTCATAAAAATTCTTCATTCTGTATTGACAAAATCTCTCCTATGGTTTATGATGTATTTGTTAAATGATTTAACTATGGAAAGTGGGTGAAACCATGCAGATTTTCCAAAAAGGATTCAATTTCTCTCAGGACGGGCCGGGCAACCGTCTGGTTTATCATATTGCCGGATGTAATATGCGATGTCTTTGGTGCTCCAATCCCGAGGGGATGCAGGAATCCAATACTCATACCACCTATTCCAAAGATACTCTTGTGGCTGAAGCAATCAGTTGTAAGCCTTTATTCTTTGACGGAGGCGGGGTGACCTTTACCGGCGGGGAGGCAACCCTGCACGCGGAAGAACTGATGGAAGTACTTCAGGCACTCAAAGAGGCAGGCATCCACACCGCAATCGAAACCAATGGAACCTCTCCCAAGCTGATGGAAATTCTTGCCTATGTCGATTATTTAATGATGGACTTTAAGCATTATGACGATGCAATCTTAAAGAAATTCACCGGACTTGAGGGCAGTATCATCAAAGAGAATTATGCCGCCATCACCCAGAGTGGCAGACAATGCCACATCCGCATCCCGTTGATTAACGGGTTCAATGCAGATCATGCCCAAGGCTTTGCGGAGTTTTTATCCAAATTTCCTACCGACAACATTGTGTTTGAGTTCTTGAAATACCATGAATTCGGCAAGGAAAAATGGCAGAGTGCGTATCAAATTACAGACGGGTTTGTCAATGAAGAACAGCTTGCGGCATTTCAGCAAGCCTTTGACAAACACGGACTTATTTACATAGAAACCTAAAAGGAGGTCGTTTTATGATTTATCAAACTTATGAAAACGGAGCTTTGACAACCATGGCAAAGGCACTGTATCAAGAGGAGCGTGCCATCAAGCGTCTGGACGGCTGGTTCCTCGCCAAGGAAACCGAAATGCTGACCGAGGAAAAGTACACAGGCTGTACGCCCGAGATAAAAAAGGCACATCTTTTGTGCGAGGTATTAAAAGCCATCCCCCTCTCTCTCAGCGAAAACGCAATTTTTGTTGGTGCACAACGGGATGCCTTTGCAAAGAGCTATGCGCTGATCAATCCGTCTTTTACCGTAGAGGGATTTTCCGGCTACTGTGACCCGCTTGCCATCTACAACGACATTGAACCCAATGAAGAATTTTCTGCAGAACGCATCGACCGTGTCCGCACCTACACCAGCAAGACCAAGATGGTGGAGATGTTGAACAAGACCTATGACAAGGCAGAAACCTATACCAAAGAAGTTATCTTTTTTGTAGAGCAGGTAACCGGCCATGTGATTCCGGATTTCCGCTATGCACTCAAGCACGGCGTGGATGCGTTAATCAAAGAGGCAGAGGCAAAGGACGGCGAGTTCTACGAGGCGGCTGCCATTGCTCTTTCCGGCGTGAAAATCTTGATTGACCGCTACCTTGAGCTGATCAAAGAGCAGAAAAACACCTGCAATGAGGCACGCAAAGCCCAGCTCAATCTGCTGGAAACCAGCCTGAAGAACATCCGTTCTAATGGTGCAAGCAACCTTTACGAGGCATTGCAGCTTTACCTCCTTTTGTGGGAGATTATGTGTATGGAGCAGGCACCCAACCCCTATGCGTTCTCGGTGGGTAATGCGGACAGAATCTTTGAACCCTACCGTGGCGAACTGAGTCGGGAAGATGCCGCTGAATTGTTCAAGCACTTCTTGGTATTTTACAATGTAGGCGACCGAAGCTGGGCGATTTCTCAGAACGTCCTGGTTGGCGGACGGGATATGGAGGGCAACGATTTGACCTCTACTATGACCTATGCCATTATGGATGCTTATTATGATATGAACTTGCCCCAGCCGATTCTCTCGGTGAAGTTACATAAAAACACACCCAAAAAGCTGTATGAGGAAATGGGAAGATTCTTCTTCTCTGCCGGCGTGCTGACTCCCTCTTTGTTCAACGACGATGCCCTGTTTGAAGTCCTGAAAAACAATGGCGTGGACGAAAAAGATATCCCCGATTACTCGGTAGCAGGCTGTCAGGAGCCACTGATTATGGGTAAAGACAATGCCAACACCACCAACAGCTGGCTGAACCTGCCTAAGGTACTGGAGATGATGCTCACCGGCGGTTACTCTGCCATCACCGGCGAAAAGCTGATGGATGCAGAGGATTATAGCCTGACCAACTTCCGCGATGTATACTATCGCGTTCTGGACAAGGTGATTGACCAGATGACCGAATCTGCCAATGGTGCATCCTGTGCCCTATCTGAGCTGAAGGTTCCCTTCCTCAGCGTGTTTATGGGCGGTCTGGAATATGGTGCAGATATGCGTGACACCAAGGTGCAAGGCACCAAGTACAACGGCAGCGGATGTCTGGTTCACGGTCTGACCGTACTGGCAGACTCCTTTATTGCCATGGATAAGTTTGCAGAAAAATACCCCGACGGCAAGGAAATGCTGGTGGATGCAATCAAGAACAACTTTGTCGGTTATGAAGAACTGCGTTCCTTCCTCCTCTCCTGTCCCAAATTCGGCAACAACATTGCTGAGGTTGACGACGAGGCACGGGAAATTGCGTTGCGGGTTTCCAAAATGCTGCGTGATAGAAAGAACTATCTGGGCAATCCCTTCCGCCCCGACTTCTCCAGCCCCTCGACCCACCTGACCTATGGTTACTGGGTAGGTGCAACCCCCGACGGAAGAGAGAGCAGAGGCATGCTGGGCTACGGCGTTGACCCCCTCTACGGCGAGGCGTCCAACGGACTGGGATTCCGTATGCTGTCCAATATGAAGCTGCCCTTTGAGGAATTCAATGGCGGCTATGCTTCCCACTTGGGTATTGACCCCAAATACTTCAAGGGTCAGGACTACTACGAAAAGGGCGAGGAATTCCACAAGCACATCATCGACCCCTTGTTCTTCAATGAGATGAAAGAGGGCGTTTCCCCCTTCTATCTCTATGTGAATGTGACCACACCCGAAACCCTGCGCAAGGTCCTTGCAAACCCCGAAAAGTACGCACCCAGCGGTGTGTATATTATGCGAATCCACGGAACCTTTGTAAACTTCCTGGATTTGTCCCCTGCCATTCAGGAGGACATCATCGCAAGATTGGATTTGCATTCCACTTCCCTCTGCTAATAAAGGAGATTGTATATGAAAGCAATAGGCATTGATATTGGAACCACAAGTATTTGCGGAATCCTTTTGGACTGCGAAACCGGTAAGATTCTCAAATCCATTACCGAAAACAGTCAGGCGTTTCTTCCCACCGATAAGGACTGGGAAAAGATTCAGGATACCGGAAAAATTATGCAGATTGCCCTGACCATTACCGATACCTTGATGGAGGATACCGTCAAGGTCATCGGGGTCACCGGACAGATGCACGGCATTGTGTATTACGACGCAGACGGCAAGGCGGTCAGCCCCCTTTATACCTGGCAGGACGGGCGGGGCAATCAACCCTATGACGAAACCCGGACCTATTCGGAATTTTTGCAGATTCCCGCAGGCTATGGCGCAGTCACCGATTTTTATAACACCAAAAACGGGATTCGTCCCGCTGAGGCGGTGGGGTACTGCACCATCCACGATTATTTTGCGATGACTCTGGCAGGGAGAAAGACCCCCCTGCTCCATACCAGCGATGCGGCAAGCTTTGGTGATTTCGATTTGCGCCGCAACTGCTTCCATCACTCCTTTGTGGGCGACATCACCGCAGACTTTGCCATTCTTGGTAGTTACAAAGGCGTACCTGTCAGTGTTGCCATTGGCGACAATCAGGCAAGTGTGTTCGGCGCAGTCAGCAGTGACGAGGATATTTTGCTCAACATCGGTACCGGCAGTCAGATTTCGGTGATTTCTTCCTCCATTGTTGAGGGAGAAAATATCGAGGTGCGTCCCTATCCCGGCGGCAAATATCTGTTGGTGGGGGCGGCACTTTGCGGCGGCAGATCCTATTCCATGTTGGAAAAGTTTTATTCTGACATTGTTTATGCCGCAACCGGAACTCGCATGAGTATGTACGAGGTGATGGACAAGATGGAAAATAGCAACCTTCCCCTGACCGTAGACACCCGTTTTGCAGGAACCCGTCAGGACCCCTCGGTGACCGGAAGTATTACCCATATCACCACCGAGAACTTTACCCCCGGCGCACTCCGCTATGCCTTTTTAAATGGCATCATTCAGGAGCTTTTCTCGATGTATGCCCAGATGCAGCAAAAGACCGGCGCCCTCATCGGCTCGGGCAACGGCATCCGGAAGAACAAGGCGCTGATTGCCGCAGCAGAAAAGGCTTTTGGGGCTACCATGAAAATCCCTGCACATATGGAGGAAGCTGCCTTTGGCGCAGCACTCTTTGGTATGGTGGCAACGGGAGAAATGGGAACCGTAGAAGAAATCAAACAAATTATCCGTTATCAGGAGGCATAAACTATGATCAAAGAACCTATCTTTTTTGAACGAAACCGTGTGGGACGTGTTTACACCGGTGGCAAGCTGTTCGGCGACTTTTTCGGGGATGAACCGGTAGACGGCTATCTGCCCGAAGAATGGATTGCCTCTCATGTAAAGGCGCTGAACAAGGATTCCACCGACCCCAAGGAAGGGGTTTCCAAGCTCAAGGACAGCGATGTCTATTTTGATGATTTGCTGAAAGAATATCCTTTAGAGCTTTTGGGTTCCAAAGAACAGCTGCGGATTCTGGTCAAGGGCTTGGACAGCTCCATCCGTCTGCCTGCACAGGCACACCCTGACAAGGCGTTTTCCAGAAAGCATTTCAACTCTGAATTTGGCAAAACCGAGTGCTGGACCATTTTGGGGACCCGCCCGGGTGCAAAAATTTATTTTGGGTTTAAGGACGGCGTCACCAAGGAAATCTTTGAAGATGCCATTGAAAAGAGTGAAACCGATTTGAGCGCAATGGAAAACCTGATGCTCAGCTTAGAGCCCAAGGTAGGAGATGTGTATATGGTGCCTGCCAGAACCGTCCATGCCATTGGCGCAGGATGTTTGATTCTGGAAGTACAGGAACCTACCGACTTCACCATTCAGCCGGAGCGCTACTGTGGGGAATACCGCCTGTCTGATCAGGAAATGTATATCGGTCTTTCCAAAGAAGATGCGGTCAGCTGCTTTGATTTTACCAAGGCGCCCGATTCCAAGATGACCCCGCAGGTGACCGAAACCGCCGAGGGAATGATAAAAGAAAGTCTGGTCAGTGAAAAGGACACCGACTGCTTTATCATCAACCGCATCAAGCTCAGTGGCGGGAACTTTGTGGCAGATGTGAAGGATAGTTACGCCATCTACATCGTTACCGACGGAACCGGTGCCATTGTCGGCGAAAGTTACCGCAAGGAACTGAAAAAGGGCGATTACTTCTTTATGCCCGCCTCCTTAATGGGAAGATTCACCCTGACCGGTCAGCTTGAAGTGGTGGAATGCTATTAATTCCAAATTATATCTTGACAAACCATTTCAAAAGTGATAGAATAATTGAAAATTTTGATTTTGAAGGTAATGGATATGAACTTGACTCTGATGAACGCAAGCAAATATTTCTTTAACTTTAGCGTAGTCTTTTATTTTGGCTATGCTTGTTTTGCTATGGAAAAGTTACTTGTGAGATGATAGAGTAGTTTTTAGAAATTATTGAAAAGCGATGCTGAAATCCCTCACTTGTAACTGTGCAAGTGGGGGTTTTTATTGTGAAAGGAAGGTTGCAAAATGGCAAGTAAATTAGACGAGGCACGAAAAATCATCAATGAGGTGGATGCAAAAATGGCGGAGCTTTTTTCCGAAAGAATGAGAGCGGCTGAAATGGTTTTTGCATACAAAAAAGAATTTGGGCTTCCTATCCTTGATCCAAAAAGAGAACAGGCAGTGATTGAAAAAAATGCATCACGCATCGCAGATGGCGTGATCAAAGAATATTATATCGACTACATCAAAAATGTGATGTCCTTATCCCGTGCCTATCAGCATCGTATGCAAAGCGGATTAAAGGTGGCATACAGCGGGGTAGAGGGTGCATTTGCACATATTGCAGCAGGAAGAATCCTTCCTGACAGCAACAAGGTATCCTACCGGGATTTCAAATCGGCTTACGATTCCGTAGTAAACGGCGAAAGCGATGTGGCGGTTCTTCCCATTGAAAACAGCTATGCAGGGGAAGTGGGACAGACCATTGACCTGATTTTTTCCGGCGGACTTTTCATCAATGGAATTTATGAACTTGAAATCCATCAAAACTTATTGGGTCTTCCCGATGCAACGGTGGAGGATATCAAAAAGGTAACCAGCCATCCACAGGCACTCAGCCAATGCCACGATTATATTGCACTTCGCGGATTTGATACGGAAGACGCAAATAATACTGCAGTTGCCGCAAAGGCCGTTGCAAGCAGAAACGACAAATCCCTTGGCGCGATTGCCAGTGTGGAAACCGCAGAGATTTACGGGCTTAAGGTTTTGGAAGCAAACATCAATAAGAGCGGAGAGAACACCACTCGTTTTGCAGTCCTTTCCAAGGTGAGAGCAACCGATTCCGCTCTTTCAAACTCCGTTTTGATGTTCACAGTTAAGAATGAAGCAGGTTCTCTTGCCAACGCCATCAGCATCATCGGTAAATACGGATACAATATGACGGCACTTAGAAGCAGACCTCTTAAGAAACATTCGTGGCAGTATTATTTCTATATAGAGATTGACGGAACAACCGAAACCGAGGCAGGCATCAAAATGATTGAAGAATTAAACAAAGTATGCGACAAGCTCAAGGTGGCAGGAACATTTGCACCCCACAGCGAGATATGAGGGAGTTTGCTATGAACATACATATGGACTTAAAGGAAAACAGTTACGACATCGTGGTTGAACGTGGGATTCTTGCCCGTGCAGGGGAACACTTCAACTCGCAGAGAAGGGTACTCATCGTCACGGATTCAGGGGTTCCGAAGGAGTATGCACAAGCAGTTGCCGCCCAGAGTAAGGAGCCTGTAATCTGCACGGTTGCATCAGGAGAAGGCTCGAAAAGTCTTGAAGTGTTTGGAACACTTCTTCAAAAAATGCTGGAAAACGGTTTTTCAAGAAAGGATTGCGTGGTAGCAGTCGGCGGCGGCGTTGTTGGTGACCTTTCGGGGTTTGCCGCCTCAGCCTATATGAGAGGGATTGACTTTTATAATATTCCCACCACACTTCTTTCTCAGATTGATTCCTCCATTGGCGGAAAGACAGCCATCAATTTTGGAAATATGAAAAACATTGTGGGTGCTTTTTATCAGCCGAAAAAGGTTTTGATTGATTCTACGCTTTTAAAGACCCTTCCCGACCGGCAGATTGCAAACGGACTTGCCGAAGCGATTAAAATGGCACTGACCTCCGACCGCGAACTGTTTGAATTATTGGAAAATAAAGATATAGCGGAAAATCTGGATGAAATCATCGTCCGTTCCCTGAACATCAAAAAGAATGTGGTTGAGCAGGATGAAAAGGAATCAGGGCTTAGAAAGATTTTGAATTTTGGGCATACCATCGGGCACGGCATTGAGAGCAGCGAAAATATGTCAGCGCTTTATCACGGTGAGTGTGTGGCACTTGGGCTGATTCCAATGTGCGATGAAGCAATCCGTCCAAGAGTCATTGAGGTCCTGAAAAAATGCAATTTATATAACCTCATTGCATTTGACTGGGATAAGATTACCGAGGCAGCCTTTCACGACAAAAAGGCAGACGGTGAATTTGTTACCGTAACAACCGTGCCGGATATCGGGTGCTTTTCACTGAAAACAATGAAATGCAGCGAGGTAATCGCAATGGCAAAAAACTGTTTTGAGAGGTAATAGGAATGAAAAACACATTTGGAACCAGCGTGGCAGTCACCATTTTTGGGGAAAGCCACGGCGAATATATCGGGGCAGTAATTGACGGCTTGGCGCCCGGAATCGATGTGAAGGAAGAATACATCCAACATATGCTCTTTTTAAGAAGACCGGACGGAAAAATTTCAACACCAAGAAAAGAAAAGGACGAATTCAAGATTGTAAGCGGTGTGCTAAACGGGAAAACCACCGGCACACCCATTACCATCCTGATTCCCAATGAAAATGTAAAAAGCGGAGATTATTCTCAAATGCGGACGGTTGCAAGACCTTCTCATGCAGATTATACGGCAGAGTGTAAATATCACGGCTTTCAGGATTCCCGCGGGGGCGGACATTTCAGCGGGAGAATCACCGCAGCATTGGTTGCAGCAGGTGCAATCTGCAAGTATGCCTTGGCGCAAAAAGGCATTGCGATCGGCACCCACGTCAAGCGGTGCGCAGGGATTTCTGACCGAGAGTTCGGCGACTTGTTATCCGATATCCACCTGCTCAATCAAAAAACCTTTGCCGTCCTTGACGAACCTCGTATCGAAGAAATGACCCAGGCAATTCTTGAGGCATCGGCAAGCGGCGACAGCGTTGGCGGGGTTTTGGAAACGGCAATTACAGGAATGCCCGAGGGGGTTGGCGAACCCTGGTTTGATTCTGTGGAAGGCTTGCTTGCCCATATGATGTTTTCGATTCCTGCGGTAAAGGGCATTGAATTTGGGTTAGGCTTTTCCATGGCAGACAAAAAGGGCAGCCAAGCAAATGACCCGATGAAACTGGAGAATGGGAAAATCGTAACGGTCACCAATCACAATGGGGGAATCAACGGCGGTATTACCAACGGTATGCCAATCATTTTCCGAACAGCCATCAAGCCGACACCGACCATATTCAAGCCGCAAAACACGGTGGATTTTCAAACCATGACCGAAACGGTGTTAGAGCCAAAAGGCAGACACGACCCTGCCATTGTGCACAGGGCAAGAGTGGTTCAGGATGCGGCAGCTGCCATTGTGCTTTGTGATGCCCTTGCCCTAAGGTTTGGTACAGATTGGTTGAGGTGAGACAGAATGAAACAATACGGTTGTATAGGAAAAAAACTGACACACAGCTTTTCCAAAGAGATTCACGCAAGGCTTGCTGATTATACATACACGCTGATCGAGCTTGCGGAGGATGAAATCAAGCCATTCTTTGAAAAAAGGGATTTTGCAGCAATCAATGTTACCATACCGTATAAGGAAACCGTTCTTCCGTATCTTGATTCTGTGAGTGAAATTGCCGAGAGAATCGGTGCAGTGAACACCATTGTGAACAAGAATGGAACATTGCATGGCTACAATACTGATTACTACGGAATGAAGGCACTGATTGAAAAAATCGGGATTGATTTGACAGGGAAAAAGGTGCTTATTCTCGGAACAGGCGGAACAAGCAAGACGGCACAGGTTTTGTCACAGGATTCCGGTGCGACAACAGTTCTTCGCGTAAGCAGAACAAAAAGAGAGCACTGCATTACTTATGAAGAGGCAATCGCTAAGCACTGGGATGCGGAGGTCATCATCAATACCACGCCGTCGGGAATGTATCCCGACTGTGATTCTAAACCGATTGATATTTCCGCTTTTCCTTCGTTAGAAGGGGTGGTAGATGCGGTGTATAATCCGCTTTCCACCAATCTGGTGTCTGATGCAAAGAAACAGGGAATAAAAGCCGAGGGCGGCCTCTATATGCTTGTGATGCAGGCAGTGGTTGCAGTTGAGAAATTCCTCGACACACAAATCCCAAAGGAAACTGCGGATCGCGTATTTGCGTCCGTCCTTTCCTCCAAAGAAAACATCGTATTGACGGGGATGCCCGGAAGCGGAAAGAGCACCGTTGGAAAGCTCCTTCATATGGATGGGTTTTCCTTTGTGGATACGGATAAAGAAATTGAACAGCGATGCGGCTGTACCATTAAAGAGCTGATAAGCACCAAAGGCGAACCCTATTTCAGGGATTTAGAATCCGAGGTAATTCGGGATGTTTCGGCAAAAAGCGGTCAAATTATTGCAACCGGCGGCGGAGCAATCTTAAGAGAAGAAAATGTCCGTTGCCTGAAACGAAACGGCTTGTTGTTCTTTATCCATGCAGATGTAAAAAGACTTCAGGCAACCGAGGACAGACCGCTTTCTGATACCTACGAAAAGCTTAACAAGCTTTATTCGGAAAGACTTGGGATTTATCAATCCACCGCAGATGTGGTTGTGCCTGATATGGCTACTCCCCAAGCAGAGGCAGAATATATTCTTGCAAAACGATTGGAGATGATAAAATGAAGATTCTTGTTATCAATGGACCAAACCTGAATATGCTCGGCATCCGCGAACCTGATCATTACGGCAAAGAAACATATGCAGACCTTTGTGACAAAATACAAAAGTATTGCGATTTAAACAAGGTAGAAGTCAAATTGTATCAATCCAATCACGAAGGCGATCTTGTGGATGAAATCCAAAAAGCCTATGGCAATATGGATGGGATTGTAATCAATCCCGGTGCTTATACCCATACCAGCATCGCCATTTTGGATGCCGTAAAGTCGGTAAACATTCCCACCGTTGAGGTTCACATCTCAAAGGTTGAAGAGAGGGAAGACTTCCGGCAGGTAAGTTACGTACGGCTTGCCTGCATAAAAACCATTACCGGTCATGGCACAGACGGATATCTTGAGGCGATTGACGTACTGATTGCAAACAACCAATGAAGCACTTAAGACAGAGGTGAAACAACAATGATCGTAGATGTAAGCAAGAAAATTTTGATTGTCGGGCTTGGACTTTTGGGCGGTAGTTATGCGAGAATTCTGAAACGATTCGGGTTTCCTATCAGTGCAATTACCAAAGAACAAAGCTCCATTGATTATGCCCTGAAAGAAGGAATCATTGATACAGGCGCCACAGCGATTGATGAAACAATCATCGGCGAGGCTGACCTTGTAATCTTTGCGCTTTATCCCCATGTTTTTGTAGACTGGATTGCGCAAAACCAACATCTCCTAAAAAGCGGTGCAATCATCACCGATGTAACCGGTGTGAAACGAAGTATCGTCTATCAAATTCAGGATATGCTCAGGGAAGATGTAGAGTTTATTGCAGCGCATCCAATGGCGGGGCGTGAGGTTTCAGGCGTAGAAAATAGCACCGACAAGATGTTTCAGGGGGCAAACTATATTGTGACTCCCACAGACAAAAATACTCCCGAAGCAATCCATACCTGCCTTGAGCTTGGACGGCTGCTGGGATTTTCCAATGTTACCACCCTTTCCCCTGAGGACCATGACGAAATGATCGGGTTTCTTTCGCAGCTGACCCATTGCATCGCCATCACCCTGATGACCTGCAACGATAAGGAGAATATGGAAAAATTTACGGGTGACTCGTTCAGAGACCTGACACGAATCGCCCGCATCAACGATTTGATGTGGAGTGAACTATTTGTGGCTAACAAAGATGTGCTCCTGAATCAAATGGATATGTTTATGGATCAATTCCAAAAACTGAAATCCATGCTGGAAACGGAAGATATCGACGGAATGAGAAAAATGATGCGCCATTCCACCGCACGCAGAGCATTGTTTGACAAAAAATAATATTGGAGGAACTGAACGATGAATATGGAATTCAAACGGAAATTACCAATCCCGAAAGAAATAAAAGAACAATATCCGATTACGCCGGAGGTTGAAGAAATAAAAACAAAAAGAGATGAAGAAATCAAAGCCATCTTTGAAGGAAACGATGACAGATTCATTCTTATCATCGGGCCTTGCTCCGCTGACCACGATGACAGCGTAATCGATTATATTTCCCGTTTGCGAGGGGTTCAGGAAAAGGTATCGGACAAGATACTCATCATCCCAAGAATCTACACCAATAAGCCCAGAACAACCGGAGACGGCTACAAAGGAATGCTGCATCAGCCCGACCCCAACAAGGAATCGGATATGTTAAAAGGGGTGATTGCCATCCGAAATCTGCATCTTCGGGCAATCAAGGAAACCGGTTTCACCTGTGCAGACGAAATGCTTTACCCTGAAAATTACCGATACTTATCCGATTTGTTGTCCTATGTTGCAATTGGAGCAAGATCGGTGGAAAATCAAAAACACCGTCTTACCGCAAGCGGGCTGGATATCCCTGTCGGCATGAAGAATCCTACCGCCGGAGATATTTCAGTTATGATGAATTCCATTACCGCAGGTCAGCATTCTCATACTTTCATTTACCGAGGATGGGAAGTGGAAAGCCACGGCAATCCTCTTACCCACGCAATCTTAAGAGGTTATGTAAATAAGCACGGACAGTCTATGCCGAACTATCATTATGAAGACCTGATTCATCTTGCAGAAATCTATGAAGCCTCAGGGCTTCTTAACCCTGCGGTTATTATTGATACCAACCACGCAAATTCCGGAAAAAAATGGATGGAACAGCCGAGAATCGCAAAAGAAGTCCTGCATAGCTGTCGCCACAGTAATGATGTCAAAAAGATTGTGAAAGGGCTTATGATAGAAAGCTATATTGAAGATGGCGCGCAAAAGCCTGAAGAAGGTATTTACGGAAAATCCATTACCGACCCCTGCCTTGGCTGGGAGAAGACAGAAAAACTCATCTACGTTTTGGCAGATGTTCTTTCATAGGGGTGTATCATTATGTTAGGAGTCATTGTAAATGTGATTACCGTGCTGCTGGGTTCGTGCCTTGGTTTGTTATTCAAAAAAGGTATTCCAAAAAAGGTAAGCACGGCGACCTTGCTTGGTTTGGGTGCGTGTACGCTGTATATCGGCATATCCGGAAGTCTTTGCGGAGAAAACGTGCTTATCGTCATTGCATCGATTGTGTTGGGGGTCCTGTCAGGAACCCTGTTAGACATTGACGGCAGGATAAACAAGCTTGCAACGGCGGTAGAAACCAGATTCAAAAAAGAAGGACAAAGCGTTTCTCTTGCGGAAGGTCTTGTGACCGCAACCCTTTTGTTCTGCGTCGGGTCCATGACGGTGACAGGCTCTATTCAGGCGGGACTAACAGGCGATCATTCGGTGCTGATAACCAAGGCAACCCTTGACTTTGTATCTTCTATGATGCTGGCATCCAGTCTTGGTTTGGGTGTTCTTTTGGCATCCGTTTCCGTATTGGTAATTCAAGGCGGGCTTGTCCTTTTGGCAGGATTTCTTGCTCCGTTTATGAGCACGGGTGCCATTAACGAAATGACCTGCGTTGGCTCCATTTTAATCATTATGATAGGAACCAACCTGATGGACATTACCAAAATCAAGGTGGCAGATTTCCTGCCTGCAATTCTCTTTGCACCTATCATCTATCATGTCGCAAACTTCATCGGGAATCTTATCTAAAAAACAAAAAAGCACTTCTAACGAAGTGCTTTTTTTGTGGTACGCCCGACGCGATTCGAACGCACGACCTTCAGAGTCGGAGTCTGACACTCTATCCAACTGAGCTACGGGCGCATACAACATAAAGCAGTATAGCACAAAAAAAGCCATCGTGCAAGCACTTTTCGAAAAAAATGTGAAAAAAAGATAGATTTATTTTTAAAAAAGGCTTGACAAACGCCCTAAAACATAGTAAAATAGTTTCCGTTGGTTCGCCAATCAGTGAGATATGCGGATATGGCGGAATTGGCAGACGCGCATGGTTCAGGTCCATGTGAAAGCAGTTTCATGGAGGTTCAAGTCCTCTTATCCGCACCAAAATCGACAAGATTCCACGAATCTTGTCGATTTTACTTTTAAGGAGGTCAAACTTATGACAAACGCACAACTTTACACCATTGTTGCCCTTTGCATCTATGCATTGGTAATGACGGCAATCGGCTTTCTCAGCTACGGTAAATCCAAAACCCTTGACGGTTTTCTCATTGGCGGCAGAAATATCGGTGCTTGGGCAACCGCATTTGCATATGGTACAACATATTTTTCAGCCGTAGTGTTTATCGGTTATGCCGGACAGCATGGGTGGAACATCGGTATCGGCAGCATTTGGATTGGCATTGGCAATGCGATTTTGGGATGTCTTCTTTCCTGGATTCTGTTTGCAAATCGCACAAGAAAAATGACCAAAAGACTGGACGCCAAAACCATGCCGGAATATTTTGAAAAGAGGTATGGCTCCAAGGGCATGAAGATTCTTGCTGCAGTCATTATTTTCGTATTTCTCGTCCCCTACTCCGCAGCAGTTTATAAGGGCCTTGGTTCCCTTTTCAGCGCAGTTTTCCCCGGGGTTGAAACTTGGGTATGGATGCTGCTCATTGCTGTTCTTACCGCTATTTATCTCGTTGCAGGGGGATACATTGCAACCTCCTATACCGACCTGATTCAAGGTGTCATTATGATTGTTGGTGTGGTATGCCTTGTGGTTACCATTCTGAACCATGAAACTGTGGGCGGGCTCTCCGGTCTTATGGCAAATCTTAGTGCCTTTGCATCCTTGCCCGGAGATCCACATCCCACCACAGGGGCACAGCTTACCAACATCTTTGGCGGTTCTTCCTTCAAGTTCCTCTGCTTTAACATTATGCTGACCAGCTTTGGTACTTGGGGCCTTCCGCAAATGATTGGCAAATTCTATGCCATCAAGGATACTGCTACCATCAAGCGGGGAACCATTATCTCCACCATTTTCTGTATCATCATCGGTTGCGGCGCTTACCTGATTGGCAGCACCTCCAGACTGATTCTGGGTGGCGTTCTGCCCGAGGGAGGCATCGACTCCATCATTCCCACCGTTCTGATGCAAGTGCTCAGTGGCGGAACCCTTGGCATCATCCTTTTGGCAGTGATTATGATTCTTCTTCTTTCCGCTTCTATGTCAACCTTGGGTGCCGTGGTTCTTACCTCTGCTTCTGCCGTTGCGGTGGACCTGATTCCTACCTTGAGAAAGAATCCTATCAAACCGGATTCACAGATGTTGCTTACACGGTCCCTCTGTCTGGTATTTGTGGCTTGTTCCTTTATCTTTGCAACCCAGAACATCCCGATTATCGTAAGCCTGATGTCCTTCTCCTGGGGCGTGGTTTCCGGTTGTTTCATCGGTCCGTACATATGGGGACTGTTCTCCAAAAAGATCACCAAAGCCGGTGCCTATGCAGGCATCCTGACCGGACTTTTGACCGTGGGCATCTCCACTCTGGTCATCAGCCTCAATTCCGGTTTTGCAGCAGCCGCTGCCAAATCCCCTGAAATGGGTGTTGCTGCAATGGCGTTGTCTATGATTGCTGTTCCGGTAGTCAGTGCACTGACTAAAGTTAAAGACACGCAACGGGTCGATGAAATTTTTGATTGTTATCATCAAGATTAAAAAAAGAGGCAACTGCCTCTTTTTTTATTGCCTTTTTCTTCCCGCTGTGCTACAATGCAAGGGTAACCGAAAGCTACCAAAATTACGCTGTTTCAGGCGGGTTCGGGTTACTTGTTTTCGGTTAAAATACAGAAAAGGACTTGATTGCTATGAAGAATGAACGGTTTCATATTACCTTAGATCCAAGGACCGGATGTGTTTCCTCCATTATGATTACCGATGACCCCCATCAGATGAACTGGTGCCTGATGCCCCATCAGTGGGGTTCCCTTTCTCTTCAGCGCCCCACCGAGTTGGGTCGGCGCAATGATGCAGAAAACACCCTTTTGGAATTTTCTGAATCCGAAAATGAATCTGTCAGCGTTTATTCCAATAACCGCATCAAAACCACGGTAAAGCGCAATTTCACTTCTGAGGGAAACTTTAAAGAAAGCTATACCTTTCAAAATATTCTCAACACCGACATTCTTTTGCGCAAGGGGGAGCTGGGCATCTATACCCCCTTTCGGGATGAGCAAAAGCCCGCCCCTGTCAGCCTGACCCAATGTTCCCACACCCATATCTGGTGTGGCGAAAGTGAGGCATGGCTCAACGCCCTGCGTCAGGGGGATTCCAAGCAAAATCTGGGATTGGTTCTCACCGAAGGTTCTATTGATGCTTACAGCATTGACGGAGACAACGCACGGGTTTTGAAGGGAACCCGTGGTTGCATCCTACTGCATCCCGAGGCTGTGGACCTTTTGCCGGGCGAAAGCTTGACCATCTCGTGGGAACTCTTTGTCCATCAGGGCAAAGAGGATTTTACCCAAAAAATCCTTTCCTACGGAAAGCTGCTCCCTGTGGCACCCAGATACACCGTCTTTGCAGGCGAACCCATCACCTTTACCTTTTCTACCGATGCCAAGGATGTCCGCATCACTCTACGCAATGAGGAAATCCCCTATACCCGCAACGGAACCACCGTTTCTGTTTCCTACCTCCCCCAAAAGGAGGGAGAGCATACCTTCCGCATCGTTGCAGATAACAAGCACACCCATATCAATGTTTGGGCAACTGCAGCTTTTGAAGAGGTGTTAAAACGACGGATTGACTTCATCGTAGACCATCAGCAATATCACCGTGAGGGAAGTCAATTAGACGGTGCCTACCTGATTTATGATACGGAAGAAAAACGCCTTTATTACGACAGCCTGTTTTCCGACCACAACGCCTGTCGGGAGCGGTTGGGAATGGCACTTTTGATTGCCCGCTATCTCCAAAGCCACCAAAACGAAAAGTTTTATCAAAGCCTGATGCAGTTTGTGACCTTTGTCAAGCGAGAAGTGTTGGAGGTCACCACCGGTCAGGTGTTTAACGAGGTAGGAAAGGACCCCTCCTTCCTCCGTCTTTACAACGCACCTTGGATGATTACCCTGATGGCAGAGCTGTTCTTCCTGACCAAAGAAGAGGAATACTTAGACATCATCCACAAGGCGGTGAAGTTTTACTACGGACAGGGCGGTGGCAAGTTCTACCCCAACGGATTGAGTATGGAGCTGACCATCAACGCCCTGAAAGAGGGAAACAAACCTGAGTACTTAAACGACGTTCTTGGCTATTTCCGTCAGCATGTACAGAATATGATTGAGGTGGGACTGAATTACCCTGAGATGGAATGTGTGTATGAGCAGACCATCGTCACCTCACCTGCTACCTATATCCCCGAAATGGGGTTGATTACCGGAGACCCATCCTACGGGAAGCATATTCTTGACCATCTGGCGGTGCTGGACCGATTCAGCGGAATGCAACCGGATTTTCGCAACAACGAAATGGCAATCCGTTTCTGGGACGATTATTGGTTCGGCAAAGGCGGACTCTACCTTGACACCCTCCACTACTGGTGCTGCCTGACCGCAAGAAGTTTTTCCTGCTATTCCCGCCTGACAGGGGAGCAATCCTATCAGGAAAAGGCGGAAAATTGCATCCGCAACTGTTTCTGCCTCTTCAAGGCGGACGGCTCGGCATCCTGTAACCTTGCCCTGCCCTTTGCGGTGGACAATCACCCCGGCGACTTCTTTGACGCCTGGGCGAATGACCAAGACTTTGCCCTCTATTTTGCAATGCAGATTCTATAAAAAATGCCTCCCAATTGGGAGGCATTTTTTATTCTTCTTCCACACGCTGGTTTTCCAGACGTTCTTCTACGGTGACCCGATTGGCAGGGGCATGACTGCTCTGCCAGTTCGCGCGGCGCGTTGCCGCATCCTCCTCGGTGGGGAACTGGTCACTCACTGCAATCAACGCATCCCGATACTTTTTGTTTTTCTCCCGCAAAAGGAACACAACTGCGGTCATCACCAATCCCAAAAGCATCCCAAGGATGCCAAATGCCTTCCACCAACCATCGTGGTTTCTGTTTCCGTAACAACCCATATTCTTCTTCCTTTCTTTTTTGTCTTTTTTATTCTGTCCAAAAAAACATTTCTCATTCTGCCAATCGAATACTGATTTCTCCGCTGGCAAGCACCCGTAGGTTGCCTGCAGCGTCCCGCAAAATCAGTTCGCCTTTTTCGCCGATATCCTCTGCAACATAGCGGCTTTGAGGCTCTTGCAAAAGCGTCACTTCTCTACCCAGAACCATCGATCGCTTGCGGTATTCCTCTATCCACACAGGAGAGAGCAAGGTTTCTTCCATTCTTTCCAAACGGAGGATGGTTTCAGCAATCAATTGCATCCGCAATTCTTCCTCATCCTGAGAAAAAAGACTACCTGCAATCCGGGAAAGCTCCCCCGAAAAGACGGTGCTGCAGTTGATACCGACACCCAGAATCACCGCATCGCCCACCATCTCGGCAAGGATGCCGCAAATCTTTTTTCCGCCGAAATACAGGTCATTGACCCATTTGATTTGGGGCGAAATTCCGGTCACCGTTTCGATTGCCGTACTGACTGCAACCGATGCCGCCGTGGTCACCCGCACCGATTCCTCAGGCGGGAGGTTGAGCCTTAAAATCATACTTAGATAAATGCCGGTCCCTTTGGGAGAATAAAAGGTTCTGCCCAGTCTGCCTCTGCCGCCGGTCTGTTCCTCTGCCAGAATCACCGTACCCGAGGGCGCACCCTCTGAAGCACGGCGTTTTGCCTCGTCATTGGTGGAGGGCAGGGTGTTAAAAGTCCAAATCTTTGCTTTCATCATCCTCACCTACCGCTGTACCAGTTTGACATTTTCCTCACCCAGCAGAGCACAAAGCTGCTGTTCTCTGCCATCGTTCAACGATACCCAGAGGTTCCGCCCTGCCATCAGGGTTTGTTGCCGATCCTCATAGCGGAGAATCACAGGAATGTCCCCCTCACCGCCACGGAGGATGGCTTTGACCTGTTCCTCGATTTGTGCATCCGAACGAAGCAGCCGCACATACAGTTTGGCAGTTGTTTCTTCTCGGGTAGGTTTAGATACTACTGCATCAGAGAGGGCGCAGATGCCCTCCAACCGCAGTTTTGGCGGAGCATCCTCGGTCATATCCAGATTCCCCTCAATGGCAACGATGGTGTCCTCCTGCAAGAGGCTCTCAAACTTCCGCACCAGACTTGGAAAGACCAGAACCTCCATACTACCGGTCAAGTCCTCCAGTTCCAGATACCGCATAATCTCACCCTTTTTGGTGAGCTGATTCCGCACATGGGTAATGATACCCGCAAGGGTAACCTTGGATCCAATATTAAACCGGTGCTCCTCATTCTCCACGATTTCATAAATCTCAGCAGTAGCCGCCGCCTTTGCCTGCTCCCGATATTGATTGAGGGGATGGCCGGAAACATACATGCCGATGGCATCTTTCTCCATGGCAAGGATGTCCCTTTCTGCAAATTCCTCACAGTCAGGGAAGTTGTCCGCCGCCCGCTCTTCTTCATTCATAAACGCCGCAAACATATCCATCTGTCCGGGCATAATGAATTTCTGTTCCTTGACGGCATCCTCCAACACTTTTTCATAAACGCCAATCAGCACCGCCCGTTTTAAGCCAAAGCTGTCAAAGGCACCGCAACGAATCAGGTTTTCCACCACCCGCTTGTTGACCTTGCGCCCTACCATTCTCTGACAGAAATCCCGGAATCCGGTGAAAGGACCGCCGTTTTGGCGCTCGGCAACAATCTCGTCCACCACAGCGCCGCCCACATTCTTTACCGCCGCCATACCAAAGCGAATCTTGTCCCCGTCTACCGAGAACTGCCGTCCACTCTTGTTGATATCGGGAGGTAGGATGGTAATGCCAAGGCTCTTCACCACCGCAATATATTTTGCCACCTTGTCCGAATGCTCAATAAACGAGGTAAGCAGTGCCGCAAAAAAGGCAACGGGGTAATGACATTTCAGCCATGCGGTCTGGTATGCAACCACCGCATATGCCGCCGCATGGGACTTGTTGAAGGCATAGGATGCAAAATCCATCATCTCATCAAAGATGGCAGATGCAGTCTTTTCATCCACGCCACGCTTGACGGCACCGTCTACCACCTGTCCGTCTTCCTGAATGCCATAGATGAAGTTCTTTCTTTCCTGCTCCATCACATCGGCTTTCTTTTTGGACATGGCACGACGTACCAAATCTGCACGCCCCAGAGAATAGCCGCCCATCTCCCGCACAATCTGCATCACCTGTTCCTGATAGACGATACAGCCGTAGGTCATATTCAGGATATGCTGAAGCATTGGATGCTTGTAACGAATGTTATTGGGATGGTTCTTATTGGCAATATAAGTAGGGATGGAATCCATAGGACCCGGACGGTACAGGGAAATCCCCGCAATGATATCCTCCAAAGAATCCGGTTTCAGCTCTTTCATAAACTGCCGCATACCGCCGCTTTCCAGCTGGAACACCCCGTCGGTGTCGCCTGATGAAATCATCTCATAGGTCGCCTTGTCATCAAAGGGCAGATGCTCCACATCCACCAGAGATCCTGTTTGCTCCTGAATATGGCGCACCGCATCCCGAATCACCGTCAGGGTTCTAAGACCCAGAAAGTCCATCTTCAAAAGACCCAAACGTTCAATGGTGGTCATGGTAAACTGGGTGGTAATCACATCATCATTTTTCTGGAGCGGCACATAATTCTGCACCGGCTCACGGGTAATCACCACGCCGGCGGCGTGGGTGGAGGTATGTCGGGGCAGACCCTCCAATTCCTTGGCGGTATCAATCAGTTGTTTGACCTGCTCGCTACCGTCATAGAGCTCTTTCAGCTTATAATTCACGGTCAGCGCCTTTTCGATGGTCATCTTCAGCTCCATAGGAATCTGCTTTGCCACCTCGTCCACCACGCCATAGGGGATATTGAGGGCTCTGCCCACATCCCTGACCGCCAGTCTTGCCGCCATAGTACCAAAGGTCACAATCTGGCAGACCTGCTCGGTGCCATATTTGCGATTGACATAGTCAATGACCTCGCCTCTGCGCTCATAGCAAAAGTCGATATCAATATCCGGCATACTGACTCGCTCCGGATTCAAAAACCGTTCAAAAATCAGCCCATAGCGAATGGGGTCGATGTTGGTGATGTGCAAGCAGTAAGAAACCACGCTGCCTGCCGCACTGCCTCGACCGGGACCTACCATAATCCCGTTCTGTCTGGCATAATGGATAAAGTCCCAAACAATCAGGAAGTAATCCACATACCCCATGGTTTGGATGGTCTCAAGCTCATATTCCAGTCGTTTCCGGATGGTGCCATCATCGTCGGGATAACGCTCTGAAAAGCCTTCGTTTGTCAGCTTGACCAGATATTCATAAGAAGTCATCCCATCCGGCACATCGAACTTGGGAAGATGTAATTCTCCAAAGGTAATCTCTACCTGGCAACGGTCTGCAATTTTTTGGGTGTTCTCAATGGCCTCAGGAAGATAGGAGAACAGCTCCAGCATTTCTTCCTCGGATTTGAGGTAAAGCTGATCGGTGGACATTTTCAAGCGGTCCTCATCCTCCACCGTCTTGCCCATCTGGATGCACATCAAGACATCCTGATTTTCTGCGTCTTCTCTGCGGACATAGTGCACGTCATTGGTAGCAACCAAAGACAAGTCCAGTTCCTTTGCAAGTGCCACCAGTTCCCGATTCAGCTTTTGCTGTTCGGGGATGCCGTGGTTCTGCACCTCGATAAAATACCGATCCCTGCCAAAGATATCCACAAACTCCAATGCCCGTCGCTTTGCCTCTTCATAGTTATTGGCAAGAATTTGGCGGGACAGTACCCCTGCCATACAGGCACTCAGGGCAATCAAGCCTTCACTGTGCTGACGGAGTACCTCCATATCAATACGCGGACGGTAATAATACCCATCCACAAAGCCAATGGAAACCAGCTTCATCAAATTGTGATAACCGGTCATATTCTCTGCAAGCAAAATCAGGTGATAGCTGGAGGAATCATACTCGTGCACCTTGTCAAAGCGGCTGCGTGCCGCCACATAGACCTCACACCCTAAGACGGGCTTGATGCCACGCTTGAGTGCCTCCTCATAAAACTCAATCACCCCGTACATATTTCCGTGGTCGGTAATCGCCATGGCAGTCTGCCCCAGCTCCTTTGCCCGATCCAACAATTTGGGTATGGTTCCCGCTCCATCCAGCAAGCTATACGCTGTATGGGTATGCAAATGTACAAATGCCATAGTTCTCCCTCCCTTTTATTCCCGTTCTTCTGCCATCTGCAGCAGTTTTTTCATCCGGTGATTCACGCCGGATTTGCTGAGCGGCGGGTTCATCAGCTTGCCAAGCTCGCTCAAGCTCTTGTCCTTATGTTTGAGCCGCAGCATTGCCACCTCTCTTAGCTCGTCCGGCAATTCTTCAAGAGGCAATCGGTCAATTGCCTGAATCTGCATCACCGCTGCGTTGATGGTTTTTTCAATATTCGCCGTTTCGCTGTTGGCGGCACGGTTAAAATCGTTGCGGATTTCCTTTTCAATCTTGATATTGAGTAACTCCATCTGTGCCTGAAACGCACCCATATAGGACAGAAAATCCGAAATACTTTCGCTGTTTTTCAAATAGAGCACATACTTGCCCTTACGTACCACCTGTTTAAAGGGAAAGCCGATTTCTCTCAAGAGGTTGAGCAAATCTCCGCTCAATGCTGCGTAAGGGGTCACCAGCTCCAGATTATAATTCTTTCTGGGGTCGATGACGGTGCCTCCGCTCAAAAATGCACCACGCACCAAAGCGCGCTGGCAGCAATCCCTGACAATCAATTCCTTGGGAATCCGAAATTCGGCGGGGGGCTCTTTCTGTTGCGCCGCCAGTTTTTCCCAATGGCTAAGGACATCATCGTTCACCGGCCCGCCAAACAACAGCATTCCCATATATTCTGCCTGATTGCAACAGGTTTTGGTTCTGTCTTCCCTGCAAAGCTCTTCCTTGGTTAATCTGGAAAAAGATTTCATCAGGAAACCTCCCTATGGGTAACAATCACCGATTGATTTTCGCTACGGAGAGCTTTGGAAAGCTCCTCTGCAATGCTGACACTGCGGTGCTGACCGCCGGTGCAACCAATCCCAATCACCAGTTGGGGTTTTCCCTCCTTGATGTAATGGGGTATCAAATAGGCAATCATATCCTTAAGCTTTGTCAAAAACTCGGTGCTTTGGGGGTATCCCATCACATAATCCCGCACACAGGTTTCTAATCCCGTATGGGAGCGCAGTTCAGGAATATAAAAGGGGTTGGGCAAAAAGCGCACATCAAACACCATATCGGCATCCAGCGGAATCCCCTTTTTAAAACCAAAGGAAATAAGGTGAATCATCATCCCCCCAAATTCCTGACCCTTGCCATAGATTTCAGCAATGGCGGTCTTTAACTGTGCCGCTGTCATCTGGGAAGTATCAATGATATGGGTTGCCTTTTGCCGCAAATCCTTCAGCATCCACTTTTCCTTTTGGATGCCCTCAATCAATCTTCCTTGCTCGGAGAGAGGATGCAGACGGCGGGTTTCTTTATAGCGTTTGATTAAAACCTCTTCTGCCGCCTCCAAAAAGAGAATCTCATAATCGCAGCCCATCTCGGTCAGGGTATCCAGCGCGCCCGCAAGCTCGCCGAACAAGGCTCCCTCCCGAATGTCGCAAACCAAGGCGGCTTTTTCGCCGGATGCTTTGTGATAAATTTCGGCAAACTTGGGAATCAGGGCAGGGGGCATATTGTCCACGCAATAATAGCCTGCATCCTCCATGGCCTTGACGGCTTGGGATTTGCCCGCTCCGCTCAATCCGGTGATAACCACAAACTTCATCTATCCTACACCTCTTCTAAAATTCTCCTACAAACTTCACTTCCGGCTCTAGGTGCACCCCAAAGTCCGCCTGTACCTTTTTCTGTATCTCTTGAATCAGCATCCGCACATCTTTGGCGGTTGCCTCTTGATCATTCACCACAAAACCGGCGTGCTTTTCCGACACCGATGCACCGCCAACCCGAAATCCCATCAAGCCGGCATCCTGAATCAGCTTTCCGGCAAAATACCCCTCGGGACGCTTAAAAGTGCTGCCGGCGCTGGGTAGATTTAAGGGCTGCTTGCTGCATCTGCGCTCTGCCAAATCCTCCATCAGGGCAAGAATCTCCTTGGGGTCACCCTTTCCTAAATCCAATTTGCAGCTAAGAATCACGCAGCCATCCATCTTGGCAAAGATGCTGGTACGGTAACCAAATTCGCATTCTTCTCCTAAAATCGTTTTCTTCTCCCCATCGGGGGTAAGGTAGGTGACTTCCTTTACCACCTGTTTCATCTCTCCGCCGTAGGCACCTGCATTCATATACAGGGCGCCGCCCAAGGTTCCGGGAATGCCGGCGGCAAATTCCAGACCGGTCAAGCCTTGCTCTAACGCGAATTTTGCCAGACGGGAAAGCTTGATACCGCTTTGTGCAATTAGCGTCGTTCCCTCTGCCTCACACGCGGAAAAGCCGTTTCCAATCTTGATTACAACGCCACGGATTCCTTTGTCACCTACCAGAACATTGGAGCCGTTACCCAGAATCATATAGGGAATCTGCTCCTGTTTCAGCAAAGCGACTGCTGCAGACACCTGTTCTTCACAAGTGGGTTCAATCAACAAGTCGGCGTTTCCGCCAATGCGAAAGGTGGTATGCCGCCACATGGGTTCGTCAAGGTGTAGACCTTGTTCTCCCACAATCGCAGTGAGCCTTTGTTTGATGGTTTCTGTCACCTTAGTCCCTCCTGCCTTTTTGGTTCTCAAAATATTCCTCAAACCGTTTCAGGTTCAGGTTGATAATCTGTTCTTCGGGGAATTCGATTTCCTCAAGGAATGCTACTGCCGCAGAAACCTCTCCAATCAAAAACGGGGTATGGGCATCGGAGCTGACCACAATGTTGGCACCCAAGGTTTTACACCACAGGGCAATCTGTCGACAATGCTCGGCAAAAATCCCGTTTGCGCTGCGGAAGGAATAGCTGTTGATTTCGATGCATTTTCCCGCCTCTTTTGCGGCACGAATCACCGTTTCATAATCGTACTGCACCTTCATCCGCCCGCTATGCCCCAGTGCCGAAACATAGGGGTTTTTGATAACGTTCAGCCACATTTGGGTGCATTCCTTCTCATTTTTGGGAAGGTAGCAGGGCGTGTGTGCCGATGCAATGATAAAATCCATCTTTTTCTGCAAGCCCTCGTCAATATCCAGCCTGCCGTGTTTCCCCATAATATTTGCCTCGATACCCTTAAAGAGACGAACCCCGTCAATGTAGTCGGGAAGTTCAAAGCAGTTCTGGAAATGGAACAGGTGCGCCCCATCGGGAAGTGCCGGCGCATGGTTGGTCATACAAACCCCTTCCAGCCCTTTCTGTTTTGCCAAGGCAAGGTTTTCCAGCACCGAGCCATAGGCGTGGGTGCTTGCATTGGTATGGGTATGGGTGTCTACAAGAATCTTCATGGTGATAATCCTTTCTGTCTACTCTTCTTCTGCCATCAGTCCGTTGATATGCTCGGTCATTCTGCGGTTCAGCTCTGCCGCCGCATTGTAGCCCAGCTTCTTCTGGCGGTTATTCATTGCAGCCACTTCAAAGATGACTGCCAGGTTTCTGCCCGGACGAACCGGAATGGTCAGGGACGGAATATCCAATCCCAAAATATTGGTATATTCATCCACCAGACCTAACCGGTCATACTGCTTGCCGTTTTCCCAAGCCTCCAGATGAATAATCAAATCGATTTTTTCGGAATCTTTGACTGCACCCATACCAAAAATGTTTTTTACATCAATGATACCGATGCCACGGATTTCGATAAAATGGCGGATGATGTCGGGCGAAAATCCAACCAGAGATTTGGAGGATACCCGCTTAATCTCTACCGCATCGTCTGCCACCAGACGGTGACCACGCTTAATCAGCTCCACCGCCGCCTCGCTTTTACCGACACCGCTGGCGCCCATAATCAGAACGCCTTGACCATAAACCTCTACCAAAACACCGTGGCGGGTGATACGGGGTGCCAGTTCTACATTCAAATACGCATTGAGGGTACTGGTAAAATAAGAGGTTGCGTGGGAAGTGCGCAATACCGGTGTTTCATACTTTTCTGCAAGGCGCATCATCTCCGGCGAGGCATTGCCGTTTCGGGTCAGGACCACCGCTGTCACATTTTTCTCAAACAGCTTTTCCAGACAGGTATAGCGTTCCTCCGAGGTCAAGGTTGCAAGATAAGTATTCTCCACCATACCAAACACCTGAATCCGTCTGGCATCAAAGTAGTCAAAAAAGCCGGTAATCTGTAGCCCGGGACGGTTTAAGTCCGCAGTTTCCACCATAATCTTTCGCTGTGGATAATACAGCTTTTCCAACTTCATTTCGTTTACAACCTTGGAAAGCTCTACGCTGAATTTTTCCATTTTTGCCACCTCTTTGTTCTTTCTGTCCGCCCCAAAAAAGGGCAAACCTCCCCAAATTAAAATCATTCTTTTTTATTATATACCAACCAAAAGAAAATTTCAATATTTCTGTGCGAAAAAAATACTTGCTAAGACGGCGCTTTGGTGCTATAATATATAAGTTAAATTAGCGAATTATGCACTTTTGATATAGAGAGGAGCGATTTTCGTGGCAAAAGAACTGCCAAAGACCTATGACCCCAAACAGGTCGAGGAACGCATTTATCAAAATTGGGTGGACAAAGGATACTTCCACGCAGAAGTGGACAAGAGCAAAAAGCCCTTTACCATTGTCATCCCTCCCCCCAATGTAACCGGACAGCTGCATATGGGACATGCTCTGGATGAAACCTTTCAGGATATTTTGATCCGCGCAAAGCGGATGCAGGGCTATAACGCCCTTTGGATTCCCGGTACCGACCACGCAGGTATTGCAACCCAGATTAAGGTTGAGGAGGATCTGCGTGTCAACGAGGGTCTGACCCGTTATGATTTGGGACGGGAAGAATTCTTAAAACGTGTCTGGGCGTGGAAAGAAAAGTTCGGCGGCCGCATCATCAGCCAGCTGAAAAAAATCGGCTGTTCCTGTGACTGGGACAGAGAGCGGTTTACCATGGACGAGGGCTGCAGCAAGGCAGTCAAGGAAGTCTTTGTCAACCTTTATGAAAAAGATTTGATTTATCAGGGCAACCGCATCATCAACTGGTGTCCCAGCTGTGCAACCGCACTCTCGGATGCCGAGGTAGAATATGCCGAACAGGATGGTTTCTTCTGGCATATCAAGTATCCCTTTAAGGATGGCAGCGGCTATCTGGAAATCGCAACCACCCGTCCGGAAACGCTGCTTGGTGATACTGCCGTTGCAGTGAATCCCAACGATGAGCGTTACACCGATTTGGTGGGCAAGATGCTGATTCTGCCCTTGGTTGGCAGAGAAATTCCTGTCATCGCCGATGACTATGTGGATATGGAATTTGGTACCGGCTGTGTAAAAATCACACCTGCCCACGACCCCAACGACTTTGAGGTTGGTCTGCGTCACAATCTGGAGCAGATTAAGGTACTCAATGACGATGCCACCATCAATGCATACGGCGGCAAATATCAGGGTATGGACCGCTATGAGGCAAGAAAGGCAATGGTTGCCGATCTGGAGGCGGAGGGACTTTTGGTTAAGGTTGTTCCCCACACCCATAATGTGGGTCAATGTTACCGTTGCGGAACCACCGTCGAGCCCATCACCTCTAAGCAATGGTTTGTCAAGATGGAACCGCTGGCAAAACCGGCGGCAGAGGCTGTGGTCAACGGCGATACCCGTTTTGTGCCCGACCGGTTTTCCAAGACCTATCTCCATTGGATGGAGAATGTGCATGATTGGTGTATCTCCCGTCAGCTCTGGTGGGGACACCGGATTCCTGCCTACTACTGTCAGGATTGTGGCGAAACTGTGGTTTCCAAAGAAGATGTGCACACCTGTCCCAAGTGCGGCGGCAAGATGAAACAAGACGAGGATGTGCTGGACACTTGGTTCAGCTCTGCGCTCTGGCCCTTCTCTACCCTTGGCTGGCCGGACAAGACCGAAGATTTGAGCTACTTCTACCCCACCGACACCTTGGTTACCGGTTATGACATCATCTTCTTCTGGGTTGCCAGAATGATGTTCTCCGGTCTGGAGCACGTGGGCGAGGTTCCCTTTAAGCACGTTTACATCCACGGCTTGGTTCGTGACTCTCAGGGACGGAAAATGAGTAAGTCCTTAGGCAATGGTATCGATCCACTGGAAATCATTGACCAGTATGGTGCCGATGCACTCCGTTTCACTCTGGCGACCGGAAACTCCCCCGGTAACGATATGCGTTTTTATATTGAGCGTGTGGAGGCAAGCCGGAACTTTGCCAACAAGATTTGGAACGCATCCCGTTTTGTGATGATGAATCTTTCCATCGACAAGTGTGCACTGCCTGCCCTTAACAAGCTGATGCCGGAGGACAAGTGGATTCTTCACGCTTACAACGAAGTGGTCAAAGAGGTCACCGAGAATCTGGACAAGTACGAGCTGGGCATTGCAGTTTCCAAGCTGTACGACTTCATCTGGGACAGCTTCTGCGACTGGTACATTGAGTTGGTAAAACCCCGTTTCTTTGAAGAGGGTGAAAGCAACGAAACTGCACAACAGGTATTGACCTATGTGCTGTCTAATACCTTAAAGCTGTTGCATCCGTTTATGCCGTTCATCACCGAGGAAATCTGGCAGGCACTCCCCCACGAGGGCGAGAGCATTATGATTGCTGACTTCCCTGTTTACGATGCAACGCTCAAGAACGAAAAAGCTGAGGCGGATATGCTGATGATTATGGAATCCATCAAGGGCATCCGTAACATCCGCAACGAGATGAATGTTCCGCCCTCCAAAAAATCTACTGTTTACATTGTCACCGACAACACCGAGGTATTTACCGCAGGTACTTCTTTCTATACCAAGTTGGCATCTGCCAGTGAGGTACAGGTCCAGACTGACAAATCCGGCATCCCGGAAAACGCAGTTTCGGTTGCAGTTCCCGGTGCAGAGATTCTGCTCCCCTTGGATGAACTGGTAGACAAGGAAAAAGAACTTGCTCGTCTGACCAAGGAAAAAGAGCGTTTGGAGGGTGAAATCAAGCGGGTTCAGGGTAAGCTGAATAACAAAGGCTTTACCGACAAGGCTCCTGCCGCCGTGGTAGAAGAAGAACGCAAAAAAGGCGAAAAGTATCAGGCAATGCTGGAAACCGTTCTGGAAAGTCTGGCAAAGCTGAACTAAGGATGGGTTTGACCAATGAGAGAACTCCATATGGATGAGATTGTCCGGACGGTGCGGCAGATGTGCATTGATGCCAACTGCAACCTGAATCCGGATGTACAGACGGCACTTGAGCGGGGGCTGAAAGAGGAATCCTCCCCCATTGCCCAAACCATGCTGACCGACATTCTGAAAAACGCAGAGATTGCCCGTACTGAGCAGATGCCCATCTGTCAGGATACGGGGATGGCGGTATTCTTTTTGGAGGTTGGACAGGATTTGCATCTGGTTGGCGGCTCCTTAAAGGATGCCATCAACGAGGGGGTACGCCAAGGCTATGCCGACGGATACCTGCGCAAATCGGTGGTTGCTGACCCCGTACGGCGAGGAAATACCGGAGATAACACCCCTGCCATCATCCACACCCAGATTGTGGATGGGGACAGGCTGAAAATCACCCTTGCGCCCAAAGGTTTTGGCAGTGAAAATATGAGTGCCATTAAAATGCTCAAGCCCTCAGACGGGCTTACCGGCATCATTGATTTTGTGGTAGACACCGTGAAAGCGGCAGGCTCCAACCCCTGCCCCCCCTTGGTGGTGGGCGTGGGAATCGGCGGCACCTTTGAAAAATGCGCCTGCCTTGCCAAACAAGCATTACTTAGGGATGTGGATTCCAAAAATCCCGACCCCTACTATGCAGAATTGGAAGATACCCTGCTTGAAAAAATCAATCAACTGGATATCGGGCCTCAAGGCTTTGGGGGAATCACCACGGCGCTGGGTGTCAATGTGGAAACCTTTCCCACCCATATTGCAGGGATGCCTTGTGCAGTCAATATCAACTGCCATGTCACCCGCCATTTAAGTGAAATATTATAAACAAAAAAAGAGAGGCGTGCCTCTCTTTTTATTTTCCAAAATATTCTTTTGCCGCAAGCTTGTCCCTAAAAAGTTGTTCCTTAAGGGCATCAAGGCTTGGGAATTTGGTAATCTCACGCAGGTAGCTTAAAAAGGCTACTTGTATTTGTTTGCCGTACAAATCCCCCTGAAAATCAAGGAGATGAGTTTCAATCCAAGGCATCTGGTCGGTGATGGTGGGTCGTGCCCCCACATTGGTGATGGAGGGATACCATCTGCCGTCCACCTCTGTTTGGGTAAGGTATACCCCGAACTTGGGAACCACCAAGCCCTTGGGACAAACCATATTGGCTGTGGGAAATCCCATGGTTCTGCCCACCTGATTGCCGGAGACCACCTCGCCTGACATAGAAAATGGTCTGCCAAGGCAGCGTTCTGCCATAGCCAAATCGCCTTTTTGCAGCAGTTCCCGAATCCTTGTACTGGAAACGGTTTCGCCGTCTACCTGAACTTCTGCCTGCTCATACACCGCAATATCCAAAGGCTTGCAGAGCTTTTTGAGCAGGGTCATATCCCCCGCACCCTTTTTTCCAAAGCGGTAATGAAAGCCTGCCGCCAGATAACGGGCATCCAGCTGCTTTTTCAGGATTTCCTCTACAAATTCCTCGGGAGAAATCTGGCTGAACTGGGGGGTAAACCATGCGGCAACCACCACATCCACCCCAAGCTCCTCTAAAATTTCCAGACGTTTTTCAAAAGAGTATACACTGGGAAGTGCCTCTCCTGTAACCACCTCACGGGGTTGGTTGCGGAACAGGTAGACCACTGAAGTAAGGCCCTCCTGTTTGGCATACGCCACCACATTGCGGATGATTGCCTGATGCCCCATATGAATGGCATCAAAGCCCCCCAATGCAATCGCAGTACCGGAAAGGGAAAGTGTGCCAAAATTTTCGCTTGTATAAACCTGCATCAGGGGTTCACCTGCCTCTATTGGTTTTGGTAAAAGGTTTTCAAAATCTTGAGCATTCCGTCTGTTGCCAGAGAAATGGTCAAAAACCGACCGGTTTCATCATAGACCCGATAGGTTGCCCCCTCAATAATACCGGGAGTTCGTACCGGAACGCCATGACAAACCAGTTCTGCCTTTCTTTTAGAAAGATAGAGTGCCGGCAGTTCTGCAAATACGCTGTCGGTGGCTTGCAAAAAGGAGAAATCCTCTTCCTTGACACGCTTTTCCACTTCATCAAGAGAGATGGCATCAGCAATGGAAAATCTGCCGGATTTGGTGCGTCTGAGGGCGGACATATGGGCAAAGCAGCCCAGTTTTTCCCCAAGATCCTGACAAAGGGTACGGATATAGGTTCCTTTGGAGCAAGCTACCCGAATAGTACATTTTTTGTTTTCCAAATCGGCAGAAAGCAACTCGATTTCAAAAATGGTAATGGGTCTTGGCTCCCGCTCAATTTCAATCCCCGCCCGGGCAAGCTCATAAAGCTTTTTTCCGTCCTTCTTGATGGCGGAAAACATAGGCGGAATCTGCAAACTCTCCCCGATAAATGTAGAAAAAGCCGCCTTTAATTCATCCTCAGTCACCGCAACCTCTGCTGTGGCAAGCACCTTGCCGGAAGCATCCTGGGTATCGGTTTTGCTGCCCAAGGTGACCTCTGCCACATATTCCTTGTCGGTTGCGGTCAGCATATCTGCCACCTTGGTGGCGTTTCCCACACAGATGGGAAGCACCCCCGACGCATCAGGGTCAAGGGTGCCGGTATGCCCGATTTTTTTGATTTTCAAAATTCCTCTCAGCTTTGCCACCACATCGTGGGAGGTAAAGCCCAAAGGCTTGTCAATATTGATAATGCCGTTCATTCTTTCTCTCCGTGTTACAGCTGTTTCTCAATTTCAGAAACAGCCTTTGCGATAATTTCCTCCGGTGCGGCATCCGAAACGCTGTAACCGGCAGCACGCAGATGTCCGCCGCCGCCAAAGGTTTGGGCAATTGCGGCAACATCCACCTGTTCTACCGAGCGCAGGCTGACCTTGTAGCTGCCCTTTTCCCGCTCCCGAAGGTAGATTCCCACTTCTACGCCCTCAATGCCGGTGGGCAGAGTCACAATCCCTGTTGCCACACTCTCATCGATTTGCGCATCCTGAAAATCCTGTTCCGAAAGATAAAGGGCACACACCTTGCCGTCCTGATAAAACTGCAAACGATTCAGTGCCGTCTGCATCAGGGCATAATAAGACCTTGGCTTGGTGTTGAATACCCGTTTGGAAATTTTGGCAAAGTCGATACCGGTGGCAATCAAATCTGCGCCGCGGCGCAGGGTTTCGGGCGTGGTACAGGAATATTTGAAGTTTCCGGTATCACAGACCATTCCGGTATACAGATTTGCCGCAATCTCTTTGCTGAGGGCATAGTTCATCTGGGCATAAAGGATGGTCATCAACTCACAGGTAGAGGAAATATCCTCAACCACCGTAGCATGCGCAAACTGTTTGTGGGTGATATGATGGTCGATGGCAAGGGTGTTGGGGTGGGCGAGAAAAAATTCCTCATAGCCATCCAACCGCTTGCTGTCCGCACAATCCAGCGCAACCAAAAGGTCACAGTCCTCTTTGTGAAGACCGGTAGGCTCTTTGCCTGCAATCAGTTCGTATGCCATTTTATCAGGATTGGGGAGCAGGTATACTTCTGCCTCTTTTCCCAGTTCCTTAAGCACCAGTTTGAGAGAATAGGCACTGCCCATAGCGTCCCCGTCAGGGTTTGCGTGGGTGAAAATGCCGATGTTCTCTGCCTTGTTCAGTTTGGAAATGATGGTTTGAAACATCTTAAAGCCCTCTTAAAATCTCGTTGATATGCGCACCATAGGCGATGGAGTCATCCTCTACAAAGGTGAACTCCGGCGTGTTGCGCAGATTCAGGCGATGCCCGATTTCCTTGCGGATGAAGCCCGCTGCGCTTTTCAGCGCAGCAATGCCGTCCTTCTTCGCCTTTTCATCGCCCATGATACTGATGTGCGCTTTTGCAAATTTCAAATCTTTGGTCACCCGTACTGCCACCACTGAAACCATGGCAGGCAGTCTGGGGTCTTTCAGCTCCCGAATCACCGCACTGAGCTCACGCTTGACCTCTTCGGAAATCCGGTCTGTTCTGCTGTAATTTGCCATATTTTCTCCTTATTCAGGTTCCACCTGTTCCATTTTGTAAACCTCAATGATATCGCCTTCTTTGATATCATTGTAACGATCGATGCTGAGACCACACTCGTAGCCTGCGGCAACCTCTTTGGCATCGTCCTTGAAACGTTTGAGGGAGCCAAGCTCGCCTTCGTGAATCACGATACCGTCACGAACCACACGCACCAGAGAGTTCCGCTGAATCTTACCATCCTGCACATACGCACCGCCGATGGTTCCGATTCCGGATACCTTGAAGGTGGTTCTGATTTCCACATGACCCAAGATTGCCTCACGGAAGGTGGGTTCCAGCATACCCTTCATTGCTTTTTCAATATCCTCAATGGCATCATAAATGACACGATAAAGACGAACGTCTACCTCAGCATCCTCTGCCGCGCTGACTGCGCCGGAGGTAGGACGCACATTAAAGCCAACGATAATCGCACCGGATGCAGATGCCAGCATTACATCGGATTCATTGACAGCACCAACAGCACCGTGGATGACCTTAACCCGAACCTCCTCATTGCTGATGCGCTCCAAGGACTGGCGGACTGCCTCCACGCTACCCTGTACGTCTGCCTTGACGATGATGTTGAGGTCTTTCATCTTGCCTGCCTCGATATGCTCAAACAGGTTATCCAGAGAAATCACATTGGCTCTCTGCTGGCGCTCCTGCTTTTCTTTGAACTTTCTTGCCTCTACCACTTCACGGGCTTTTCTTTCATCATCCACTGCATAGAATACATCGCCGCCCTCGGGAACCTCGGAAAGGCCGAGAATCTCTACGGGGATGGAGGGGCCTGCCTTTTTCACCGACTTGCCCTTATCGTCGTTCATGGCTCTGACTCTACCCACAGCGGTGCCTGCAACCACAATATCACCCACACGCAGGGTACCTTTTTGTACCAGAACGGTGGCAACAGGGCCTCTGCCCTTGTCCAGCTGTGCCTCGATGACAGTACCTTTTGCGGCACGGTCAGGATTGGCTTTCAGTTCTTTCATCTCTGCGACCAGAAGCACCATCTCCAAAAGCTGGTCCACATTGGTGCCCTGCTTTGCAGAAACCTCTACGCAGATGGTATCGCCGCCCCATTCCTCGGGAACCAGACCATATTCGGTCAATTCCTGACGAACGCGGTCGGGGTTGGCACTTTCCTTATCAATCTTGTTGATGGCAACGATGATGGCAACCTCTGCCGCACGGGCGTGATTGATTGCCTCTACCGTCTGGGGCATAATACCGTCATCGGCTGCAACCACCAGAATGGCAATATCGGTAACCAATGCACCACGGGCACGCATTGCGGTAAACGCCTCGTGGCCGGGGGTGTCAAGGAAGGTAATCTTTTTGTCATTGACACGCACACGATGCGCACCAATGTGCTGAGTAATACCGCCGAACTCGCCCTCGGTAACATTACTGTTGCGGATGGTATCCAGCAACGAAGTCTTACCGTGGTCAACGTGACCCATAACCACAACCACCGGAGAACGGGGTTTCAGAGTTTCGGGAGCGTCCTCCACATCCTTAAACAGCTTTTCTTCATCGGTGAGGATGATTTCCCGCTCGTAGGTGCAACCCATTTCTTCCGCAATCAACGATGCGGTGTCAAAATCCAAAGATTCATTCACCGATGCCATAATACCAAGGAGCATCAGCTTTTTGATAACCTCAGTTGCCGGTTTCTTCATCCGTTCTGCCAGTTCTCCAACGGTAATGCCGTCAAAAATCAGGACATGAATCTGCTCGATTTTTTCCTTTTTCTTCTCGTTTTTCTTCAGCAAATCCTCAGGATTCTGTTTATCCTTGCCGCCCTGAGGTCTGTTCTGCTGCTTTTTCTTTTGATTGATTTTCTGCTTTTTGTTTCCGTCTGCCGCGCCCTTGACGCTCTCGGGAATCAATTCCTCTAACTTTTCCTCATCCATACGGTCAAGGTCTACCGTGTTCACACGGGTATCTACCGTACGGGTTTTTCTCTTGATTTCAATCTCGGCAACCTCAATTTCTTCCGCAGGAGCATCCTCTGCCACCGGTTCTGTGGCTTTGGGTGCCTCCTTTTCCTTTTTGGCACCGTCGTTTTCATACATCGAAAAATCTGCCACCTGATTCTTCTGGGTATAGTATTCAAAAATCACATTCAATTCATTCTCATCTAAAGCACTCATGTGATTTTTTTCTGAAACTTTGTAATCATGTAACACCTTCATGATTTCCTTGCTGGAAAATCCAAAGGCTTTGGAAAGCTCATAAGCTCTGATTTTTTCCATATGCTTTCACTCCTTCCGCAGCTGCTTGCTGCTGTCTTTCATTCCTGCCTGTCGCCAAAAAGCCGGATCAGTTGTTCGGCAAATCCTTGGTCGGTGATTGCCAGCACCACCGCAAATTTTCTGCCAATGGTTCTGCCAATCTCATCCCGATCACCCGGACGAAGCACCAAAAGGTTTCGATATGCTGCCATATCCTTCACCTTTTTGGCGGTATTGCTGCCCGCATCTTCTGCCAGAATCAGCAAAAACGCCTTGCCGCCCCGCACCGTTTCGGTGACCTTTTCTTCGCCTGCGGCGACCTTGCCTGCCCGCATTGCAAGAGAGAGCATACCCCAAAACTTAGGATTCATCGTCTGCCCCCTTTGCAGTTTGCATCAAATGCTCATACACCGCGGGATTGACAGAATCGGAAAACGCCCGCTCCAATGCCTTGCGTTTTTGCGCCTGAGCGATACAGTCGCCCGTTTTGCAAAGGTATGCACCTCTGCCCGGCATGGTTTTGCTATGATCGATTTCTGCACCCCGTTCTTTTTGGTATGCAATCCGTATCAGGTCTTGTTTTTCCTTTCGCTGTCTGCACACCATACACATTCTCAGAGGTTTCATGCTTCCTCTTCCTCAGCTGCCTGTGCCGCTTTCTGGGCAGAGGTCAGGTCAATCTTCCAACCGGTCAGGCGGGCTGCCAGACGCACGTTCTGTCCCTCTCTGCCGATGGCAAGGGAGAGCTGATCGTCTGGAACAACCACCTTACAGATGTGATGATCTTCATCCACCTCGATGGAAAGCACCTCAGCAGGGCTGAGTGCGTTGGAAACGTATACGGCGGGGTTTTCGCTATACTCGATGATGTCAATCTTCTCACCACGGAGCTCACGAATAACCTCCTGCACACGCATTCCCTTAGGACCGATACAGGTACCAACCGGATCCACATTTTCTTTGTTGGAATGTACTGCAATCTTACTTCTGGAACCTGCCTCACGGGAGATGGATTTGATTTCGATGATTCCCTCTTCGATTTCCGGAACCTCCAACTCCAGCAGTCTGCGCACCAGCCCCGGATGAGAACGGGAAACCACCAAATGCACACCCTTGGCAGAATCTGCAACCTCAACCACATAAACCTTGTAGCGTTCACCCACCTGATAGTTGTCCTGACGCACCTGTTCATTGGGCATCAGCACCGATTCGGTGTTCTCGATTTCCAGCATCACATTGCGGCGTTCAATCCGGCGAACCTTTGCAGAGGCAATATCGTTCTGGCGGTCAGAATATTCGCTGACCATCCGTTCCCGCTCTGCCTCGTGCATTCTCTGGAACACCACCTGACGGGCGGTCTGTGCCGCAATTCTGCCGAAGGTTTTGGGGGTTGCCTCAAATTCTACAATATCCCCGATTCCATATTTTCCATCGATACGCTGTGCTTCATCCAAAGAAATCTCGGTTTCGTGATTTTCTACTTCTTCTACTACCGTCTTGCGCGCAACAATGCGGATGGCACCGGTTTCTTCATCAAATACAACGCCAACCTCCTGTACTGCGCCAAAATGCTTACGATAAGCAGAAATCAACGCACTCTCCAAAGCATCCAAAATCACATCTCTGCTGATGCCTTTCTCCTCTTCAATCATTGCCAATGATTCAAACAACTCAGAACTCATTTTTCTAACCATTCCTTTCTTTCTATATGCAATTTCATTCATCTCTAAAAATCAAAGTGCAGATGCACCACGGTGGTTTCCTTCAGGTCAAGGCTCAAAACCTCATCCCCTACCTGAAGCTGCATCACACCATCGGCGTAGTCCTTTAAGATGCCGGTCAGCTGTTTACTGCCGCCGATTGCCTTGTAAAGGCCTACATCCACCGTCTCTCCCAAATACCTGCTAAAATGGGCATCGGTTTTCAGCCGACGCTCCACGCCGGGAGAAGATACTTCCAGATAATAATTTTGTGCAATCGGGTCTTCTTTATCCAAGACGTCACTGAGCTTGCGGCTGATTGCCTCACACTCGTCCAAAGAAATCCCGCCATCCTCCTTGTCTGCATAGATACGCAGAAACCAGATGCCGCCCTCTTTGACATATTCCACATCATAAAGGTATGCACCCTCTGAAACCACAACCGGTTCTGCCAGAGCAAGGACTGTCTTTTCTGTCTTTGAGTATGCCATTTTTGACCTCCTTTTTAAGAAAAAACCTTTATCCAAACAGAAAGAGTGAGGTTTGCCCTCACTCTTCCGTCATTTGATACTCAATTCTTATACAACATACCACAAATCCCACAATTTGTCAAGCATTTTTGCAAAATTTATGCCGTCCATCAGGATTCGGAGCGGAACAGCTTTTCCAACTCTTCCTTAAAGCTCTCGATATCCTTAAACTGCTTATACACCGATGCAAAACGCACATAGGCAACCTCGTCAATCTTGCGCAGGCGGTCCATGACCATCTGCCCAATCTGCACCGAGGAAACCTCTCTGGCAAGGGAGTTGTGAATCTCTGCCTCGATGCTGTCCAAAATTCCGTCAATCTCCTCAATGGGAACCGGACGGTTGGCACAGGAATTCAAAATGCCCCGTTGCAGTTTTTCCCTGTCATAGCTCTGGCGCGATCCGTCTTTTTTGATCACGATAATCGGCACGCTCTCAATTTTTTCATAGGTGGTAAAACGTTTGCCGCATTGCAAACACTCCCGCCGTCTGCGGATGGCGGTTCCATCCTCAGCAGAACGAGAATCCACAACCTTGCTTTCTAAATGACCGCAATAATAACAACGCACCTTTTATCCCCCTCGCATCGTTTTTCTTAGTATATCTTACGGAGTGGTTTTTTGTCAACCTGCCCCTCTGCATTTGTCACCAAATTGTAACCTAATTTACCCATTCCGTACAGAAGGACAACGCCGGAAGTCCGCTCTGGTCGGTGAGGTTGGGCATTTCGGGATATGCCCCCCAAGCATAGCGTGCCATCACAGGAGTATCCACCTTTTCATTCCACACCCTGATGGTGTTGCCGTGAATTTCCGCCTTGGCAGGGTAGAAGATGCCGTCCTTCCCCGCCACCTCAAATTCCTGCGGACGGGTTTCGTCCATTTCTTTTTCCAGAATCCATTGCATTCCTTGTCTATCAGCATACTGCTCCTTGGGGAGCACACAAAGGTCGCCAGTGGATAAAAAGGTCAGTTCCAGCTGGTTTTCTATTCGTTGCGCTGACTGGTAGGCAGGACCTGTTTCCCCAATACCGGCTCCGCCATAAACGTCCCGTTTGGCAAGACGCGCAAAGCGTTCTGCCGCCAGCTGTTTCTGGTGGGGGTGAATGTCCTCCCGACAGTTCCCAACTCCACTCTTACGCTCTCCGTAAATATCCATCAGGGAAATCACGCCCGCATTCTCCGGATTGGCAATCACAGAAAGCGCCAACCGCTGTCCCTCCCGCACCAGACTCTCGTCCTTTTTGTAGCGAGTCAGCTGCGCCCAATAAAAGGGCAAATCCTCGCCCCAGATGCCTCGGTAAAGGTCAACAAGGCCGCCCATGGCATCCCGATAAGTTGCCGTGCTCAGGTGGGTGCGATATTCATCTGCCTCTCCCTGATACATCAAGATACCACGGATTTGAAGTTTGGAAAGGGGCATGATTCGATTATAGTAAAGTCCGCCATCAGTGGATGTAAAGCTGCCTAAAATCATATCATAAGGAACCCAGCGGTTGATTTCGGTATCCCCTACTGCGGCAGTAATGATACCGATGGGAATTTGAAACTGCTGCTGAATTTCTGTTGCAAAAAAGTAGCCAATGGCAGAACAGTAACTTGCTGCATCCGGATTCATCATGGTCCATGCAGGATGCACATATCCCACCGGCAGATGCTCCACCGGTGCACCGGCACCGCCTGCCCCTTTACACCACAAATTCAACAGACGAATCTGCGGATTGTTGGTTTCGGCCTTCCCTTGTTTGGAGCGAAGATACTTTTGGGTATCCTTGCCTCCAAGCATATGATATTCCATATTGGACTGCCCGATGCAGAGCCAAATGTCCCCAAAGGTGATATGTTCAAATACTTTTTCCTTGGCACCGCAACGGACTGTGAGGGTATAGTCCCCGCCGTGGGCAAAGTGTCCCAGTTCAGCCGTCCAACGGGCATCTCTGTCTGCAATGGTTTGGATAAGTACCGGTTGGTCTTTTCCGTTAGAGAGAGAAAGCTCTACCACCGCATTGGGAGGTGCGTCTCCCCAGATGGTCAGGGGCTTATCTGCTTGCAGCATCATATGGTCTGAGAACAGATTGGGCATAGAAAACGCCGGACTCCCCTGGGTATAGGCATAATGCAAATCCTGTGCAATCAGCGAGGTTCCGTCCTTGTCCCATGCCAGCAGCCGATAGCTGTCCCCCACCTTGTGATTGGGAATCGAAAGGGAAACTGACTCCATCCGCTCCTCACCTTTAGAAAAGCTTTTGTCCACCACCGAAATCGCCTTGAGGACGCCTTGATCATTGTAGGCAGTGGCAATCAGCTTGCTCTCCAATTCCCGCTCCACATCATAGGCATAGAGTAGCATATCCCAGCGGGTCTGGCCCCGTCGCGCCCGCTGAAAGCTCCAACCGGGATAGGCAAGCCACTCCACCTCGGCAATCCTTGCTCCGGCAGGGATGCTGATTCTTCCGTAGCGCAATTGTCCCACCCCGCCGAAGGAAAATTCCTTCCATTCCGGCGTGTAGCCGATGGTATCGAGTGGTTCTGCGATTGCCGCCCTTTGAAAGACACGATTGTTGTTGGAAACGGAAAACACCGTTCCCTGACAGCGGTCAATGTCCTGTTCCTTTTCCCCCTCTGCTGGGAGAAACCGCACCCCGCCAAGGATGAAAAGCCCACCCAAATCCAAGGTGATTTCACAGGGTTTTTCTGCCACAAAGACAGTAGATTCATCCCTGTCGTACAGCTTTTGCAGTTCGGAAAAAGCCACGCCTTGTCCCCGCAGGTTATGGGGTGCCACTTGCACGCCCACCGGTTCTAAGGGGGCGTAGAGCTTCATAGCCTTTGCCATCATTGGAAATGCGGCAACAAAAATAAGGGTCAGTATCCATACTGAAAATTTTTTCATATGGTACCGCCCCTTTCGTTTTTTTGTTTATAGTTTATACCAAAACCCATGGTTTGTCAACCGACTGTATATGAAAAAAGCCTGTCAAGCGACAGGCTTTTTATTTCTTAGGAAACGCACGGCAGAGAATGGCTGCAACCTCTGCGCGGATGATGGGGTCCTTGCCACGGAAGGTTCCCTCCTGATCTCCGGTGAGATACCCTTTTGCCACCGCTGCGGCAACATAGGGACGGTTGTGGGTGGAGATGCTGTCCACATCGGAAAAGCGTTCCGCCAGATATGCGGTTGGGTCAGGAAAAGCTGACACATTTAACCCCAGCACCTTGACCAGAGCCGCCGCTACATCCTCACGGGATGCCTCCCACTCAGGGCGGAAATAAAGTCCGCTATTGGTGGAATATCCTGTGATATAACGCAAACAACTATTGATATAAGGGAAATACCATTGGTCGCTGGGTACATCCACATAAGGGGAAACCCGACTGGTGCTGAGTGGGAGTCCGCTGATACCCACCAGCATCTTGGCATATTCGCCCCGCTCCACGGTGTTTTCCGGTCCAAAGGTTCCGTCACCATAACCGCTGACAATCCCTCGCTCCACCAAGTCATACACATAAGGCGCCGACCAGGAGTCTTTGGGCACATCGGTAAAGGTCTGCGTTGCGGCAGATACCGATAAGGTACTCAAGCACACAAGCAGAAGAACCGCAAGATATGTCATCCTCTTTTTCATACGAATACCTCCAAAAAGGAATTATCTCAGCAGATTATAGCCAAAAAGGTGAATTTTGTCAAGTTTTCCTTGTCAGCGCCCCCTTTTTGTGCTATGATAAACACAAAAATAAGAGAAAGGACCTTGCTCCAATGAAAGAAAAGCTCTATACCATTCCGGTCAACGAAGCCTTTGACAATGCGGGCGAATGCGGGTTTTGTGCCCTTCATAAAAAACTGGAACGTGAAATCTTAGACTATGTGATGGGTCCTTCTTATATGGAAGAGGACATCCGTGAGGATATGGACCGGATGGGGTTCTGCCAGGACCATTATCGCCAGATGTTTGCTGCCGGCAACCGGTTGGGTGTTGCCTTGATGCTGAAAAGCCATATGAACCACACTCTGAAAGAAACCGAGCGGCTGTTTCAAAAAGAGATTGCCTTGACAGAGCAAAAGAAAAAACCGTTTGCCAAGGCACCCGATTCCCCTTTTGGGGCATTTGAAAAAGGGCGAGAGGAATCCTGTTACGCTTGTTTTCGGATGCAGCGGCGGATGGACAGCTATTTCAGTACCTTCTTCCACCTTTGGAAGACGGAACCGGAGTTTCGGGATAAGGTGCTGGGTGGCAAAGGCTTTTGCCTATCTCACCTGAAAGAGGCAATGGATGAGGGGAAAAAACGCCTGAACTACAAGGATTATCAGGCATTTTTAGCGGCGATTCTCCCGTTGCAGCAAGAAAACCTCAAGCGGGTGGAAAGCGACCTTGACTGGTTTATCCAAAAATTTGATTATCGGTTTAAGGAAGAGCCTTGGAAGGATTCCAAAGATGCGGTAGAACGGGGAATCCAAAAGATGGCGTCCCTCCTCCTTGACAAGAAGGATTGACCGATGGAAAATTTTGTGATATATTATTAGGAAAAGGAGGAATGGTTATGGTATTGACATTGGACATCGGCAACACCCATATTGTTTTGGGCGGATTTTTGGACGGCGAATTGCAGTTTGTTTCCCGCCTTTCCACCAATGCAAAAAAGACCGAGGATGAGTATGCGGCTCTGCTTTATGACATCTTCCGTCTGGAAGGGGTACACAAGCCCGAGGTACAGGGTGCCATTATTTCCTCTGTGGTTCCGCCTCTCAATCAAACTATGACGGCAGCACTCAAAAAGGTATGTGGTATTACCCCTATGATTGTGGGTCCCGGCATCAAGAGCGGGGTCAATTTGTTGGTGGACAATCCCCAACAAGTGGGTGCGGATTTGGTTTGTAGTGCCGCTGCGGTGGTAAAGCATTATCCCCTCCCTGCCCTGATTGTGGATATGGGGACTGCCACCAAGCTGTCGATTATTGACGAAAATGGTGCATTCCGTGGTGTTTCTATCACCCCCGGTGTGCAGATGGGGTTGCAGGCGCTCTCCGGCGGGACGGCACAGCTGCCTCAGGTAAGCTTGGATGCCCCCAAGCATCTCATTGGCAAGAACACCGTGGAGAGTATGCAATCCGGCGTGGTTTACGGCAACGCCTGCCTGATTGATGGGATGGCACGGCGGATGGAGGCAGAATTCGGCGCACCCCTGAGTCGCATTGCAACCGGCGGCATCGCCAAATTCATCATCCCGCAATGTGAACTGGATTTCACTTTGGACGAGAGCCTGATTTTGAAAGGTCTTTATTCTATCTACGAAAAAAATTAATTTTTTATAAATTTTTATGCGTTGCATCTTCCAAGAGAAGAGCGACAGCAAGGAGGAATTTTTATGAAAAACAAATTATCCACCAAAACCTTGGTGCTGGGCGCCGTTTTGACGGCGTTGGTATTTTTGCTTCAGTACTTAGGTGCATTCATCAAGTTGGGGCCCTTCTCCATTTCTCTGGTGCTGATTCCGATCGTCATCGGTGCGGCAACCTGTGGCGTTGGCATCAGTACTTGGCTTGGTTTGGTCTTTGGCGCCGCAGTATTGCTCAGCGGTGACGCCGCTGCTTTTCTGGCAGTCAGCGTCGGCGGAACTCTGCTGACAGTGTTGGCAAAGGGTATCCTGTGCGGACTTTGTGCAGGGTTGGTTTATCAAGGGGTTCTGCGCCTTACCAAAAACACGCTGCTTGCGGTAATTGCCGCAGCCATTGTCTGCCCCGTGGTGAACACCGGAATCTTTTTGCTGGGATGTCTGGCATTCTTTATGGAACCGATTGCCCAGTGGACGGCTGCTGCCGGACTTGGCGGCGATGTGGCGCATTATATGATTTTTGTTTTGGTTGGCGGGAACTTTCTGTTTGAGCTTGCCACCAACATCATCTTAAGCCCCGTTGCCACAAGACTTTTGAAAATCCAAGAAAAACAATAACACAAAAATCCCCGACCAATTTGGTCGGGGATTTGTTTGTCCATTTATCATGTTTACGGAATAACAACTTTTGTGAAACTGATATGACGCATCGATGATATTTGGAATACGCTGATGTTAGATAGCACGAACATCAACAGCCCGCAGCTTGCTTGCATCCTTGGGATCCGGCTCGGTGCTGTAGGTAACCTTCTGACCCTCTTCCAGAGTCTTGAAGCCGTCTGCGATGATTGCGGAGAAGTGAACGAAAACATCGTCACCGCCGTTGTCATCAGAAATGAAGCCGAAGCCTTTTGCGGGGTTAAACCATTTTACTGTACCCTGATTCATTGTGTGGTACCTCCAAATTGAATATTTGTATTCCGTAATGATACATATGTTGTACTCTGAGCGTTCTTATACAAAACCTCACATCCTTGCAAAACCAAGGCTGTGCATACAAACTATTATCTTGAATACGTATTCAGTATAGCATATCCTACCATAAAATGCAAGTGTTTTTCACAAAATTCCCATTGATTTTTTCCCCGATTTTTCGCCCCTTTTCGCAACTTTTGACAAATAGAAGATTATCTGTTATACTAAGGCTGTCGACGGAGAACGCTCCCGACAGAAAAGAAAGGATGGATGAATCTTGGATTCGTTGCCCCCGCAACTATTGTTACCGATACTTGGAGTTTTTCTATTGCTTGGTTTTCTGACCGCCTTTGCCAAAGCGGCAAGCGTCACCATCAGCGACACACGGCTGGCGGCACTTGCGGAGGAAAATACCAAAGCAAAGCGTCTGTATCTCCTGCTTGAAAATGAACCGTCACACGTGATGGGTGCCCTTGACTGTATCACCGGATTTTTCTGGTCTTTGCTTGCGGTCTTTGGGGTTCTTGGCTTTGCAAAACCGCTGTTTCAGCTTCTCAATGCCAGCTTATTGGGTACCGGACTGATTCTGGCAATCGCCCACGGACTTTTGGGAATGCTCTTCTTCTTGCTTTTGCCCAAACGGTTAGGCGCAAAATATGCAGAGTCTGCGGCACTAAACCTGTCCGGGTTCACCAAGCTGATGACCGGCATCGGCAAGCCTTGTTTGTGGATTTGTACCCTGCTTGCCAACCTGATTGCCCGCCTGTTTGGAGTGCGTCCCCATGACCTTGAAGAAGAGGTCACCGAGGAAGAAATCCGGATGATGGTGGATATGGGTTTAGAGAGCGGTGCCATTGATGATGATGAAAAGGAAATGATTCACAACATCTTTGAGATGGATGACAAACCCATTGAGGATATTATGACCCATCGTACCGAGGTGTGTGTGCTCTGGATGGAGGATAGTCTGGAGGAATGGAAAGCCTTTGTGGATGAAACCAACCATACTCGTTATCCCGTTTGCGATGAGGATATTGACAATGTCATCGGGGTCATCAATTCCCGTGACCTTTACCGCTTTTTGTTAGATGGCGGAAACCGCGGCAATCTGCGGTCGATTCTGCGGGAACCTTATTTTGTTCCCGGCAGTATGAAAGCCGATGAACTCTTTTCCCAGATGCAACAGAAAAACACCCATATTGCTATGGTCTTAGATGAATATGGCGGTTTTCAGGGATTGATCACCCAGGAAGATTTGTTGGAAGAAATCGTCGGTGAGCTTTACAGCGAGTATGACGAGCCGGAAAAGGATATTGACATCCTCCCGCTTGATGAAAATACTTGGAAAATCAAGGGTTCTGCCCTGATTGAAGATGTGGAAGAAGCACTTTCCATCACCTTACCGGAGGGGGACTTTAACACCTTTGCCGGATTGGTTTTGGATGCGCTGGAAACCCTGCCGGAGGACGGAGAAACCGCCGAGGCAGAAATCGGCAAACTGCAGATTAAGGTGACCTCCATTCTGGAACACCGGATTGAAGAAGCGTTGGTTTGCCTGAACCTAACCGAAGAAACGGAAGAGGAATAAAAAAAGCACCCAAAGGGTGCTTTTTTTATTCCAAATAGTCTTTCAGCTTGCGGCTGCGGCTGGGATGGCGCAGTTTACGGAGTGCCTTTGCCTCAATCTGGCGGATACGCTCACGGGTGACTTTGAACTCCTTGCCTACCTCTTCCAAGGTTCTGGCTCTGCCATCGTCCAAACCGAAACGCAGACGGAGCACCTTTTCCTCTCTGGGGGTCAGGGTGTTGAGCACATCTGCAAGCTGCTCTTTCAAAAGGGTAAAGGTTGCCGCATCGGAGGGTGCAGGTGCATCCTCGTCCTGAATAAAGTCGCCCAGATGGCTGTCCTCCTCTTCACCGATGGGGGTTTCCAGCGAAACCGGTTCCTGCGCAATCTTCATAATCTCGCCCACTTTATCTACCGGCATATTCAGCTCTCTTGCAATCTCTTCAGGCAGAGGGTCTCTGCCCAGTTCCTGTACCAACTGACGGGAAACACGAACCAGCTTGTTGATGGTTTCTACCATATGCACAGGGATACGGATGGTTCTTGCCTGATCGGCAATGGCACGGGTAATCGCCTGACGAATCCACCATGTTGCATAGGTACTGAACTTGTAACCCTTGGTATAGTCAAACTTTTCTACCGCCTTAATCAGACCCAAGTTTCCCTCCTGAATCAGGTCGAGGAAGAGCATACCACGACCCACATAACGCTTGGCGATGCTGACCACCAGACGCAGGTTTGCCTCGGCAAGCTTTTTCTTTGCCTCTTTGCTACCCTCTGCCATCTGGCGGGCAAGCTCAGTTTCCTCCTCGGCAGAAAGCAGGTCTACTTTACCGATTTCCTTCAGGTACATCCGCACCGGATCGTCGATGCCGATGCCGTCGGGAACTGACATATCGTCAAGCTCCTCCTGGGTAATCACCAAATCTTCTTCAATGATTTCCATTTCCTCGTCGATGTCACCGACGATTTCCACGCCCTGTTTCTCTAAGTATTCATAAATCTTGTCAATCTGCGCCGGATCAAGCTCCAATTCCTCCAGCTTGTCGCTGATTTCCTTGTAGCTGAGCATACCTTTCTTTTTCCCCTGTTCCAACAAATTCTGGAGCGCCTGTTTTTTGGTCATTGCGGGATTCTTTTCATTCTCCATGTTTTCTACCTCCTTTTATCCTTAAGCATCTGGTCAAGGGCATCCAAATCACCCTGTTCTAACAATGCCTCTGCTCTCTGTTGCCGTTTGGCATCCAGCAGTGTACTGAGCGGCTGCTCTGCCGCCTTTTTTTTGTCCTCTGTATTTTTGTCATCCAACAAAATGGCTACCACTGCACCGGTTTCCTCCTGTGGGAACTCCTGAATCAGCGCTTGGATCTCCACATTGCTATCTTCCTGAAACAGCTTTTCTGCCAATGTTCTATGTAGCCCCTCCGTGAAATCCTCCGGCAACAGTCCGCTGCTTTTCACCTTTTTCCTCACAGCGCCATCCTCTGCCATACAGCTAAGGAGCAACCGCTCCGCATTCCGGATACCCATACTCTTTAAGTCCCGTCTGCCGCCGGTGCGTTCTTCGAACTTTCTCCGCTCTTCCCTCTCTTGCTGACGGTCCTTGACCTGCTGCTGTTTTCGTTTCAGTATCTGCACCTGTGCCTGCAAGGTTTCCGGCGAAACGCCGGTTTCCTTTGCTACCTGCTTGGTGTAAAGCTCTTGCTCTACCCCACTGGAAAGCTCCGCCAGTACCGCCGCTGCCGCCTCGGCAAATTCCAGAATTTGCTCGGTATCATTCAGGTCATAGTTTTGCTTGATTGCGTCGATTTTATACGCTGTCAGCGGTCTTGCGCCCTCAATCAGCACCTGAAACATCTCAGGACCTTTTGCTTTGATAAACTCGTCCGGGTCCTTGGCACCCTCCACCGTCAAAACCTTGGTCTTGATGCCTTGCTCGGTGAGGATATCCCCTGCCCGAAGTGCCGCCTTTCTGCCTGCCTCATCGGCATCGTAGCAAAGCACCGCTTTGGGACTGTACTTTTTCAAAAGTCGTGCCTGTTCCGGCGTGAACGCCGTCCCTAAGGATGCCACCGCGTTGTTGATGCCCGCCTGATGCAGGGCAATCACATCCATATACCCTTCCATCAAAAGCATCCGTCCCGCCTTGCTGTTCTTGGCAAGGTTTAATCCGAACAGATTCTCCTTTTTCTTAAACACTAGCGTTTCCGGTGTGTTGAGATACTTGCCGGTGTTGCTGTTTTCCTTCATAATCCGTCCGCCAAAGCCGATGATGTTGCCCTGCACATTGATGATGGGGAACATCACCCGCCCGTCGTAGAACGCGTCATAGTAAGTGCCGTTGTCCCTTGCCTTGGCAAGTCCGGCTTCAAACACCTCGTGCTCGGCATAGCCTTTTTCTTTCAAATGATTCAGCAGGTTGGTCCAACCCTCCGGTGCGTAACCCAAGCCAAACATCTTGATGGTGGCATTGGTAATGCCCCGCTCCCTGAGGTATTGGTACGCCTCCCTGCCCTGCTTGTCCGCAAGATTGCGATAAAAATAGCGTGCCGCCTCGGCATTGATTTCGTAAATCCGCTGCTTTTTGTCCATCTTTTCTTCCCGCGCTTTGCGGTCGGAAGGACTGCCCCGCTCCGGCATAGGAAGATGCACCCTGTCTGCCAGATATTTCAGTGCATCCATAAAATCCAGATGCTCCATTGCCATAATAAAATGAATCACATTGCCGCCTGCGCCGCAACCAAAGCAATGGAATAACTGCTTGTCGGGAGAGATGGACAACGAGGGCGATTTTTTGTCATTATGAAGCGGACAAAGTGCCGCATAGCGGGAGCCAACCCGCTTGAGCTTGGCGTATTCGGAAATCACTTCTACAATATCATTGCGCTGAGTGACCTCATCCACAAAATCCTGAAACTCACGTTCCCCTGCCATACTCTCACCTCCTGATTTTATATATTTCGACGATTTTTTTCGATTTCCTTTTATTTTTGCCAAAAGTCCGGAATGAACAATTCGCTGTATTTTGCCACCGCATAGCGGTCACTCATTCCGGCGATATAATCTCGGGTCAAAAGATGGGGGTCTTCGGTGTCTGCCACCTCACGGGATACCGGTATCTGCTCCGGATTCTCACTATAAAATCCATACAGTCGTTCAATGATGCCTGCCGCCTTTTGCTCCTCCCGTTGGGGTTCGGATGCCACATAGACATTCTCAAACATAAATTCCCGCAGTCCCATCATTGCCTGATAAATTTCCTCTTCCATCCCAATCTCCGGCTGATCCTTGCTGGCACGAATGATTGCCCATATCATGGTATCCAGACGGCGGGAATGGCTGTCGCCCAGCACCTTGATATACCTGGCGGGAAGATTCTTCTCGGTCAGGATTCCCCCACGGATGGCATCGTCAATATCGTGGTTAATATATGCCACCTTGTCCGCAAGTGCCACCACTTTCCCCTCCAAGGTGGATGCCTGCTTGTCGCCGGTATGACAAAGGATGCCGTCCCGCACCTCCTTGGTCAGGTTCAGTCCGCCCGGACGCTCCAGCACATCCACCACCCGAAGGCTTTGCTCGTTATGCTGAAATCCCAAAGGGCAAATCTTCTTTAACACCTTTTCTCCCATATGTCCAAAGGGGGTGTGCCCCAAATCGTGTCCCAGCGCAATCGCCTCGGTCAAATCCTCATTGAGGCAAAGGGCACGGGCGATGGTTCTGGCAATTTGAGAAACCTCTAAGGTATGGGTCAGACGGGTGCGATAATGGTCCCCCTCCGGAGAGAGGAATACCTGTGTTTTATGTTTCAAACGGCGAAACGCCTTGGAATGGATAATCCTGTCCCTATCTCTCTGGAACTCGGTGCGCAGAGGGCACAGTTCTTCTTCCCTCTGTCTGCCGGCGGTTTCCTTGCTTTTTTGCGCATAAGGGGACAGGCGTCCATATTCGCCTTCTTCGGTAACGATACGCAGATTCATCCGTTTCGCCCTCCTTTTTTATCTCCATACTTTTAATTTCGACCAAAAATCCGTTTATCCTCTTTTCGGTTGACAAAAAAGTGTTTTTATACTACCATAGAGAAAAAACAACGGAAAGGAAATGCTTATGTCGGACAAACTCCCGCTCCTCAGCCCACGCTTATCTGCGCTTGCCGATTTGGTAGAGCCCTGTACCTGCATTGCCGACATTGGCACCGACCACGCCTATCTGCCGGTCTATCTTTGCCTGACAGGAAAGGCAGAAAAGGGCATCGCTTCTGATATTCGGAAAGGACCACTTGCGCGTGCAACGGACACCCTTTGCCGCTATCATATGGAAAACCGGATTGAAACCCGTCTGGGTGGCGGGGCAGAAACCCTTTCTCCCAAAGAGGCGGATTGTATTGCGATTGCCGGAATGGGCGGCTTGATGATCGGAGAAATCCTTGCGGCACACCCCGATGTGTTCTCAACGGCAAAGCAGATTCTTCTGCAGCCCATGACCGCACTGCCAGAGCTGCGTAGTTTCCTTTTTGAACACGGGTATACGGTTTTGCGGGAAATTCTGGTACCCGAAGAAAACAAGCTCTATCACATTCTGTCGGTGACCGCAACGCCGGAATCAGAGCCGCTTACTGAGGCGGAATGTTATTTCGGTCGGTGCTTACTGATAGAACGTCCGCCCTATTTTGATATGTATATACAAAAACAAAAGAGAAAGCTTTGCCGGATGGCAGAGGGGCTCAGGCAGGCAAGCTCCGAGGATGCCGCGCTGCGCCTCAAACAGGTCAATGACTTGCTTTCTTTCATTCAAAAGGAGGAATCTCAATGCTGAAAGTTCGGGATATTATCAAAGAATTGGAACGTCTTGCGCCCCCCTCTCTGGCAGAGCCATGGGATAATGTGGGATTGATGGTAGGAGATCCGGAACAGCGGGTGACCACCGTCTTTGTCTGTCTGGATGTGACCTCAGAAAATGTGCGTGAGGCTATCGACTGCGGTGCGGATTTGATTCTTTCCCATCATCCTTTGATTTTCTCCCCCTTAAAACGGGTGGTAGAGCAGGACATCACCGGAAAAATCGTACGGGATCTGATTCGCAATGAAATCTCGGTTTACAGTGCCCACACCAATCTGGACCACGCCGACGGCGGAATGAACGATATTCTTGCCAAGCGATTGGGACTGGGGGCAGTCCGTCGTTTTACGCAGGACGAGGCAACCGACTCCACCGGCAAACCCCTGGACAATATCGGGCGGGTAGGTGATCTGGCAATGCCGATGCGGATGGAGGATTTTGTAGAGTTTGTAGAGCACGCACTCTCCTGCCGTAACATTCGTTGGGCAGGCAAGCCGGACGATGCCATCCACACGGTGGCACTCTGCAGCGGGGCAGGCGGCGACGGCATCTATACTGCCTTCCACGCAGGGGCAGACGTATACCTGACTGCCGATATCAAGCACCATGAGGCACAGCTCGCTACCGAGCTTGGGCTGAATCTGGTGGACGCAGGACATTTCGAAACCGAAAACACCATTTGTTCCTTTATGACCGAATTTTTAGAGAGCCGGTTTGCGGAATTGAATGTGATTCCCTCCACGGCACAATCTTATTTTCAATAACCCCTTGCCCGACGGTCACCGTCGGGCATTTTTCACAAAATATTCCTTTGAAAATTGCGATATTCCCGATTGCAACAGCGGGAAATTTGTGGTATATTAGTAGTAACTATTATAGAAGGAGAAACAGGTATGGAATTACAAAAAGTTCAAGAGCTTTTGCAAGCGGAGGTCTACGCCGGAAAAGACTATATGACGGGTATGGAAGTCAAGGAGGCCTGTGGCAGCGATTTGATGAGTGATGTGCTTGCCTTCGTGAAAGAGCAAGGCTTGATGCTCACTGGTCTGCAGAATCTGCAGGTGGTTCGCACCGCAGAAATGATGGATATGGAAGCCATCGTCTTTGTACGCGGAAAAGTGCCTACCGAGGAAATGATTCAGGCAGCGGAGCGGATGGAAATGGTTTTGATGACCACCGAACTGCCTATGTTCACCGCCTGCGGCATTTTGTACGCCAACGGACTGACCGGCGGAGAGGCGGTGTCAGCCGGTGAGTAACGGTATGGTTTTTCACTATGATGTAGACGGGAACGACTTTACCCTTGCCGGCGAAATTTCCAGCAAAGTAAAAAAGCGGCTGAAACAGCTGGGACTTCCGCCGGAAGTCATCCGCAAGGTTTCAATCGCTATGTATGAAGCGGAAATCAATATGGTGATTCACGCAAACGGCGGCGCCATTGATGTGGAGGTGACCCCCCAGGCGGTACATATTACCTTCGCAGACCAAGGCCCCGGCATCCCTGATTTGGAAAAAGCGATGCAAGAAGGCTTTTCCACCGCATCCAACGAGGTGCGGGAGCTTGGGTTCGGCGCCGGAATGGGACTTCCCAATATCAAGAAAAATTCTGACAATATGACCATTGACACCAAGGTGGGCGAAGGCACCACCATCAAACTTGTAATTAACATTGCTTAGGAGATGGTATGATGACCAAAGAACCATACTGGCACTCGGTACGGCTGGAGCGGGATTTCTGCAAGGGTTGTACCACCTGTCTGAAGCAATGCCCCACCCAAGCCATTCGGGTGCAGAACGGCAAAGCAAAGATATTAAAAGAACGTTGTATTGACTGCGGAGAATGTATCCGTGTCTGCCCTTATCACGCAAAGAAGGCAGTCACCGACGGATTTGACAAGCTCTCCGATTATACTTATACCATTGCCTTGGTTGCCCCTGCCTTTTTGGGGCAGTTTTCCAAAACCGAGGATTGTGACTTGATTCTCACCTCCCTCCTCTATCTGGGGTTTGACGATGTTTACGAGGTGGCAAGGGGTGCACAAGAAATCAGCAAGGAAACCCGTGAGCTCTTAAAGGGCGGCGAGCTGATGACTCCTTGTATCTCCTCTGCCTGCCCTGCAGTCAGCAGGTTGATTGCGGTGCGGTTTCCCAACCTGATTCATCACATCATCCCCCTGCGCTCCCCGATGGAGCTTTCTGCGGAGGCAGCACGTCGGGAAGCGGTGGAAAAAACCGGCTTAAAGCCCGAAGAAATCGGTGTCTTCTTTATCAGTCCATGCGCGGCAAAAGCAACCGCTGTAAAAGACGGGGTTACCGTCAAGGAAACCCATGTCAGCGGAGTGATTGCTATGAAGGATGTCTACCTGCGGCTTGCCCAGAAAATCAGCACCATTCAGGAGGTCAAGCATCTTTCCTCTGCCGGAAGTATCGGTACCCTTTGGGCAACCAGCGGCGGAGAGGCATCCGCCTCGGGTACCAAGCGCTGGATTTCGGTAGACGGCATTGATAATGTGATTCGGGTGTTAGAGGATATGGAGGACGACAAGCTGACCGATATTGAATATGTGGAGGCTTTGGCTTGCCCCGGCGGTTGTGTGGGCGGTCCCCTCACTGCGGAGAACAATTTTGTTGCCCGCTCCCGCATCAATCGTATCTGTGAAACCCTGCCGGAGGAATGTGGTGGCATCCATCAGGAGATTCCCCGCGCGTGGGACGGCGCACCGGTCTATCGGCCGGTTATGAAGTTGAATGAGAATCTGGAAACTGCCATGCAGATGGCAATGGAGATGGAGGACATTTTGGAGCGTTTGCCCGGTCTGGACTGCGGCTCCTGCGGTTCCCCCAACTGCCGCACCTTGGCAGAGGATATTGTCCGTGGTTATGCCGAGGAAACCGATTGCATCTTTGTGACCAGAGAACGGCTGAGAGAACTTTTGCGGCACGTGAGCGAGCATCACATCGAGCTTCCAAACCAAGATTAAACTACCAAAAAGGGGGTTTTCCCAATGAACATTCAAGAACTTTGTAAAGAACTGAACCTGACTCCGGTTGCCGGAGAAAGCGGAATGGATAAAGAGATTTCCGGTTGCTATATCGGGGATTTGATGAGCCTTGCTATGGCACATCTGGAAGAGGGGTATGTCTGGATTACCATCCAGAGCAACCTGAATGTGGTTGCGGTTTCCGCCTTGAAAGAGGCGGCGTGTGTTATTTTGGCAGATGGGGTAACCTTAGACGCCAATGCCACAGTCAAAGCCGACGAGGAAGCATTGGCGGTCTTTACCACAGAGGATTCTGCCTACACCCTTGCCAAAAAGCTGGGAGCACTTGGCATATGAAAGCGTTTTATGACCTGCATATCCATTCTGCCCTTTCCCCTTGCGGGGACGAGGATATGACCCCCAACAATATTGTGAATATGTCCCTGCTGAAGGGGCTTGACGTCATTGCGGTCACCGACCACAATTCCTGCGGCAATGTGCGGACAGTGATGGAGGTTGCAGGGGACCGGCTTTTGGTGATTCCGGGAATGGAAGTGGAAACTGCAGAAGAGGTACATATTCTTTGTTACTTTCCTACACTCTCACAGGCAGAGGCTATGGAAGAGCTCCTCAAAACAAACCGTCTTCCCATTGACAACCGCCCCGACATCTTCGGGCGGCAGCTTTATCTAAACGCCGAGGATGAAATCATTGGAGAAGAAACCCGCTTGCTGACGGCAGCCAGCACCCTTTCCATCGAAGATGTATTTTCCCACGCCTTCGCTTTGGGCGGGCTGCCTGTCCCTGCACACATTGACCGGCAAAGCTACAGCGTGATTTCCAATCTGGGCTTTTTGCCACCCCATCTGGATATTCGGGGCGTGGAAATCACCGCAAAGAACTTAGATGCTTGGAAGACGGAGTACGCACAATATCCCATCCTTTGCAGCTCAGACGCTCACTATCTGGGGGATATTGCAGAGCCTTTTCATTTTATAGACATAAATTCCAAAAATGCGGAGGAATTTTTGGCAAAACTGACGAAGAAAATTTGTTGATTTTTCTGGTGTTTTTTTCGGATTCATGGTATAATGAATTGGTTGTTAGAAATATAACAATCTCCTCTCTGGAAACAGTGAGGCGTTTTGTATGTTATTTTACTTTAGAAAAAAATCAGGCGCATAACGCCCAATATTCTTTAGGAGGTATAAACAGATGAAACAAAAAACGCTCCCCTTTCAGGGAACGCCGGAACAGGAAGCTCAACTGAAAAAGGTCATTGCTGAGCATAAGGGCCAAAAAGGTGCGACAATTCCTGTTCTGCACGAAGCACAGAACATTTATGGGTATCTTCCCATAGAGGTTCAGGAAATGATTTCTGAGGGTCTCAATGTACCCCTGGCAGAAATCTACGGCATTGTTACCTTTTACGCACAGTTCTCCTTGAATCCCAAGGGCAAGTACCACATTGGTGTTTGTCTGGGTACTGCTTGCTATGTAAAAGGCAGCGGTGACCTTTTGAACAAGATCAAAGAGATTTTGGGAATTGAGGTTGGCGAATGTACCCCCGATGGTCTGTTCTCCCTCGAAGCAACCCGTTGTATCGGTGCTTGCGGTCTTGCACCGGTTCTGACTGTAAACGAAGATGTTTACGGTCGTCTGGTTGTGGATGATATCCCCGGAATCATCGAGAAATATCGTCAGTAATCCGAACACGGAGTAGATACAGATGAAAGAATTATCCTTGCATATTCTGGATATTATGCAAAATTCCATTGCAGCAAACGCAAGCCTTGTTCAACTGACCGTTGTGGAAGACCCTGAGGCAGACACCCTTTCTTTTACCATTGAAGATAACGGCAAGGGGATGCCACCGGAGATGGTAACACAGGTGATGAACCCCTTTGTTACCGGACGCACCACCCGTCGGGTGGGGTTGGGGATTCCTCTTTTGAAAGCGGCGGCAGAACAAACCGGCGGGAATATCAACCTCTCCTCCACCCTTGGAGAAGGTACGGTGATTTCAGCCTTGTTCGGTTACAGCCATATTGACCGTCAGCCCTTAGGGGATATGGCAGGAACGATGCTTGGATTGATTACCTCTTATGAGGACATCGACTTTGTATACCGGCACCGCGTTGGCAAAGAGGAATATACGCTGAGCACCAAGGAGATGCGGGAGATTCTGGGAGATGTATCCTTCTCTCAGCCTGAGGTGATGCTCTGGCTGTCGGAATTCCTGAAAGAAAATGAGGCCGCTCTTTATGGCGGCAATGATACAGAATCAAACCATTGAAAGGAGTAAGCTGAAATGAAATCATTGGCAGATTTGGAAGCGATCAGAAAAAAGACTCTGGACCAGGTAACCCTGCGGAAAGATGAAGATGGCGTACGCATCATCGTTGGTATGGCAACCTGCGGTATCGCAGCAGGTGCGCGTCCGGTAATGAACGCTTTTATGGAGGAAGTTGCAAAGCGCAACCTGGAGCATGTAGCAATCACCCAGACCGGTTGTATCGGTATGTGCCGTCTGGAGCCGATTGTTGAGGTAATCCTTCCTGATAAGGAAAAAGTTACTTATGTAAAAATGTCTCCGGAAAAGGTTGCAAAGGTTGTAGCTGAGCATATCGTAAACGGAAATCCCGTTACCGAATATACCATTGGTGCGGCAGAGTAATCACCGCCTGAATACTTAGAAGAAAGGATGAAAAACATGGAGTTTGCCAGAGGTCATGTTCTGGTCTGCGGCGGTACCGGTTGTACCTCCTCAGGCAGCGAACAGATTATCAAAGAAATGGAAGCCCAGCTCAAGGCAAACGGGCTTGAAAAAGAAATCCAGGTTGTAAAGACCGGTTGTTTTGGTCTTTGTGCACTGGGTCCGATTATGATTGTATATCCCGAGGGTGCATTCTACAGCCGTGTACAGGTTGAAGATGTCAAGGAAATCGTAGAAGAGCATCTGCTCAAGGGAAGAATCGTAAAGCGCCTGCTTTATGATGAAACCATTGAAGAGGGCAGTGATAACATCAAGAGTCTGAATGAGGTTACCTTCTATCAGAAGCAGCTGCGTATTGCACTGAAAAACTGTGGTGTCATCAACCCCGAAAACATTGATGAATACATTGCATTTGACGGTTACAAAGCATTGGGTAAAGTCCTGACCGAAATGACCCCCCAAGAGGTTATTGATGTGATCAAGGAATCCGGACTGCGCGGCCGTGGTGGCGGTGGTTTCCCCACCGGTATGAAATGGCAGTTCACCGCAAATTCCAGCAATGAAAAGGGTAAGTATGTTGCATGTAATGCCGACGAGGGTGACCCCGGCGCATTCATGGACAGAAGTATTCTGGAGGGTGACCCCCACAGCGTCATCGAGGCGATGGCGATTGCCGCTTATGCTGTTGGCGCAGATCAGGGTTACATCTATATCCGTGCAGAGTACCCCATCGCGGTAAAACGTCTGCAGATTGCTATTGATCAGGCTAAGGAATACGGCTTGCTGGGCGAAAACATCTTTGACACCGGATTCAACTTCAATCTGGAGCTGCGTCTGGGCGCAGGTGCATTCGTTTGTGGTGAGGAAACTGCGTTGATGAACTCTATTGAGGGTATGCGCGGTGAGCCTCGTCCCCGTCCTCCGTTCCCTGCAGTCAAGGGTCTGTGGGAAAAACCCACCCTGCTCAATAACGTGGAAACCTACGCAAACATTTGCCAGATTATCTTAAATGGTGCAGAGTGGTTCCAGGGCATCGGCACCGAAAAGGGTAAGGGCACCAAGGTATTTGCTCTGGGCGGAAAGATCAACAACACCGGTCTGGTGGAAGTTCCTATGGGTACTACCCTGCGTGAAATCGTTGAGGAAGTCGGTGGCGGTATCCCCAACGGCAAAAAGTTCAAGGCGGCACAAACCGGTGGTCCTTCCGGCGGTTGTATCCCCGCTCATCTGATTGACACTCCCATCGATTACGATTCCTTGATGGCAATCGGTTCTATGATGGGTTCCGGCGGTCTGATTGTTATGGACGAAGACAACTGTATGGTTGACATTGCAAAGTTCTTCCTGGAATTCACCGTGGACGAATCTTGCGGTAAGTGTACCCCCTGTCGTGTTGGTACCAAGCGTCTTTATGAGATTCTGGACAAGATCACCAAGGGTCAAGGTACGCTGGAAGATCTTGACCGTCTGGAAGAGCTGAGCCTGATGATTAAAGAAGGTTCTCTCTGTGGTCTGGGTCAGACAGCACCCAACCCGGTACTGTCCACTTTGAAATACTTCCGCGATGAGTACATCGCACACGTTGTTGACAAGAAGTGTCCTGCCGGCGTATGTAAAGACCTGCTCAGCTACAGCATCGTTGCTGACAAGTGTAAGGGATGTAGCCTCTGCTCGAGAAAGTGTCCGGTTGGCGCAATCTCCGGCGAGATTAAGAGCCCGTTTGTCATCGACAACGACAAGTGTATCAAGTGTGGTGCTTGTATCGAAAGCTGTAAGTTTGGCGCAATTATCAAATCTTAAGAAAGGGGGCAGAACAAGATGGAAAATGTAACTCTGAAAATCAACGGGCAGGAAATTACCGTTCCTGCTGATTATACTGTACTTCAGGCAGCAAGAGAAGCAGGCATCGATATTCCTACTCTCTGTTACCTGAAAGATGTAAGCCAGACCGGCTCCTGCCGGATGTGTGTCGTAGAAATCAAAGGCGCAAGAAATCTGCAGGCTGCCTGCGTTTATCCGGTTTCCGAGGGTCTTGAGGTGTTCACCAACACCCCCAAGGTTCGTCGCAGCCGTAAGGTAACTCTGGAACTGTTGCTCTCTAACCATGAGCGCAAATGTCTGACCTGTGTCAGAAGTGGTAACTGTGAACTCCAGACTCTGTCTGAAGAGCTGGGCATCACCGACATCCCTTATGATGGCGAGCGTCAGCAGCATGAGGTAGATACACTTTCTCCCTCTATCATCCGCGACAACAACAAGTGTGTACTTTGCCGTCGTTGTGTCAGCGCTTGTAAGAACATCCAGACCGTTGCAGTCATCGATGCAACCGAGCGTGGCTTTAAGACCACCATTGCATCTCCCTTTAACAAATCTCTGGCAGAAGTTCCCTGTGTCAACTGTGGTCAGTGTATCGCAGTTTGTCCGGTTGGCGCACTGAGAGAAAAGGATGCAACCGACGATGTTTGGGAAGCTTTGGGCAATCCCGAAAAGACCGTGATCGTACAGACCGCTCCGGCTGTTCGTGCAGCTCTGGGCGAAGAATTTGGTATGCCCATCGGTACTCCGGTTACCGGCAAGATGGCAGCTGCACTCAGAAGACTTGGCTTTGACAAGACCTTTGATACCGATACCGGTGCAGACCTGACCATCATCGAAGAGGGTAACGAGCTTCTTGACCGTATCCAGAATGGCGGCAAGCTGCCGATGATTACCTCCTGTAGCCCCGGTTGGATTAAGTTCTGTGAACACAACTTCCCGGACTTCTTGGACAATCTGTCCTCCTGTAAGTCCCCCCACCAGATGTTTGGTGCCATCATCAAGTCCTACTGGGCAGAAAAGAATGGCTTGGATCCCAAGAACATCGTAACCGTTTCGGTTATGCCCTGTGTTGCTAAGAAGTTTGAATGCGGCAGAGATGAGATGGAAGTTGCCGGCAACCGCGATGTGGATATCGTGATCTCCACCCGTGAGCTGGCTCGGATGATCAAGCAGGCAGGCATCAAGTTTGCAGAACTTCCCGATGAGAAGTTTGACAATCCCTTCGAGGAAGCAAGCGGTGCAGGTGTGATCTTTGGTGCAACCGGTGGTGTTATGGAAGCAGCGCTGAGAACCGTGGCTGAAAAGCTGACCGGCAAAGAGCTTAGTTCCATCGACTTCCATCAGGTTCGTGGTACCGATGGTATCAAGACGGCAGAAATCCCCGTTGGCGATTTGACCGTAAAGGTTGCAATCGCACACGGTTTGGGCAATGCCCGCAAGCTGCTGGAATCCATCCGCAACGGCGAAGCTGAATATCACTTCATTGAGATTATGGCTTGTCCCGGCGGTTGTGTTACCGGTGGCGGTCAGCCGATTGTTCCTGCAAGGGTACAGATGGGCATCGACCTGAAGAAGGAAAGAGCAAAGGCACTCTATACCGAGGATGCCAACGCTGCAATCCGTAAGAGCCACCAGAACCCTGACATCATCAAGCTGTACGATGAATTCCTGGGCGAACCCGGCGGCCACAAGGCACATGAACTGCTGCATACCCACTATCAGGCAAGAAGCAAATTCTAAGCTGAAAAACTCGGTCTACCGCAAGCAAAATAAATGATTCAAAAACCAAAACGGCAAGGAGAACATCGAGTTTTCCTTGCCGTTGCTTGCTTTTTCACAATTTGTTATACCATCCCGTGTAGAAACTACACGGGATTTTTTTGTTGCGTTTTTTCCCGCTCCGTGTTACAATGGAGGTAACCATTCATGGAAAGGAGTATTTTTATGCGTAAATCAATCAAAACAATCTTGGGTATTGGCCTTTTGCTTGTTCTTTTGCTTAGCATTCCTGTTTCGGCAGAGGAACAAGTAGAAGTTTTGTTAAACGGTTCCAAAATCGAATTTGCAGACCAAAAGCCGGTGATCATCAACGGGCGGACTTTGGTTCCCCTCCGCGGGGTTTTGGAGGCAATGGGCGTGACGGTTGGCTGGATTGACGAAACCCAGACCGCCACTGCAGAAAAGGACGGCATCAAGATTACCCTTACCATTGATGACCCCACCCTCTATAAGAACGGCGAGGCAATCGTCCTGGATGTTCCCGCACAGCTGATTAACTCCAGAACCATGGTTCCCGCCAGAGCGGTTTCCGAAAGCTTTGGTGCACGGGTTGGCTGGTTTGAAGCCAAATCTCAGGTGGTTATCAGCACCGACAACTTGCTCAATCAGGCACTTTCTGCCATTGATGCGGCAAAATCCTATTATTTCTCTGCCACCACCACAGGTTCTTATTTAGAGGGAATGACCTTTGATCTCTCTCTGTCCCTCGGCTCTGACCTGAACCATTCCTTAGAAATTTCCCATTATTCCATCGATGCGGCATTTAGCGGAGAGGATTTCCTCAACAGCTTTGAAACCATCGCTGCCGGCAAGGAAAAAAGCTACTTCCTCAGTAGCGAGTCTTCTTCTCAGGTAACCAACACCCCCGCAAGCTGGTCACCTGCTCCTCTCTTCCCCGCAGGAACCCCGTTTTTGCTTGAAAAAGAGGACAGCAAGAGTGTGACCTACCAGATGTTGGATGGCTCTGATATGTGTCTGGTTGTTGATAAAAAGACCGCAACCCCCACCCATATCTATCTTGCCAAAGAGAATCTGAGCAATTTGATTGCCCTGCCTGACGATTTTGTATTTGAAAAGGATTTGTCCGGTGCGTTGATTCTCAACGGAAATCAGGTCAAAGACTTCTATGAGGAAGTAAAAGAAAATTTTGCAAAATAAAGGATTGTATCGTGCCGCTTCTGCAAAGACTATGCAGAGGCGGTTTTTTTTATTTCTTTTCCTCAACAAATCGGGCGGAAATCTTGACTTTTTGGGAAAAAACGGGTAAAATATGAGGTTAGAACAAGAGATTGTGAGGTAACAGATATGGATACCATCAAACTGGCGGAACTGTTGTTTCCGCAGATAGACAAAGAACCTTCTTGCTTTGAAAACCTGTACCCTGTGCGGAACCTTCCCGCAGGCGCCAAGGTCACCCGTATCGGGCCCAGTCCTACCGGATTTGTGCATTTGGGAAACCTTTACAACGCCATCATTGGTGAGCGTCTGGCACACCAAAGCGACGGGGTATTCTTCCTCCGCATTGAAGATACCGATGCCAAGCGTGAGGTTGCGGGCGCAGTGGAACTGTTGCTTTCCTCTATGGATTACTTTGGCATTCGTTTTGACGAAGGGGCAACCATTGACGGGGACAGCGGCAATTATGGACCTTACCGCCAAAGACAGAGAAAAGAGGTATATCAGACCTTTGCCAAGGAACTGGTACGCCGTGGTCTGGCATATCCCTGTTTCTGTACCGAAGAACGCCTGACCCAGATGCGGGAAACCCAGATGGCAGGCAAGGATAACTTTGGCTATTACGGGAAATGGGCGCTCTGCCGGGATTTGACCTTGGATGAAATCGAGGCAAAGATTGCAAATGGCGAGGAATATGTGCTCCGGTTCCGCTCCAGCGGTGATATCAACAACACCGTGGAATTGGTAGACGGCATTCGGGGAACCCTGAAACTGCAAGAAAACTATCAGGATTTTGTGCTGCTCAAATCGGATGGCATCCCCACCTATCACTTTGCCCATGTGATTGATGACCACCTGATGCGGACAACCCATGTGGTGCGTGGTGAGGAATGGCTTTCCACCGCACCCATTCACGCACAGTTGTTTGACACCTTTGGTTGGACACGCCCCCTCTTCTGTCACACCACCGTGCTGATGAAGATGGACGGCGACACCAAGCGGAAACTTTCCAAGCGGAAGGACCCGGAGCTGGGACTCAATTACTACCGTCAAGAGGGATATGTTCCCGAGGCTGTTTGGGAATACCTGATGACTCTGCTCAACTCCAACTACGAAGAATGGCGGGCAGAAAATCCCGATGCACCGCTTGATGATTTTGTTTTCACCACCGAAAAAATGGGTATCTCCGGTGCATTGTTTGATATGATGAAATTTGACAACGTGAGTCAGGAAACCCTGCTCCGGATGAGCGCATCTGAGATTTATGAAAAGATGGCGGCATGGTTAAAGGAATACGACCCCGCGTTTGAGGCATTATTCACCCGCGACCGTGCTTTCACCGAGCGCATCATCAGCGTTGGCAGAGATGGGGCAAGACCCAGAAAAGACCTGACCAACTGGAAACAGGCACGGCAGTTCCTCTCCTTCTACTTTGATGAAACCTTTGTGCGGGAAGATGAATATCCCGAAAATGTTTCTCCTGAGGATCGTGCAGAAATCTTAAAGCGGTATCTTAAAACCTACGACCACAGCGATGACAACAGCCAGTGGTTCCAGAAGGTGCGGGATATTGCGGGAGATATGAACTATGCCATCAAGCCGAAAGATTACAAGAAAAATCCTGAGCTTTACAAGGGCAGCATTACCGATGTGAGCAATGTGATTCGTGTAGCAGTGGTTGGCCGCACCAATTCCCCGGATTTGTGGGAAATCTGCCACATCATCGGCGAAGATGCTATGCGCAACCGCATCGAACAGGCAAAGAACTGAGAAAGGAATCAGATTATGGGAAAAGAACATAACAACGAACACAACTTCCGTCGGGAAAGAGAGAACATTTTAGACCTGCCCCGTCCGGAGTTTCCCAAGCGTGCCGTGGTAACCGGCGGTATGCCTTACGGAAACAAGGAACTGCATTTTGGCCATGTGGGCGGCGTTTTTGTGCAAGCGGATGTTTTGACCCGCTTTTTGAGAGACCGCATCGGCAAAGAGAATGTGATCTTTGTGTCCGGTACCGACTGCTATGGTTCCCCCATTGCAGAGAGCTATCGCAGTCTTTGTGAAAGTGGCAAGTTTGAGGGAAGTATTGAAGATTTTGTGCGGAAGAACCACGAAAGCCAGAAAGAAACCCTGAAAAAATACAACATCAGTCCCAACCTCTTCGCCGCATCCGGTCTGGATGATGCCAAAGAGGAACACCGCAAGCTGACCAATGAATTGATGGAGCTTTGGTATGAAAACGGCTGGCTGGAGAAACTGGTCACCCGCCAGTTCTACGATGCAGAAGTGGGTCAGTTCTTAAACGGCAGACAGGTGGTAGGAAAATGTCCGGTTGAAAATTGTAACTCGGACAAGGGATATGCGGATGAGTGTTCCATGGGACACCAGTATATGCCGGAGGATTTGATTGACCCCAAGAGCACCCTGACCGGAAAGACCCCCGAGATGCGGGATGTGACCAACTGGTATATGGACCTGACCAAATTCCAGGATTTGATGAATAACTATGTAGAGGACATCAGTCAGGATGAAACCGTCCGCCCCTTGGTTGCCAATACCATTCGGGAGTTTATGACGGCGCCGATGGTTTATGTCAAGAACGAATACACCGAAATTTATGAATCCATCAAGGATCAACTGCCTGAGCACGTGCTGAACACCGCTGCCAACAAGACCTCCTTCTCTCTGGAGTTCAAGGATTTGGCAGACCGCGACAAGGCAAGAGCTATTTTGGGTGAACACGACATCCGGTTCCGTGCCGGAAAGACCTTGGTTCCCTTCCGCCTGACCGGAAATATCGAATGGGGTGTTCCCGCTCCAGTGATTGAGGGTGAAGAAGGCTTGACCATCTGGGTATGGCCGGAATCCTTGTGGGCACCGATTTCCTTTACCCGCACCTACCTGAAACAACAGGGCAAGGACAGTGAGGAATGGAAAAAGTTCTGGTGTTCCAAAGACGCCAAGGTGTTCCAGTTCATTGGTCAGGACAACATCTACTTCTACGGCATTGCCGAAATGGTGATGTTTATGGCGGCACAAGGAAAGGACAACCTGACTGCCCGTCCTGCAGAGGGACAGTTGACCCTGCCTACCTTGGTTGCCAACAACCACATTCTGTTCTTGAACAAAAAAGCAAGCTCCAGCGGTGCAGTGAAGCCGCCCATGGCAGCCGAGCTTTTGGATTACTACACACCGGAACAGCTAAGGGCACACTTTTTAAGCTTAGGACTGGGGCTGAAGAGTGTCAGCTTCCAACCCAAGCCCTTAAACCCCACTGCCGGTGAAAAGGATGCCGACCCTGTACTAAAAGAGGGCAAGCTGCTTTCCCACGTATTCAATCGGGTGGCACGCTCCTGTTTCTATACTGCGCAGAAGTACAACGACGGCAAGCTGCCGGTTGGCGAAATCAGTGAGGAAGTGCTGAAAGAGGGCAAAGAAACCATCCTCAAATATGAGCGGTATATGTATCGGTTTGAATTCCATTCGGTGATGAACCTGATGGACACCTATATCCGCAACGCCAATAAGTATTGGGCAAAGCATATTGCCATTGCAGACAAAGAGGACAACAACGAACTCAGAATGCAGGTGTTACGGGATGTGTTCCATATGATGCGGGTAGCAACTGTGCTGATGCATCCGGTGGTTCCGGAGGGCACCGAGCTGTTGCTTTCCTACCTGAATCTGGATGAATCCTTCTGGGATTGGAATCGTATCTTTGATACCCTGTATGACTTTACCGGCGGCAAGGAACATCAGCTCAAGTTCTTGGAACCCAAGTTCGACTTCTTCCCTATGCACGAAAGTCAGTTTAACGCATAACCAAAAAGGTGAATGACAAATGTCATTCACCTTTTTTATTGCACTTTGATCTGCATTAAATAACTGTCTACCGAAGTCAGGCGAAGTGCCTTTTTGGGAAGACCCAGTCCTTTCCAATCATCTACATCACAGGGTCCGTTTTGCCGGTCGCCCATGGCAAAGGCTTTTCCGTCAACAGAAATCGCCACCGTATGCTTGGTGCCCGCCTCTGCTGAAAGCAGGTTTTCCCAATGCATTACATCGCTTTGATGCCAGGTGTTGCTGCCACCGCTCTGCAGCGTTCCGTCCTTCATCTTTGCAATGGCGTGAGAACCTCCGGCAAAAACGGCGACGGCATCTTCTTCTATCTCTGCAACAGTTCCGTAACGGCTGTATGCGCCTGCCGCAAGGACCTTGCCATCCTTGGTAACACCCAAGGTAAAGCCATCCCCTGCCGCAATGGAAACGATATCCTTCCAATCCTCTACCCGACAACTGCCACCGTGGCCGTTGCCGATGGCAAGAACGGTGCCGTCCTGACGCAGTCCCACCGTGTGGTATCTGCCTGCCGCAACAGCAATAACGCCCGACCAGTTCTGGGTATCGCATTGGTTGTAGCGGTTGTCCCCGGTTGCGACCACTCTACCATTGGCAAGTGCTGCCACCGAATGTCTGCCACCTGCCGAAACCGTGACTGCATCCTCCCAGGTGGCAATGGTTTGGGCATCGATTTCATCACTGCCCGCATAGAGGACTTTGCCCTCTGCGGTTAAACCCAAGGTATGATTCCAACCGGCAGAAACCGCAACCAAATCCTTCCACTCCGAAACCTCACATTGTCTATCCTGATTTTCTCCGGTTGCCTTTGCGGTGCCATCCGCACAGAGTCCCACCGTGTGGGCCTCTCCTGCAGAAATGGTGCCGGAAAGCAGGGTATTCATCTGCCTGAGCAGAGAAACACTTTTGGAATGCGTCGGTTGGTCTGCCAAAAGGCGGATGCCGGTATGAAAATCTCCTCTTTTGATGGCACAAAGCGCCTGATACCAACCAAATTCCTGACGGATGGATTCAGGCAGCCATGGATGTTGCAATGCCGCATATGCCTCTTCCGCTTGCGCATAAGATTCTGCCAAAAGAAGATTGCGTGCCTCTTCTGTTGCCTTGGTCCATTGACTATGCCCATATCCTATGCCAACGCCAAGGGCGCTGACAAGGAGCAAAAACAAGATAGAAAACACCCAGCGCTTCCATTTCTTTTTTGGTTTTTTGGTGGAAAGGGGGGCATCCTCTTGAAACACCCGTACATCCTTTTCCGCCTCGCCGTTGTTCCAGACACTTCCGTCCGAAAAGCAAACCCGCTGCACCGTAGCAGTAATACTGCGAATCCGGAACGACGAAAGAGGGATTGCCATTTCCTCGCCAAAGCGTGCGCCCGGTTCTGCACCAAGGGATTCAAAGGGTTCCCGATTCTTGGTGGATACCAGCTGAACCTCCTCATCAAAGCAGCAGAGATTGACATAGGTTGCCTCCACCGTCTTGTCGCTCACATTCTGCATATCTAAGTAGAGCGTCATCTGTCCGGTTTCTGAATCCTGATAAAGGCGGCTTTGCAAAAGTGCCACCGGCTGTTCCGGAAGGGACGGGTAAGTGACCTGTCGTATCAACTTTAACTCATTTTGTTCCATACTCTCAACCTCATAAGATTGTTTTTTATAGTATACCTTGTATTTGCAAAAATTGCAAGTGGGATTCATATTTTCCTGATACAAGCATAGATATGTATTACTGAATATCAGGAGGGATTTCGATGCAAAGGATTGTTTCTGTTCTGCTGTTGACCATATTTCTTGCCTATCCGGTGTTTGCTGAACCGGCAACCCAAGTGGATACCGATGTTTCCACCCAGTTGGTCAAGGGGGAATCGGGCATCCTGATGGAGGCATCCAGCGGGGAGGTTCTTTATGAATGGAATCCCGACAAGCGGCTGCCCATTGCCAGCGTGACCAAGACCATGACCATGCTGCTGATTATGGAAGCCTTGGACAGCGGGAAAATCCATTTTGAGGATATGGTAACCACCAGCGAAAATGCCGCATCCATGGGCGGTTCACAGGTGTTTCTGGAAGTGGGTGAGCAGATGTCAGTAGAGGATATGCTCAAAGCAATCGCTGTCGCCTCGGGCAATGATGCGGCGGTTGCCATGGCAGAGCATATTGCCGGCACCCACGAAACCTTTGTGGAAAAAATGAACGAGCGTGCCGCCGAGCTTGGCTGTACCAACACCCACTTCATCAACTGCAACGGACTGGATGAAACCGCAGAGCATTATAGCTCCGCAAGGGATGTTGCTTTGATTTCTCGGGAACTTTTGCGCCATCCCAAGATTTTTGACTATACCACCATCTGGATGGATACCCTACGGGGCGGTCAGTTCGGGCTTTCCAACACCAACAAGCTGATTCGGTTCTACAAGGGTGCCAACGGACTGAAAACCGGCTCTACTTCGGCAGCAAAATACTGTCTTTCCGCCACCGCAGAGCGGGACGGAATGCAACTGATTGCGGTGGTACTTGCCGCGCCCAGTACCGCAGAGCGTTTTCAAAGTGCCTCCGCGCTTTTGGACTATGGCTTTGCCAACTATGAAGTGGTAAGCAGCGAAAACCTATATCTGCCTCTCCTGCCTATTGCGGTGCGGGGCGGAACCGAAATCTGCGTGCTGCCAAAGCTGAACGACCTGAGCTTTATTGTAAAAAAGGGGAATCGGGACAAAGTGGAAACCAGTATCAACCTCCCCGATATGGTCAGCGCACCCATCCGCGAGGGAGAGGTGTTGGGCGAGGTCACCTTTACCATTGATGGTCAGGAGGTTGCCAAACGGGAAATCTGCGCCGCCACCGAAATAACCCGTATTCATCCTTTTGCCATGTATTTGCGGGTATTAACGAAGTGGCTGACTTTGTAAATGCCGAAAAAGTCGGTCTACCGCAAGCGGAAATAGAAAAGATATATTCGTAGGGTCCAGCGTCCTCGATGGTCTGTAAATATTAAGACAAAAACGCAAGGAAAACATCGAGTTTTCCTTGACGTTGCTTGCTTTTTGCGAAATCGTTCTCTGCAGTACCTATGTACAGCGACGAAAACGATTTCACAAAATATACCTTCCTTTTTCGACATTTTCACCAAGCAAAAAGCTGAACGATATCTCGTTCAGCTTTTTCTATTTTATTTTATTGGCACGGCGGGGGAATTGGGATGGGGTGGGCGCAACCTTGCGAATCACCACCAGCTTGCGCAGCATATCTGTTTGCGGTAGCGGTGCATCAATCACCTGTTCCACCTTGCCACCAAGGGTTCCAATCATTGGCTTTGCCGCAAGCAGTTCTTCCTCTACCTCTTGGGCTTTGAGTGCCACAAACACGCCACCCACCTTGACAAAGGGCAGGCAATACTCGCACAAAACCTTCAGGTTGGCAACGGCACGGGAGGTCAGCACATCAAACTGTTCCCGATAGTCCTTATCCTTGCCCAAATCCTCGGCTCTGCCGTGGATGCAGGATACCCCTGAAAGGTGCAGGTTCTCGCAGACAGCCTGCAAAAACTTCACCCTTTTATTCAGGGCATCAATCAGAGTGACCTGAAAATCCGGACGGACAATTTTTATAGGGAGTCCCGGAAATCCCGCTCCGGTGCCCACATCTGCAAGGGATGCTCCCTCGGGCAGGTCTATGTGCGCCAGAGGCAGGACGCTGTCCAGAAAATGCTTGACTGCAATACCGTCATCGTCCACAATGGCGGTCAGATTCATCTTCTCGTTCCATTCTTTCAGCAGGGCAGAATAAACTGCAAACTGCTCGCATTGGGTTTGGTTGATGGAAAGTCCAAGCTCGTTTGCGCCTTGTAACAACAGTTCTTGATTCATAAAAATTCTCCTATCCCATTTGCAGATAAAAAAAGCGTGCCGTTGGCACGCTTTTTCTAATCAGGTTACGCCTGAGGAGCGTCTACCGGACATACATTTGCGCAGTTTCCGCAATCGATGCACTCATCTGCATTGATTTCATACTTGCCATCGCCCTCAGCAATACAAGATACCGGGCACTCGCTTGCGCATACGCCGCAGCTAATGCAATCGTCGTTGATAATGTAAGCCATTGATATTCACCTCTTCACTCCAAAAATTATACTGCTATCATACTACATTTTTCGCCTCTTGTCAAGTACCCTCTAAACTTCTTCCTGCAGGAACAAATCCTTGGTATAAGGCAGACTCAGAATCCAGTCGCAATAGGTATGCCATTCGGTCAATTTGTGGGTCCGTCTTGCAAAATACATATTCAAGAGATTCTCATAGTTCATGGTGACGGTTCTGGTCTGGTTATAGCTGGAGGGCAGAAGCTGGATGATGTCATACCAATCCGCCTTATCCTTGTTCTCCACAAATGCCTGACGCTTTTCCTCCAGCACCTGCATCAGGGAAAGCAATGCCTGCGTTCCGCTTTCACTCAGGTGGTCATGGCTGAAATCGTCAATCGCAAAGGGCTTGCTGTGAATCTTGTGCATGGTACTGGTGGAGTTTGCCACTGTTGCCACCTTGTAGGTATCAAATTCCTTCCACCAATACATAGGCGCGGTGATGTCCACCGAAACCAGAATCTGGCGGATGAACTTGCGGTGGTCACTGCCTGCTTTACAAAGGCGTTTTGCCAGACTCAAATCGTTCTCACCCAAGACATAGTTGCCGTCCTGGTCATAGAAGCTGTCGATTCTGTCCCAACTGCAAAGGGGATTGCGGGCGCCACGGATGGCACCCTCCAAATTCATCACCTTGGTATGTTCTATCTGAATCATACTGATTCCTCCCTAAATATCCAGGTTCACAACCGTTGAGGAGTAATCCTCGATAAACTTGCGGCGAGGTTCTACCTTATCACCCATCAGGATGGTAAAGGTTTCATCTGCCTGTCTGGCATCCTCCAAATTCACCTGAAGCATAATACGAGTTTCCGGATTCATAGTGGTTTCCCACAGCTGTTCCGGATTCATCTCACCAAGACCCTTGTACCGCTGGATTGCCGGCTGTCTGCCGTCCTCCATCTCAGCAAGAATCTGTTGAAGTTCTGCATCGCTGTATGCGTACCGGTCGGTTTTTCCTTTGCTGATCTTATAAAGAGGCGGCTGTGCAATATACACGTGTCCCCCTTCAATCAACGGCCGCATAAAACGGAAGAAGAAGGTCAGCATCAAGGTACGGATATGAGCACCGTCCACGTCGGCATCGGCCATAATCACAACTTTGCCGTAACGGATTTTGGTGATGTCAAAATCATCTCCGATACCTGCACCCAAAGCGGTGATAACCGGCATCAGCTTGTCATTGCCGTAAACTTTGTCCATCCGGGCTTTTTCTACGTTCAGCATTTTACCCCACAAGGGAAGAATCGCCTGGAACCGGCGGTCTCTGCCCTGCTTAGCACTACCGCCCGCAGAATCTCCCTCGACGATATAAATCTCGGTATAGGTGTTGTCACGGTCAGAACAATCGGCAAGCTTGCCGGGCAGAGTACTGCTTTCCAGCGCACTCTTTCGGCGGGTATTTTCTCTGGCACGTTTTGCCGCCTCTCTTGCACGGGAAGCAGTGAGCGCCTTGTCTACCACAATCTTGGCAACCGAGGGATTCTCCTCAAAGAATTCACCCAACTTTTCATTGACCATCTTCTCAACCAGAGAACGCATCTCGCCGTTGCCCAGCTTGGTCTTGGTCTGGCCTTCAAACTGTGCCTCGGTGACCTTAACGCTGATGATACAGGTCAGACCCTCACGGACATCTTCACCTTTCAGGTTCTCATCGTTTTCTTTGAGGAATCCATACTTTCTTGCATAGTCATTGATTACCTTGGTCAGTGCCGCCTTGTAACCGGTTTCGTGGGTACCGCCTTCGGTGGTGTTGATGTTGTTGGCAAAGCTGATGATGTTCTCGCTGTAACCATCATTGTACTGCATAGCAACCTCTGCCTCACAGGTTTCACGCACGGCATTGACATAAATCACATCCGGATGAATCGCTTCCTTGTTCCGGTTTTCATAAGTAACAAATTCTTTGATACCGCCCTCGTAGCAAAGGGTTTCTTCTTTCTTGTTCTCCGGCGCATCGTCCCGGTCATCCCTGAGGACAATGGTGACGCCTGCGTTCAAAAATGCTTGCTCCCGCAAACGGAGAAGCAGGGTATCAAAGCTGTATACCAAATCGTCAAAAATCTCACCGTCCGGCTTAAAGTGCACCTTGGTTCCGGTCTTGTCGGTATCTCCAATCTGCTTTAAGGCGGCGCACTTCTTGCCCCGCTCATAGCGCTGATAGTGCACATGGCTGCCGTCGGAAATCTCAACCTCCAAAAAGACAGAAAGGGCGTTAACAACCGAAGCACCTACGCCGTGCAGACCGCCGGAAACCTTGTATCCGCCACCGCCGAACTTACCGCCGGCATGGAGTTTGGTAAATACCAATTCCACCGCAGGCACACCCTCTTTGGGATGAATACCGGTAGGAATACCACGTCCGTTATCCACAACGGTGATGGAATTGTCCTTTTCGATGGTAACCTGAATTTCGGTACAAAAGCCCGCCAGCGCCTCATCGATGGAGTTGTCCACAATCTCATAAACCAGATGGTGAAGACCCCGTGTGGTGGTAGATCCGATATACATACCCGGCCGTTTCCGCACCGCCTCCAGACCCTCCAATACCTGAATCTGGTTTTCATCATACTCTGTTTGAACAGGAACGCTGGTCATATGCTCCTCTGTCAAAGAAATTTTTTCTGTTTCCATGCTCTCACCTTATCCTTTCTGTTCGCCCCTTTTGGGGTTTCCTTGAGGTTTTGTCATTGATTGTATTTTTCGGTTCTTCCTGCCAACGCCTTGGAAGAAATATTGGTGATATATACCACCGACTGTCCATTGATTTCACAAAGAACAAAGGTTCTTGGGATTTCCTCCGACACATTGCGGACAAAGCCTTCTTCCTCCACAATCTTCAAAAAATCCCGTGTGTGTTTGGAAACCGATGTACTCTCCAAATCCAGTATGGCAATGATGTTTTTGGTATTGACCGATACATCCTTTCCCAGATGCAAATACATACCGGCTCCCTCCTTTTATTCTGCTTGTACCTTTCCGTCCTCCACCCGAAACAGCTTGGTGTCTTTTTCCAAGGGGAATCCGTCCACATCGGTACAGGTAATTAAAATCTGCATATCCCGAATCCGACTCAAAATAAAGCCTCGTCGGGTTTTGTCAAGCTCACTCATAATATCGTCCAGAAGCAGAACCGGAAGTTCGCCGGTTTCCTGCTCCATCAATCCCACCTCAGCAAGCTTTTGAACCAGAACAATGGTCTTTTGCTGACCTTGGGATGCAAACGCCTTTGCCTCCATCCCATTGATTTCATAGATGATATCCTCCCGATGGGGACCTACCACCGATTCGTGCAGGGCAAGCTCCCGTCCACGATGTTCCATCAGCTTTTGATAAAGCCGCTCGGTGATTTCTTTTTTATCAAGTCCCGTAGCCTCTCCAATACAGGATTGGTACTTGATAGACAGGGTTTCTCTGCCGGAGGAAATCTCCTTTTGCAGTTCCTCTGCCAGAACCCCGATTTTGCCCAAATATTCAGTACGACCGGCAATCACCTCTGCCGAAACGCTTGCCAATTTCTCGTTCAGAATATCCAGCATCGCCTGATTGGGATGCTCCATTTTTAAGAGGGCATTCTTGCTCTCCACCAGTTTTTTCATATCCCCCAACGAGGAAAAATAGCGGGGGCGTAACTGGCTGATTAAAATATCGATGTTTCTGCGCCGACCCTTGGGGCCCTCTTTCACCAGTCCCAAATATTCAGGGCCGAAATATACCACCCGAAACCGCCCCACCAGTTCACTGTTTTTGCGGACGGGGATTTCATTGACCTGTATCACCTTGCGCCGATTGGGAAACAGGGAGATATTTGCCACGCTCTCCCGCTCCTTATCAGAAAAGGTCAGCTCCAGATCCGCACGGCTCTGTCCGTGGCGAATCAGCTCTGCATCCTTTCTGGCACGGTTCGCCTTGCCCATAGAAAAGAGATATACCGCTTCTAAAATATTGGTCTTCCCTTGGGCGTTATCCCCATAAAGGATATTGATGCCGTCGGAAAACTCCAGGCTTTGGGATGCGTAGTTTCGAAAATCGGTCAGGGTCAGTTTGTTTGCCCGCATCAGTCAGCCTTTAACCGAAGCGGCAGAATCAGGTAAAGGTACGCATCCCCCTCTGGCGGAAGAATCACCAAAGGCGTGGTGGGTGCCTTAAACTGCAGACGGACATCCTCGGTATCAATCACACGAAATGCTTCTAACAAATAACGGTTATAGAATCCGATTTCCAATGCCTTGTCCTTAATATCCACCGGAATGTTGTCATCCACCGAACCTGCAGGGGTGGTACAGGAAATGTTGATATTGCCGTCCTCCACCCGGAATTTTACCGGACTTTTTACCAAGTCATTCAGGATAATCAAGGATGCACGCTGAATGGAGTTGGTCAGTTGACGAGCAGAGCAAGCAATCTCCATCTCGTAATCCTTGGGGATTGCCGCCTGATAGTTAAAGTAGTTACCCTCAATCAGACGGGTGACCATCCGATAGTTGCGGAACAAGAAGATGGCATGACGGGCAGTTGCAAGAATCCTCACATCCTCTTCCTCATCGCCCAGAATCCGTGCAAGCTCACTGAGGGATTTTTCCGGAATAATCATTTTCTTTTCTTCAAAGTCATTCTCCATTGCGGCACGGCGGATTGCCATACGATAACCGTCCAACGCCACCATGGTAAGACCCTGCTTGGAAATTTCCAACAGGCATCCGGTAAGGATGGGGTTGTTGTCGGTCACTGCCACCGCAAAGATGGTCTTGGAAATCATATCCTTAAGCATTGCCGCAGGGATGGCAACCGAATACTCAGAATCCACCGCCGGCAGTTCCGGAAACTCCTCCGGAGAAATGCCCGCAATTTCAAATTTTGCAGAACCGCTCTTAATCAAAGCAAGGTTCTTGTCATTGACCTCAATGCTGACTCTGTCCTCCGGCAGAGCACGCACGATACCGGAAATCATCTTGGCGTTGAGCACCACCGCACCCGGTTCGGACACAGTTGCCTCGATTTTTGCCTCGATACCAATCTCCAAATCATTGCCAATCAGGGTGACGGTTCCGTTGGCTTCTGCACGGAAATGAATCCCCTCCAGCACGCTCAAACTGCTCCGTCCGGAAACCGCTCTGGAAACCACCGAAACAGCTTCGTTCAGCTTGTCGCAATCACATAAAATTTTCATTCGTAGAATTCCCCTTTCTGAAGAAAAAGAAATGCGTTTTTCGCTCTGTTTTTCGTAGTTTTTTTATTGATTTTATTATACCATAACCACTTTCTGTGGGCAAGGCTTTTTTTCAAAAAAATAAAAGTTTTTTGTGGTTTTTTCACGGCACTTTTCGGCACGTTTTTTCTTCTACAATCTTTGATGTAACGGAGATGCCGCCGCTACAAAAAAATTACTTCCGCCAAGGGCGGGAAAGGAGGATGTTTTATGTTCCATTTCAACGGCAACAAGGAGCGTCAGCCGGTCACCGGCAATACAGCTCCAATCCAACAGGAGGTGGCCCAGAATCCCGAAACTGCTGCTATGGACAAGCGCAATGCAGAGATTGAGGCACAGCGTCAGGCATTTGCTGCCAAGAACCCCGATTTTGATATGCAGGCCGAGATGAAGAATCCGGCGTTTATCAATTACATCTGGGGCAACGGACTGAGCATTGAAGATGCGTACTTCCTGATTCACCGTGAAGAAATTCTGGAAAGCGCCCGCAACGAGGCAACCAACGCCTTGCTCGCACGCCAGACCAGAGTTTTGGAAAACGGTGCTGCCAAAAATCGTCCGGCGATTGCCAAAAAGAATCCGAGCAATCTTTCGGACAAAGAAATCGATGCTATCATCGAACGGGCAAAAAATGGTGAAACCATCACCTTCTAAAGCCCACCCCTTATCAACCAAATAAAAAAGGAGGAATTTGTGAATGAACACACTGAATGTGCAAACCACCACAACCGACCGTCAGGGCAATAACCTGACCCCCGAAATGAAAACCTATTATGACCGTGCGCTGATTCGTTTTGCTTCCCCCAAGCTGGTTCACGCCCGCTTTGGTCAGCAGAAACCCATCCCTGCCGGCAGCGGAAAGACCATTGAGTTCCGTCGCTTCAGTCCTCTGCCCAAAGCGCTGACTCCTCTGACCGAGGGTGTCACCCCCAAGGGCAACACCCTGAATGTAACCACGGTAGAATCCACCGTGGAGCAGTACGGTGATTACGTTACCATGTCCGATATGCTGACCCTTTCTTCGGTAGACGCAGTCATCAGCGAAACCCAGAATGTATTGGGCGATCAGGCAGGCAGAACGCTGGATACCGTCATCCGTGAAAAAATCAATGCCGGCACCAACGTGCAGTACGGTAACGGCAAGGCAGACAGAAATCTGCTGGTCGGTGGAAACGCAGACTACGAAGCAAACGACTACCTGACCGTTGCGGCAGTAAAACGTGCAGTTTCCACCCTGAAGAGAAACAACGCAACCCCCTTTAAGGACGGTTGTTATGTTGCCATCATCCATCCGGATGTTGCCAACGACCTGACCAACGATCCGGAATGGAAAGCAGTCAAGCAGAATGTGGACCCCAAGGATTGGTACAACGGCGTCATCGGTAAGATTCACGGAGTTGTTTTTGTAGAATCCACCGAGGCAAAAATTTTTCGTGCCGGCTATCTGCGGGATCCGGAAACCCTGACCCAGGGCGATCCCGAAACCCTGACCGTGGCATCTGTTGACGGAAAAACCATTACCGTGCGGGAACCGCTGACCGAATCCGACAGAAATTACTTGGGTGGCAAATCCATCCAGATTCAGGGCTTTGACTATCTCATCAACGATGTAACTCCGGGTGAGGCAGGCAGTGCCAACATCACGGTTTCCGAAGCTTTGGATGCATCGGTTACCGCCGGTGCTATCATCTACCCCTCCGGTGCAGGTGCAAACGGCAGAGATATTTATTCCACTCTGTTTTTGGGTCAGAATGCGTATGGCGTTACCTCCATCACCGGAGGCGGCTTGACCACCATTCTCAAGCAGAAGGGTAGCGCCGGAACCGGCGACCCGCTGGACCAGAGAAGTACCGTCGGCTGGAAAGCCACCCAGACTGCGGAGATTCTTTCTCCGGAATTTATGGTACGTGTAGAAACCACTTGTAGCTATTAAAAATCAGATTGAAAAAGGAGGTCTTATCGATGGCTACCAAACAAAACAAACAAGCAACCGAGGCTTACTACAAAGAGCTTGTGCCTGTGCTTTTGATGAAAGATAACAGTCGTTACAAGGACGATGTTACTGTCACTGTCAACGGCGTCAATTACCAGATTCAAAGAGGTGTACCGGTCAAGGTTCCCCGTTGTGTTGCGCTGGTATTAGAGCGCAGCCGCAAACAGGAGCTTGCCGCACAGGAATATGTAGAAAGCCTGAAGGGTTAGGTGAATCGCTATGCGACTGTTAAAAGCGATCGAAATGGCAGATCGACTCTGTCCCAACCCTTACACTCAGGAAGAGAAAATCCGCTGGTGCGAGGAGGTTACCGCCGGCATCCGCAGAGATGTCAAAAAGGTATATAACACCTTGACCTACCACCTGTCCGGCGAAGAAAAAGTAGAACTCCCCGACGGGCTTGTTTTTGAAAACGTTGAGGCGGCATACCTTGATGGTGAGCCGCTGAGCAAGGTGGACCTCCGCTCCTTTGCAGCGGAACTCTGCCTGCCTCCGGGACGGCATGGTGCCCTCACCTTGGTGGTGCTGGACCCGCCTGATCCGGTGCGACAGATTACCTTGCAGGGAGAATTCGACCTGAGTGAAAACTTTATCAAAATGGCAGATCCTCCATTCCTGCCGGGGGATACCCTTCAATGGGTATATCTTCCCTCTGCCGATGCGGAACCGGACTGGTCCGCATCAGAGGAGTGTTATGTGGTGGATTGCGTCTACGACGGCATCATGCTGGATCAGGACACCTTTACCCCACAGACCGGCGCGCCTCTTGCGCTCCGTCGGTGCATCGACGATGTGACCGAGATTGACGAGGCTCCCTACGACGGAATGTATGTGGAATATCTGCTTGCCAAAATGGCGCTGTATCAGCACGATTACACCTCGTACAGCGCCCATATGGCGCAATACAACAGTCTTTATGACAATCTGAGGCGGGAATACCGTTCCCGCGCACCCCTCAATCCGCTTGCCGGTTTTCGGAATTACTGGCAGGCATAATCAAAAAAACAAAGGAGGTCTTTTATGTTTTTGCCATCCTTTTTCCGGCAGGACACCCATCAAGCGCTTTCTCTCCACTTTGGTGGACTGGATTTACGCAGCAAACCGGAACCCGACTCCCTGTCCGAGTCAGAGAATATGTCCTCCCTTGCTTTTCCTGCCCTCAGTCCCAGAAAGCCAAGAGAAAAGGTTGTGAGCGAAAGCGGGATTACCGACCCCGTGCTCCCGGAGTATACCGGAGCGCCCATTACCGCTTTTACCGGCATCAAAAATCATCGTTTTTATTACCAAGGCAAATGGATTGGCCCTCAAATATTTACGGACGATAAGAAAGCCATCGTGGATTTCAACGGAAAAATCTGTATTTTCCCTGACAAGCTTTACTACAACTATCTGCCTGATCCCGAAACCGGAGAGGTCAGCGAATCCTTGGAGCTGATGGAAAAAACCGTTGCGCTCAACTCCCTCACCTTCTATGGTTCCTCTGCTGATGCAAATTCTTATTACTCCTACATTCACAGTTCTGAGGTCCAATGGGCAGACCACTTTTCCATCGGCGAAAGCATTATTATTAGTGGAGCAGATTCTGACCATAATAACATTTACCCTATTATGGATAACCATTCTAATGTTCCGGATTACTGTCCGGTCAGTGCCGTGATTACCGATATCCGCTACGGCCGTATGGATTTGGTCTTGCACAACAAAAACGGAAAGCGCCTGTCATTCTTTTCCGGAACATCCAACACACGGATTCTTATCCAGCTTCGGGTCCCCGATATGGATCATGTTTGTGTCCATAACAATCGGCTATGGGGAACCGATCCCAGCGGAAAGTATCTATATGCATCAAAATTGGGTGACTGTATGAACTTCAACTGTTTTCAGGGCTTGGCAAGTGACAGTTGGTTCAGTCAGATAGGAACAGCGGGAAAATTCACCGGTATTGTCAGCTATCGCTCCTCGGTGGTGGCATTCAAGCATCATTGCATCCATCATATTTATGGGGATGCCCCCAACAACTTTGCCATTCCCAAGCAGACCAACGGCGGTTGCATTGACGGGAAAAGCATTGCAGAGCTTCACGGGGTCCTCTACTACCTTTCCCCTTCCGGTTTTTGTGCGTACGCAGGTGGCGAGCCTTACAACGTGAGCCCCCAGCTTCCCGTTTCTTATGTCTCTGCGTCTGCGGGGACAGACGGCGTCTCCTACTACGCTGCCGCCTGTCAAAATGACGGAAGCCGACACCTTTTGGTGTATCATCCTGAAAAAGGTGTCTGGCATCGGGAAGATGACATCCCCTTCTTGCGGATTCTCCCATTTGGCAATCAGCTCTACGGTTTTTGCCAAGACGGCATCTGGGCGTTGGGGCAAGGAGAGGAACAGGTCTCTTGGAGCTTTACCAGTCAGCCAATGAGTTATGATACGCTGCGCCACAAGAGCGTGCAGGATGCCCGTTTGCTGTTGGATGCAGAGGCAGGAACCAACATTCGTGTCAGCATCTCTCACGATGGGGGGGAGTTTATTCCCTGCGGCAGTTTGACCGCAGTCAAGGGAATGAAAAGCTATCGGCTACCCATCCGCTTTCAACCAAGCGACAGCTTTCGTATCCGCGTTGAGGGACAGGGCAATGCGGTGATACACGCCATCGAGCTGTCAGTTTATCAGGGAGGTAAAACCTATGTCTTATAACAAAAAAGAATATACATCCTCCTCGCTGCCCCGTCTGGAGGACGGACAGGTAGGAATCCGGGCAACGCTGAACAGTATGGGGTTTTCCAACGACCGCATCGGCTATAACGAGGCCGATGGCACCGTCACTCTGGACAACCGCACCCTGATGAAGCCCGGGTATATGGACGAGGATGCCGGCGTATCCTATGCATCCCAAAAGGATATTCAACAAAGTCTGGTAAACTTTTATCAAAATACCGACAATCCCATTGTCCGTGTCAGCGACGCCTTTGCCGGTGCCGCCGGCAGATACGGATTGTCTGCCGATGCCCTGACCTACGGAAACGGAACCGTTTCCGTAGGGGGCAAGCCCTTAGACATTCTCTATATCGACGATGAGGGAAAGTCCTGGGCTTGGCAGAATACGGTAGAAAATTCTGCGCGTTCTCTCTCCAATGCCGCAGGGGTACAAAGTCCCACAGATTTGGCAAGAAATTACGAAAATCAGTATTTGCGGGAAATCTCTGCCATGGTAAATCAACTTCAGAATCGCGAGGAATTTTCCTACAACCCCGAGTCTGACCCGGTATACCTTGCCTATCGCCAAAAATACTTGAATGAGGGCGCCAGAGCAAGCGAAAACGCAATCGCAACCTATTCCGCCTTGACCGGAGGCTACGGCAATTCTGCCGCAGTTACTGCCGGCGCACAAGCAGAGCAATACTATGCATCCCAGTTGGCAAACACCATCCCACAGCTTGCCCAACAGGCATACGAACGCTATGTGGACAAATATCAGCGGAGTGTGGATCACCTGAAGCTGATGACGAATATCTATGGCAAGGCATATCAGAATGCGGTTTCTGCCAACCAAAAGCAGGCCGAAAACTTTAACAAGGTAACCGCTTCCAATGTTGCCCGCGATGAAGGAGCAGCAAAGGAAGACCGGGAGGCTCTTCTGAATATGCAAGCCATCCTTAAGAACGACCTGACCAATCAGCAGCTTCAGACCTATCTGAAATACTATGAACAGCTGCTTGAGGCAGACCTTTCGGACAAGCAACTGAATCAGCGATTAAACCAGGCAAAAATTTACCAGATTTACGCCAAATAACTATGTAAGATGCGCCCTTTTGGGCGCATCTTTTTTTGTAACCGAAAGGATTGTTTTGTTATTTGATAATAACCATCTCTTGCACCACATCTTCGTAAACCTTGACAAAGAGTCTTGCTTCATTGCCCTCTTCAAAGATTTCGATGTCCGCAGGAGATACCAGACGGATGGTGGGACGGTTTCTGGTAGAATCGTACAGATATACCGTCGCATCGCCGGTTGCAAAGTTGTGCACCGCACCATTGACTGTCATATTGATGCTTCCGCTGAACTTCTTGGTGACCTTACCGTAAACGGTGGTCAAGTCCTCGCTGACCTCGGTGATAAATTCGGTAGTCTTGTTGTTGATATCAAACAACAAATTGATACCGTCAATTTCACCTTCTGCATTGGTGCGATACTGGATAATATCTCCCTGTTCCAGCTGCTCTGCACCGCCGGTTCCCTTACGCAGAACCGTCTTGTCTACTGCAAGGATATTCACTTCCTTGCCACCCTGCCAACCGTAAACACGGTCGGTGTCTTCAAAGTCCTCGTTCTGGGTTGCACTGATATAGTCTACCACCAGAATGGGGGATTCCGGAGCGGTAATACCGGTGGAGCTGGTGATTACCACAACTCTTGCCACATAGTTTTCCTGCAGGTCATAGACCACTGCATCATAGGTGGTTTCGTTGGCAAGGGTTGCCTTGTTCCGGATGGAGAACTTTTCGGTGTCATTGCCTGCATCGGTGGGGATATCAAAGATGATGGTATCCTCCCCAATGGCAATGCTGCCCAGCTTGCCGGAGGCACTCTTGTAAACCAAATCCTCACGGCTCATATTCTTGGTGAATACCCCTACATTGGGCGCACCGCTTGCGGTATTGTCTACCGCAGTTTCAATGGCAGAAACCTGATTGCTGCTGTTGATTTCATAAACAATGATTTCGCCCACGGCACCGCCTGTCTGATTCAATGCATCCACAACTGCGGACGGTTCCATACTATAGTTCTGATTCAGTCGCATTCTGGAGGTGCTGTTCAGGACCACAGTTTCACCCTTCATGGTAAAGAGCTTGAACTGGGCGGTGGTATTAAAGCCGGTATTCATTGCCGCACCTGCAAGGTAGGCATAGTTTTTACCGGTACCCTGTGCATTGTCTACGGTTGCATTGGGGTCAACCGCCGCAATCTTGCCCTCGATATCCAGATAGAAGTTTCCTCTGTCACGGAGCTGAATCTCATTGGGATAGCTTGCCGCCTTTTTGTGGAGCTCGGTGCTGCTGCCGATACGGAAACCTTGTTCGGTTGCCTCGGTAACCATACCGTTGAGCACTGCGTCAGAAACATAACCCTTAATCAGCATATTGTCATCGCTGATGGTGTAGGAAATGACATTCCACTCCTTCAAGTCGCCAACGGCAATCTCCTGTCCGTCTTTAATCAAGGTGTAAATCACACTTTCATCATCCTCGTCAAAGACCAGAGAACCATTGAGATACTTGTCGGTGACACGTCCGGTAACCTCTGAAACAGTATCTACCACCAGATTGGTGAAATGGTTGACAAATACGATTTCATAGATACCATTGGTGTCTGCGTCCAGCAAGGTCACATTACCGGAGGTGGGTTTTAACGCCTCATTGGTAACGGTTGCCTTGTACTTGCCGTTGTAGATATAGGTGGCATTGGCTGCGATCACTGCAGTCCGTGCATTTTCGGTGGTTTCAGTGGGCCAGTAAACAAAGCTCTTTTCTTCACCCTCTCCGCCGGTTACCGAGGAAATGGTGTCGGAGTTTGCCTGAATCACCTTGTTCTTGTTCTCCTGAATCCGAACCACAATCAAGGTTCTCTCATCAGTGGTTTTGTCGATGCGGGCATAGTAGAGCACATGATAACCCAACATCTGGCTTGCCATGGTGTCGCCTTCCAGATATTGCTTGTTTTCAATCCGGATGCGGTCACGGTCGGTGGTTGCACCGCCGTCCAGTGCAGTTTCATAGGTTCCGGTAATCTGACCATATGCCTTTTCCACATTCAAGCGGTCATAAAGCAAGGTCTTGTCTACCACTGCATAGCTGGTGTTGGTACCATAGCCGGTCTGTTCCATCATATTGACGGTAAGGGCGTTGAATACCAACTGTGCCACGTCACCACGGGTTGCAGCCGCAGTTGCAGTACCGGTTAAGCCTCTCAGCAGCTGATTGTTGGATGCAATCTGCATATAACCGGAGGGATAACCACCCTTGTCATTGGCAGCAGGCTCATAACCCATTGCACGGACAATGATGGTAATTGCCTCTTGCAAAAGCACCGGAGAATCCGGACGGAAAGTTCCCACATCGTCACCGACCACCATACCCTGCTGGTCTGCCACATTGATGGCGCCTACCGCCCAGTGATTGTGCGCCACATCGGGGAATCGGGTGGGTGCGGTAGAGGTTTTTGCAATATCCTCAAGACCCACCGCATAGACAGCAACCTTTGCCATCTCGCTTCGGATGATGTTGTCGTTGGGACGGAATGCACCTGTTCCCGCATCACCTACCATAATTCCCAATGCGCCCAGAAGCTCTGCAGCCTCTGCATAAGGCGTATCGGCAATATCCGGCGCCAGAGCAACCCTTTGGGTGCTATATCTGGAAAGCGCCGTGTTCTGCGGCACCGGCATACTTGCCATTCCGTTATATTTGGAACTGTTCTCAATTAAATTGGTATGAATTCCATCGGAAATGTCCAAGGTGCCGTCTGCATTGGTTCCGTCAAAGCTCCGGATTTGTGGCATTTGCGCTGCCCCGCCGGAAATTCCCGAAACCATATCTTCTGTGGATTGCTCCACAGGGGTACTGACTGTTTGCGGCATAGACATCAGGTTGTCTGCGGATACGGGCTGCACTTCTTCTGCAAAAACAAAGGATGCAGAAAGCGCCCATACCAAACAGATTGCCGTAAACAGGGAGATACATCGTTTCATCATAGTTTTTCCTCCTCTTGGTTTTTCTGTTTTTATGCTTGTAGATTTTTTTGTTTATTTACGAGGTTATTTTGTGCGGAGGAAGAAAAATTACACGGCAAATATTCTGGTAGCTTTGGTAAAAAAAACTTCACAAAGAAATTAATGATTTTTCTAACAAAAATTTTCATAAATATCTTGAATTTGAAAAGCAGATATGGTATATTAAAATCAAATAGGTAGAATATGATGTGGTTTTGCGGGATTTTGTCATCCAAAAAAGCCATTTCCTATTAGAAAAACATATGTAGGAGGAACTATTATGAAAAAACGCAGATTACTCGCTTTTGCATTGTGTCTGGCTCTTGTGCTGACCTCTGCATTGACTCCGGCATTTGCCGCAGGATTCAGCGACGTGGACAACGACCCCACCGTTTCCTGGGCACAGGAAGCCATTCAGAAGATGGCAAACTCCGGTTATATCAAGGGTTATGAGGACGGAACTTTCCGCCCCTACCGCTCCATTTCAAAAATTGAATGTTTAATTTTAATGGCAAGAATTTTGGGCGTGGAAGAGAGTGCTTACAAAGAAGTTGCTGCTGCCGCAAAAGACCTTTACGGCGCGGTTGCAAGCAAGCAGAACTCCACCTATGCAAACGAGCTTGCTTATCTGCTTTATAACGGCATCCTGCAGGAGAGCGACCTTTCTACTTACGCATCATCAAGCAATGCCAATACAGAGCTTCAGCGTTATCAGGCAGCCATCCTGATGTCTAAACTGCTTGGTGCAAACACCGAGGCAAAGAGCTTCAGCGTGGCAGCACCCACCTATCCTGACGATGCAGAGATTCCGGTTTCTGCAAAAGCATATGTAGAATATGTGACCGAACAGGATATTATGAATGGTATGGCATCTACCGACGGCAGTGCAACGGTGTTCTCACCCAACACTTCCCTGACCCGTGCCCAGATGGCAACCCTGCTTTCCAGAATGATTACAAAAATCAACAAGACCACCTACACCGCAACGGTGACCGATCTGGATTTGAAGAACAACAGCATTTCGGTAGAGCGTAACGGCAGCAACGCAAAGCGCACCATCAATGCAGACACCGTGGTTTATCTGGAAGGCGAAAAGACCACCGTTTCCGATTTGCAGAAGGATGACAACATTCTGGTGGTAGAAATCAACGGTCATGTGCAGACCATCGTGATTCAGGAAGAAGTGATTGACGAATCTCAGATTTCTGTTGTTTACGGAAAGATTTCTCTGCTGCACAGCAATTCCACCACCAACAAGAAGATTACCATCGCAGATCCTGAGGATTTGACCAAAACCACCATCTACCAGATTGCAGATGATTGCACCTACACCGTAAGCGGTGCAAAAGCAACCTATGGCGATTTGAAGAAGAATCAATTCGTTCGCATCACCCTGACCAAGGACAAGATTACCGCAATCGAGGTTACCGATTCCAGCTTTGTGGTAAACGGAACTTTGGCATCGGTAGATTTTGATGATGAGAACAACGTGTTTGTCAGCGTTAACGACGCAAACAACACCAAGCAGAGCTTTGAGGTTTCTATCGACGGCGCCATGGTTGTTCGCAACGGTGAGGAAGCTGAGTATCGCGCACTTTCCATCGGCGACACCGTAAAGCTGACCATCACCTACGGAAAAATCACCCGCATCACCGCAACCAGCTCCACCGATTCCTTTAGCGGTATCCTGCGTGAAATCCATATCACCGCAACACCTTATCTGGTGATTCAGGTGGATGGTGAATTGAAAGAATTCAAACTGCGCAGCGATGCAGTCATCAAGGTTTCCGGCAATGCAGCTGAGCTTTATGACCTGCGCCGGAACGTTTCAGTGACCGGTACTCTGGACAGTGGCGACATCAAGACCATTTCTTCCAGCACCACCATCACCGGTGAAAATGGAGAAATTACCGGTGTGGTTGCCGGCGTAAACTCCAACTACCGTGTCATCAATCTGGAAGACGAAAATGGTATGGCACAGAGCATTTACTACAATGCAAAAACTACATTCTTAAAGAGCAACGGTAATGCAACCAACGCAAAGGCAATCGAGCTTGGCTCCACCGTTTCGGTTACCGGCGTAGAAAAGAATGGTGTGTTTGAAGCAACCATCGTTATTGTAAAATAGTATTGCAAAAAAATATTTTATGATACAAAAAAACGGCTGAAATTTCTTCAGCCGTTTTTTTATTCTTCATTGGTTGTTAATTTTCGTTTGATGCGCTGGAGCGCATTGTCAATGGACTTGGGTTCTCTGCCAAGCTCTACCGCAATCTCCCGATAATCCATCCCGCTCAGGTGCAAGGAAAGTACCGAGCGTTCTAACGAACTCAGCTTTTGGGCGATTTCCAATTCCATCGCCTCCGCCTTTTCCCGTCTTAGGAGCAGTTCCTCCGGGTCGTTGGATTCCCGCTCTGCCAACATTTCCACCAAGGTGCGCTCCGAGTCTTCTTCATAGACTGCAGAACTGAGAGAAACATAAGAGTTGAGCGGAATATGTTTCTGTCTGGTTGCCATCTTGACGGCGGTGAGAATCTGGCGTTTGATACAAAGCTCGGCAAATCCCCGAAAGGATGCCTGCTTGGTAATATCAAAATCACGGATTGCCTTAAAAAGCCCAATCATCCCCTCCTGCACCAAATCATCCCTGTCGGCGCCCGCCAGATAATAGTCCTTGGCTCTGGCACGCACCAAATTTTTATATTTGGAAAGAATGTACTCCGTTGCCTGCTTGTCGCCCTCTGCCGAAAGCTCCACCACTTGCTCATCAGCCAGCAGTTGATAATCAAAATCTTTTTCTATCATTATTTCATCCGCCCGTTTTTCAACTTTTCTTTATTATACACCTCTGTTTTTCATAACACAAGAAAAATTTATAAATTTCCCTTGTGCAAAGTTTTTTTTATGTTATACTATAAAGGATGATGATTTAGAAAGTGAGGAATCGGGATGAAGATTGGTGCGGTCGTCTGCGAATATAATCCGCTCCACAATGGACATTGCCATCAGCTTGCCGTAGCGCGCCAGACCTTGGGTCTGGATGCCATCGTCGGCATCATGAGCGGAAACTTTGTTCAGCGCGGAGAGATGGCGCTGCTCCCCAAAAAGGTGCGTGCTTCTGCCGCCCTCAGCCACGGGATGGATTTGGTGTTGGAACTGCCTGCGGTTCTGACTCTGCAATCGGCAGAACGATATGCCCGCAACGCGGTGATGACCTTGAACGCTCTGGGCTGTGTGGATACCCTGTTTTTTGGTGCAGAATCTCCCGAAACCGAGCTTTTGATGCAGATTGCCACCGTCCTTGCAAATGAAGATGCTGCTTGGAAACAGGCATTGCAAGAGGGTCTTTCCAAAGGTCTTTCCTTTGCGGTTGCCCGCTCTGAGGCGGTGAAATCCCTTTTGGGTCCTGCCTCGGCGGAAATTCTCAACAAGCCCAACAACATCCTTGGGGTGGAATACTGCAAAGCCTTGCTCCGCTTAAGGAGTAATATCAAACCCTGCGCTCTGCCCCGAGAAGGCGCACAACACCACGACGCTGCGGGTACCGGACAATTTGCCTCCGGCACCGCCATTCGGGAACTACTGTTGAAAGAGGAGGATGCCTCTGCCTATGTTCCGGAGGATTTGCAGGAACTTTATGCATCTGCGCCCAAGTTCCGGATGGAAAAAATGGAAAAGGCACTGCTTGCCTCCCTGTGTATGAAAACACCGGAGGAGCTATGCAACATTGCGGATGTGTCCGAGGGTTTGGAATACGCCCTGCCCCGCAACGCCTTTCTGGCAGAGAATCTGGAGGAACTGATTCTGGGTGTCAAGTCCAAACGTTACGCTTACAGCCGTATCCGCCGCATTATCTTAAATGCGTATCTTGGCATCACCCGTACCGATGGGGATTTGACTCCCTCCTATATCCGGATTCTGGATTTCAACGAAACCGGTCAGCAGGTATTGCATCTGGCAAAGGAAACTGCTACCTTGCCCCTTGCCAAAAACGGGGCGCAAATCAAAGACATTCCCGCCGCCCTCAACCTCTGGCAACGGGAGCTTACCTTTGATAAGGTATACCAATTATTCTTAGATGAAAAAGGTGTCTGCTAGGCAGACACCTTTTTTAAGCTTTCAAAATGCTTGTGCCGGGGTAGGTTGCCATTTCGCCCAACTCTTCTTCGATACGGAGCAGACGATTATATTTTGCCACACGGTCGGTACGGGAAGGGGCACCGGTCTTGATTTGCCCGCCGTTTACTGCCACCGCCAAATCCGCAATGGTGGTATCCTCGGTTTCGCCGCTGCGGTGCGAAATAATCGCGGTATATCCTGCCCGATGGGCGGTGCGGATGGCATCCATAGTTTCGGTCAAAGTGCCAATCTGGTTCAGCTTGATAAGAACGCTGTTGGCGACACCCTTTTCGATGCCGGCTTTGATTCTTCCGGGGTTGGTGACAAACAAGTCATCCCCCACCAGCTGCACCTTGTCCCCAATTTTTTTGGTGAGCATCTTCCAGCCTTCCCAATCCTCTTCTGCCATACCATCCTCAATGGAGAAAATCGGGTACTTTTCCACCCAGTCTGCCCAGAACTCTACCATTTCTTCACGGGTGCGCATTTTATCCTGTTTCCAGAAATAATACCCCTCGGGGTTCCCTTGTTTCTTCGCTGCCTCCTGCATTTCGGTGGAGGCAGGGTCCAAGGCAATCCGAAAATCTGCACCCGGGCGGTAACCCGCCTTTTCGATGGCTTCTACCAACAGTTTGACCGCCTCCTCATCGCCGTCAAGGTTGGGGGCAAAGCCGCCCTCGTCCCCCACGGCGGTGGAGAGTCCCTTTTCCTTGAGCACCCCTTTTAAGGTATGGAACACCTCGGCACACCAGCGGAGCCCCTCCCGAAAGGAGTCGGCGCCCACCGGCATAATCATAAATTCCTGACAGGTGATAGAATTGTCGGCGTGCTTGCCTCCATTGATGACATTCATCATGGGCACCGGCAAGGCGTGCGCATCAATCCCACCCAGATATTGATACAAGCTCTGCCCCACCGCCATTGCCGCCGCCTTGGCACAGGCAAGGGAGACTCCCAAGAGAGCATTGGCGCCCAGCCGGCTCTTGTCATTGGTCCCATCCAGAGCAATCAGGGTACTGTCAATGGCAATCTGGTCCAGTACATTCTTGCCAATCAAGGCGTCACAAATTTCCCCATTGACATGTTCCACCGCCTGTTTTACGCCCGCACCGCCAAAGCGGGAAGCCTCCCCGTCCCGCAGTTCACAGGCCTCAAAGGCACCGGTAGATGCCCCCGACGGCACCGAGGCTCTGCCCAGAACCCCGTCCTCGGCAAAGACTTCCACCTCCACGGTGGGATTGCCTCTGGAATCCAGAATCTCTCTTGCCGCCACATCTACAATCCCGATGTATGCTTTCATAAACAACAAACCTCCTTGATAAAATTTTCCTTTCCGTTTCATTTTGTCCGGATTGGGAAATTTTATGCAAGGAGGTTTTCATCCTTTAATAATTGGTACAGCGTTGGCTGAAACCCAAACGCCTGCATCAGCTTTTCGGCATCACGGAGTGCCTTTTTTCGTTTCTCCATCGGTACGGATTTTTTCACCGCCCGAATCAGCAAATTCTTGGGAGAATGGCTAAAATCCACAAACTCCAACATCTGCACCTGATACCCGCACGCCTCCAGAAGCGCACCCCGAATGGCATCGGTACTGAGTGCAGAAAACCGCTCCTGAATCAGTCCGTAACGGGTGAGCAGGGAAAGGTCGCCACCCTGAATCTGTCCGTTCAGCTCGTGCTGACAACAGGGCACCGAATAAATCAGCTTACACCCCCACCGGATGGCGTGATGCAAGGCATAGTCGGTTGCGGTATCACAGGCGTGGAGGGTAATCACCATATCCGGCTTTTCCTCGCTCTCAAACCCGTTAATGTCACCGGTTTGAAATTTGAGATGCTCGTATCCATACTTTTGGGCAAGCTGATTGCACTTGGCAATCACATCTTCTTTCAGGTCCAGACCGCAAATTTCTGTCTCCATCCCCCGAACCTGTGTCAGGTAATGATAAAGGATAAAGGTGAGGTAGGACTTTCCACAACCAAAATCCAGAATCTTCAGTTTGCGCTGTCCCAACTCCTCCAGACCGTCCCGAATCAGTTCGGTGAATCGGTTAATCTGGCGGAACTTGCCATACATACTTTGCACCACCTTCCCCTCCTTGGTGAAAACCCCAAGGTCAATCAGGGGAGGGATATTGGTATCTTCTTTCAGCAAATACTGTTTTTCCCGATTATGGGAACGTTGGGTTTGGGTGGTCTGTGCCTTTTTGAGCAAGGTCACCTTGCCCTTTTTGGAAATCTTGAGGCTGAATGCCGTATTCTCCGACCATGCATCCACCTGCCGAAAGCCCATCGCCAGCAGGTCTGCGATTTCCTTTTCCAGACCCGCGGTGTCGCAATGACTGTGAAACGCCTGCTTTTGGGTAAACTTTTCGATTTGGTAGGAATCCTCCAACCGGCGAAAGTTCACCTTTTTCCAAGGCGTTTCCCCCTTGGGGTTGCTGATCACCCCTTTAAGAAGCGACCCCGCGCAAAGGCTTGTTACCGCCTCAGCAACGGTCCATTCTTTTTGGCTCATTCACTCTCGTCCTTTCCCAGTTTCCAGTCAGGAAGTCCCGTCTGGATGGCGTGCATCATCTTGGTTTTGAAAAACCGATCCTCTTGCATCTTCTCTGCAATAAAGTCCTTCATATCCTGCCGTTTGGAAGCTCCGTCCATAGGGCAAGGATTTTTTACAACGGGCAGTTCGTTACGATAGGCAAAGCCTTTGATTTCCCCCTCAGGAAGATAAATCATCGGACGAATCACATGGATGTCCCGTCTGGAAAGATAGGTGATGGGCGAAAAGCAGTTGAGCCGTCCCTCATAAAACAAGGAGAGGAAAAAGGTTTCCAGCACATCCTCATTGTGATGGCCAAGGGCAACCTTGTTGCAACCCATCTCCACCGCCGCATCGTTTAAGCCCCCTCGGCGCATTTTGGCGCAGAGGGAGCAGGGGTTCTTTTCCTTTCGCACATCAAAGATGACTTCCTTGATGTCGGTCATCTTCACAAGATAAGGAACCTCCAGCCTGTCGCAAAGGTCTTTGACCTTGTCAAAGCTGACATCCTCAAAACCCATATGCAAAGAAATGGCACACAGGCTGAAGCGGTTTGGATAAAACCGCCTCAGCTCTGCCAAAGCACAAAGCAGGGTCAGGCTGTCCTTGCCGCCGGAAATCCCGACGGCAATGCGATCGCCCTCCTGTATCATCTGATAATCATCCACCGCCCGACGAACACGGCTTAAAATTCGTTTCACAGATTATTCCTCCGTCTGTTCCTCGGTGGCAGGTTCGGTTTCTTCAGAAGATTCTTCTTCCTTCTTCACCACAGCAACGGTCATTACCTGGGTATCGGCGCCCATCCGCATCAGGCGTACGCCCTTGGTCACACGGCCGTAGGTGCTGATTTCCTCGGTGTCCATACGGATGATGATGCCCTCAGAGGTAATCAGAATGGCATCGTCCTCCGGTGTCACAATCTGTACGCCCGCAATAGCACCGGTATCCTCACTGATACGATAACTGGTGGTACCCTTACCGCCTCTGGTCTGGCACTTGTATTCCGAAAGCTCGGTCTTTTTGCCGTAACCCTTTTCGCTGACAACCAGCATCTTCCCGTTTTCACAGGCAAGGCTCATACCAACCACATAGTCGCCATCCTCTAAGTTCATACCACGAACACCACGGGAAACACGACCCATCATACGAACATCTTTTTCATTGAACCGAATCATCTTGCCCAGATGGCTACCGATAAAGATGTCATTGGTGCCGTCGGTCAGGGAAACCTGAATCAGTTCATCGCCCTCATCCAGACGAATGGCAATCTTACCACCGGATGGTGCGTTCTTGTATTCCATCAGGTCGGTCTTTTTAATCACGCCCGCCTTGGTACACATCAGCAGGAACTTGCCCTCTTCGTATTCCCGAATCGGAATCACTGCAGAGATGGTTTCTTCCGGCTCCAGAGCAAGGAGGTTCACCAGAGCAGTACCCTTTGCGGTTCTGCCTGCCTCAGGAATCTCATACGCCTTTTTGCGGTACATTCTTCCGGTATTGGTAAAGAACAGAATATGTGCATGGGTAGAGGATACAAACATATTGGAAACAAAGTCCTCTTCCTTGGTCTGCATACCAATGATACCCTTACCGCCACGTTTTTGCGCACGGTAGGTATCCGCCGGCAAACGCTTGATATAACCCTGATGGGTCATAGTGATGACATTGTCCTCTTCCTCAATCAAATCCTCAATATCAATATCATCTGCCGCCGGCTCGATGGAGGTTCTTCTGCGGTCACCGAACTTGTCCTTAATCTGGGTAATCTCTTCCTTGATGATATCCAGAACCATCTGTTCGCTGCCCAGAACCTCGGTCAGATGTGCAATCAACTTTTTGATTTCTGCGTACTCGTTTTCAATCTTTTCCCGCTCCAAACCGGACAGTCTTGCAAGACGCATATCCAGAATCGCCTGTGCCTGCAGGTCGCTGAAATCAAACCGTTCCATCAACTGCGCCTTGGGGTCGTTGTAGCTCTCACGGATGATGCGGATGACCTCATCAATGTTGTCAAGGGCTTTGTTCAGACCCTCCAAGATGTGTGCCCGTGCCTCTGCCTTCTTCTTGTCAAAGCGGGTACGGCGAACAATCACATCCTTCTGGAAATCCAGATAGTTGACCAGCACCTCTTTCAGGCTCAGCACCTTGGGGTCAGTCTGGTTGACCAGCGCCAGCATAATCACGCTAAAGCTGTCCTCTAACTGGGTGTACTTATACAGCTGGTTCAGCACCACGCTGCCATTGGCATCCCGCTTCAGCTCAATCACAATCCGCATACCGTCACGGTCGGATTCGTCACGCAGATCGGAGATACCCTCAATTCTCTTATCGTGAACCAGCTCAGCAATCTTTTCAATCAACCGCGCCTTATTCACGCCATAGGGAATCTCAGTAACCACGATTCTCTGGCGGTTTTCTTTCCAGTCCTCAATTTCTGCTCTGGCACGCACCCGCAGCTTGCCTCTGCCGGTGTGATATGCCGCACGGATGCCACTGACGCCCATAATCTGCGCGCCGGTAGGAAAGTCGGGACCGGGGATGTATTCCATCAATTCATCGATGGTGATTTCCGGATTGTCAATCAAGGCAACGATGCCATCAATGACCTCGCCCAAGTTGTGGGGCGGGATATTGGTCGCCATACCAACCGCAATACCGTTGGAACCATTCACCAACAGATGCGGAAAGCGGGAGGGCAGAACCAGCGGTTCTTTCCGGCTCTCATCAAAGTTGGGCATAAAATCCACAGTTTCTTTTTCGATATCGGTCAGCATATGCATCGAAAGCTTGGACATTTTTGCCTCGGTATAACGATAAGCAGCCGCCGGGTCACCGTCGATACTACCAAAGTTACCGTGGCCGTCTACCGTGGGGTAACGCAAAGAAAAGTCCTGTGCCATACGCACCATAGCATCATAAACCGACGCATCACCGTGCGGATGGTACCGACCCAACACATTACCCACGGTGGTCGCACACTTTCTGTACGCCTTGTCAGGGGTAATGCCGTCTTCATACATTGCATAGAGGATACGGCGATGTACCGGTTTTAAGCCGTCACGCACATCGGGAAGGGCACGACCCACGATGACCGACATCGCATAGTCAATGTAAGATTTCTTCATTTCGGTGTTGATTTCTACCGGAATGACCTTCAGCTTGGAGCTGTCAAACAATTCTTCAGCCATTGCTTTTCACCTCGTATAAAAAATTCTTTTAGAAACAATTTCTCTTCCTTTTTTTATTTCGACAAAGAAAGGGAATTTCCTCTTTTTAGGCGAAAATTTCTTCTTATTTTTTATTTTCCCATCCTTTTTTCAAAAAAAGGATGCGGTTGAGCCATGTTCTCCGGAAGACTGCGAAAAAGGAAGTGTATATTTTGCGAAATCGTTTTCGTCGCTGTACAAAGGTACTGCAGAGAACGATTTCGCAAAAAGCAAGCAACGGCAAGGAGAACTCGATGTTCTCCTTGCCGTTTGTGTTGTTTCTTTTTACGGGTCGTCGAGGGCGCCGACCCCTACAAATACATCTTTTCTATTCCTTGCTTGCAGTAGACCGACTTTTTCACAGTCTAATTCTTTCTTCAATGATATATCGGGGCCGACGTTTCACCTCTTTGTAAATCTTGCCGATATATTCTCCAATCACCCCGACGGAGATAAGTTGCACCCCACCAAGGAACCAGATGGAAATCATCAAGGAGGTCCAACCGCTGACGCTGTTTCCGCCCCAAAATGCCAGCAGAGAATAGATTGCCGCAAGCACCGCCAAAAAGCATACCAGCATTCCCAAGCTCCAGACCAGTCGGATGGGACGAATGCTAAAGGAGGTGATGCCGTCAAACGCAAAGGACAGCATCTTTTTTAAGGGGTATTTGCTCTTTCCCGCCTGTCGCTGTTTGCGGGCATAGGTTACCGTTGCGGTGGGCATCCCTACCAGACGCACCACCCCCCGCAAAAACAAGTTCACCTCTGAAAACTCCGCCAATGCGTTAAGCGCACGCCGGCTCATCAGCCGGTAATCGGCATGGTTTTCCACCACATCCGCACCCAGAATCTTCATCAGCTTGTAAAAGGCTTTGGCAGAGGTCCGCTTAAAGACCGAGTCCTTTTTACGGCAGCTCCGCACCCCGTAGACCACATCGTTTCCCTGTTCAAAGGCGGCCACAAATTCAGGGATTGCCTCAATGTCATCCTGCAAATCCGCATCCACCGAGATACAGCAGTCACAGTCCTCCCGCACCGCCATCAGACCGGCGAGCAGGGCATTCTGGTGTCCTACATTGCGGGAGAGCTTGATGCCCTCAATCCGCGTATCCTTTTGAGCGGCATCACGAATCATCTGCCAGGTTTGATCCTTGCTCCCATCATCCACAAACACCATACGGCTCTTGGGCGAAATCACGCCCGCCTGTTCCATCTTGGCAAACTGTGCGCCAAGTTGGTTTATGGTTTCGGGGAGCGCATCTTCCTCCTGATAACAGGGAATGACGGCATAGAGTATGGTATCTTTCAATCGGTTCACGCCCTTTCCAAAGAAAAAAGGCGGACTGCTGTCCGCCTTCCTTACTTACTATTCAGCAGGTGTTTCGGTAGCTTCTGCCGGAGCCTCTTCGCCCTCTGCCGCATTCTGTTCAGCCTCAGCCTCAGCCAGTTGCTCTGCAGTCATTACGATGTTGCCCTCTGCATCCACCATATTTCCGTTTTCATCCATAGAAACTTCAATGGGAGCACCCTCTTCCGTTGCCTGGGTTTCGGTCTGGGTAGCTTCGTTTGCCTTGTTGTAAGTATTGATTGCAACAGCTGCAAAAGTAACCGAAGATACGATAAACAGGATTGCAACCACAGCGGTGAACTTTTTCAGAATTGCATCAATGGTTCTGCCCTTGTTCTTACCGAAAAAGGTTTCTGCACCGCCGGCAATGGCGCCGGAAAGACCCTGCTGTTTGCCGTGCTGAAGCAACACAACAAGAATCAGGGCAATGGAAACTACTACATGAATAATGGTTAACGCTGTCATCATTTCTAACATATCCTCCTTGTTCTTCTCGAACACATTTTTGTCCAGTATGTGCCATTGTATCATAGACCGACGGAATTTTCAAGGGTTTTTTCAAAATTTGTCAAAGTTTTTTGGGCAAAATCTCCTTGACCGTCATTTCCTATTTTTGTATAATAGGATTATCTTATGATGATGAGGAATTTTTATGAAACAAATCCTTTCTTTTTTCTTGATTCTTGTTTGTTGCTGCTCCTGTCAGCCCTTACGACAGGAAAACAGCTATGACGAAACCCAGCTTTTGATGGACACGGTTTGCACCATCCGTGCAGGCGGTGACAATGCCCAAGCCGCCGTTTCTGCCGCCTTTAAAAAGGTAGCGGAGATTCAGGATGCAGTCAACCTTTACAGTGACAGCTCCACCATCTCCCGATTCAACCGTGCCAAGGCAGGAGAGGTTGTCCCCTTAGACAGCCACAGTACCGAGATTCTCAAGGTCGCGCTTTCGATTTGCGAGGCCTCCGGAGGCACTTTTGACATTACCGTTGCGCCCCTTTCCACGCTGTGGCCCTTTCACGGAGAGGAATCCCCTCAGCCCCCCAAACCGGAAGTCATACAGAAGACCCTGCCTCTGGTTGGCTATGACAAATTGCGATTTTCTGCTGAAAACCAAACACTTTCCAAAACCATAGATGGAGTTGCCATCGACCTTGGTGGCGCCGCCAAGGGTTATGCCGCAGACTGTGCCGCCAAGGTGTTACAGGATGCAGGCGTGGACTATGCCCTCCTGAATTTCGGCGGAACGGTGGTTGCTGTGGGCAAAAACCCCAACCGCAAGGACGGCCGTTGGCAGATTGGCCTGCAAAAGCCCTTTAATTCCCCCGATGCCTACGGCAAGGTGCTGGCCATCGAACCCCAAAACGCCGTGGTAACCAGCGGTATTTATCAGCGTGGTTTTTCGTATGACGGGGCATACTACCATCATATTCTCAATCCCAAAACCGGCTTTCCCGCAGATCAGGGGCTTTCTGCCGTGACCATTACTGCCCCCTCTGCACTTTTGGCAGACTGCCTGTCTACCGCATGCTTGGTGGCAGGAAGTCCTCAGGCAGAGGCACTGGCAAAACAGTTCGGGGTTTCGATAGAAATCGACCGCACCCCTGTGCCCGAGGACTAAAAAGGCAGGTCTATGTAATCAGAAAGCAAAATATAGAGGAGTGCATAAACCAGCATGGAATCTTGCTCCTCTTCGTTCTCCAACAACAAAAAAATCAACCCTGCAAGAAGCAAATCCTCCGCACTCAGCACCCCCAACACCTTTTTGGTTTCAGGGTTATACAACGAGCTGGGAATCCATCCCGCCAGAAAATGCTTCGGTGAGGCAGGTTTTTTCTTCCCTTCCGGTTTGGGCGGGGGTGGCTTTTGCAGCTTAGGCGGTGGCGGTTTCATTGGCTGGGTCGGTCTTTGCACCGGAGCCGAGGAGGGATAGCGTCGATACATACTCAACCCTCCTGTACGTCTTTCATCACCGCAAGCACCTGACCAATCTTCATCAGCTGCATTGCCTGCTCCACCTTGTCCCGGCGGGAGGGTTTGAGGAACGGCTTGAGGGATGCAAGCAGTTGGGTGCGACTGTTATTCTGTCCCTGTCCCATGATGGCCATTGCCTTTTGCAGTTGCATCATCATTGCGATGCTGTCGCCGTCAATCCCACCGGTTGCCATACCGGGCGAGGCCTCCTGAGGAGGTCCCTGCTGAAACATCCCCATCAACTGCCCAATTGCCTGTGCGCCCTCCTCACCGGAGAGCATCTCTTTAAGCATATCCACCGCGCCGGACAAGTCTATGGGCTTTTCTTCCATTTGGCACCCCTCCCCTCACACAGACATTCTATTTTTTTCCAAAAATCTGATTGATTTTTTGCATAATCTCCGGATTGTTCGCCAGCTGTCTGGCAAGGTTCGGATTCTTTTGCAGTTCCTGCTTGAAATCATCAAAATTCAGGCTGTTCAGGTTCTTGCCCAGCGCCTGTTTATTGGCACCGGAAAGGGTCTTTTGCACCTGTTGCATTTGTTCCGGTGACAAAATTCCCCCCATTTGACTCATTGCCTTTTGCAAGCTTTGGGGGTTCAGGTTCTTCAGCATCTCATCCATATTCACAGAAAATTCCTCCCTTCCTGCGTTTCCGCCTATTGATACTTTATGCAAGAAACGGGGAAATCGTGACATCTTTTTCAGAAATGAGGTTGGTATTATGAAAGCAGTTGTTTTGAGTGATTCCCATCGGGATTTTAACGCCATCCTGCGGATTATGGAGCGGGAGAAGTCGGTGGACTACATCATCCACGCCGGTGATGTGCAAAAGGACGTGGACGACATTGAGGCAATGTGGCAGAGAATCCCCTGCATCTTCGTCCTTGGAAACAACGATTTTGGTGTCTGGGGCGTCCCCACCCGTCGGGAGTTCACGCTGGGGACCAAAAAGATTCTGCTGACCCACGGTCACCTTTACGGCGTCAAATCCTCCCTTGCCCGTTTGAAAAAGGAGGCACTTTTGGCACAGGCAGATATCTGTATCTTTGGACATACCCATACCCCGCATGAAAGTGAAGAAGACGGCATCCGGTTTCTGAATCCCGGCGCCGCCTATCGCAGTTATGCAGTTTTGGAAATCGAGGGTGAGGATGTAACCATAACTATAAAAAACAACGAATAGAAAAAGCTCACGGCTTTGGGCGGTATTTCTTAGGGATAAGCCGCCCAAAAACCACGATTTCTGCACATAACTTCGTTAAAAAGCCTCGTAATCCGTCAGGATTACCTCGCCTTTTTGCCTTGTTCTGCACGATAAATCGAGATTTTTGTGGTGCAAAGCAGTTTTGGGTTAGGGATTTTTCGTCTTAGAGAAGTCATAAAAAATGCAGGCATA
>JAFQIA010000023.1 GCA_017397725.1 Clostridia bacterium
AAAGCAGTTTTGGGTTAGGGATTTTTCGTCTTAGAGAAGTCATAAAAAATGCAGGCATACTGGCGTATGTCTGCATTTTTTTGCGCACGATCAGCGGAAAATACCAAGCCAAAACCGACTTCTCCCTAAGAAGTACCGCCCATAGGAAGATTTTTCTTGCTTTTGGGAATAAGGTGTGTTATCATAAAGAAAATATTCGGGGAGCTTTTGTACAAGGCTGAGAGGAAACAGAGAGTTTCGACCCGGGAACCTGATACGGATAATGCCGGCGTAGGGAAATGGAACACATTTGTTATCTTTTCGGCGGCGGTTCTGTATCAGAACCGCCCCATTTTTGTATAAGGAGTGTTTTCCATGAGCAAAACCAAAAAATTAACCACCTGCGCCATTTTGATTTCCCTATCTACGGTATTGATTTTTGTTTCCAAGATGATTCCGTCCCTGCCTTGGGGCGGGTCGGTCACCCTTTGCAGTATGGTGCCGCTCATTTTGATTTCCCTGATGCTGGGGCTGAAGTGGGGACTGCTCTCGGGTATGGTTTTTGCCCTCATCCAGATGCTTACCGGCTTTTATCCACCCCCAACCCAGACCTTTTTAGATTTCACCTTGGTGGTGGTTCTGGACTACTTGCTGGCTTTCGGAGTTCTGGGCATTGCCTGTGTGTTTGACCGCCTGTGCGGGAAAAAGCTCTGGTCCATCCCCTTATCCGGTGCCATCGTCACCGGACTTCGATACCTCTGCCACATCCTGTCCGGCATCCTGATTTGGGGTGTCTACGCAGAGGAGGGGCAAACCGTGCTTGCCTATTCCCTGATTTATAACGGTTCTTATATGATTCCCGAAATTTTGATTACCACCCTTGCCCTTGGGGTTTTAGCCAAATGGATTCGCCATCTGGCAAAATAAAGCAGAGAACACAGGGGACGGTTCTCTGGAACACAGGGGACGGTTCTCTGTGTCGTTAAAAGTCGCTCCTCGTCCGGATGATAGAAAATCCCTTGCGCGCACAACACACAGAACCGTCCCCTGTGTCGTTGTTTCCTGTGCGCATTGATACCAAAACAAAAAAGCACCCATAGGGTGCTTTTTTTATTCTAAACGCAGGACCATCACCGTCATATCATCGTCCGGTGTGCCGCCTTTTAATGCCAGTGCCTTTTCCATAATCCGGTCCGCCAATTCCTGAACGGGAAGGCTGGACGGAAGGTGCTCCAACGTATGGCGCAACCAACCCTCGTGGCCTTGTTTCATTTCCAGACCATCGCTTGCCATCACCACCATATCGCCCCGCCCCAATTTGTGGACAAAGGTTTCCATCTCCACCTGTGCCACCACCCCTACCGGAAGAGAGGTGCCTCGCACAGTTTCAATCCGATTGCCCCGCTTGATATAGCTTGCCTCGGCACCGTTTTTGATAAATTCCGCCTCGCCGGTGTTCAGGTCAATCATACAGGTGTCCACCGTGGCAAACGCCTCGTTTGCCGACTTCATCACCATCACCGAGTTAATCAGCCGCACCGCCACTGTCTTGTCAAAGCCGGCTTCCATAAACCGCTCAATCAAGGTGACAATACTGCCGCTTTCCCGTCCGGCACGGTGTCCGCAACCCATCCCATCGCTGAGCGCCGCCAGAAACTTGCCGCCCCGCAGATGGTGCAGACTATAAGAATCGCCGCTCTCCTCCTGTTTGCATCCGGTGGCAAACCCTGCCGCAATCTGCATCTGGGGTGCCTCGTAAAAATGCAGCTGCAAGGTCGCAGCGTCCTCCGCCTCACGGGTGTCTGCCCGAAAGAAGGTCGCCCCCAGCACCCCTTTCAAGATGGCGGGAATACTGCGGCAAATCCCCTCATCCACCGGCAAGCCCAAAGAGAGCTGCACTGATTTTCCCATATGAGGAAGGGCTGTCACCCGCACCTTTTCTACCGTGACTCCTTTGGTCTGGAGGCGGCAGGCAATCTCCTCCGCCGCCAAGGTGTCAAAGGCCGCACCCTCGGCAACCTCACCGGAAATCTGCCGGAAAATCTCTGCCACTCCGTCAAACTGTTGCCGCACCAAATCCCGATTCTCGCAGAGCTTGCTCTTCCAGACCCGATTGATTTTATAGACCTCAAACAGGCGGTTGACCTCTTTGACCAGCGCCTCCTGACGCAGACAGCGTTGGGAGAAGTAGGATCCCACGTCGGTAAGCTCCAACACCCCCTTTTGCTCCAAAATTTCCAGAAACCGTAGCATGGTCTTGTAGGTGGTATGAAAATTCTTCTGCCAGCAGTCCCGCACCTTACTGCAGTTTTTGCAAACTCGCTCTGCGGCGGTATCAAACATCATGGCGATATCCTGCATCTCCACCATATTTTCCTTGTCTGAAATCCGCGCAAAGGTTTCTGCCAATGTTTGAAAGGATTCTGCCGCCAGATTCAGCTTGTCCTGCACCTGTTCCCGACAAATCCGGCTTTCTACACTCCTGGCAAAATCAAAGTCGGTCAGCTTTTCCCCTGCCCGAAACACCTTTCCCGGCAGGAGCACCAGCGCCACCGCTCCTAAAATTACTTCATAGAACAAAATGGCATCGCTGCCGCTTTGGGTAGCATACACCGAAAGGAGTACCCCCACTGCCACCTGTGCGCCTGCAACGCCCCATTTGCCGAATCGGCGCAGCGCCCCGCAGGCAAATCCGCAACCGCCAAACACCGCAAGAAAATTCAGCAACTCCCCGTTCAGACCCAACACCACCCCTGTGGCAAAGCCTGCCACGGTAGCGGCAAGAAGCCCGCCGGAAACCGCCGCCGTGCCAAGAATGGTCATTCCCAACACATTGGCAACCGAAAAGGGCAGAGGAAGACCCTGAAAACTCAACAAGGCAATGGCTCCCATCACACAAAGGGACAATTTTTCCTCCCCTGAAAAGGGTCTGCCAAAGAACTTGCTGCCCTCCATCAAATCGTGGCACCGGTCAAACACCAGAATCCCCAGTGCCACCAAAACCCCGTCTGCAAGCAGGCGCAGAATGGTGCCCCCGTCCATTCCGGTAAAAAACATACTGCCGATATCAAAAAACGCAGTCACGGTGACCGCCAGCCAAAGACTGCCTTTGAGGCTTGTCCCCTCCTGCCGCCGAAACAGGAGCAAACACCCCTCATACACCACGCACGCTCCTATGTAGGCAAACATCCCATCCCCTGAACGGCTGACATAGCCCAGCACCACCGCCAGAAACGAAATCAGGCTCTCCTTGGTTCCCTTTCTTTCCATTGCCAGAAAGGCGATTCCAAAGGGTGCAAGACCCACCGCCGGCACTGCACGGGCAAGAAAGAACCCCGCCAGCCGCGCCAACCACGCGCCGGTGTCTACCCTCTTTGGCATACGCTTTGTTTGCTGCACTTCCCCCTGAGGGAGCAGCATCAATGTGGTTTCCTTTTCTTTCATTGTTTCACCTCCGTAAAGCTTACGAAGGTAGTATAACCATATTCTTCCATTTATTCTGTCGAAACGGGGTAGCTATCTGAAAAAATTTCAAAATTTTTCCAGCAACATCTGTGCGCATCGAATCAAATAGTAGCCAATGGAAAAAACGCTGAGAAAAATCCCCGCACCCAATGCCAAACGACGGGCGGTGTGGGACTTTTCTTTGTTTGCAGAATCGGCTTTTTCTACGGTTTTGCTGTAAGCACGGATGATTCTTTCCGCCTCGGACACAATGTGATAGTTTGCCGGCGCAGGGGTAGCGGTTCCGTTGCTCCGAAGAATCAGGATTGCCTTTTCGATGCTTTGCGAATCGATATCATGAATAATAACCACTTTTTTGGATTGTCTGTCTTTCATAATTCTGCCTCCTGTCAAAAGTAGTATTGGCAGGATTTGGGTCGGGTATACTTTTTTTAGAAAATTTTGAAAAAACCCTTGCTTTTTTTGAAAAACGTGGTATAATAGACAAGTGGCTTTTCAAGACACCTATGGAGAGGTGGTCGAGATGGTTTAAGGCGCAGCATTGGAAATGCTGTGTACGTTTATAGCGTACCGTGGGTTCGAATCCCATCCTCTCCTCCAGAAAAAAGACTTGTCAATCGACAAGTCTTTTTTTAATGATATTTCCTTTGGAAATGATGTCTCTTCGCTCATGATTTGGCAAACATCACATCATTGCGAGTGAAACGAGCAACATCATTTTGAGCGGAGCGAAAAACATCATACCGCCAAACAAGACCAAAAATAAAAGCGACTTTTAAAAAGTCGCTTTTTCTTTTATTGAATACTGAACAGCAAATCGCCGTAGGTGGGCATGGGCCAGACTTCTTTGGGAGTGTAAATCTCCATTTCGTCAGCTAAGGCACGCATCAGCTCCATCTTGGAGAGAACCTCGTCCCGATAAGCCTCGGCTTGTGCCTGCTTGTCCTCTACCTCTTTTGCCATATGTACGCTTTGTTCCAGCTCCTCGGTCTTTTGAAACAGCTTTGCACAAAGGTCAGAAAGCTTAACAATCAAGGTTTCTTCCATACTGCAATCCGCCTTGGGGCAAACCTGCTTTTTCAAAGCCACGGTGTTGCTGAGAGAACCTACATAACCGCTGACTGCCGGCAGAATATCCCGCCGCACCATCTCCATCATGGTCAATGCCTCGATGTTGATAACCTTGCTGTAATTGTCAAGGTTAATCTCATAACGGGAATGCGCCTCACCCTCGGTAAAGATATGATGATCTGCAAACAGTTTGAGATTCTTTTCTTCCATAAACGCCTTGAGCGCCTCAGGCGCGCTGGGACGGTTGGAAAGTCCACGGCGTTTTGCCTCCTCGACCCATTCCTCCGAATAGTTGTTGCCGTTGAAGATAATCCGCTTATGGGCTTTCAGGGTATCCTTCAGCACCTTTCTCAGGGCATCCTCAAAGTTCTCTTTGCCCTCCAACGCATCGGCAAACCGCTTTAAGATTTCTGCCACAGCGGTATTGAGGATGCAGTTGGGCCCCGAAACAGACAGACTGGAGCCGGGCATACGGAACTCAAACTTGTTACCGGTAAAAGCAAAGGGGGAGGTACGATTCCGATCGGAGGTGTCCTTGACAAAGTTGGGCAGCGCCTCCACACCGGTCTCCATAATCTCTTTTTTGCGGGTGTTATAGTCCTCACCATATTCCAGTGCGTGGAGAATGTCAGTCAGCTCGTCCCCAAGGAAAATCGAAATAATCGCAGGGGGTGCTTCTGCCGCACCCAGACGGTGGTCGTTGCCCGCCGTTGCAACAGTGAGCCGCAACAAATCCTGATATTCATCCACCGCAGCAATGACTGCACACAAGAAGGTCAAAAACCGCAGATTCTCCTGTGGTTTTTTGCCGGGGCTGAGCAGATTCTCACCGCCGTCGGTACAGACTGCCCAGTTGTCGTGCTTGCCGCTGCCGTTGACACCGGCAAACGGTTTTTCGTGGAGCAGACATTTCATAGAATGCTTTTCGGCAATCCGTTTCATCAGTTCCATGGTCAGCTGGTTATGGTCGGTGGCAATGTTGCCCGCACAATAGATAGGTGCCAGCTCGTGCTGCGCAGGTGCCGCCTCGTTATGTTTGGTTTTTGCCAGAATTCCCAGTTTCCAGAGCTCCTTGTCCAAATCCCGCATATATGCAGAAACCCGTTCCTTGACCACGCCAAAATAATGGTCATCCAGTTCTTGCCCCTTGGGAGGCATTGCCCCGAACAGCGTTCTGCCGGTAAAGGTAATATCCCGCCGTTTTGCCGCAACCTTGCGGTCAATCAAAAAGTATTCCTGCTCCGGACCAACGGTGGTTTCCACCCGTTTGGTGGCGGTATCCCCGAACAAACGCAAAACTCTTAACGCTTGCAGATTCAACGCCTCCAAGGACCGCATCAGGGGTGTCTTTTTGTCCAGCGCCTCGCCGGTGTAAGAACAGAAGATGGTGGGAATACAAAGGATATTATCCTTGATAAACGCATTGACCGTGGGATCCCACGCAGTATAGCCTCTTGCCTCAAAGGTAGACCGCAGTCCGCCTGAGGGAAAGCTGGAAGCATCCGGCTCGCTCTTAATCAGCTCCTTGCCGGAAAACTCCATAATCACCTGATCTTCTCCTGCCGGAGAGATAAAGCTGTCATGCTTTTCTGCCGTGACACCGGTCATGGGCTGGAACCAGTGGGCAAAATGGGTCACGCCCTTTTCAATCGCCCAATCCTTCATGGCATTCGCCATTCCGTCCGCCGCCTCACGGGTAAGAGGTACCCCCTCTTCCTTGGTCTTTCTGACCTGAAGATAGATTTCCTCCGACAGCCGTTCTTTCATCACCCGGTCATTAAAGACCATAGAGCCAAAGAGTTCCTTCATATCCGCCATGCAATCCGCACGCTCCTTACTGTTGAGGCGCATTTTGCGCCTTTCTTTCCATTTTTTCTATTATATAGCCTATCCGCCTTTTTGTCAAGTTTGCCAACTCCTGTCGCAAAGAGTCGATGGAAATATTTTGCAATTTATCCATATTATGCTATAATATGGATAGAATGTAAAATTTTGGAAAGGAGCTTTCTTATGTTGTTGGATTATAAAAAAAGGGGGACGGTGCGGGAGCTTAGGCGCAGCGACCCCAAGCAGGAGGCAGAGGCATTAGAGCAGAGCCGAAACTTTACCCGATGTGGGGAAACCCGAACCATTCCCATCAAGAACATTCTTCCCAACCCTCATCAGCCAAGGCAGGAGTTTGACAAGGCGGCGTTGCAGGATTTGGCAATTTCGATTATGGAATACGGACTGATGCAGCCCATTACGGTGCGGCAGATTGGACCCTTTGACTATGAGCTGATTGCCGGAGAACGCCGTCTGACCGCCTGTCGCAATCTGGGAATGGCGTACATACCCGCCATCATTATGGCGGCAAACGCCACCGACAGCGCCGTCCTTGCCTTGGTGGAGAATATTCAGCGGGAAAATCTGAATTATCTGGAAGAGGCGGAGGCGTTCAGCAACCTCATCAGCGAGCACGGACTGACGCAGGAAGAATTGGCGGACAAGCTGGGCAAAAGCCAATCCACCATTGCCAACAAGATTCGGATTCTGCGGCTATCCCCTGCGGTGCGGCAGGTACTAACTGAGCACAACCTCTCTGAGCGGCATGCCCGTGCGCTTTTGCGCCTGCCGGAAGAGAAACAACGGCTACGGGCGGTCAAGCTGATTGCTGAGCGGGGGTTCAACGTGGCAAAGACCGAGGAGCTGGTGGACAAGCTTTTGCAGGCGCCCCAAAAGCCGCTGCCGGAAACCAAGGCCTCCGAGGGCAGAATCTTTCGGGATATGCGGGTATTTCACAACACCATCCGCCAGGCAGTGGATATGATGCGAAAATCCGGCATTGACGCCAGCGCCAATAAGACCGAAAACGATTCCTGTATTGAATATACCATTGTAATTCCCAAACAATAAAAAGAGCACCCAGTGGGTGCTCTTTTTTGGTGCACACAGAACCGTCCCCTGTGTTCCCGTCCCCTGTGCGGAATATTATTTCCCTTGACACGCAGTGGCATTTCTTTTGCATTATCATAAAATAAAAAAAGCGAAAGGAGAATGAACATGGCAAAAGAAAATGAAAAAATCATAGATGACGGACAAAATCGGTGCAGGAGATGTGACAGACCACTCATTGACCCCAATGATATTTATGGGTGGCGTTGCGCAAAAATTGTGGGACAGGGCGGTCATGGTGAATTACCAACTCTTGACGAAACTGCCACAAATGCGTATAATGCTTATGTAGAGAGTTATTTATCAGAAGGTATAGAAGGACTTGATGGAGGGCCTATTGCATCAATCGATAGCTACAATGTGGAATCGAAAACAGATCCGAGTGAAATTTTGAATACAGGATGTGATTCAGCCGGTGTATGGCATGATTGGGATGCCGAAAAATATGGAGTTGATTCTCCAGTATACAAAATGCTTTCCGGATTAAACACAGCCTATGAAAAAGCAAATACTTATGGGCATTGGTCAGGGGATAAAGAGCGGATAGCCGATTTGGCGGCAACACTAAGAGTCACTGATACAAATATTACTGATGTTATTGTGATGAACAATCGTCAAGGTGCGTTCAATAATGGGCATAATGCAGTCTTGCTTATGAATCCAAGCGGTCAGGGCTTCTATTTCAGTTATTCTTCTGCAAATGGGTATATTGATGATATAGGAGAAATGAGGTTTTCCATTTTGAATGAAGATGAAGTGAACGAAATTAAGGATAGGAGCGGAGAGGTTTATGAATCTGTAACGATATACGGAGATAGGCGATGGGAAAAAGGCAAAGATGCATATGACAGATTTATATGGTATGATGTGCCTGATAGTAGTGCGGGAGAGCGGATGTTTCAGTATGCCGCCGATATCTTTTCTAACCCGGGTCATTATAATGCGTTACTAAAGGCACGGGGAAAACAATGCGATTATGTTGTTTCGTTGATTTTATCAGCCGGTGGAATTGAATATGAACAAAAACTGAAACCTAATGATTCGTATGAATTGTTTAAGAACAATAAAACATATTGGGGAAATCAATCATGGAGCGATTAGAAATACGGATTAATCTGCAAAGTAGTAGTACAGTTCTATGATATACTTCGTCTGAGGTGAAAGTTATGAAAAAGATAAATTTCATTGTAAATATGTTCATACCTGTTTTGTGGATTATAATATTTTTTTTCGCAAAGGATGAAGCATTTGGAATAGATTATGGAGATGTATACACCTTTTTTTGGATTGCGATACCAATCGGGATGTTTGTTTTTAACACATTCACAGAAAAGAAAATTAAAAAACTTGCATTACTGTATCTCGTGTCTGCGGGGATGCAGATACTAGGTATATTTATACAAGTATTACTTCATTATAACTTTATATCTGGCGATCCTGGAACATCTGCAGTAGGACAACTGATAATGCTGATTACTGCTATTTTGAATCTTGTGCTTTCTCTCATGGGAATAGTAATCAAAAGTTTGATATTAAGACTTAAGAAACAATGATACACTAAAAGAGCACCCACTGGGTGCTCTTTTTTGGCGCACACAGAACCGTCCTCTGTGTTCCGCAGAAATAATTTTATACCTCGCCCCCTTAGGGATTTAAGGGGGCGGAGCATAGAAATCTTTTTGATAGGCTTGTTGGGGAATGTGCGGGGGTTCCTGGGGGGAAGACCCCCGGCGTCGTTTTGGCTACTTTTGGACGAGCAAAAGTAGCATTTACGCAAACGAAAGAAATAGCAATCCGTCCGGATGATAGAAAATCCTATGTGGCGCAACACACAGAACCGTCCCCTGTGTTCGAACCGTCCCCTGTGTTCCGAACCGTCCCCTGTGTTCCACGTCCCCTGTGCACACAATGAAAAACTCCCCTTGCGGGGAGTTTTTTAATCTTCAAATTCGAATAAATCGGCATTGCGGTCTTGGAACAAACGATAAACTGCAGACAGGATCTCTCCATCCTCCACCTGTTCCAGACAATCTTCTTCCTTATCCTTGTGGATTTGGAAAATGACTACCTCAGTAACCACTTCCTCGTCCTCATCATAAGGAATACAAATCACATAATCATTGCCCTGATACTGCACCGTGTCCAGATGTTCAAAGGTCACGGTGTTTCCGTCTTCGTCAATCAAATCTACCAAATATTCGTTTTCGGGTAATTCAGACATCTTAAAATCCTCCTTTACTATCCAAGTAAGCCTGCAGAATATATGCCGCCGAGATGCTGTCCACGCTGTCCTTCCGCTTTTGGCCACGGACATTGGTTTCGTTCATCAAATGATGCGCCGAAACGGTGGTCAGCCGCTCATCCCAAAGGATGATGGGAAAATCTTCCCCCAGTCTTTCGAAAAGCAGCGCCTGAAACGCCTTGGTCTTTTCGCCGCGGGGGCCGATGGAGCCGTTCATATTCTTGGGGAATCCCAGCACAATCGTTTCTGCATTCTGCTCTTTCACCAGAGCGGCTGCATAATCTGCCACCTTGACCATATTTTTTTCCTTACAGGCGGGCAGAGAGGTTGCCCCAAACCCCAGCGGGTCCGAGATGGCAAATCCGGTTCTGCTGTCCCCAAAGTCAATGCCCAATATCCGCATAATCCTACCTCGACTTCTTGTTTTTTTGATTGTATCATAAATTCTTCCAAGAATCAATAGCTAAAACGCAAACCGCCCATACTCTAAATCCTCCTCCAAGGGATGATATTCCCGCTTGGGTAAAACCATCGATTCTCTTGGTGCGATAGGGTCACTCATCAAAAAATATTTCATGGCATCATAGAGATGGTCCTCCTGCCGTGTGTCCACATCCTCGGGATTCACCGGATCATACCGCAGCTGGGGCAGCGTGCGAATCATATGCTTGCAGGTATCAAAGAAGTAAAGCATCGGCAGCCCCTCCTCATCAAAGGAGAGCCGATAATGCACCTGCATCTTGCCCGCCAGCCGGTGGTTTTTCCCTTTTTCAAAGTAAACGCCCTCTTTTTCCATCATCTCGGCAATGCTTCCCTCGTTGGAGCCGGTGGCATTCCAGATGGCAGGGTCAGCATAACCGCAGATGGTCCTGCCCTTTTCCTCCCGCTCCTCAATCTCACGGATGGCACGGGCAATCTTCTGGGCGGTCCAACGAACCCCCACATCCGGTTCCCCGCTGCAGCCGTAAAGCTCCCGATAATTGTAGGCTCTGCCATCGTGGTCCAAGGCAAACCAAGACACCGCAAAGGGCTTGGCATAGCCAAAGTCAAAGGTGCGGAACCGCCGCCATTCCTTGGGAATCTCAAAGGGCGCAATCACATGGCTGAACCGGCGGGTCTGATACCCCCGCGGGTTGTTCTGCCATTCGGCAAACACCTGTCCGTCAAAAATATCCCATTGCCCGTAAAGGAGCGCCTTGCGCTGCTCCTCAGGCAAAAGCTCCAGCCGTTTCTGGTAGGTCTTGTCCGCCTCCATCAAAAACACATTGTCCTGCACAAAAGAGGGGATAAACACCCGCCGCATCCCGCTTTCGTCGGTTTGTACCTGATTGGGCATCCCGCCGTCAATAAACCGCCGCTTCACCCAATGATGCCCGATTCCGCCGGGGTTGGTGCTGGACTTCATCTGCTTGGGGTACGGATTCACCCCACGGATTCGGGACAATAGATAGGTATACTGCCCCTCGGTAAAATGGGTCAGCTCGTCAAAGCGCACCACATCGTATTCTGCCCCCTGATACCGCAACACATCCTTCTCCCCTGCCAGATACCCAAACTCAATCAAGGAGCCGTTGACAAACTCCCACCGATGATGGGTTGCCCGATACTTGGCAACCTCCTTGGGGAACATCTGCATAGAGGTAAAGATGATGGAATGCTCCAATTCGGGAAAGGTGCGCCTGAGAATCAGCTGCCGGCTGCCGGCATATTTCAAGGCATAGACCAGCGCATCTGCCAACTGTCCGTAGGACTTGCCGCCTCCCGCCGCGCCGCCGAAAAGCACCTCGTCCGCATCACTGTCCATAAACTGCTTTTGTGTGGCAGTCAGATTGAGGGTCAAATCAGCCACGCCCATCATCTCCCCCAACCACCCGAATCTCTACCGTAAAATGGTCTTTTTGAGGCGTATCGGGTTCCTTTTCCTCTTCCAGCCGAGCCAGAATCTCCTTTGCCGCAGACAGCTCCACCCGCTCATTGCCGCAATGAAGCAGCTCGGTCAGCTTTTGGGTTGCATCAGTTTCCATCTTTTTTGCGGTACACATCTGCCTCTACCTCCTGCCCAATCAACTTTTTAAGAGCGCGATCGTGAATCCGGATGGCGTGGCGGCGACTGAAATGCACATAAAACTCCATGGCATCCCACATCAGATGCTTGATGTAACGGGCAGTCAGAATTGCCCGTTCCTCCGGATCCAGACACTCCATCAGTCGCTCCACATCCTCGCCAATCTGCTGCATCCGTTTATGTAGTTCTTCAATCTTGTCAAGATAGTATGCCTCGTGATGGCGTGCCACCACGCCCAAATCCCGACAATCCCGCTGCAGACGCAGATAAAATCCCGTCTTCATCTCCAAATCCCGATTCAGGAGCGCCAACCCCCTGAGCCAGCTCTTTACCTGTTTGGTTGTTTCAAATTTCATATTCTTAACCCCTTTCTCATTCGTAAAAAATCCTAATAGGCTCTGTCGATACCGTAATGCTCGTGACAGCACGCCATATCGCAGAACAAACCATCTGTGCTTTCTGTTAAGTCCGGCATATCGTCATACAACGCCTCCCCGCAGCAAAGGCAAACTCCCACCTTGCGGGGCAGATCGTTCGGGTTAAGGCTGCCGAACCGTTCCATCTTCAGGATGTCAGGATGTGTCATTTTCGCTCCTTTCCGTCACAGTCCGTCACCGCTTGGCCTGTTCTAATCCAACAACCTGAATGATATATTTTTATTATACAACAATATTATCGTTTGTCAAGAAAAAAATAACGACATTTTTGTTTATAATCTTGCAAAATATCAGGTTATATGTTAAAATAAGAGTTATCGAGGTGATTGCTGTGGCAAATATACATATTAGTAAGTTACTTAAAGAGGCAAGAAAGGCGGCAGGGTATACCCAAAAAGACATTTACGAATGGTTGGGCATCGGTCAATCCACCTTTAGCGCCTGGGAAACCGGACAGGGCGAACCCTCTGTGGAGGTGTTTTTGCGGCTCTGTCAAAAATATCAGGTGACCGACATTGCAGGGTACTTTTTACCCGACCCCGTTACCGGAAAAACCGCCGAGCGCTTAGATCCCATGTTTGTGAATAAGATGCTCTCCCTTCCCAAGCGGAGTCAGGATGCGGTGCGGAACTGTCTGGAATTTGAATACAACAACAGTCCGCTGAAGATTCATCATACCGAGCGGCGATTGCGGCGGATTCCCCTGTATACGCAGGTGGCAACCGCCGGCTTTGGCAACTATCTGGATGATCAGGATGCCCAGATTCGGGAGCTTGTCGCTCCCGAAGAGGCAAGCTTTGCGGTACGGATTTCCGGTGACAGTATGGAACCGCTGATTCACGACGGGGACATTGTGTTTGTGCACCGCCAAAGCGAAATCGCCTCGGGCGAGATTGGCATCTTCTCCTTAAACGGGGAGAGCTTTTGCAAGGTATGGGACAATCGGGGCGGGGTTGCCAAGCTGATTTCCCTGAACCAAAGCTACAAACCTATCCGGTTAACCCCTTCAGACCGGTTGCTCACTCACGGCAAGGTTCTGCTGTGAGCCAATGGCTTCCAGAAGCTTTTCTTTTCCATCAAAATACATATTCTCCAACAGGATTTTGGCAGAGGGCGCCATATCCGGTCGGAACACCCCTATTTTCCAAAGCTCAGTCAAGGTTTGATTCTGAGCCACCCGATTATAGGGGTTATTTTTTTCTGCGCTGACCGCCACATCAAATTCCAGAGGGCGCACCTGAGATTGGTCCTTCCACAAACGATTGGAGAAGGTCAGGTATTCCCGCTTGCCGTCAAGACCGTCAATGCGGTAGCTGTGAGGCTGGTCATAAAACTGGCGCATCAGCTCCATACAAAGATAGATGATTTCCCGAAAGGCGTTATAGCCTTCGCCAATCATATCCCGACTCAGCTTTTCGCCCGCCTGTTGGAGCGCCGCAATGGCAGAATACGCCGTCACGCCGCCGGTGGTTCCGCCCTGCTGGAAGTCCCGATTGCCGGCAATCTCTTTCATTTCCTCAATTTTGTTCTTTCGATGCTGAATGATGTAGCTGTGCAGCGGTTTTGCCTGCAGTTCCCGAATGTTTTCGTCCCCCACATTGCCTGCCACATGGATGATGTCCTTGGAGCAGTCGGTGAGCTCGTATTCGTTCAGACCGCCGTTGTCCTTGACCATATAACGTGTTTTGCCCGAAATCATCGCATTTCGGCTGATAATCCAGTCCAGTCGGTCAATATAAAGCTGGGGGCTTTTGATGATGTCTACCATGCCGAATCCAACCGGGCTGTCCTCGTCCGGATACATGACATCCAGCACAAAGGGATACTTGCCGTGGGCGTACAGACCGGAATCAGAGCTATCCTCGGTGGCATCCAGAATCAGGTTGCCGCAGAATTTCACCAGCTCCAGCGTGGTGTGACTGCCCCGTTTCTTTTTGTAATAGCAGTCCACCACCATCAGCTTGTCCTTGTTCTTGTCTGCCCCATTGGTATTTTGCATATCGTCGTAGGTATGAATCTCCGATACTCCATCCTCCTGAAAACAGTCGGCATATTGGGGGTAGCGGTTTTTCAAATCCTCTCTGTCTATCAGGGCGGTGAGAAACAGAAACCGACTGTCCTGAATGTCACAGATGCCCGGTTCCCAGAACAGGTTGAGCAGGTCAATCTTGCGGATGTCAATTTCTCCCAACCCGCCCCTGAGTTCGGGATTGAAGAATACCCCATAGCAGGCGGCACCATTTTTCAGCTTGTACCACCACGCCCGACTGTAAGTGCGGCGGAAGTTGCAGGCATCCAACTGAATGGGCAGGATGCGGGTAAAGGTTTCTGCAATTTCTCTGTCCTTTTCCTCTCGCTCCAACACATTGGGAGAGGGAAAGTTGTCCATGGCATCGGCGTGCTTGTTGGCAATGGCGTTGAACAGATAGGGCGTGGTGGGTGTGGGTAGCTCCCCCGTCTGCTCTGCCTGATACCGCGCCTTGAACCAACGATTGTTCTCAATGATGCGGCGGTCAAACGCCTGCTTGTGTTCCTGATACCGACGAAACTCCTCGGTCATTCGGTCAAAAAACTCCGGTTGAATCTTTCCGTGATAATGATTGTTTGGTTGCATAAGAATCCTCCTTTTACGCTTGTGTATCTTGGTTTGTTGTTTGTTTTTCCTCAGGCTCTGTCATACTGAGTGCCGTAGCATCTGCATCCACCGACAGATAACTCGAACCGCCATCCAAAGCGGCAACTCGCTGGGTCAGCTCCTCCAGCTTGGAGAGCACGTCCACCCCATTGAGCAGAACCCGATTGCCGGACAACCATAAATCCTCGGTGCCCTCCCAGAAAAAGATTTGGGGCGCGTACCCCACCAGTCCTAAGGATGCGTAGCTCTCGTTTTTTTCGATTTTGAAAGAGCCATTGGTGTAGACCACCCCGTTGATTTCGTTGTAGCCCTCACCATTTCCGGCGCCCAGAACCACATAGGCAGTTCCATCGTCGCCCACCGACATCCCCAGCTTTTGCAGGCGTTCATAGTACTGATCGTGCATCACCTTGATTCCCGTGGGGTCAAGCTGTGCAAAAACACCACCGCAATAGTTCTGATAAGAATGCATATCGGTGCCGATAATGGTGGAAGCATACATTTCGGAACCGGTAACTTTTCCCCGAAAGTAGGCGTCTCCGTTTCCTGCCAGTCCAAAAACCTCGTTGCCGTCCTTGTCAAAGAGAGCAATCCGGAAGAGATCAGATTCCTTATTGTAGGCAATGGCAAAGCGGGGCCGGTATTTGTCCCTGATGCAAAAGGTGTTTCCGGTAATGGACAGCCTTCCGTCCTCACTTTCGATATCAATTTTGTCAGTGTCAAGGGTTCCTGTCTTGATTTTGTCCGCGGATATGTTTCCAATCTGCGCACTTTGAATCTGGGCGCTGGTTACGTCGATGTTTTCCGCTTTGACCGAGCCTGCCTCAATGACGTTGGCGGTGTCCAGATGGGCAAAGAGATAGGTCAAATCGTCAATCAGGGCAGTCCCCCAAGCCTTGAACCGTTTCAGGTTCTCCTGTACGTTCTCCGTCAGTTCCGGCGGAGTGGGTGTGATTAAGTTTGGCATAAAAAATCCTCCTTGTTTGATTTGTTGCTTTCGCTAAGTCTATTAAAACGGATTTTTCGTGCCAAAAAGTGCCACAAGCCCCGGAAGGGCAGTTTTATTTGGCTCGCGCCAAGTGATATTGCCTATAGGCAGTGATAAGTGGTATTGTTTCACAGTTGTATGTCTTGAAATTTTGTTTTGGATCATGTATACTATGGGATGAGGTGATTGAGATGGCAGAGAGTGTACTGCGGGATAAAGCAAAACTATTTGCAAAAGATATTGTTTTTTTGTGCAGAGAAATGAAAGAAAACCACACAGAATTTGTTTTAATCAATCAACTGTTGCGGGCTGCTACCTCTATTGGTGCGAATTTGCACGAAGCACAATATGCCCAAAGTACCAATGATTTTATTTCAAAACTGGAAATTGCACAAAAAGAGTGTTATGAAACAGAATATTGGTTAGAATTACTTTTTGATACATCTTGTATTACAGAAACAGACTATAAAAAGTTACAAAATGATTGTGGTGCAATTCGAAGAATGCTAATCTCTTCATTAAAAACAATTAAGGCAAATCGATAAGCAAAAAAAGACCGAAACGAGATTTTTTCGTTTCGGTCTTTTTCATAGATCCACTGCATAGCAATATCACTTGGTCACACCAAATAAAACTGCCCGATGGGCAATAGCACTCACGCAAAGGTGAATAAAACTAAAACGCCCTTGCACAGGGGAGGCAAACGAAAAAGGGATACCCAAATGGGTATCCCTTTTGTTATGCCTTAAATTTGTGAATCCAATCTAAAATTTCTTCATACTTCATACTTCCCGAAGCAACCGACAGTCCCAATGCAACAACATCTGCATTGGAACAATGCATTTTAATCCCCTCTGCTTCTAGGAACGTCAGCATCACATATACACCAATTCGTTTGTTGCCGTCTACAAATGCATGATTGGATATCAGCGAATACCCAAGGCTTGCCGCCTTTTCTTCCTTGGTTTTGTAAAGCTCTTCCCCACCAAAGGTTGCATAGGCATTGCCCAAGGCGCTTTCCAAAAGACCAACATCTCTTACTCCAACACCGCCACCGGTTTCCTCTGCAATCAACTGATGCAACAACAAAACTTTTTCTTTGCTTAGTTTAATCATTTTGCCAACTCCTCAAATGCGGGCTTGAATCGTTTCATAATCCGTTTTGCTGCAATATCAATTCTCTCATCATCGGTAATGTCAAAATAGGAATTGGATTCCACATCAATCAATAAAAATTTGGGCTTGTTATTCTTAAATATAACTGCCTGACCATTGTTTTCTGCTACCTTTGCAACTTTTGAAAAATTTTGATTTGCCGCAGTGATTGTAGTAATTGTTTCTGTGTTGATTTGCATTTCCTTCCCTCCTATTATTGATACAATAAATATATCCTATTTTTTATATTATATACATGATACAACAAATTGTCAAGATACCATTTAGGCGGAAATAGATACACCGCGTAGCAATATCACTTGGCGTGAGGCAAATAAAACTGCCCGATGGGCAATAGCACTCACGCAAAGGTGAATAAAACAAAAAAAAGGGATACCCATTGGGTATCCCTTTTGTTATGCGTATTCACGCTTTCAAGTTACACTTCTTCTTAGATATCAGTGAAGGTGTAGTTGAAGCTGAACGGCAGGTAAATAACTACGTCGATTACATCGCCGTCATATTCGTAAGCGAATACCTGGCTCAGCAATACGTTTTCGTTAGAACCATTAACTACGATCTGGGTGGGAGTAGAATCGTTCTTCCACTTAACATCCAGAGTTCTGGTAGTAACACCAGAAGGCAGCTTAGCCAATACGAGGTTCTCGTCAACAAATGCGTTGCCTGCAGAACCAACAAACAGCTGTGCCAGATCCTTCTTGTTGGGATCTACAACGTATACGTTAGCAGCATCCAGATCCTTAGCGGAAATGCTATCGCCAGTGCTCAGGTTCAGGTTACCTCTTGCGCTAACACCGTTCAAAGTACCAAACATAGTGGTAACATCGTTAACGTTGGTAATCAAACCTACGCCATTGGTAGCCCAACCAGCGGTTACGGAAACAGGAGAACCACTCTTAACAATCTGACGATTGGTGTTGTAATCCATTACCTTGGAAGCAGCGGAGATGATGCCATTGCTTACGTTCAGGGTGTAAACGTCACCCAGGGTAGCGTTGGACAGGTCATTTGCAGCGCCGGTATCCAGGTCGGTACGGGTTACAGCGGTCTTCAGTTCGCCGTTCTGGTAGTAAGAAATTTCGTAAACAACGTCTACGCCGTTAGCAACGGTGGTAGCAACGCTTGCGATAACTGCAACGTTGGAAGAAGGCTTGATAGCGCCGGTGGTGTTGTAAACGATGATTGCCTTTGCAATATCGTCACCATCGTCGAATGCAGCCATCTTGTAACCGGTAGAATTCTTAGCCAGGTCTGCACCGGTACCAATTACAGAGTAATCAGCAGCAGCGGAGCTGGTATCACCGTAGCCGGTCAAAGAACCGGTAGTAGCAGCATCAGTTACGTAGAATACCAGAGTATCCTCATCAATCTGAACGCCATTCGCAAACTTCATATCTTCGTCGTCGTATGCAATGCTGGAAGTACCGGAGTTAGCAGCCAGATACATATCTTCTTCATCAGAAGCAGTCTGAGTCATGGTGATAACCTTGATTGCGCCAGCAGAGTTCTCGGTGATGGAAACCATCTTACCAGCCAGGTCGCCTACCAGAGTAGCACATTCAGCATCTGCAGTGGTAGTAGTACCGGAAGTAGTGAAGATGTCAGCCAGTTTGAATGCAAAGTCATTCAGGTCGGAAGGAGCGGAACCACCTGCCAGAGCATTGATGGTTGCACTGCTTGCCGGAGTAGTTCCTGCAGCAGGAACAAGGTCAGCTACATGGCCTGCATAGTTCTTCAAGCTTACGGTAGAAGCGAGCTTCTTCTCAACGATTTCGCCTTCCTTGGTCAGGAGCTGGAGAATTACGTTGCCGCCGAAGCCGTCAACCTTGCTCATAGCCTGCAGAACAACTGCATAGTTGTCAGCAACAGATACTTCTACGCCTTCAACTTCAACTTCGTCATCCAGAGCTACGATCTTGCCATAAGCATCGATGTAGAATCTACCGGAAACGCCGTTCTTCATGTTTCTCAGGCCATAGCCAGTGCTGCTGTAGGTGTACCAGTTACCATCGTTCAGTTTGATCTGACCCTTGGTGTTGATAGCAGCTACATAACCGTCAACGGTGCTCTCGTCAGCCAGAACAGATACATTGTAAACATCGCAGCCGTTAGTAGGACCAGTGATATCACCGTTTACGATGGTGATAACATCCCACTTGTTCAGCTCGGTGTAGTCAATTGCCTCACCGTTCTTGGTCAAGTTTACGAGATAAGAAGTGTCGTCATTTTCAAAGTTCAAGGTAGCCAGGTTCTGAGTTCTTGCCAGTACACCGCCGCTTACAATCGGAACGGTTACAGAGCTCATCAGAGTCAGCTGACCATTTGCAGCAACGCCCTTAACAACTGCGGAAGTACCGATTTCGATGCTTACCAAGTCATAAGCGTTGTCATCATCAAAGTTAACCAGAGTAACCTTACCGCTGTAATCCTCAGCATCGCAAGGATCGATCAAACCAGTGTTAACAGCAGAGTTGCTGAAGAAGTTGGTCAAAGCACCATTACCTGCAGCAGAACCATTCAGGATGATGGGTGCGCCACCTTCAACACGAGCCTTGATAGCATTGGTGCTTGCTTCGCTGGTCAGGTAAGCCAGGTCATAAGTGGTGGTAGTACCAGCATTGGTGGTGATACCATCATACAGGTCGATACCGAAAGATACTTCCTTGTTCAGGCCGGTAGCCTTTGCAAGAGTAACCAGTTCGAAGGAACCATCCAATTTCTGAGCTGCGTACAGAGTAACTGCCTTGCCCAGGAATGCATCAGCGTCAACTTCGCCCTGATAGAAGGTTACAGGGTTAGCCAGAGCAGCAAAACCATAGTTGGTGTTTACTTCGTTAGCATCATACTGAACCTTAACAGTCTTCTTGTCATCAGTGTTCAGGTAGTTGCTACCTGCGCTGAGGTCAGCATAGCTGTTTGCAACAACAACACCAGATGCTTTGTAAACCTTCAGGTCTCTCTTCAGCAGAGTAGAGAACTGACGATTACCAACGCCGCCTGCCAGCAAGCCGCCGTCCAGAACTTCCCAGTTGTTGTCAGAACCCCAAACGGTCTGTTGCATCAAGGGAGTATCGATTGCGTTGTTAACCAACTGAGCAACCATACCTCTGGAAGCTTCAGCGCCAACTGCGCCGCCTACAACACCGTCCAGAACTTCCCAACGCTGAGCAGCTGCCAGGTAACCGGAAGGATAACCACCGTTGCTGTTAGCAAACAGGTTGTAACCCAGGGTTTCCATCAGCATTTTAACTACCTGCTCGTAAGTTACGTTGTCGTCCGGACCGAAGTTACCATCGCCATAACCGTTGATGATACCCTGGCCTGCTGCCTGAGCAACATAACCGGAAGCCCAGTGGCTGGAAGGTACGTCAACGAAGGGGGTGGAACCTGCGCCTACGATATTCAGATTCTGGATTCTGCAAACGATTGCAGCAACCTCAGCTCTGGTAATGGTATCAGCAGGTCTAAAGTCCATAACACCATCATTGTCTGCATCGTCACCTGTGAAGATGCCGAGTGCACTTAAGGTTTCTACTGCTTCAGCATATACATCGGTTTCAACTACGTCGGAGTAAGTCTGAGCAAAAGCTACAGTACTAACCATCATAGCGAAAACTGCTACTAAAGCAACTACTTTTTTGAGATTTCTCATTCTCAAATCCTCCTTAAATATAAAAATTTTAATTTTTTTCTGTTTTACTTGCCGCAGTTTCTACTGGCTCTGCGACAGTTCGTCAACAGGGTTCTGCCCCAAAAGACAATACACCCGTCAACTTTATTCAAATTATAGCACTAAAAGGAGTGAAATGTCAACATTTAATCTCATTTTTAATAGTTTTGTAACAAATCCCCCAAAAAAATGAAATATGTTTTCACCCAATTCAGCCCTTATCCCGATTGACAACCCGTTTTTGCCGGTTTTGGCGGTCTTTCGGGAACTGAAATAAAATATCTGAATACACGCAGCCGCACAATGCACGCAAATATTCTATTTTAGTTTGCGTTTCATTATAATATCATTTTTCCAATCTGTCAACCCCTTTTGCGTAAATTCATTGCAAATTTGTGAAAACTGTGCTATGCTGAGTGTAAAAAGCGGTGTTTTCATCGTTTGCTTATACAATTAGACGATAGAAATGCGAAAATTGTTCCACGGGATAACAGAACGCACCCGGGTCCACCTGTTATGGGCGTATAAATTTTGCCATGTATATATAATATATTAAATAAGGAAGTCTTTTGTCCGATTTTGGAGAAAGGGAAAGGAGGGCATGATGAAGAAAACGTTGGTTCTTATCTGGCAGGAGAGCTTTTTCTGTCAATGCTTGGTTTGGCTGACCCGCAAACTCAGGCTCACCCTGACCTCCAGTTTTCTATGGAAGGTTTGGCGGTGGATGGATACACACATCATCCAGAGCCGATGGGTGCAGGCGATTCTTGACCCCAAGCACCTGACAAATGCCTATTATGCCAGCACCTTTTACAAAAAAGGAACCCTTTGGATTCGCAGACTGTCTTTTGTGACCCCCAAACCCTCTCTTCCTTGGAACAGTCTTGCTATTTCTGCCTTTTTGGCGGTGGTTTTGCTGATTCCCGAATCTTTTTGCAGCGCAACCTTCCTGTTTGGGGCTTTTTTGACGGTGGCAATCTTCTATTTTGCCCATCATCGGCTGATGCGGACGGGAATGGTGTTTGCCATGGTCTGCCTGCTTTTGACCATTTTCGGGGTATTGTTTGCCTTGGCACTGCCTTCTTCTGCTGCAAAAACCCTGTCCTACCTGTTGCTCGGCGTTTGTTTTTTCTTTTTGATTTCCTTTGCCATCCGCACAGCAGAGGATTTTGTCAAGGCGCTCCGCTGCATTTATCTGCTTTTGCTTTTGTTGTGTGCGTTGGGTTTCTTTCAGCAGGAGGTTTTTGGCAGTACCGCCCGTGCAACCTTTTTAGACAGTGTGACCTTTGGTGAGGTGATGGTTCTGCTGTTTCCCTTTGCGTTTATTGCGCCCATGACCTTTTCCTCCACGCCACGCCGCATTGCCTATCTGATTCCCCTTTTGATGCTGACCTTTAGTGCAGTCACCGCAACCCAGTCCCGGGCGGCGTTTATCGGGTTTTCGGCAGAGCTTTTGTTGCTGATTTTGTTGTTTGACTGGCGGTATCTGCCGATGTTGCTGTTTCTTGCACCGGCAATGACCGGAACTGCCATCGAAAACATTGTTGCCATGTGGGATGTGCCAAAATCCTACGGAAACTTTTTTATCAACCTGATTTCTGCGTTCCGGCAGGTGTGGAGCAACGGATTTGGCATTCGCCGCGGGGTTTTTCTGGATTTTTACAGCAATGCGCTGACTGCCGAGACAGGACCCCTTGCGGTCAGTCCGCTCTATTTCAGCTTTCTGCTGGAGCTTGGAATGTTGGGACTGTTGTTCTTTTTGTGGTATTTGCTCCGGCTTGCCCACTCTACTCTGACCTCGATTTTTACCGCAAAAAAGGAGTTTCGGGGGTTTTTTGTGGCAGGATTTGCCATGCTGATCGGAATCTCGGTTTCCTCATTGCTTGAGGCGAGCCTCTTCTCTCCCCGCATCTTTTTGCTCTATTGGGGAATGTTGGGTCTGTTGCGGGCGGCGCGGATTATCCGGTTCGGGATTGTGCATTGACAAAGCCCAAAAAAACGAGTAAAATGAAGTGAAACATCGAAGGAAAGAGGCACTTTTATGAATGAGAAAGATTTTTCTGCCCTCAGGCAGAAACGCAGACAGGAACAAGAAGAGCGCAGAAAACAGACGCGATTTCTTCTGCTTTGTTCTTTGGCAGTTGTATTGATTGCAGCTGTGGTAGGAATGGGCGTCAGCCATCTCCTCCCTCAGGAAAAAGAGCTTGCGGTCAGCGGCGAACAAGTAGAAACCATTCCCGTACCGCAACCGGAACCAAAATCGGAAATTCCTGCGGCAACCGAGGAAAACGACCTGTTAAAGCTTGCCGTAGAGGCACAAGGGACCGAGGAAAAGGTCTGCTATCTGACCTTTGACGACGGACCCAGCAGGACGGTGACCCCTGCCATTCTGGACGCCCTGAAGGAACAGGATGTGAAAGCCACCTTTTTTGTACTGGGCAGGATGCTGGAGGGCAACGGCGACATTGCCAAGCGTGCCTATGAGGAGGGACACCTCCTGGCGGGGCACTCCTATTCCCACCAGTACAAGGAGCTGTATGCCAGCGGGGAGAGCTTTATGGCGGAGGTGGAAAAAACCAACGAAATGATTTATTCCATCACCGGAGAGGCACCCTTCCGGCTGTTCCGGTTCCCCGGCGGGAGCCACAACGCGGGCAGTTATGCGGCACAAAAGCAGGAATACAAGCAGCTACTCAAGAAAAACGGCTATTATTTTGCCGATTGGAACTGCTTAAACGGGGATGCCGAGGGGGACGGAAAACGCCCCGCGCCCCAGCTTTTGGAAACCATCAAAAAGACCGCCTACGGGAAAAACATCGTGGTATTGATGCACGATGCCACCGCAAAAAAAGCCACCGCAGAGGCGCTGCCCTCCATCATTACCTATCTCAAGGAGCAGGGGTATGTGTTCAAGCGACTGGACGAGGTACGCTACTGGGGCGGAGAGAATAAAAAACCGGAGCCGGATTTGGCTCTATAAGGAGAACGATTATGACATACCAAGAAAAAGCGATTCATTATTTCACAAGCGGTTATAACTGTTGTCAGGCGGTGCTTCTGGCATTCCATCAAGAACTGAATCTGGACAAAGAGCTTGCCCTGCGGCTTGCCTCCTCCATGGGTGGCGGCATGGGCGGTATGCGGGAAGTCTGCGGTGCGGTCAGCGGTATGTTTTTGGTTGCCGGTATGAAGCAAGGCTATACCAAACCCCATGACCCGCCCACCAAAAAGGCGCACTATCAGCTGATTCAGCAGATGGCAGAGGAGTTCAAAAAAGAAACCGGCTCTATCATTTGTCGGAACCTTTTGGGGCAGGAGGAAGCCTCCAAAGCACCGGCGCAAGAGCGCACCGAAGCCTATTACAAAAAAAGACCCTGCGCAGAGTTGTGCGGGCTGGCGGCAAAGATTGCAGCCAAGTACCTTGGATTTGAATGAGAAAAAACACCCTTGCGGGTGTTTTTTTGTTGCAGTATTTTCTATCCTCCGGACGGAGAGTTCCTTTCTTCGTTTTGCTCTTTGTCCTCCTCTTCGCAGAATTGGAGTACATTTCTTCTGCCTCCTGCTGAGATTTTTTCAAATCTTCTATAATATCTGTGATGTCGTTGAATAATTTGTGATATAGTTTTTGATAATTTGGCATACATTTTCATCCTCTCATTCGTAAAATAAAAAAATGCGCGGCCACGCAGAGCCACGCACCGAAAAATGCATGGCTTTTTGTTGCGACACAAACTCCAAACACATAAAGGAAAACCCCGCATTGGAAATAAGCCTGCATTTTTACCAAGGGTAAAAACGCGGGATAAAAGCCTTTATGTGGTTTATGTCGCATCCTTACTATATCACAGATTTTTCTCTTTTGCAAGTGTTTTTTGTAAAAAACTGGAAATTTTTACAGTTCGCCCCCTTAGGGATTTAAGGGGGCGGAGAAAGAAAATCTTTTTGACAGACTTGTTGGGGGATGTGCGGGGGTTCCTGGGGGCAAGACCCCCGGCGTCGTTTTGGCTACTTTTGGACGAGCAAAAGTAGCGTTTACGCAAACGAAAGATGGTCGCCCCCCGTCCGGATGATAGGAAATTCCTGTGTGAACAGCACAGAGAACCGTCCCCTGTGTTCTTTCCCAAACAAAAACACCCTTGCGGGTGTTTTTTTGTTTTCCACAGGAACCAAAACCCACCTATCACATATGATAAAGTGAACACTAAATAGGAGGTGCAAAGCAAGATGTGCGGATGTTCTCAGGGAGGAAACTCCTGTCTGTGGATTATTTTGATCCTGATTCTCCTCTTCTGTTGCTGCGGCAACAACAATGCAGACACACGTAGCCTAGACTGCTGCTGTGACTAAGTGACAAAACGTCACAAAGGGTACATAGTCGAAGGCGGCGGCAATCGCCCCGCCCTCGGCTATCCGGCAAGCTGGTCTTGCCGGTAACTCTTGCCATCTTTGCAGCTTGTCTGCGAAGTTTCTATATATGTCAGCATTTATGGTAAGGAGGTGTACGTATGGGCTGTTTTGGTAACGGTTTTGGTGGTGACAACTGCCTCTGGATTATCATTCTTATCATCCTGATTAGCTGCTGCTGTGGTAACAACAATGACGGTTGCGGCTGCAACAACGGTTGCTGCTAAGCGGTGAAGTCCCCTGTGTTCTTCGCTCAAGATGACAAAAAGAAGGCTGTACCCGACGGGTACAGCCTTTTTTTACTCTATGGGTGTCAATTCCCCGTTTTTCGCCTTTTTGAGGGCGGTTGCCAGTTGCGCCGGACAGGAAGTGCCTCTGCCGTTGCAGTCAATGTTAGAGAGCAACGCAATGACCTTGTCAACCTCCATCCCCTCAGCCAAGCGGGCAACCCCTTGGGTGTTTCCGCTGCAGCCAAAGACGAACTGCACATCGTGCAGGATATTTTCTTCGATTCCAAAGGCAATCTGTCTTGCGCAGGTGCCTCGGGTCTGGTATACATATTTCTTCATATCTTCCTCCTAAAATAATCCAAACATATCCATCTGGCTGCTTTCTTTCAGGTCCTTGAGCACCCCGTTTTCGTTCAGGATTTCAATGACCGCCTTGTTGGCACCGGAACGGTTTTTCAAATCCTCCTGAGAGAGGAACTTGCCCTCCTGTGCCGCGTGATAAATCGATTCTGCCGCAGCGGTTCCCACACCGGGGAAGGCATTGAGCGGCGGCAGAATACTATTACCTACCTTCTGGAACTTGGAAGCGTGAGATTGATACAAATCCACCGGCAAAAAGTCGATGCCCCGCTCGTACATTTCCAGACAGATTTCCAGAATGGTATACAAACTCTTTTCGTTGGCGGTGATGTTGTTGCCTTTCAGGCTGATTTTCCGCATCTCACTCTTGACCTTGTCCACACCCTGCGCCATGATGGTGGCATCAAACAAATCGGCGCGGACGGTAAAGTAGGCAATATAAAATTCCACCGGATAGTTCACCTTGAACCACGCAATCCGAAACGCCATCATTACATAGGCGGCGGCGTGGGCTTTGGGGAACATATACTGAATCTTTTTACAGGAATCCAAGTACCAGTCAGGAATGGTGGGTTGTGCCTTGATTGCCTCCTCATATTCGGGGGGCATACCCTCTCTTGCGGCACGGCCTTTACGAACAAACTCCATAATCTGAAACGCCAGTCCCGGCTCTACTCCGTTCTGCATCAAAAATACCATAATATCGTCACGAAGTCCAATAACCTCAGAAAGGTTCGCCTTGCCGGCTTTGACCAAATCCTGGGCGTTATTCAGCCACACATCGGTACCATGGGAAAGTCCCGCAATAATGACCAGCTCTACAAAGGTGGTAGGCTTGGTGTCCACCAACATCTGGCGGGTAAACGAGGTTCCAAACTCCGGTACACCGAAGGTTCCCACCTCGCTGTGAATCTGTTCGGGGGTCACCCCCAACGCCTCGGTGCCTGAGAAGATACTCATGGTCTTTTTGTCATCCAGCGGGATTTCCTTGGCGTTGATGCCGGTCAAATCCTCCAGCATACGGATGGTGGATGGGTCATCGTGGCCTAAGATATCCAGCTTGAGCAGGTTATCGTGGATGGAATGGAAGTCAAAGTGGGTGGTGATGATGTCCGAATTCGCCTTATCCGCCGGATGCTGAACCGGACAGAAATCGTGAATGTCCATGGTTTTGGGACAAACAATGATGCCGCCGGGGTGCTGACCGGTGGTGCGCTTGACATCAATCAAGCCCTTGGAAACCCTTTGCAGCTCCGCCTCGGGGGCATTGATGCCCTTGTTCTCGTAATACTTTTTACCATAAAAGCCGATGGCGGTCTTTTCTGCAATGGTGCCGATGGTACCTGCCTTGAATACATATTCCTCGCCAAACAGCTCGCCCACATATTTGTGTGCCGTCGCCTGATATTCGCCCGAGAAGTTCAGGTCGATATCGGGGACCTTGTCCCCCTTGAACCCCAAAAAGGTTTCAAAGGGAATGGTCAGGCCGTCCTTTTTCATACGGGTGCCGCAATGGGGACAATCCTTGTCCGGCATATCCATACCGGTGGGATATTCACCCTTTTCAAAGAACTCGCTGTGCTTGCAATCAGGGTTGGGGCAGATGTAATGGGGGCAAAGGGCATTGACCTCGGTAATATCGGACAGGAATGCCGCAAAAGAGGACCCGACACTGCCTCGGGAGCCTACCATATACCCTGCCTCGTTGGACTTTTTCACCAGCTTGTGGGCAATCATATACATGACGGAAAATCCGTAGTTGACGATACAATTCAGTTCCTTGTCCATCCGCTCCTGCACAATCTGGGGCAGCGGGTCGCCGTAGATGGCGTGTGCCTTTTTGTGGCACATATCCACCAAATCCTGTTCACAGTTCTCAATGGACGGCGGGTAAGAGCCGGTTTTCAACGGCATAATCTCCTCGATGCGGTCCGCAATCCGATTGGTGTTGGTCACCACCACCTCGAATGCCTTTTCCTCACCTAAGTACGCAAATTCTTCCAGCATTTCATCGGTGGTTCTCAAATAAAGGGGTGCCTGTTGGTCGGCATCGTCATAGCCTTGTGCGCCCTGAAGCACCCGACGGTAAATCTCGTCCTTGGGGTCCATAAAATGCACGTCACAGGTGGCACAGACCGGAATGCCCAGCTTGTCACCCAGCTCTACCACCTTGCGATTGAGGGTGCGTAAACCCTCCTCGTCCGCCACAGAACCGTTGCGCACCATAAATTGGTTGTTGCCGATGGGTTGGATTTCCAAAAAGTCATAGAATTGTGCCATTTCTTCCAAATCGCTCTGGCTTTTGCCCTCTACAATGGCACGGAACAGCTCGCCCGCCTCGCAGGCAGAGCCCAAAATCAACCCCTCCCGATGCTTTTCCAGTACGCTGCGGGGAATCTGGGGTTTGCGGTAGTAATAGTTCAGGTTGGACTTGGAAATCAGTTGATACAGGTTCTTCAGTCCCACAGGATTCTGGGCAAGCAGAATGATATGATAGCGGGGATTTTTCAAAAGGGCAGGGTTTTGGTCAATCCCTTGCGTTCCGCCTTGTTCTGCCGCCAAATCCTGAAACTTCAAAAAGATTTCCGCGGTGGCGGTGGCATCATCCACCGCCCGATGGTGGTTCTCCAAAGAAACTCCCATCCGCTCTGCAATCACGCCCAGAGAATGCTTTTCCGCCTGCGGAAACAGCTCTCGGGAAAGCCGCAGGGTATCCATCACCGGATTGGAGAAAAGCAGTCCCAGTTTTCCCGCCTTTTGACGGATGAATCCGGTATCAAACGCCGCATTGTGGGCAACCACCGTTGCCCTCTCACAAAACGCCAAAAATTCGGGTAACGCCGTGTCAATGGTAGGCTTGTCCGCCACCATGGCATCGGTAATTCCGGTAAGGGTAACAATTTTTTCAGGAATCGGTTTTTGGGGGTTAATCAGCTGAGAATAGGTTTCGCCAATCTCCCCATTCACAATCTTCACTGCACCGATTTCGGTAATTTCTTCACTCACAGGGCTAAGTCCTGTGGTTTCAATATCAAACACCACATAGGGTTCGCCTTTGCCCTTGGCATTGAGCCTTCCTACCGCTGAATCGGTGTCGTTGATGAGGTAGCCCTCCATACCATAGAGAATCTTAAAATCCTCATTTCCCTTTTTACGAAGTCCGTTCAAGGCTTTGACCGCCTCGGGGTATGCCTGCGCCACACCGTGGTCGGTGATGGCGATGGCCTTGTGTCCCCAGCCTGCCGCCCGATTGATTAAATCGCTTGCAGAGGAGACCGCATCCAGCGCGCTCATTTTGGTATGCAGGTGGAGCTCCACCCGCTTTTGCTGAGCAGTATCCTGCCGTACAGGGACAGGGGGCAACAGCTCCACCGCCTTGACGGTGAGCAAGGTTTTGTGGGCGTATTCATCGTTTTCATAATCGCCCTTGACCCGCAGTCGCTTGCCCTCTTTGATGCCACCAAGTGCCGCCTGCATCCGCTCGGAATTGCCTCTGAGCTTACAGGAGCACGCCCAACTGTCATCGCCCAGATTGAATTCGATAATGGTGGTGGAATAATCCCCACCGCGGTTGCTTTTTCCTTTGAATTCGCGGCTTTCTGCGCTGAGGACCTCGCCCTCTACCACGCATTGCTGCATCCCCTCGGTCAGATCCGCAATGGGCATCACATCTTCAGGGGGAATGGCTTTGCCAAAGAGCATACCCTCGCTGACGCTCTTGCTTTGGGTCACTTCTGCATGCTTGGGTGCGGCGTGGGCAGCGGTTTCTGCAAGGCTATGCTGCGCCTCTTCCCGCTGCTTGAGGTATGCCTCCATATCCACCTTTTCAAAGACGGTTTCTACCTGAATGACTACATTGGTTTCCTCTTGGGTGGTGCGGGTCAAAAATTCGGTAAATCTGCGCTGGGTGAGGAATTCCTCACCGCCGTTGATTCCGCTGACGGTCAAAACCCCGTCGGCATAGGAAACCTTTGCCCCACTCAAACAAATGCGGCAGGCAGGGTTCTCCCTCAAAAAGCGCTCCATCAAATCCTGAAAATACCCATCCTCCGGCTGAAAATCCTGATAATGCACCTTGAGGGCAATTTCTTTCAGTCCATAGGTATTCATCACCGTTTGACGGTATTCCTCCAAGGGGGCAGATGGCAGATACACATCCGATGCCAGCTCCAGCTCCACCCGGTTTTCTTCCAGAAAAAGGTCGCACTTTTCTAAGGTGGTCTGCTCCAGCTTTTGGGCAAACTCCTCCAGCACCGTCACCTTGTCAAACAATTCTAAAATTCCGTTCATTCCGTCATCCTCTTGATTTCTGCCAGCAAGGCGGGCACAATCTCCGCCTCGGGCAGTTTTCTTACAATTTCACCTTTTTTAAAGAGCACCGCACAGCCATCGCCGCCTGCAATACCCACATCGGCATCCTTTGCCTCGCCGGGGCCGTTGACCACGCAACCCATCACCGCCACCTTCAGTTTGGCAGGAATCTTCTCTACTGCCTCGGAAACCGCATTGGCAATGGGAATCAGGTCAATCTTGGTCCGCCCGCAGGTGGGGCAGGAAACCACCTCAATATGGTTTTCGTCCAAATCCAGTGCCCGAAGAATCAGCTTTGCCGCCTCCGGCTCCTTGATGGGGTCGTCGGTGAGAGAAACCCGAATGGTGTCCCCGATTCCATCTGCCAAAAGGGCACCGATGCCCACCGCAGACTTGACCAAACCCGCTTTGTAGGTACCCGCCTCGGTCACCCCAAGGTGCAGAGGATAATCAAACGCCTCCCGTGCCATCCGATACGCCTCAATGGTGGTTTTCACCGAAGAGGATTTCATCGAAAGCACAATATCGGTAAAATCATACCGTTCCAAAATCGCAATATGCCGCTTGGCACTCTCTATCATCGCTTTGGCAAGGTTGCCGCCGCATTGCTCTAAAAGTCCCTGCTCCAAAGACCCCCCATTGACCCCGATGCGGATGGGAATCCCTTTCGCCTTTGCCGCCTTGGCAACTGCCGCGGCGTTTTCCTCCCCGCCGATGTTGCCGGGGTTGATGCGGATTTTATGTACCCCACGTTCCATGCACATCAGCGCCAGCCGATGGTCAAAATGGATGTCTGCCACCAAGGGAACCGAGGTTTTTTCCACAATCTCCTCCATGGCCTTTGCCGCCGCCTCATCGGGCACCGCAAGGCGCACAATGTCACAACCCGCCTCAGCTAAGGCATTCACCTGCTGAACCGCAAGGGAAACGTCCTGAGTGGGCACATTGGTCATAGACTGAACGGCAATGGGATTGCCCCCGCCGATGATAACGCCTCCGATATTCACAGTTTTCATAAAAAGCACCTCCATCCAATCAACGCACAACACTCTTTAACTTCTTGATTTCTCCCATTTGTGTCATAAAACACCCGATATGTACCAAGATGGATACTCCGGATATGACAAAGGCTATGACAGAAAGACCCTGATGGTGAATCAGATTAAAGAAAAAATAGGATGGTCCCTCCGTAAAAATATCCGGTAAAAAAATCCAAAATATCACATAGCTAAGATTCAAAACCCTATTGACCACTTTTAATTTGGGGATTTCTTCTGCATATTTTGCCGCATACAAATTGGTGGTAACCAAAATCATCGGATGCATGACGGGAATCAGGGCAAAAATTATAACAAGCCGAAGAAATCCTATATTAAAAACCAAGGAAGCCGTAGAAACCAACATACAAATAACCGATACGACCCATGCTTTTTTATTTTTGAAAAGTTTGTTCTTTTTGATGAGCTTTGCCATTTTTATGATGCCAAACAGAATCAACCCGAAAACAATCAAAACTTGTAGCACTCGAAAAACAATAGACAATGCCCCAAAAATTTCTTCCATCATGAGGTTCATCTCCATAGAAACGCCTCCCTCTTCCACTAATAACTCATTATACCATAACGATTTTTCAATCACAAGAGAAGAATCAAGAAAAAGTTGACAAAGATTTGAAAAAATGCTATTTTTTAAAGAGATATACCAAAGGGGGCAAATATGGATGCAAACCTACATTTTAGCAAGCAAAAATCAGCATAAAGCAGAAGAAATCTCCCAGATTTTAGGAGAAGGCTATACCATCATCACCCAGACTCAGGCAGGGGTGGGAGATATTGACGTGGTGGAGGACGGCGCCACCTTTGAAGAAAACGCCGCCAAGAAAGCAGAAACCATTATGCAGGCAACCGGAAAGCCTTGTATCGCCGACGACAGCGGTCTTTGTGTGGACTACTTAGGCGGTGCGCCGGGCATTTATACTGCCCGCTATGCAGGGGAAAACGCCACCGACGGGGAGAATATTGAAAAACTCCTTACTGCCCTTGACGGGGTTCCCACAGAGCAGCGGAGTGCCCAATTTGTCTGTGTGATTGCCCTTGCAGAGCCGGGCAAAGAAACCCGCCTTTTTCGTGGGGAATGCCACGGCAAAATCCTCACCGAAAAACGGGGGAAGAGCGGGTTTGGTTATGACCCTGTCTTTTATATCGAGGACTTAAAGCAATCGCTGGCAGAGCTTCCCGCTGAGGGGAAAAACGCCATCAGTCACCGCTTTGCGGCACTCAATAAACTGGCAAAGGAAACGAGGGAATAACAAATGGAAATCGCAACACAATTAGCGGAAGAATTAAACTTAAAGCAATGGCAGGTGGACAACACCATCGCCCTGATTGATGAGGGAAACACCATCCCCTTTATTGCCCGTTACCGTAAAGAGGCAACAGGAGAGCTGAACGATGAAGTTCTGCGTACCTTGGAGGAGCGCCTCCTCTATCTCAGAAATATGCAGGAGCGCAAAGAAGATGTCAAGCGAATCATTGCAGAGCAGGGCAACCTGACCGAGGAGCTTGCCGCAGCCATTGATGCCTGCCAAAAACTCACCGAGGTGGAGGACCTTTATCGTCCCTACCGCCCCAAGCGGAAAACCCGTGCCACCGTGGCAAAGGCAAAGGGCTTGGACCCCCTTGCAGATGTCCTTGCCGCACAGGAACAGGACTGTGATATTCTTTCGATTGCAGAAAGTTATGTAAACCCCGAAAAAGAAGTGGAATCCGTCGAGGATGCCCTGCAGGGTGCCATGGATATCTTGGCAGAGCGGGTTTCTGATAACGCCGATTACCGCAAGCGGATCCGGGATATTACTTTCCAATCGGGCATGGTCACCGCCAAGGCGGCAACCGAAGAAGACAGCGTATACCGGATGTATTATGACTTTTCAGAGCCTTGCACCAAGCTGGCTCCCCATCGTACCCTTGCCATTGACCGTGGGGAAAAAGAAAAAATGCTCTCGGTTTCTATCGAAGCCGACACCGAGAAGATTTTAAGCTATCTGCTGCGCAAGGAGTGTAGCAAGGTTCCTGCACCAACCACGGATTATGTAAAGCAAGCAACCGAAGATGCCTACCTGCGTTTGATTGCCCCCTCCATCGAGCGGGAAATCCGCAACGAGCTGACCGAATTTGCGCAGGAGCAAGCCATTCAGGTGTTCAAGGTAAACCTGAAAAACCTGCTGATGCAGCCGCCCATTCATCAAAAGGTGGTCATCGGTCTGGACCCGGGCTACCGCACAGGCTGTAAGGTTGCGGTGGTAGACGGCACCGGCAAGGTTTTGGACACCGGCGTGATTTATGTGACCCATTCCGAGGCACAAAAACAAGCGGCGGCAGAGCTGATCAAAAAACTGATTCAAAAGCATAATGTGGATTTGATTTCCATTGGAAACGGTACTGCCTCTAAGGAAACCGAGATTTTTGTAGCAGAATTATTAAAGACCATACCGGGTACCAAGGTGCGCTACTTGATTACCAATGAGGCAGGGGCATCGGTGTATTCTGCATCCAAGCTGGGCGCAGAAGAATTCCCCGATTTTGATGTGACCCGCCGTAGTGCCATCTCCATTGCACGGCGGATTCAGGACCCTCTGGCAGAATTGGTAAAAATCGAACCAAAAGCCATTGGTGTGGGTCAATATCAGCACGATATGAACCAAAAACGCTTGAGCGAGGCTCTTGGTGGCGTTGTTGAGGACGCGGTAAACAGTGTCGGCGTGGACTTAAACACCGCCTCGGTACCCCTGCTCACCCATATTTCGGGTATTTCCTCTGCCCTTGCCAAAAACATTGTCACTTATCGGGAAACCGAGGGTGCTTTTACCAGCCGCAGTCAGCTGAAAAAGGTGCCCAAGCTGGGTCCCAAGGCATTTGAGCAATGTGCGGGATTCCTCCGTATTAAGGACGGCAAAAACGTTTTGGACAATACCTCTGTCCATCCCGAAAGCTATCCTGCAGTCAAGGGATTGTTGGAAACCTTAGGATATAGCCTGAAGGATATTTCGGCGCAGAATATGGCAAAATTGGAGTCTGACGCCAATTCTTATGGTTTCAATAAACTTGCAGAGGAACTCGGGGTAGGTGTACCTACCTTAAAAGATATTATGCAGGAGATGCAAAAGCCGGGCCGTGACCCCAGAAGTGAGGTGGAACAACCCCTTCTCAGGAGCGATGTGATGAGTATTGAGGACTTAAAAGAGGGTATGGAAATGACCGGAACTGTCCGCAATGTCATTGATTTTGGCGCATTTGTGGATATTGGCGTTCATCAGGACGGCTTGGTGCATATTTCTCAGCTTTCGGACAAGTATGTGAAGCACCCCATGGATGTGGTTTCTATTGGAGATATTGTCAAGGTTCGTATCTTAGAGGTGGATGTGAAAAAGCAACGCATCAGCCTCACAATGAAAGGAATCAAACAGTAATTTCCATTTTTTGACATAAGGAGTTTGACCATGACAAAATTTTATAAAAATTTCTTTCTTTTGATGATTCCCATGGCGCTGAAAGAGCTGATTGCCTCTTTGGTGAATCTGGTGGACACCGTAATGGTGGGACAGCTTGGAGAATCCGCCATTGCGGCGGTGGGAATCGGGAATCAGGTATACTTTCTTTATACCGTCTTTCTCTTTGGAATCTGTTGCGGTGCAAGCGTCTTTTCTTCCCAATTCTGGGGGCTTGGGGACGTGAAACAAATGCGGAAGATTCTAGGCTTGAGCCTTCATCTTTCGGTAATTTTGTCTGCCATTTTTGTCTTTGCTGCGTTGGTGTTCCCGAAACAGATTTTTCAGGCGTTTCGGGCAGATGCCGCCACCATGGAGGTTGGAATTACCTATTTAAGAATCGTTTCTATCGGTTATCTTTTTACCGCCATTACCACCGCCTTTGATTTTAGCGTTTGCTCCAGCGAAAATGCGGGACTTCCTTTTCTGGTGCGGGTTATCGGCCTTGTAGTGAATGTGGTTCTTAATTGGATTTTGATTTTTGGACACTTGGGTGTCCCTGCTTTAGGGGTAACAGGTGCGGCGATTGCTACGGTAATTGCCCGTATTGCTGAATTTGTGGTAATGCTCTCGGTGGTTTACAGCAAAAAGATGATTCAGGCGGCAAAATGGAAGGAGCTTTCCTCCATTTCTAAGGATTTGGTGGTTCGATTCTTCAAAACCTCTTCCCCTGTTATCTTTAATGAAATGATGTGGTCCTTGGGTATCTTCCTCTATTCTTGGGTTTTTGCCCAAATCAGTCCTGAGGCTATGGTAATCATCACTATTGTCCAGAATATTGAGCGTTTATTACTGGTATTTTTCCACGGCAGCGGCAACGCAGGCGGTGTTTTGATTGGAAAAGCGGTGGGCGCAGGACATTATGAAGATGCTTATCTTTATACCAAACGCTTACTTGTGCTTTTGAGTATTACCTCTGCCATCCTTTCGGTGGTATTTATCTTTGCAAGACCGCTGATTTTGATGCCCTATGACGTTTCTCCTGAGGTTTACAGCCAATGTATGAACCTTTTGATTGTCATTATTATTATGATGAATATCAAATCTCTCACATTTTTATTGATTGTCGGTGCCTTCCGCAACGGCGGTGATACCAAAACGGCAATGCAGATTGATATCAGTTGTGTCTGGCTGGTGGGACTTCCTATGGTTTTGCTTGGCGCGTTTGTGTTAAGACTTCCCTTACTCATCTGCTATGCAATGATGTGTATGGAAGAGGTTGTGAAGATTTTCGTTTGTATCCGCCATTTTCTAACAAAAAAATGGATTCAAAATGTAGTTTCATAGTGATGTTTCACGTGAAACAATAAAAAATATTGTAAAACATAACCCAAAATTGTTTCATGTGAAACATTTTTGGGTTTTTTCTTAGAAAACCTTTGATTTTTTCTTCTGTCTGTGATACAATAAGGAAAATGAACTCTTTCATTTTTGGAGGAAATTATGGAAAAAATTATTGCAATTGCAAATCAGAAAGGCGGTGTAGGAAAAACCACCACCGCCATTAACTTAAGCGCTTGCCTTGCCAAGCGGGGAAAAAAGGTTTTGATTATTGACAGCGACCCGCAAGGAAACACCTCCAGCGGTCTCGGTATTGACGGAAAAAACGCAGAGCTTTCCACTTACGATTGTTTGGTGAATGAAGTACCAATGCAGGATGTTATGGTAGAAACTGCATACAAAAACCTGTTTCTTTGTCCGGGTAACATCAATCTTGCAGGAGCAGAACTGGAGCTTGTGGATGCAGAAAACCGAGAATATCGCTTAAAAGCGGCACTTTCTAATGTGAAAGATTCCTTTGATTTTATTTTTATTGATTGTCCACCCTCTTTGGGATTGATTACCCTCAATGCCTTTGGGGCAGCCGACAGTGTATTGATTCCCATTCAATGTGAATATTACGCATTGGAGGGCTTGGCACAGCTGACCCACACCATTAAAATGGTAAAACAGGGACTCAACCCTGATTTGAAGATTGAGGGAATTTTGCTTACGATGTTTGATTCCCGTACCAATCTTTCGGTTCAGGTAGCAGAAGAGGTCAGAAAATACTTTGCGGCAACGGTTTATAAGACCGTAATCCCGCGGAATGTAAGGCTTTCTGAGGCACCCAGTTATGGTATGCCTATCCTCTCTTTTGACAAAAATTCTAAGGGTGCCGAGTGTTATAAAAAGCTGGCATCTGAGGTAATTCGTATGAATTCAGCAAAGGAAGTGAAATAATGGCAGAAAAAAAGAAAAAACCTATGGGCAAAGGTCTTGGTATTCTTTTCAATGATATCAATGAAGAACGGGATATTTTGAAAGAAATTGATTCTATTGGAAAATCAGATGGCGATGCGGTGGTTATCTTAAAAACTGTAGATGTAGAGCCAAACAAAGACCAGCCAAGAAAGCATTTTGATCAGGAAAAGTTGGAGGCGCTGAGCAATTCTATTAAGGAACACGGGGTGATTCAGCCGATTCTGGTCACTCCCACCCAAAGCGGAACCTATAAAATCGTTGCAGGAGAACGCCGTTGGAGAGCCGCAAAAATGGCAGGTATCAAAGAAGTTCCTTGTATCATCAGAAATTTTGAGACCCAACAGGTAATGGAGCTTGCCTTGGTGGAAAATCTGCAGCGTGAAGACTTGAACCCCATGGAAGAGGCAGAAGGCTACCAAACATTGATGGATACTTTCTCCTTTACCCAGGAGGAAATCAGCCAGAGAGTAGGCAAAAGCCGCAGTGCTGTTGCCAACGCATTGCGCCTGAATAATCTCTCAAAAGAAGTGAAAAAGCTGGTGATTGACGGCAGTCTTTCCCAAGGCCACGCAAGAACATTGCTTGGCATCAGTGATGAAAAAGAGCAGCTGGATTTGGCAATCCGAATTATCAATGAGGGACTGAATGTGCGCCAGACCGAAACCTTGGTTTCTCTCCGCACCAATTCCAAAAAAGCAACATCAAAAAAGGCAATCAGTCCTTTGATGGCAAAATTCTACAAAGAGGTAGAAAATACCCTCTCCTCAAAATTAGGCACCAAAGTGAAAATTCACGAGGGAGCAAAAAAAGGAAAAATTGAAATTGAATATTACAGTAAGGATGATTTGGAACGGATTTTATTCGAATTAAAATCATAATTACCAAAAAATGGAAGTAAATTTTTCTATCTTAAATTACAATTTTACTTATTCTTAATGAAGTTATATTAAATCATTAAAATCACGCTTAAAACTTAAAAATAAGCTTCTGGTGACTATTATAAAATAAGGAGAGATTTTTTTGACAGAAAAAAAGAAACGAATCAAAAATTTAAGCACTTATGTTGTGTGTATGATTCTTACCGTAGTCATTTTAATTATTTTTGCAGCCATGGCAGACAATCGGGAATCTCAATTTGAAAATCAACTTCAGGAAAAAGAAAAAATAAATATGAGTATTCAAAATCAGATTGTCACCCTGACCGATGAAAATTATACGTTGAAAAAAGAACAAGAATCGTTACACACACAATTACAGAAACAAGAAAAAAAGATTGCTTTTTTAAATACCGTCAACGAGGTATTATCCTTGCATACCAAAAAAGAAGAGAAAGAGGCAAAAGCACTTTTTGAGTCTATCAATACCAATGAGATGGATGAAGAGATCAAAGCGGAATATCAAAAACTGAAAGAACTATTAAACTACTAAAGAAAGGACAAAAGAACAATGATTGATTTGAAATTACTCAGAACCGAACCGGAAAAGGTTATCAAAGCCCTCAGCAGAAGAAAGGAAGTTGTGGATTTAGACGGACTTCTGGCTTTGGATAAAGAAAAGAGAGAGATTTTATTTGAGGCAGAACAGAAAAAAGCAGAGCAGAATGCGGTTTCTAAAAAAATTCCTGCCATGAAAAAAGCAGGAGAGGACACCACACCCGTATTTGCAGAAATGAAAAAGCTTTCGGATGAAATCAAAGAATATGATGAAAAATTAAGAGAAATCGATGAAAAAATGACCGCCATTGCATACACCATCCCCAATCTTCCCAACGAAACTGTTCCGGATGGAGATACCGATGAGGATAATATTGAAATCCGTCGGTTTATGGAGCCTACCCAGTTTGATTTTGAACCCAAAGCACATTGGGATTTGGGTAAGGATTTGGGTATTTTGGACCCCGAAACCGCTGCAAAAATTACCGGTACCCGTTTTACCGTTTACAGCGACAAGGGTGCACGCTTAGAAAGAGCGATTATGAACTTTTTCTTGGATTTGCATACCGAAAAACACGGCTACAAAGAAATTTTCCCGCCCTTTATGGTACACCGCAACAGTATGATCGGCACCGGTCAGCTCCCCAAATTTGAAGAGGATGCATTCAAAGTAGCAAACACCGATTATTTCTTGGTTCCCACCGCAGAGGTTCCGGTAACCAATATGCATCGGGATGAAATCTTAAACGGTGAGGATTTACCCTTAAAGTATTGTGCATACACCGCTTGTTTCCGTGCAGAGGCAGGTTCTGCCGGCCGTGATACCCGTGGTTTGATTCGTCAGCATCAGTTTAACAAGGTAGAGCTTGTGAAGTTCACCAAGCCGGAAGATTCTTATCAAGAATTGGAAAAACTGGTTGCAGATGCAGAGGATGTACTCAAGCTGTTGAAATTACCTTATCGTGTGGTAAAAATCTGTATCGGCGATTTGGGATTCACCGCTGCAATGAAGTATGATATTGAAGTATGGATGCCCAGTTACAACCGATTTGTGGAGATTTCCTCCTGCAGTAACTTTGAAGATTTCCAAGCTCGTCGTGCCAATATTCGTTATAAAAATTCAGTCAAAGAAAAGGCACAGCTGGTACACACCTTAAATGGTTCCGGTGTTGCTATTGGAAGAACCACCGCTGCGATTTTGGAAAATTATCAAAATGCAGATGGTAGTATCACCGTTCCGGAAATCTTAAGACCTTATATGGGTGGTTTAGAAGTAATTAAATAAAAAGTTCTTATAAAAAAAGAGTGTCTTAGCGATGGCTAAGGCACTTTTTTTATTTATATCTATAATATATATACTTATAGTTGTTGTCGTTGCTGTTGGGGCGTTGATAGTGTGGAAAACTCTGATTTTTGTTGGAACCATAAGAAAAATCGGTGGGCAAAAAGGATAGAATAACCGGTTCCCGCTTTCCACAGTTTCCCCATAGGGGAGATAAGAAAAAAATTATCCACACCCTGTCCACAGGGGAAAAGAAGAATTGTGTTAAAAGTTTTTTAATTCTTCAAAAAAAGCATCCTCACCTTGTTCAGAGAGAATCGTCAAAAAAGATTCAATGGTTTGAGAGGTTTCAGGGTTGATACTGCGGCGGTCCTTGCCTCTTAAAAAGTAGGAAAGCGGATGTTGATTATTATAATTTTTTCCCTGATAAATCTTACTTGCCGCCACTCGGTCACAAAGCAGCTCCTTCAAAAATCGTTTGGGCATAGGAATGGGAATCACCTTTCCCGCCTCTTTGCTGTAATCGGTCCAGTATTCAAAATGATGGCGGTTTCTGCCCTTGTGATGAAGCCACGCAGGGGAATATCCAAAAATTTCCCGTTCTTTTTCATTGGGACTTTTGGTTCCGTCAGTATAATAGGTGGCACCGGCAAGAAATTCTTTCGGACTATACTTGGAAAGGTCGTGAAACAGACCCTGCCAAAGAATCCCCGCTTTATTACAGTGCTTGATCACCAGATGCCGATGGCGGGTAATGGTAATAAAATGAAAATATGCTTTTTTTAAGGATGGTTTCATCATTGTTCCCTCTTTTCCTTTCTCATTCTAACATAAAAATTGGAAAGAAACAATGGCGATTTTTGTAACAAAATTGAATTTTTCAGAAAGTTCTGTAGAAGTTATTGACAGGGATAATAAAATGGTGTAAAATACCTTTTGTAACATTTTTGTAACAAAATTGTAATATTAAATACAAGGAAGGAATTCATATGTTGGGTCAGGATATTGGCATAGATTTAGGGACATCAACCATTTTAATATATGTAAAAGGCAGAGGCATTGTGGCGAAAGAGCCGGCGGTGGTCGCTGTGGATAAAGAGAGTAATCGCTTACTGGCAGTAGGAAGAGAAGCACAAAAGATGTTGGGAAGAACGCCGGGCAACATTGTGGCAGTCAAGCCAATCAAAGAGGGCGTGATTTCGGATTACAGCATTACTGAGCGGATGCTCCGTTATTTTCTGCAACGGGTGACCAGACGGAGCTTTATGGAAAGCTTGTTTAAGCCTCGGGTGGTGATTTGCGTACCCAGCGATGTGACCGAGGTTGAAGAACGGGCGGTGATTGATGCGGGAATGCAGGCAGGTGCCAGAAAGGTACATCTCATTCAGGAGCCTGTGGCAGCAGCTTTGGGCGCAGGCATTGACATCAATCAGCCTCTTGGCAGTCTGGTGGTAGACATCGGCGGCGGCACCACGGATATTGCTGTGGTTTCTTTGGGCGGCGTGGTTACCAGCCGTTCTATTAAAGTTGCCGGTGATAATTTTGATGAGGCAATCATCCGTTACATACGGAAAAAGTATAATATTTTGATTGGGGAAAGAACGGCAGAGGAATTAAAAATCAAGATTGGTTGTGTCCGCAAACGGGACAAGCTGCTTGCTATGGATGTCAGGGGCAGAAGCCTGATTTCGGGACTTCCCAAGACCTTGCAGATTTCCTCGGATGAGGTGTATGATGCATTGATGGAGCCGGCAATGACCATTGTGGATGAAATCCGCAATATTCTGGAAGAAACTCCGCCGGAGCTGATTGGCGATATCAGTTCTTACGGCATTACCTTAACCGGCGGCGGTGCTTTGGTTTACGGAATGGAACGGCTGATTCAAACCGAGGTTGGCATCCGTACCTATCTTGCAGACGAGCCGGAATCCTGTGTGGCTTACGGAAACGGAAAAGCGTTGGACAGCCCGATGATTCTTAGCAGTTACAATTCCGCAGACCAGCGGGATTTATAGAAAGGAAACTAATTATGGAAATGAACATCAATGAAATTATGGAAATATTGCCCCACCGCTACCCCTTTTTGCTGGTGGATAAAATCATCGAATTTGAAGAGGGAAAAAGGGCTGTGGGCATCAAAAATGTGACCATGAACGAGCCGTTCTTTCAGGGACATTTTCCCGGACGACCGATTATGCCGGGGGTTCTGATTTGCGAGGCATTGGCGCAGGTAGGTGCCGTATTGATTCTCTCCGCACCTGAGAACAAGAACAAGCTTGCGGTGTTTACCGGCATCAATGATTTTAAGTTCCGCCATCAGGTGATTCCGGGCGAAACCTTGCGGCTGGAAACCGAGCTGATTAAGATGCGTGGAATGATGGGAAAAGCTGCAGTCTGTGCCTATGTGGGCGAGGATGTCGCAGCAAAAGGAGAAATCTCCTTTGCACTGGTAGAAAAATAGAAAAAGCACCCATTTGGGTGCTTTTTTTATGGTCCAGACAACACAGGGGACGGTTCTCTGTGTTCTAAAAATCAAGAACACAGGGGACGGTTCTGTGTGTTACATTTCATTCAAGAATAAAAAATCCCCCGAAAGGGGGATTTTTATTTTAGCAATCCACTGCAGTTTTTTCAACCGGGAGTAGTTTTTTGTAATTTTTCATATAAGTCATAAAGCTCTCAATTTCCGCGGGGTCGGGCTCCAGAGTTACGGTCTTTGCTCCGCTGAACACCAGATTGTCGAGGTAATCCTCCAGAGAATCTGCCTTATCTTTGTTCAAAAGATATGCCGCAAGAAGTGCCATACCGTAAGGACCGCCCTCTCCTGCAGTTTCCATACAGGTGACGGGGCTGTTGCAGGCAGCTGCCATATACCGCTGTCCCACACCGGGGGTCTTGAACAAACCGCCGTGGCCGTAGAGCATATCCAGACGGACTTCTTCTTCATTCAAAATATCCAGACCCAGCTTCAGGGTTGCAAGGGATGCAAACAGTTGGGTTTTCATAAAGTTGGCAAGGGTGAACCGGCTGTCGGGCTTGCGGATGAAGAGAGGCATCCCTGCATTCAGTCCGGTGATGACCTCGCCGGAGAGGTAGTTGTAGGAAACCAGTCCGCCGCAGTCCGAATCCGCCTCCAAAGCCTTTTTGAAGAGCAGGTCATAAAGATGACCCAAATCCATTTTTCCGCCGATGGAATCGGCAAAATCCTGAAACAGACCCACCCAGCCGTTGATGTCTGCAGTACAGTTGTTGCAATGCACCATGGCAACCGGCTTTCCTGAGGGGGTGGTCACCATATCAATCTCGGTGTGCATCTTGGGAAGATGGTCCATGACCACCATCAAAAAGATAGAGGTTCCCGCAGACACATTGCCGGTGTAGGTTCTCACCGAATTGGTGGCAACCATACCGGTTCCTGCATCGCCCTCCGGCGGTGCAAAGGGAATCCCCGCATGCAGCGTTCCGGTAATATCCAGCAGCTTTGCACCCGACGGGGTGAGGACTCCGGCAGATTCTCCTGCACAGAGCACCTTGGGAAGCAGCGCCTTTGCCGAAAGGTCGATATCCTTTTCTTTGCACATTTCATCAAACTTGGTGAGCAGCGGCGCAGAATAGTCACAGCAATCGCTGTCGATGGGGAACATTCCCGATGCCTCGCCCACGCCCAGAACCTTTTCTCCGGTCAGCATCCAATGGATGTAGCCTGCCAGGGTGGTAAAGTACGCAATATCCTTTACATAAGGTGCGCCATTTAGCACATCCTGATAAAGATGGGCAATGCTCCAGCGCTGGGGTACATTAAACTGAAATGCCGCAGACAGCGTTTCTGCCGCATCCTGAGTAATGGTGTTCTGCCAAGTGCGGAAGGGGGTCAAAAGCTTCATATCTTTATCAAATGGCAAAAAGCCGTGCATCATCCCCGAAATACCGATGGCACCTACCTCGGTGAGGGGTTGGTGATAGTCAGACTCAAACGCCGCCTTAATATCGGCAAAGCAGGCTTGCAGTCCACGATGCACTTCATCCATTTCATAGGTCCACACCCCGTCCTTGAGCTTGCTTGCCCAAGTATAACCGCCGGTGGCAAGAACCTGATGGTTTTCATCCACCAGAACACCTTTGATTCTGGTAGAGCCAAATTCAATCCCTAAGGTACAGTTTTTTAATTCCATAATCATCACTCCTGTCTTCATTATAGAGGACCCTTTTCAAAAAGTAAATGTTCTTTTTTCCCTTTTTATTGTCAAAACAGGAACAAAAATGCTTTGATTGACAACTGACGGGGAAAAGTCTATAATTAGGGAAAAGAGAGGTTTTGTTATGAAACAGGTCCAAATTGGAAAAAACGACGCCAATCAGCGTCTGGATAAATTTTTGATCAAGCTTTTGACAGCCACAGGACAAGGGACTGTCTATAAGGCACTGCGCAAAAAGCGGGTCAAGGTCAACGGCAAACGGGTGACCGACGGTAGTTTGCGCCTTTCTGAGGGGGACCTGTTAGAACTTTATATCAACGATGAATTCTTTGAAAAAGAGGAAAAACCCGCCCTGTATCAAACCCTTACCCCCCGCCTTTCGGTGGTGTATGAGGATGCCCATATTCTGGTGATGGACAAGCCCAAGGGGATGCTTTCTCAGTCAGAGGACGAGGAGTCCTTGGAGGCGCATATGCGGGCATACTTACTGCAAAAAGGGGAGTTTTCTCCCGAGGATGCCCATACCTTTCTGCCCTCGCTCTGTCATCGCATTGACCGAAACACCGACGGTTTGGTGCTTGGTGCCAAGGATGCGGAGAGTTTGCGGATTCTCAACCAAAAAATTCGGGACAGAGAAATCAAAAAATTCTATCTGTGCGAAACCGAGGGGGTTCCCCAGCCAAAAGAGGGGGAAATCATCGGCTGGCTAAGTAAGGACGAAAAACAGAAAAAGATGGTGATGACCCAAACGGAAACCCCTGACGGGGTCTATTGCCATACCCGCTATCGGGTGTTAAAGAGCGGAGAAAACGCCACCGTGGAGGCAGAGCTTTTGACGGGGCGCACCCACCAGATTCGGGCAGGGTTTGCCCATTTGGGACACCCGCTTTTGGGGGATGTGAAGTATGGTGCCAAAAAGAGGGCGGGGGAATTTCAACACCTGACCTCCTATCGGCTTAAGTTTGTGTTCACCACCGACGGCGGGGTGCTTGACTACCTGAACGGGAAAGAAATCAAAAGGGGGAAGAGGGATGCTTGAGTTCATATTGGGATTAAACGAAACCGCCCGCACCGCTCTATTGGAACAGGAAATCGGAAATCGGCTGAAAGAGCATGCCCCCAGTTGGATTCTGGTCCCCGAACAGTTTTCCTTGTATACCGAAAAGGAGATTCTGCTTCGGTTCGGGCTTTCTGCCCAGAGACAGGTCAAGGTGCTCAGCTTTTCCCGTCTGTGCAATCTGGTACTGCGCCACAAAGGTCCCTTAAGGATGCAATATATCGACGGGGCGGGCAAACAGATTCTTGCAGCCCGCACTATGGAGCTGATGCAGGGCAAGCTGACGGTGCTGGAGAAAAATTTAAGACAAAAAGGCTTTGCCAAGGTCCTTGCGGACACGGTGTCCGAATGTAAGCGGTACGGGGTTCCCCCGCAGGCGCTCCGCTTTGGGGCAGAGAAAACCCTGCAAGAGGATTTGAAGAACAAGCTTTACGATTTGGCAGACCTTTATGAGGCGTATGACGGACTGCTCACCGCCCAGAATGCGGATGCTGAGGATAACCTGAGCCTGATTTGTGACAGGCTAAAGGATTGCGACTTCTTAACGGGCAAGCTGTATGTGATGCATTTTCGCTCCTTCACCCCTGTGGAATATCGGGCATTGGGTGAGCTGATGGGGAAAATGGATGTTGCGGTCTTTCTTCAGCATAGCAAAGACCCTGCCTTTGGCGGGTTGTTTGCCCCTATGGACGGGGCAATCCGCAAACTGAAAAAGCTTGCCGAAGAACAAGGAATGGAAGTGGCAGAACCCACCATCTTGCCCTTGCAAAAAGAAGATTCTGCCCTGACCTATCTTGCCAACCATTATTTTGACCCCCGTGCCAAGGAATGGGAGGGGGAAACCACCCCCATCTCCATTTATGAGGTGCAGAATACCTATGGAGAGATGGAGGCGGCGGCGGATTTGATTCTGCGGCTTTGCCGCACCAAAGGATACCGATTCTCCGATTTCTTGATTCTGGCACGGAGTATGGAGCCTTATCGGCGGATGATGCCCGCCGTCTTTGAACAGCGTGGGGTCAGGGTCTTTTTGGACACCCGCCGCAGTATTGCCGAAAAGCCGTTGGCACGGCTGCTTTGCGGGATTTTGGAGATTCTTGCCTACGGCTATTCCTATGAGCGGACCATGGATCTTGCCGGCTGCGGACTTTTGGAAATCGAAAAGTCTGCCATGGATGAACTGGAAAATTATATCCTTGCCACCGCGCCCACCCACGCTATGTGGAATGCGGAAACTTGGGATTATCAGCCGGGCCATGGGGATTTTGATATGGAGCGCATCAACCACACCCGACGGATGTTATTCTCCGGTGTCAAGGCGATGGAGGATGCCATTTCCGGCACCAAGACCGGCGGGGAGATTGCCGAGGCATTGCTCGCTTGGATGAAAGAGGGTATTGCGGATGCCATCACCCAAAAGGCGCAAATCCGCTTGGAACAAGGTGCGCCTGAGCTTGCGGATGAATATGTGCAGGTCTTTAACGGGGTTCTTGCGGTGCTGACCCAGATTTCTGCGTATCTTAAGGATACCCCCATGACCTATCGCAAATTTTCCGAGTTGTTTGCCAATGCCTTAAGCGGTATTGAAATCGGGATGACGCCCCAGACCTTGGATTGCGTGACCTTCAGCCAGATTGACCGGTTCCGGAACAATCAGGCAAAGGTGGTTCTGGTGCTGGGGATGAATGAGGGGGTATTCCCTCAAGGCTATCTGGGCGAGGGGTTGCTCTCGGACAATGAGCGGAGCATCCTTCTGGATTTGGGGATTGAGCTTGCCCCCGGTAAGGAGAGTAAACAAAAAGAGGAACAGCTGTTGATTTATGCGGTGCTTTCTGCCCCCAAGCAGGAGCTTTATTTCTTCCGTCCGGTGATGGAAAAGGACGGCAAACGTCAGGTGCCCTCCGGCATCTTAAAACGGGCAAAGGAGTTATTGCCCAGCATGGAAACGGTGATGCCCCAGATGGAGCCTTTCCTCGGCGGTGCCGAGGGAGGCGACGCCATTTTTGACCGTCTGGCAGTAGCAATGGCAGAGTTTGGCGGAGATGTTTCCTTGTTACCCAAACCTTTGAAGGAGCTTTATGACAGCTTTTCCCAAAAAGAGGGGTACCAGGCAAAGCTTCAGGAGTTGACGGATGCAATGATGGCAAAACCGCCCAAAGAGCTCAGCGGGGATTTGGTTAAGGCACTCTATGGGGAAACCCTTTCCTTGAGTGCATCCCAACTGGAATCCTTTAACGGATGCGCCTTCCGCTACTTTTTGAACTATGGCTTGCTGCTCAGGGAGCGGGAGATTGCGGGACTGGAGCCAAGGAGCAAGGGCAGCATCCAGCACGCCGCACTCTATGCGTATTTTACCGAACTGAAAGAGCAGAATGTGGATTTTGCCACCATTGAAAAGGAAGACTGCTTTTCTCAGGTGGGACAGGCGGTAGAGGCTGAGGCAAAAAAGAATGCGGAGCTCCTTTATGAAGCTTCCGCATATTATCAGTATATTGTGATGCAGATGAAGGGCATCGCCGCACGGACCGCTTGGGAGGTGGTCAAGTTCTACCGCTCCAGCAGCTTTCGTCCCTACGGCTTTGAAATCACCATCGGCACCCGGGGGGAGATTCCTGCCCTTTCGGTCAAAAGCGATGAGGGCAAGGAGATTGCGAAAATCCGTGGTATCATCGACCGTGCCGACACCGCCAAGGTGGGAGAGAAAACCTTGGTCAATGTGGTGGACTACAAATCCTCTGCCAAGGGACTGGATGTGAAGCTTGCGGAGGACGGCATTACTCTGCAACCATTGCTTTATGCCCACGCAATTTGCAACCATATGGAAAACGCCCAACCGGCGGGATTGATGTATCTGCAGATGAACGACCCTGTGATTCCTGAAAGCAAGGCGAAAAAGAATCCGGAGCTTGCCATCAACAAGGAGATGCGTCCGCAGGGCTGGCTCCTTGATGAGGCGGCGGCGAATGCTGCCTACGGCCCCGAGGAGGCAAAGGATGCCGAATCCTTCCGCCCCTCCAATATGACCGCTATGGTCAGCAAAGAGGAGCTGGAAAAGCGGATTGCCAATGCCAATGCCAAAATTCAAAAGGCGGCAGAGGGCATTGCCAAAGGCGAGATTGAGGCAAACCCCTACCGGAGCTATCAATATGATGCCTGTGAGTACTGTAATTATAAAACTATTTGTAAACGCGACGACTGACAAACTCGGTCTACCGCAAGCAAGGAATAGAAAAGATATATTTGTAGGGGTCGGCGTCCTCGACGACCCGTAAAAAGAAACAACGAAAACGGCAAGGGGAACTCGATGTTCTCCTTGCCGTTTTTGTCTGGCAGATAAAGACAGATGTAGTCATCTGTCCTTATAAATATTTTATACATTTATTCCTGCTTGCGGTAGACCGACTTTTTTCAATCTTCTTCTTTTTCGTAGCGGGAAATGACTGCTTTCATGGTTTCCATAGCAGGTCCGCCGATGAGCTTTCGTTCATTGACGCAGGTGGTCAGGGAGATGGCATCATAAATATCCTCCTGAATCAGGGGAGAAAAGCTCTGCATCTCTTCCATAGACAGGGCATCAATGACGGTGTCCTTTTCGATACAGTAGGCAACCATTCTGCCAACCACGCCGTGGGCATCACGGAAAGGCAGTCCGTGCTTGACCAGATAGTCCGCCACGTCGGTGGCATTGGTAAACCCGCCCTTGGCACCGTGCAGCATCTTGTCCTTGCGCACCTGCATGGTGGCAAGCATATTGGTGAACACCGGCAAACACATCTTTACGGTATCAATGGCATCAAAGATTTGTTCCTTATCCTCCTGCATATCCTTGTTATAGGCAAGGGGCAGTCCCTTAAGCATGGTGAGCAGTCCGGTGAGGGAGCCATACACCCGACCGGTCTTGCCTCTGACCAGTTCTGCCACATCGGGATTCTTTTTCTGGGGCATAATACTGGAGCCGGTGCTGTACGCATCGTCCAGCTCAATAAAGCTGAATTCGTGAGAGCTCCAAAGGATAATTTCTTCCGAGAATCGGCTGAGGTGGGTCATAATCAGGGAGAGGCAGAATGCCAGCTCGCATACAAAATCACGGTCTGAAACCCCGTCCAAGCTATTCTGGGTTACCCCGTCAAAGCCAAGCTCGGCTGCCACAAATTCCCGATCTAAGGGATAGGTGGTTCCTGCCAGTGCACCGCTGCCAAGGGGCATGATATTCAGCCGTTTGCGGCAATCGGTCAACCGCTCCCCGTCCCGACGCAGCATCTCATAGTATGCCATTACGTGATGGGCAAGGGTGATGGGCTGTGCCTTTTGTAGATGGGTGTAGCCGGGCATAATGGTGGCAAGATGCTCCTTGGCGATAGCAAGGATGGTCTTGCGCAGTGCCTTGACTTCTTCCAAAAGGGAATCAATCTCGTGACGGAGATACATCCGGATGTCCAGCGCAACCTGATCGTTACGGCTTCTGCCGGTGTGCAGGCGCTTGCCCACATCTCCAATGCGGGAGATGAGGATGGTTTCAATATTCATATGGATGTCTTCTGCATCAATCGAAAACTCCACCTTGTTCTCTTCAATATCTGCGAGGATTTCTTTCAGGGTTTTGACGATCAGGTCTGCATCCTCTTGAGGAATAATCCCCTGTTTGCCAAGCATTTTTGCGTGGGCACAGCTGCCCGCAATGTCCTGGGCATACATTCTTGCATCAAAGCGGATGGAAGAATTGAAATCGTCTACCTGTGTATCTGTGGCCTTGGAAAAACGGCCGCCCCAAAGTTTTGCCACTTTGCTTCATCCTTTCAATCTTAAGGTATTTTTCACCAGTATAGCACAGAAACTAAGAGGCGGTCAACCGAATCTTAGGAATTTTTTTGTTTTTTTAGAAAAAACCCTTGACAAACCCACATTCCCGTGATAGAATAGACAAGTCGCGTGAGAGCGGACAACCATTTTCATATGGAGGGGTTCCCGAGTGGCCAAAGGGGGCAGACTGTAAATCTGTTGCATCTTGCTTCGATGGTTCGAATCCATCTCCCTCCACCAAAACGAAAAGACACCGTCAGGTGTCTTTTTTGTTTTGGTCAAGAAGATAGAGGATTCGAACCGAGCGGAAAAGCAATGTGCCGGTGGCACATTGCAGCGAGGACGGCCCTTTAAGGCGGAGCCGTGGGCGAATCCATCTCCCTCCACCAGAAAAAAGCACTTCGTAAGAAGTGCTTTTTTCAATGAAGCGTTCCTTTCAGGAACATGAAGTTGCTATCGCTAATGAAGTTGCCTGCGGCAATGAAATGTGCCTTGCGGCACATTAAGGAACGCTTTGCTTCATAAATTCGCAAAGCGAATTTGCATCATAGTGGCAAAGCCACTGCTTCATATTTGCAAAGCAAATGCATCATATCGCCATTGGCGATGCATCATTTAGAATACAATAGCCAACGAGACGCCTTTAGGTGTCTTTTTTGTTTTGGGTAGGCATCATTTCGGTTTCGGCAGTCGGTTTGTTATCCGCCTGTAGGCTTTATAAAATCCCGCATAGGAAGAGTATCCCACCAATTCACTGATTTGAGCAAGAGTGAGGTTGGTGGTTTGGAATAATAGGATGGCGGCATTGATTTTTCGTTTTGCCAACTCGTCGATAAAGGTGTTACCGGTGATTCGCTTGACCTCTCTTGCTGTTTGTTTGGAACTCAGCATCAGTTCTTTTGCCAAGTCGTCAATAGTTACAGTTCCGTTGTATCGTTTGGAAAAAAATTCTTCTATAATCAGTTCCCGGTTGGTAATGGGAATAATGGGTTGATTGGATTCTTCCAAAAAACAATCGGAACAGATATAGGACAGTAACGCTCGCAACTTACTGTTTTTTCCAGTGAGAACATAGGTCTGGATTTCTTTACAAAGCAGGGATAGCATGGCTTTGTGGATGGTAGTTTTGCGAAGCATATCACCATAACCTGTATTCAGCAGGAAGGAAATGCGCTTGGAATCCTTTCCCGTAGAATGGTACCGGTGCATTTGGTTGGCAGGCACAATCAGGATATCGCCTTCCTTTAGGGGAATATCCTTTTCCTCACAACATAGAAAAGCAGTTCCGCTCAGGAAGATATGCATCTCCGCAAAGACGTGCTTATGCAAGGGATAGGAGATATTTTGATGATTAAAAAACCCGATTTGCATATAAACTTTTGTCTGGCTGCCATTGATATCAATCACAAATTCTGTATTCATAAAACATTTCCTCAAAAGACATTTTAGGATTACAATGTCCGTGTGGCATATAGACAAAAATCCTTGATTATTGTAGTATAAGTATAGCATGACACCGAGCAAATGTCAAATTTTGCGAAAGAGGGAGTGTACCATTTGTTTATGTATCAAGTGTGGAATGAAAAGGCGTATTTGCCCCAAATTTCTGAATTGAAACGGCTGGAGGTGGGAGGCACTACTATCAAACCCTTTGAACCGGAGAAAGACGGATATGTTTTTATGCACGGGGTGGCACTTGTCAAGTTCAAAGGCAGAATGTACTGTGCCTGGGCACACAATAGAGTGGAGGAAAATTCCGATGATGAAGAAGTGAATTATGCGGTCAGCGATGATGACGGAAAAACATGGTCAAAGTGTATTCAAGGAAACTTCAACCCGGAAGACGGTGTTGCAGTTAGTCACGGGGCCTTTCTGGTACATGATGAAAAACTGTACTTTTTTGCCCCTCAGTTTAAGGGACAGTTGGGTGCGGAAATGATGAAGAGCTGTGCGTATGTCTTTGATGAAAGTGTTGAAAAATTTGTTTATGCCGGTGTCTGCCTGGAAGATAGGTTCTGGCCCATGTGCGAGCCGGTATTGATGGAAAACGGCAATTATATTATGCCCGGAATTTATGTAGCATCGGATTACATGTCACCCGATAATGCTGCTGCGGTTGCAATCAGCCGGGGTTCGGATGTGCTCCATTGGGATATGGTCAAAATCGGACGGGCGGAAGATGTTCGGGTTTGGGGCGAATGTACCGTGGTTGTTGACGGAAGTTTTTGCAAACTATACTGCCGGGAACATTCGGTAAAGAACAAAGCATTATATGCAGAAAGTCTGGATTTTGGCAAGACATGGAGCGAAATGAATCTGAGCAATCTGCCCATGATAGGCAGTAAGCCCTACGCAGGCACCCTTTCCAAAGGGCAAAACTATTTGATTTGCAGTTGTGCGGCGGATATTCATGAACGGGATATCCTGACCATTGCTGTTACCAAAAAAGGCGAAGATAAGTTCAGCAAAATCTACTGCATTGACGAGGGGGCGTATGTGTCCTATCCCTATGCCATAGAACTGGACGGTAAATTGTATGTGGCATATTCCTGGTCTTTGGAAGGACTTAATCGGAACAAGGCAAAACTTGCTGTGATTGATATCAAGGAGTTGGAGGCATGAGCGGGAAAAACAAAAGCAGGTATCGGTTATATTTGATAGCCGTACTTTGTACGGTGCTTTGGGGGAGTGCGGTTCCCACCATTAAATTGGGATATGAAATTTTTAGCATTGCACCCTCTGCCACCGCCGACCAACTGATGTTTGCCGGCATTCGGTTTTTCGGGGCAGGACTTTTGCTTTTGATTCCTTACGGCATAGTTTTCGGAAAAGTACAACAAAAAAAGGATTTGTGGACCCATGCTGGCATCATTGGTCTGATACAAACTGCTGGACAATATTTTTTCATGTATATCGGTCTTTCCTATACCTCTGGTGTCAATGCTTCGGTGTTGAGTGCAGTTGGAACTTTGCTTTATGTTGTCCTTGCTTGGGTGATATTCCGGGACCAGAAGATGTCAAAGATAAAAGCCGTTGGCTGTATGGTGGGTTTTTTCGGCATCCTGCTTAACAGCCTTTCTACACAGAAAATGGGGCTTTTGTCATGGAAAGGCGACGGATTTGTTATGATATCCAATATCTGTGTGGCGGTAGGCTTTCTGTATAGCAAATACGGGGTCAAAAACCAGAACCCTTTTCTCCTGACGGGACTGCAAATGGGTATTGGCGGAGGTGTTTTGCTTACCATCGCCTTGTGTTTGGGAGGAAGACTGCCTACTGTAACACCGGCAGGCATCTTGTTGCTTTTTTATTTGATGATGGTATCTTCGGTGGCGTTTTCCTTGTGGACGGCACTGTTAAAAGAATATCCGTCGTCTCTTGTGGGTATGTTCAACTTTTTAACACCGGTATTCGGAACAATATTTTCCTACCTACTGAGCAGGCTTGGGGTGTTGGATGAAGCTTCGGCATTTACCATTTATACCGTGATTGCCATACTCTGCTCCGCCGGGGGGATTTTATTATCCTCTATGGGGGATACAACCAAATAAAAGAAAGACATATCCCATTTCAATAAATAAAGGGAAAATACCAAAAAGAAAGACACCGTCAGGTGTCTTTTTTGTTTTTTCTAACAAACAACAGCCAAAAACCACGAAAAATTATAAGCAGATTGATATTGACAAAAAAATAACAATCTGATACAATGAAAGTGAAAATAAGAAAGTTGCTTACTTTCCCATAGGGAAAGATAAAAAGGAGGATTCCTGATGAAACAACAAGCTTATGAAATTGTAGATTGCGTAGAAAAGCTGGACTTGGCGCTTCAGAATTTGCGCAAGGCCCAGAAAGAATTTGCAAACTACACCCAAGAACAAGTTGACAAAATCTTTTTGGCGGCTGCATCGGCTGCCAACAAAGCAAGAATTCCGCTTGCCAAAATGGCGGTGGAAGAAACCGGCATGGGCGTGGTTGAGGACAAGGTCATCAAAAACAACTATGCCGCAGAATATATTTACAATGCCTACAAGGACACCAAGACCTGTGGCGTGGTGGAAGAAGATTCCGCCTTTGGCATCAAAAAGATTGCAGAGCCCATCGGTGTGGTTGCGGCGGTGATTCCTACCACCAACCCCACCTCTACGGCGATTTTCAAGTGTTTGCTGGCGCTGAAAACCAGAAACGCCATCATCATCTCCCCCCACCCCAGAGCGAAAAACTGTACCATTGCGGCAGCCAAGCTGGTGTTAGAGGCAGCAGTTGCGGCAGGTGCGCCCCAAGGCATCATCGACTGGATTGATGTGCCCTCTCTGGAAATGACCAATATGGTAATGAAGGAGTCCGACATCATTCTGGCAACCGGAGGCCCTGGCATGGTCAAGGCGGCATACTCCAGCGGAAAGCCCGCGCTGGGCGTTGGCGCAGGCAACACTCCCGCCATCATTGACGAGAGTGCAGACATCCTGCTTGCAGTAAACTCCATCATCCATTCCAAGACCTTTGACAATGGTATGATTTGTGCATCCGAGCAGTCGGTGATTGTGCTTGACAGCATCTATGACAAGGTAAAGGCTGAGTTTGCAGCCCGTGGTTGTTATCTGCTCACCGCCGAGGAAACCGAAAAGGTGAGAAAGACCATCATCATCAATGGTGCCCTGAATGCAAAAATCGTAGGACAGACGGCAAGCAAGATTGCTTCTCTTGCAGGGGTAGAGGTTCCGGAAGGCACCAAAATCCTGATTGGCGAGGTAGAATCGGTAGCGATTACCGAGGAATTTGCCCACGAAAAGCTCTCTCCCGTTCTTGCTATGTATCGGGCAAAGGATTTTGAGGATGCACTCAAAAAGGCAGAACAACTGGTTGCAGACGGTGGCTATGGTCACACCTCCTCTGTCTACCTCAATGAACGAGTGGAAACGGAAAAGCTGGCGGCATTCTCTGAGAGAATGAAAACCTGTCGGATTCTGGTGAATACCCCCTCCTCCCACGGCGGCATCGGCGACCTTTACAACTTCAAGCTGGCACCGTCTTTGACCTTGGGTTGCGGCTCCTGGGGCGGCAACTCCGTATCGGATAACGTAGGGGTGAAACACCTGCTGAATATCAAAACCGTTGCAGAAAGAAGGGAAAATATGCTTTGGTTCCGTGCACCTGAAAAGGTTTATATCAAAAAAGGCTGTCTGCCTGTTGCTCTGGACGAGCTCAAGAATGTGATGGGCAAAAAGAGAGCGTTTATCGTTACCGATCACTTCCTCTATGAAAACGGATACACCAAGCCCATCTGCGACAAGCTGGACGAGATGGGAATTGTGCATACCACCTTCTTTGATGTACAGCCTGACCCCACCTTGGAAAACGCCAAGAATGGTGCGGCGCAGATGGCGGCATTCAAGCCGGACACCATCATTGCCCTCGGCGGCGGTTCTGCCATGGATGCGGCAAAGATTATGTGGGTGCTCTATGAACATCCTGAGGCGGACTTTATGGATATGGCAATGCGGTTTATCGACATCCGCAAGAGAGTGTATACCTTCCCCAAGATGGGAGAAAAGGCGTACTTTATCGCCATCCCCACCTCCGCAGGTACCGGTTCGGAGGTTACCCCCTTTGCGGTAATCACTGACGAAAAGAGCGGGGTCAAGTATCCCCTTGCAGATTATGAGCTTTTGCCCAATATGGCAATCATTGATACCGACTTCCATATGTCTGCTCCCAAGGGCCTGACTGCGGCATCGGGTATTGATGCAGTGACCCATGCAGTAGAGGCGTATGCATCTATGCTGGCAACCGATTACACCGACGGACTTGCCCTGAAGGCGCTGAAAGTGATTTTTGAATATCTGCCCAAGGCTTACGAGGACGGACAGAACGATGTACTGGCAAGAGAGAAGATGGCAAACGCCGCAACCATGGCGGGTATGGCTTTTGCCAATGCGTTCCTGGGTGTCTGCCACTCCATGGCACACAAGCTGGGTGCATTCCATCACCTGCCCCACGGCGTGGCAAACGCGCTGATGATTGAGGAGGTCCTTCGCTTCAACGCCAGTGAACAACCGGTGAAGATGGGAACCTTCTCCCAGTATGACCACCCCCACACCCTCAGCCGGTATGCAGAGATTGCAGACCATCTGGGACTGGGCGGCAAAAATGACAGTGAAAAGCTGGAAAATCTGATTGCTGCCATCAATGACCTGAAAGAAAAGGTTGGCATTAAAAAGACCATCAAGGATTATGGCATTGATGAAAAAGCCTTCCTTGACAATCTGGATGAGATGGTGGAACAGGCGTTTGACGACCAGTGTACCGGCGCAAACCCCCGCTATCCGTTGATGAGCGAAATCAAACAGATGTATCTCAATGCTTACTACGGCAAGCATTTTGAAGAACCGAATATGCCCAATCGCCAAGCATAAGGGAGGAGAAGAATATGAAGCTGAATCAAATCATTGCGGAAAGAAAGAACAAGACGGTCTACCGTGACGGCGAGGTTTGCTTTAAGGTATTTGACCGCACCTATTCCAAGGCGGACATTTTGAACGAGGCATTGAATCAGGCAAGAATCGAAGAAACCGGACTCAACATCCCCAAAATCCTCGGCGTGCATATGGTTGAGGGCAAATGGGCAATTGAGCTGGAATATGTGGAGGGAAAAACCCTGGCACAGCTGATGGCAGAGAACCCCGACAAAAAGGAAGAATACCTTAACCTGTTGGTGGATTTGCAACTGGAGGTTCACAAAAAAACCTGTCCCTCTCTCAACAAGCTCAAGGACAAGATGAATCGCAAAATCAGCGAGACCACCTTGGATGCTACCACCCGTTATGAGCTACACACCCGTCTGGAGGGAATGCCCAAGCACAACAAGGTTTGTCACGGGGACTTTAACCCCTCCAACATCATCATTACGGAGGACGGAACCCCCTATATCATCGACTGGGCGCACGCAACCCAGGGCAATGCATCTGCAGATGCGGCAAGAACCTACCTGTTGTTCTGCCTGAGCGGGGATGAGGAAACCGCCAAGGCGTATCTGGATCTGTTCTGCAAAAAGAGCGACACTGCACAACAGTATGTGCAAAAGTGGATGCCCATCGTGGCAGCATCTCAGTCGGTCAAGGGCAATGCAGAGGAGCGGGAGTTCCTGCTCTCCTGGACTGATGTGGTTGAGTATGAATAAAAAAAAGCAGACTTTTACAGTCTGCTTTTTTATTTCTAACAAATAATCGCCATTGCTATGGAGAAGAAAATTAAAACCGAACAGGTGTCCAAAATGGTGGTCAGTAAGGGTGCCGCCATCAAGGCGGGGTCCAACTTACACTTTTTTGCAAGCATGGGCAAGATACATCCGATGCTCTTTGCCAGAACAATGATACCAATCAAACTCAGCCCCGATACCAGAGAGAGCTGACCAAGGCTTGCCTGTGCCAGCACCTCTTGATTACCATGATACATCAGGAAAATCCGCAATGCGTTGACGATTGCCAGAACCACACCCACCAACAGGGCAACCCCGATTTCTTTGAACAAGACACGGAAGAAGTCCTTGAATCGGATTTCCTCCAGGGCAAGACCGCGGATGATCATGGTCGAGCTCTGGGACCCGCAGTTTCCGCCGGTACCCATCAGCATGGGCACAAAGGCAACCAGAATGGGGATGGACACAAAGGCGTTTTCGTAGTTTTGGATAATTTTTCCCGTTACCGTTGCGGAAAGCATCAGGAACAACAGCCAGAAAAAGCGGTTCTTTGCGTGGGTCCAGACCGAGGTTTTCAGGTAGGATTCCTCGGTGGGAACAACCGCCGCCATCTTGGCAATATCCTCGGTGTTCTCTTCCTGAATGACGTCAATCGCGTCATCGACGGTGACAATACCCACCAGCCGGCTCTCTCCGTCCACCACAGGGATGGCAAGAAAGTCGTAACGGTCGAACATTCTGGCAACGTCCTCTCGGTCGTCCAGCGTCCCCACATAGGTGATGTTGGTTTCCATAATGTCCTCAATGGCTTGCTCGCCATCGGACAGCAACAACTGCTTGACCGAAACCAGACCAATCAGCTTGCGGTTGCGGTCGGTGACATAGCAGGTGTAGATGGTTTCCTTGTCCACGCCGATTCTGCGGATGCGGGCAAAACATTCCGAAACCGTCATATCCTTTTTAAGGTCCACATACTCGGTGGTCATCATACTGCCTGCGCTGTCCTTGGGATATTTCAGCAGTTGGTTGATGTCCTTGCGCATCTCGGGGTTGGTGTGTCTAAGAATCCGCTTGACCACCGTTGCGGGCATCTCTTCAATCAAGTCCACCGCATCATCGACATAGATCTCATCCAGCACATCCTTCAGCTCCTTATCGCTGAAGGCGGAAATCAAAAATTCCTGCTGGTCATTATCCATTTCAATAAAGGTTTCTGCCGCAAACTCCTTGGGCAGAATCCGAAACAAGAGGGTCAGCTCTGTTTCAGAAACCTCCGAGAGCATTTGGGCAATATCCACCGCATTGCGGGCGGTCAAAAGCTCCCTGAGGGGCGCAATTCGTTTTTGAGAAAGAAGCTCCAGCGCTTGTTCCTGAATCTCTTCAATCTCCATTTCCATCCAATTTTCTTCCATCTTGGTTCCTCCTTTTCTTTATTTTTTAAGAAAGAACCCGTTGCGTGAGGCTATGCACGCCAAAAACATCCACTGCCTTCGCCCACCGGGCTTGTTCTTACTATCACCGCTTGCGTCCATATCCTCACCTCCTGTTTTTATGAATCGTTTTTCTATTGTAACACAAATGTTTCAAATTTTCAAGGTGTTTTTCCTCTATAAATGGTATGTTTTGCTTGCATTTTTACCATAAAGGTGTTACAATATACGGATAAGAATTGACAAAGGACTGATTGGATGAATCTTCAGCAAGTGCAAGAACTGGACGCAAATTATTATATGAACACCTTTGGTCAGCGGACTCCCATCTGTTTTACAGAAGGCAAGGGCATTACCCTGACCGACACCGAGGGCAAAAAGTATCAGGACTTTTTTGCCGGCATTGCGGTGAACTGTCTGGGCTACGGACATCCCCGACTGGTAGAGGAGTTAAAGGATCAGGTGGAAAAGCTGACCCATATCTCCAATGTATTTTATACCGAGAATCAGGCAAGACTGGCAGAGATGCTGGTCAATAACAGCTGTCTTGACAGAGTATTCTTTGCCAACACCGGCGCAGAGGCAAACGAGGGTGCCATCAAGCTGGTCAAAAAATACTTTGTGGAACAAGGCAAGGCGGAAAAACGGGAAATCATCACCTTAAAAAATTCCTTCCACGGCCGCACCCTTGCCACCGTGGCAGCCACCGGACAGGAGAAATATCAAAAACCCTACCTGCCCTTGCTTGAAAAGTTTGTACATGTAGAGGTCAATGATTGTGCGGCACTCACCGACGCGGTCAATGAAAACACTGCGGCGATTATGGTAGAGCTGATTCAAGGAGAAAGCGGTGTGCTTCCCCTGACCGAGGAATTTGTTGCTACCATCGAACAACTGCGCAAGGAAAAGGATTTGCTTTTGGTTGTGGATGAGGTACAGACCGGCATCGGGCGTACCGGAAAGCTGTTTGCTTATGAATGGTACGGCATCGAACCGGACATTGTCACCCTTGCCAAGGGTCTGGGCGGCGGCATCCCCATCGGCGCCTTTCTGGCAAAGGACTCGGTGGCAGCTGCATTTCATCCCGGCGACCACGGCACCACCTTTGGCGGTAACCCCTTGTCTGCCCGTGCAGGACTGGTGGTTCTGGACGAGCTTTTAAACAACGGGGTGCTCAAGAACGCCGCAACCGTTGGCGCATATATGCAGGAAACCCTTTCTGCCATAGAAAGTGAAAAAATCGAACAGGTGCGGGGCAAGGGCCTGATGATTGGTGTGGTTTTGTCGCAACCCATTGCCAAGGCAGTTGGCGGAGCACTCAGGGACAAAGGCTACATTGTGGGCGTGGTCGGCGACAAAGTTCTGCGACTGGTTCCCCCGCTGATTATAACCAAAGACGACGTTGACGGCTTGGCAGAGGCGCTTAAGGATGTTTTAGGAAAGGATGAAATCAAATGAATTTGAAGCATTTTATCAGTATTCACGATATTACCGTAGAGGAATTTCATGAGCTTCTGGATTTGGCGCTCAAGCTGAAAAAGGAGCACAAGGCGGGCATCAAGCACACCATGCTGGATGGCAAAACCTTGGGTATGATTTTCACCAAGTCCTCCACCCGTACCCGTATCTCCTTTGAGGTGGGTATGTATCAGCTGGGCGGACATCCCATGTACCTCAACGCCAACGATATGCAGCTTGGCAGAGGCGAGAGCATCTATGACACCGCCAATGTAATGAGCCGGTTTGTGGATGGCATTATGATTCGTACCTATGACCATCAGGATGTTTTGGACCTTGCCAAATTCGGTTCGGTTCCTGTTATTAACGCCCTGACCGACCATCTGCACCCCTGTCAGGCAATGGCTGATTTGATGACGGTGTATGAACACAAGGGCACCTTAAAAGGCTTAAAGCTTGCCTATGTGGGCGACGGAAACAATGTGGCGCACTCTTTGCTCTATGCTTGTGCCAAGGCAGGTATGCATATGTCGGTGGCAACCCCTGTGGGTTATGAATGTGATGCTACCGTTGTGGCAAATGCCATAGACGATGCCAAGGAAACAGGGGCGCAAATCACCATTTGCAACGACCCCAAAGAAGCCATCAAGGATGCCGATGTAGTCTGCACCGACACCTGGACCAGTATGGGACAGGAGGCAGAAAAAGCAGAGCGGGTAAAAATCTTTAAGGATTATCAGGTGAACAAGGAACTGTTCTCTCTGGCAAAGGACGATGCCATCTTTATCCATTGTCTGCCGGCTTATCGTGGCTATGAGGTGACTGAGGATATCATCGACGGACCTATGTCGGTGGTCTTTGACGAGGCAGAAAACCGTCTGCACGCCCAGAAAGCCATTCTGGTTGCATTGATGGGTTAGGAGGGTATCATATGGAAAAAAACTTATACGCATTTGAAGTCAAGCACGCCACCGAGGAAGATATTCCTGCCATTCACAAAATCACCAAGGACGCGTTTTTGAAATACTGTGAGATGGCGGACTTGAGCTATGATATTGCGGCACTGAATGAAACCTATGACGATATCCGCAAGGACATCGAAACCAAAGAGGTTTTTGTGGTGCGGATTGACGATGAGCCGGTTGGCGCTGTCCGTGTAGAGATTCAGGAAAACGGAGAGGCATACCTCAGCCGTTTTGCGGTAGGCTCCAGCCACCGGAACAACGGTGTGGGCAAAATCCTGATGAGCGTGGTGGATAAAATTATGAAGCAGCATCAGGTAAAGATTCTGCGTCTGCACACTGCGGCAAAGGTAGCACCCACCATCCGTTTTTATTACGGCAGAGGCTTTTATATTGCAAGCGTAGAAAACGGCAGAGGCTATCCCAGAGCCGAGCTGGTGAAAGAATACAAATAGGGAAAGGAATCAAACCAATGAAAATCAAAGAGCTTTTTACTGCGCCGGTTGCTGACCAGACACAGGTTTGTGTCAATGGTTGGGTGCGCACCTTACGGGTTTCCAAGAATTTTGGATTTATCGAACTGAACGACGGTTCTTATTTCAAGAATGTGCAGGTTGTGATTGAGGCAGACCGCCTCAGCAACTTTGTGGAGGTTTCCAAGCAGAACGTGGGCGCTGCCCTGCGTGTTAAGGGCGAGCTGGTGCTCACCCCCGATGCCAAACAGCCGTTTGAAATCAAGGCGGATGCCATTGAGATTGAGGGCGCAAGCTCTCCCGATTATCCCCTCCAGAAAAAGCGGCATTCCTTTGAATATCTGCGCACCATTCCCCATCTGCGGGCAAGAACCAACACCTTCTCGGCAGTATTCCGTGTGCGCTCCCTGGTGGCATATGCCATCCACAAATTCTTTAACGAGCGTGGCTTTGTCTATGTGCACACCCCGCTGATTACCGGTAGTGACTGTGAGGGTGCCGGCGAGATGTTTCAGGTAACCACCCTGGATATGGAGAACCTGCCCCGCACCGAGGACGGTGCTGTGGATTACAGCAAGGACTTCTTTAACAAGCATACCTCCTTGACCGTTAGCGGTCAGCTGGAGGGTGAGGACTTTTCTCAGGCGTTTGGGGATATCTACACCTTTGGTCCTACCTTCCGTGCGGAAAATTCCAACACCACCCGTCACGCGGCAGAGTTCTGGATGATTGAGCCGGAGATTGCCTTTGCGGATTTGAAAGATGTGATGGGCTTGGCAGAAGATATGCTCAAATTCATCATCCGCTATGTGCTGGAACAGGCACCGGAGGAGATGCAATTCTTTAACAATTTTGTGGACAAGGGTTTACTTGAGCGTCTTGACAATGTGGTCAGCAACGAGTTTGGCCATGTGACCTATACCGAGGCGATTGAACTCTTAAAGAACAGCGGCAAAGACTTTGAATATCCGGTTTCCTGGGGTATGGATTTACAGACCGAGCACGAGCGTTACCTCACCGAAGAGGTGTTCAAAAAGCCGATTTTTGTCACCGATTATCCCAAAGAAATCAAGGCATTCTATATGCGCCTCAATGAGGATGGCAAGACCGTTGCGGCTATGGACTGTCTGGTTCCCGGCATTGGTGAAATCATCGGCGGCAGCCAGAGAGAAGAGCGCATTGACATCCTGACCGAGAGAATGGCAGAAATGGGTCTTAATGAAGAGGATTACGGACACTATCTGGATTTGCGTCGGTTTGGCGGAACCAAGCACGCCGGCTACGGCCTTGGCTTTGAGCGGGCGATTATGTACCTGACCGGCATGAGCAACATTCGTGATGTCCTGCCCTATCCCAGAACGGTTAACAGTCTCTACTAATAGATTGGAGAGAAGGAAATGCAAATATTTGGATTGGATTTGTGGCGGATTATCCTCATTGTTGTATTGATTTTTCTGGTGGCAAAGCGTGCCAATCTGGTGGCACTTCTGGCAAAAAAGCAGTACTTCAGTCGGGAATTTGAAAAGGCGCTCAAGACCTTTCGGGTTGCGGACAAAATCGGCAACTTAAGCCCCAACAACAAGATGAACTACGGCTATATCTGCCTCCGTCTGGGCCATCTTTCTGAGGCGCGCAAACACCTGACCCTTTGCCTTGGCTTGATCCCCAAGGAAAAGCAGGCAGACCGCAATCGGGTGAGAAACCTGCTGGCACTGGTTTTGTGGAAAGAGGGGCATCTGGATGAGGCAATTGAAATGCTGGAAGAAGTGATGGCGTCCGGTTTCAGAAGCACCTCGGTTTACCAGAACCTTGGCATTCTCTACAACCTGACAGGAGATGCCCAAAAGGCGTTGGCATTCAATCAGGAGGCGTATGAGTATAACGCAGACGATGCCATCATCTGCGACAATCTGGCAGATGCCTATGCCATTGCAGAAGACTATGAGCAGTCGGCAAAGCAGTACGAGGCATTGCTGAAAAAAGACCCGCCTCCCCACTTCCCCGAGGCGTATTACGGCTACGGTAAAACCCTGCTGAAGCTTGGCAGAAAGGAAGAGGGACTTGAAAAAATTCGGGAGTCTTTGGACAAGTCTTTCTCCTACCTGAGCATTTGCAGTAAGGAAGAAATTGAAGATTTATACCGCCAAAACGGCGGCGTTTTGGAAGAATAAAAAAAGAGCTTGATGGGTTTCCATCAAGCTCTTTTATTTTAACCTTCCTGACTGATACGATTCATCTCTGCCAGACACTCTCTGCAAACCTTGCGGTCCTCCAAGGTAATCAAATCTCCTGCGTTGCCGCAGAACAGGCAAGAGGGTTCATACTTCCGCAGAACGATGTTCTCGCCATCCACATAAATCTCCAACGGGTCTTTTGGGGCAATGTGCATGGTATCCCGCAATTCCTTGGGGAGTACCACTCTGCCCAACGCATCCACATCTCTGACAATTCCAATTGATTTCATAGTAATATCCTCCTTTTTCCAAGAACTGGTATTATATTACTATAAATAACAAAAAATGTCAATACCTTTTTTTAGTTTTTTTGTAAAAAAGAGGTAATTTTATCCTTTTTTAGGATAGTTTTGGTAAAAACAAGGCTTTTTTGGAGTTGATTTTCCCAGTCCATGGATTCCCATTCGGTTTGGGTCAGGTAGGATTTTCGTGCGGTATTGCCGATGCCCAAGGGGTCTAAGGAGAGTGCCGCACCCTGTCTTAAAAGGCGGGTCATCCCTTCTTCCAGTTTGGCGGCAAGGAGGGGCAGATCCTTTTCGGTGCCGCTGTGAAGGTTGGCAGAAAGGGTGACGGTTACCTCAATGCGGGGCGGGTCCTGATTGGGATGAGAAACAATCTTCGGCGTACTGCGGGAGGAAACCTGAAAGATGGACTCTCCTGCAGGGACGGTGATGTTGTTTGCCTCAGCGCAGAGCATTTTGTAAAACATGGCATCCTCCGCCGATGCCTCCAGGCGCAGTCTGCCGTCCTGAAACATCCCCATTCCTGAGATTCTGTCTTTTTCTGCCAAGGGGAGAACAGGGTCCTTGCCGGTGCTTTGGCAGTCGCTGACAAAGGTGGAAAGCTCGGTCACCGGTGCATCGGGACTGTACCGCTGACGAAAGAGCAGGGCGTAATACCGTGCGGTGCTTTGCTCCAAGGTGGGTTTGACTCCCACCAAAAACTCCTGTGCCGAATCTGCAAGGCAGAGCTTAGTGTCGGGACGGATTTCTGGCTCCCCTAAAAATTTGGCAGCGTGGTCGCCGATGCCCTCTTTTGCCAATTCTTTGGAGAAAAGAATCAGTTTCAGATGGGAGATGTCCGGCTCCTTGCCAAGGTAACTTCTGAGCTGTGACAGTGCAAGGGGAAAGCTTTCTGCCTCAAAGAACAAGTTGTTGACCCCTTTGTTGGGTTCCTTTTTTTCTGTCGGTTCCTCCTCTTTTTCTTGGGTAGTTCCCATCTCCAAAGGATTGGAAATCTGGAAGGTATAGCAGTAGGGGGCATCGGTTCCTTTGTCCACTCCCAACGCAATCAGGTAGGCACTTTCCTCCACCTCCCGACTGTCATAACAACCGCAAAGACCGATACAAAGGATAAGACACAGAATGGCAGTAGCCATTTGGGGGGTCTTGCGCAGTCGTTTGATGCCAAAGGCAATCATATAAAGTGCCAGACTGAGATACAATGTGGCAGAAAGGAGTAACCCCAACAGATAAAGCGCCTCCAGTCCTACCCCCGCCTTTGCCATGCTGTGAAGCGGTATGCTGCGGGCGGGAGTGATTTCATAAGGCTCCCTGAGAGAGGAAATCAGCATGAGTCCGATATGGAACAGAACCGCCAAGGCGGAGGAAAAAAAGATGGTGCGTTTGACCGGAACCTCAGGCCGGCATCGGGGAAAAAGCACCGCCAGAAACAACAGGTCAGGGTAAAAACCAAGGGCAAGTAACCCTTTGCCAAAAACGGCGGATGCACCGCTTCCCAAAAGGGGAAACAGGTTGGTAAGGGAGGCATTCCCCAATCCAAACAAGCCTACTGCCAAAAGGGTTAGTCCTATGGGCAGCACCAACAAGGAGTGCATCCGAAAGACCGAACGGGCGCCCCCCAACGCAGGGGCAATGGCGCCCAAAAGCAGAAACAACATCAAAAACCAGTCGGGAGAGTGGAAGTAGGACACCTGTTGCAGTACGCCGCTGCCCTCTTTCAGGGTATAGACTGCCGCAACCACCCAATAGACGATGGACAAAAGTGTCCATAGGACGGAGGGCGGCTTGGTGGGGAGAAACCGTAAAAGAATCCCCAGTCCTGCCAGAAAAACAAGCCCGCAAAACAGAACACTCAGCCAACCGGCACCATTGCTGACGGCATCAATCTGTCCGGGGTAGGAGGTAAACAGGCGGGTGATACAGCTGTGAAACACCAGTGCACCCAGCTCCCATTTACCCAAATATCTTCGTTGCATCGGTTATTCCTCCTTTTTCCATGTTCGGCTGATGTGGGGTTGCCGCCGCGGCTCCTGAGTACGCAGACTGCGGGGGCGCAGTTCCTTTTTCCAGATGGGTTTGACCAGAAGCGAGCCCCAGACCGAGTCCCCGTTTTTGGGCGCAATCGGGGAGAGGAAGGGCACCGAAAAGGTTTCGGATGCGCAGAGCGCCGCACCGGTGAGGAACAGGGCGCAGACAATTCCCAAAATCCCCGCCAACGCCCCAAACAGAATAAAGAAAAAGCGGGAGAGGGACAGGGAGCGGGAAAATGCCGCCGACGGGGTGGCAAAGGTCCCAAGTCCTGTGATGGAAACAATGATAATCAGGATAGGGCTGACGATGTTTGCCTCTACCGCCGCCTGCCCCAGAATCAAACCGCCGATGATACCCAAGGTAGAACCCACAGGACTTGGCACCCGCACCGACGCCTCCTTGATAAGTTCAAAGGAAAGCTCCATCAACAAAAGCTCTGCCACCAAAGGAAAGGGTACCTTTTCCCGACTTGCCTCAATGGCAAGGAGCAGGTCGGTGGGGATTACCTCGTGGTGATACAGCATCAACGCCACAAAGAGTCCGGGCAAAAGCAGAGAAAGTGCCATTCCCAACAGACGAACTAACCGCATAAAGTTTGCTTCAGGCACACGAACATAGTTGTCCTCCGATGCCTCAATTAAGTCCGCCGCCGTAGAGGGCAGCACCAGCGCAAAGGGACTTCCCTGCACAATGACCACCACCTTGCCCTCGGCAAGCATTGCCGCGGCACGGTCAGGGCGCTCGGTTTTGAGTGTGTGGGTCATGGGAAAGTAGGTATTGTCCTCAATCATCATCTCCACATCGCCGGTGGAAAAGATATAGGAGGTATCAATTCCTTTCAGGCGGCGGCGCACCTCGTCCACCAGCTCGGGATTGGTCACATTTTTTAGGTACATCAGGGCGCAGGGGGTCTTGCTCACCGACCCCACAGGGATGTGTTCCCCAATCAGGTCGGGGGTTTTGAGAATTTTCCGTACCAATGCCATATTGGTCATAATTATTTCGTTAAACGCCTCTTGAGGCCCCGACAGGCTTGCCTCCTGTGTGGGAGGTCCTACCGACCGCCCCCGCCAGTTCTTCACATCGGCGGCAAAGACACAACTGCATCCATCCACAAAAAAGATACAGTTGCCAAAGGAAACCAGTTCAAATGCCTCTTCAAAGGTATACAGCCGTGAAAGAGGGCCAAGGGCAGTGATTTTTTCAAACACGGCATCCTCACGGGAGCCGGATTCTGCCACAGTTCCGGTGAGCAGACTGCGCAGAATGTCACGGTTGATGACATTCACGTCGCTCATTCCGTCAAAATAGCAAAGCAGGGCATCTGCCCATCCGTCCTGAAAGCGGACCTGAAATTCACGAAAGACAAACCCCAGATTGTCCGGCACCTGAAACTGGGCGCGGACTACCTCTTTGGTTTGTGCAAGATCTTCAGTTATTTTCATACTATCACCCATGGATAGTTTTTCCGCTACGGGGGAAAATATACCAAGGAAAGTATGACGATTTTGCAAACATTTCCTCTCGCCCCTTGCATCGAGGGAAAAAGTGGTGTATAATAAACAAAAACAAAGTAAAGGAAGTCTTTGTATGGAAGACCGCATCGAAAAACGGAAAAAATTTATTGTGAATGTTACCTTTTGGGCAGTAGTTTTGCTCCTTGCCTATCTGGTGATTGAATATGCCCTCACTTGGGTAATGCCCTTCATTCTGGGCTTTTTGGTGGCGCTTTTGTTCCGCCCCCTGATTCGCCTATGCAGTGAAAAAACCAAGCTGAGCAAACGGCTTTGCGCCTTTGTGATTGTGCTTTTGGGATATTTTCTTTTAGGACTCTTGGTTTGGCGGTTGGGCTCGGCAGCGTTTCAGAGTATCAAGGATTTTTGTATGAATCTGCCCACCTTCTTTGCGGAGGAAATCCAACCCTTCTTCAATGCGGCAGGGGATGGCATTTTGGGCTTTTCCCGTTGGGTGTTCCCCGATATGGCGGAGCAGGTGGAGGATATGCTCACCGGTACCTTAGAGGGAATGCAGACCTCTCTGGGCGAGATGTCCACCAATGTGTTGACTGCCCTTGCAGGCGCATCTACCCGACTGCCCCTTTGGTTGATTTCTTTTATCTTTACCATCCTGTCATCCTTGTTCATCAGTATGGATTATGACCATGTTATGGAATTCATCAGCCGACAGATGCCTGAAAAAACCCGTGCCTTTTTGCGGGATATCCGCAGCCATCTGGGCAAGACCATCGTTGGATATCTCAAAGCCTACCTGATTCTGATGGTAATCACCTTTTTGGAAATTTCGGTGGGACTTTTGGTTCTGCGGGTGAAAAACCCCTTTGGCATTGCCACCATTATCGCCATTGCCGATGCTTTTCCTGTTCTGGGAACCGGTACGATTGTACTGCCTTGGGCGGTCATTTCCCTGTTCCAGCAACGGTATTATCTGGCGTTGGGACTGGTTCTGCTCTACCTGATTGTAACGGCGGTACGTCACTTTATCGAACCTAAGGTGGTGGGTGACCAGTTGGGCATTTCTCCCATTGTGGCAATCATCTGTATCTATCTGGGATTTGTCTGGTTCGGGGTGCTTGGGGTGATTTTGTTCCCCATGACCATGACCATTCTGCTTTCCTTACAGAAGGCGGGCAAAATCCACATCTGGAAGAATCGAGGAGAACAATGATACCAAAAGGCTTCATCTTTGATATGGACGGCACTATGTTTGATACCGAGGGGATTTCTCTCGATGCCTATGACACGGTAGGTGAGATGTTTGGCATCCGTCTTTCGGAAGAAGAAAAGCTGGGATTTCTGGGACTTCCCAGTGAAAAGATTGCCCAGCGGTTTTATACCCTGTTTGGTGCGGACTTTGACTGGCAGGGCTTTCGCAAAAAGAAGATGGAAGTGCAGAATGCGGTGATTGCCAAGATAGGCGTTCCCATCAAGGCGGGACTGTTTGAGATTCTGACCTACGCCAAGGAAAATCAAATCCGCTGCGCCGTGGCAACCTCCACCTCCAGGGAGCGGGCAATGCCTTTGCTTGCGGGGGCAGATGTTTTGGATGCCTTTTCAGCGGTCATCTGCGGAGACCAAATCACCCACGGAAAACCCAACCCCGATATCTTTCTCAAGGCGGCAGAGGAGTTGCAGCTTTCCCCAAAAGAATGTGTGGTGTTTGAGGATTCCCGCAACGGGATTCTGGCGGCAAAGGCGGCGGGAATGTTCTCGGTGCTGATTCCCGATAAAATTGCTCCTGATAAGGAAATGCGGCAGGCGGCAGACCTGCTCTGCACAAACCTGATAGAGGCAAAAGAATATTTTGAATAAAAAGCAAAAGCAGAAACGCGTACGTTTCTGCTTTTTATGTAGCCAACAACGACACAGGGGACGGTTCTCTGTGTCGTTGAGGCGGAGTTTTGAGAACACAGAGAACCGTCCCCTGTGCTGTCGGTTTATAAAAAAAGCTTGTAACCCTGATGGATTACAAGCTTTTTCTTAGTTCAGTTCGGATGTACAATGGGGACAGCGGGTTGCGTCAATGGCAATCTCACTCTTGCAATAAGGACAGGTCTTGGTAGTGGGCGCTGCCGGTTCTTCGTCCTTTTTCTTTGCGCCGATGGTCATCAGCTTGTTGATGCTCTTGACCAACAGGAAGATGATGAATGCCATAATCACAAAGTCAATCAATGCGGTGAGGAATGCGCCATACTTGATTTCCACCTCGCCGATCTTCCAGAGCAGATGGCTGAAATCCTTTCCGCCAAACAATCCTAAAAACGGAGAAATTACATCTCCGACCAAGGAGGAAACAATTTTCTGGAACGCACCGCCGATGATTACGCCGACAGCCAGGTCCAGCATGTTGCCCCGCATGGCAAATTCCTTAAACTCTCTCAAAAACTTTTTCATTTTTCTCTCTCCTTTGTTATTGGTTTGGTCGTTGAATCACAAAAAACAATCGTTCTGAATCCGCTTTGGGCGGGCTGAAACTTAAATTGTCAAATACCCCCAAGCAGGTAAGACCGCAGTCTTTGACAACCTTTTGTATTTCTTCGGGCGTGTATGCGCGCTCTTCTTGATATTCCTCCTGACGGGTATAGGTGCCGTCGGAGTTTTTCAAAAAGAAGGTCAGGTCAAAATCACAGAGTTGGGTTTCCTCATCAAAGGTATTTTCCCAGATGCAGTAGGCATCCTCCTCGTCATACACAAAGGTTTTTCCGTTTAACACCTGACGGAATTTGTAGAGGGTATTGACATCAAAAATCAAGATACCGCTGGGGTTTAAGTAATAATGGAGTAGCTTCAGCATAGATGCCAAATCCCCGTCCTCGGTGAGATAATTCACCCCGTCCAAGGCGCAGACCATGGCATCCACCGTGCCATAAAGCTCAAAAGCGGTCATATCCTGATGGAGGAACAGGATTTCCTGTTCTGCCGCCATTGCCTTTTCTGCGGCAATCTGCAGCATCTCCTCCGAGGCATCCAGACCGATCATCTCATAGCCTTTTTCTGCCATGGGCAGAGTCACATTGCCGGTGCCGCAGCCCAAATCCAGAACCAGATTGGGTTCTAAGCCGAACCGACGGAACACCGCTTGATAATAGTCCGCAAAGGCATCATAGTCGATTTCCTGAAAGCGGTCATAACAGCTTGCAAGAATATGGTACATTGCCAACCCCTCCTATATCTTTTCAATGGGTGCATACGCCGCCAGCAACTTCTTTTCTCCCTCATCAGGGAAGTCAATCCGAAGGAGCACATCCTTACCCATACTCTGGGCAGAGATTACCGTGCCGATGCCAAACTTTCGATGCTTGACCTTGTCGCCGGGCACAAAATCCAGATTTGCCGCAGGGGTTTCTGCCTGCTTTTGCTGTCCCTCAATCAAGGCGCTTCTGCCAAAACCAACGCTCTTGCCTGTATCAAATTCGGGAATCGAAACCGCTGCCGGACGTTCTTCCTTGTTGTCCAAAAGCTCCTCGGGGATTTCCTCCAAAAAGCGGGAGGGTGGATTATACTTGGTGGAGCCAAACAGGGTCCGGCTCTTGGCACGGGTAAGATACAGCCGTTCCTTGGCACGGGTGATCCCCACATAGCAGAGCCGACGCTCTTCCTCAATCTCGTCTTCATCACCAAAGGACCGCATTCCGGGGAATACGCCCTCTTCCATCCCCACAAGGAACACAATAGGGAATTCCAACCCTTTGGCACTGTGCAGGGTCATCAGGGTGACAGTTTCCTGTGCCTCGTCATAGTTGTCAATATCCGAAATCAACGAAATATCTTCCAGAATTTGTTCCAACGTCACGGCGGCATCTTTCTCGACCGCCTCCTGAATCATGGAAATAAATTCGTCTAAGTTCTCCAGTCGGGTCTGGTTTTCTACCGTCTTTTCTTTCTTCAAGGCGGCAAGCATTCCGGTGCGTTCCATCACCGTCTTGACAAAGAGCTCTAAGCCCATCTCCTCGTCAAGCTCTTTGCGCAGGTCGGCAATGAGGGCTGCAAAACCTTTGATTTTTTCTGCCGTGGCGGAAGAAATTCCATCACAGGCATCCGCCTTTTGGCAGATGGCAAACAGGGTTGCACCTTCCTCAGCCGCAATTGCCTGAATCTTGGTCACGGTGGTGGCACCGATGCCACGCTTGGGCTCGTTAATCACCCGAAGCAGCGCCACATCGTCCCCGTGGTTCTGAATCAGCCGCAGATAGGAGGTCAAATCCTTAATTTCCTTGCGGTCATAGAATCGCAGTCCGCCCAATACCTTGTAGGGGATTGCCGATTTCAAAAGGGCATCCTCCACGATACGGGACATGGCATTCATCCGATACAAAATCACCACATCATTGAGATTTCCGCCCCGCTCCCGAATGGTGTCGGCAATATGGTATGCCTCGGCGTGTTCGTTGAGGGCGGTGTAAAGCTCAATCTTTTCGCCCTTGCCTTGGGCAGTCCAAAGCTCCTTGCCCTTTCTGCCCGCATTATGCTTAATCACCGCATTGGCAGCATCCAGAATGGTCTGGGTGGAGCGATAATTCTCCTCTAATTTGATGACCTGACAGGCTTTGAACTCTTTTTCAAAGCCAAGAATGTTCTGGATATCCGCACCGCGGAATTTGTAAATACTCTGGTCGTCATCGCCTACCACACACAGGTTTTGGTGTGCCTTTGCAAGGAGGCTCACCAGACGGTACTGGGCGTGGTTGGTGTCCTGATACTCGTCTACCAGAATATAGCGGAACTTCTTTTGATAATAGCGCAGAACCTCAGGACATTCCTCCAAAAGCCGCACTGTGTTGCCAATCAAATCGTCAAAGTCCATGGCGTTGTTCTTTTTCAGTTTCCGCTGATACGCCTCATACAGACGGGCAACGGTGGCATAATAAAAGTCCCCGTGGGTCTGGGAGGTGTAAGTGACAGGGTCAACCAGCTTGTCCTTTGCCTGACTGATGGCAGAGAGCACCGCTCTGGGCGGATACTTTTTGTCATCCACCTCCAGCTCCTTGATACATTCCTTCATCAAGGTCTGCTGGTCGGCGGTGTCATAGATGGTAAAATTCTTTTCATAGCCGATTTTTTCCGCATCCCGACGTAAAAAGCGCACACACATAGAATGGAAGGTGCCGGCGGCAATGTCGCCGCCGCCCTCTCCCAGTTTTGCAATCAGTCGCTGCTTTAACTCTCCTGCCGCCTTGTTGGTAAAGGTGATGGCAAGAATCTGCCACGGCTCTGCCACATCTCCCACCAGATAATGCTCCAGATGGGGAGGCAGATCGTCAATTTCTCCGTCTGCATACCAAGTGAGGATTTCCAAATCCTCGGCGGGAATATGCAAATCTTTGTATGCCCCATACTGAATCAGGTGGGCAATTTTATGTACAATGACGGTGGTCTTGCCGCTGCCTGCACCTGCAAGCACCAACAATGGCCCCTCGGTCCGCAGCACCGCCTCTTTCTGGCGGTTGTTTAGCCGAGGGTATTGCTTGGCAAGTATCCGTTCTCTTACTTCTTGAAAATTCATAACTGCTCCTTTGCTATCTGCAAATGGTGGCACCGCCCAACACCAAATCTCCGTCCGGCTGATAGAATACCACAGCCTGTCCGGGGGTGATTGCCCGTTGCGGGGTGTCAAATTCCACCCGCACTCCATGTTCGCAGGGAATCACTGTTCCCCGTGCGGGTTTGGCGCTGTAGCGCACCTTAATGTCGGCAAGCATCGGCGCCGACAGGGTTTCAAAGGGAATAAAGTTGGGGTTTTCTGCGATGAGTGACGGCGCAAATTCTGTTCCCTTTTCTCCCAATACAATCTGATTGTTCTTCGGGTCAATGGAAAGCACAAACATCGGCTTGCCAAAGGCGATGCCCAGTCCCTTTCTTTGCCCGATGGTATAGTGCACCAGTCCCTTGTGGGTGCCAAGCACATTGCCGTTGATGTCCACAAACTCTCCCTCAGGAGGCAGAGCGTCTACCCGCTGTTTCAAAAAGGAGGCATAGTCCTTGTCGGGGATAAAGCAAATCTCCATACTGTCCGGCTTGTGGGCGGTGGGGAGCTTTAATTCCTTTGCCTTGGCGCGCACCGCATCCTTGTCCGCAAAATCTCCCAAAGGCATCAGGGTATGGGAAAGCTGCTCTTGTGTCAGGTGATACAGGACATAGGTCTGGTCTTTTTCCCAAGAGGACGCCCGATAAAGCAGGTGTCTGCCGGTGGTTTCATCCTTGATGACCTTGGCGTAGTGACCGGTGGCAATCTTGTCTGCCCCCAGCTCCTTTGCCGCCTGAAGCATGGCATCAAACTTCAAAAACCGGTTACAGGCAATGCAAGGATTGGGGGTTCTGCCTCTTAGATATTCTTTGGAGAAATAGTCCACCACATACTGGGAAAAGGCATCCCGAAAATCCAACACATAATGCGGGATGTTCAAAAAGTCCGCCACCTTTTTGGCATCCTCTGCCGCAGAGGAAATAGGACTGTCCTCTCCGTCCCAGAGATGCATGGTGACCCCGATGACATCATAGCCTTGCTCCCTGAGTACCGCCGCCGCAACACTGCTGTCCACACCGCCGGACATCCCAATCACAACTTTTTGCTTCATTTATTCTTCCTCTTCGTGGTGATGGTGGTGGCAGCTGCCGCAGCAACCGCTGCACTTGAGTCCCTCCGGCGGGGTCATCCCCCGATTCTCGTAGTAATTGAAGATGGCAGACTGCACCGCCTCCTCGGCAAGCACCGAACAATGGAGCTTGACAGGGGGGAGTCCGTCCAATGCCTCAACCACCGCTTTGTTGGTCATCTGCATTGCCTCGTCCACGCTCTTGCCTTTGACCAGCTCGGTTGCCATGGAACTGGTGGCAATTGCCGCACCGCAGCCAAAGGTCTTGAACTTGACATCCTCAATGATGTTGGTTTCCTCATTGATTTTCATATAAATCTTCATAATATCGCCGCATTGGGGGTTTCCTACCTCGCCCACTGCATTGGCGTCTTCGATTTCACCCACGTTTCTGGGGTTGCTGAAATGGTCCATTACTTTTTCGCTATACATAAAGACACTCCTTTACTTTTGTTCTTTCAAAAAGGTTTCATAAAGCGGGGACATACTCCGCAATCTCTCTACAATCTCTGCCACCGCAGTAACGATGGTATCCACATCCTCCAGGGTGTTTTCGGTATCAAAGCTCACACGCAGAGAGCCGTGTGCCTCTTCGTGCTTTCTGCCAATGGCAAGGAGCACATGGGAGGGGTCCAAAGACCCGGAGGTACAAGCGCTACCGCTGGATGCGGAGATGCCCTTCATATCCAAAAACAACAGCAGACCCTCGCCCTCAATAAAGGAGAAGGAGATGTTGGCGTTTCCGGGCAGACGCTCTTCCGGATGGCCGTTGAGCTGTGCATAGGGAACGGTGTCAAGCATCTTTTGGATGTAGGTATCCCGCAGCTTGGTAAGATACGCCGCCTTTTTGGGGATATCCTCGGTTGCAAGCTCGATGGCTTTGCCAAGTCCCACAATGCCCGCTACATTCTCGGTGCCCGCTCTGCGGTTTTTCTCCTGTGCGCCACCGGTGATGAAGGAGGTCAGCTTGACCCCTTTGCGTACATAGAGGGCACCGCTGCCCTTGGGACCGTGGAATTTGTGACCGGTCAGGGACAGCATATCAATATGCATTTCCTTTACGTTGATGGGAACCATCCCGATTGCCTGTACCGCATCGGTGTGGAAGAGGATGCCCTTTTCCTTGGCAAGCGCCCCGATTTCAGCGATGGGCATAATGGTTCCGATTTCGTTGTTGGCAAACATCACCGTGATTAAAATGGTGGTGTCCTTGATGGCGTTCTTGACGGCATCTACTGAAACTCTGCCGAATGCATCCACCGGCAGATAGGTCACCTCAAAGCCCTCTTTTTCTAAGCTTTGACAGGTGTGCAGTACGGCGTGATGCTCTACCGCCGTGGTGATGATGTGGTTGCCCTTGTCCTTGAGGGCTTTTGCGGCAGACCGGATTGCCCAGTTGTCCGCCTCACTGCCGGAGCCGGTGAAGTAAATCTCTCCCGCCTCAGCACCGATGGCGGTTGCCACCTGTGCTCTTGCAGTTTCTACTGCGGCTTTTGCGGCACGGCCCTCAGCGTAAATGCTGGACGGGTTTCCGTATACTTCGGCAAAATAAGGGAGCATTGCCTCCAGAACCCGACTGTCCGTTTTGGTGGTTGCCGCATTGTCTACGTAAATACGTTTTTCCATTGGTTTTCCTACCTTTCCTTACAGAGCAAAATCTATGAAAAGTAGATCTCCTGTAATTGATTATTTATATTTTTGCGATTCTTTGACTGCCAATTTATCACAGCGCTCATTTTCAGGATGCCCCGCATGCCCTTTAACCCTCGTCACAGGCTTCGCTTTTTGCTCCGTGTTGCCGCGGCAACCACTTCGCTCGGACGCTTGCCTGTTCCTCTTTCCCAAAAATCTATCGATTTTCGGGAGCCCTATGGCTCGTTTGAGTTAAGATTTGTACTTCTGAGATTCCTTGACTGCCAGCTTGTCACAGCGCTCGTTTTCGGGGTGTCCGGCGTGTCCCTTAACCCAGACGAGGGTAACCTCATGCTGTTTGAGCAGATGAAGAATCTTTTCCCACAAATCGGGGTTCAGCGCCTTGTCCTTGTTGGTGCGCATCCAGCCATTGGCTTTCCATTTTTCTGCCCAGCCCTGCTCGATGGCATCCACAAAATACTTGGAATCGCTGTAAAGGGTTACTTGGCAAGGCTCGGTCAAGGCTTCCAGCCCCGCAATGACCGCAGACAGCTCCATCCGGTTGTTGGTGGTGTTTGCCTCCCCGCCGGAAATCTCCTTTTCGTGCTGCTTATACCGCAAAATCACGCCATAGCCGCCCGGACCGGGATTGCCGCTGCAGGCACCGTCGGTAAAAATTTCTACCTGCTTTCGCTCTGTCATAGAAACCCTCCTCTCTCAACATTATAGTATATCACATTCCTCCAAAAAAAGCCATACCTTTAACAAAAAAACCGCAGAAAATTCTGCGGTTTCTTTGTTAGTTTTCTTTCTTGTAATTTAACATAATAATTCCTGTAGAAACTAAAAGCAGGGTCACCACCAGATTCAAGGGGGAAACATTGCTCTGCTCGGTGAGCATCAGGTTGGAAAGCAGTACCCCGAACACCGGAATCATAAAGCTGTAAATGCTGACCTTGGAAATGGGGTTGTGCTTGAGCAGCACTCCCCACAGGGCATAAGCAATGGCAGAGAGCGCCGACAGATAAAGCAGTACGCCTGCCGCCTGCAAATTGGGAATGGCGATTCTGCCGCCCAACAAAAGTCCTACCAGAATCATCACCAAACCGCCCATAGCAAACTGATACCCGCTGATGACCACCGGGTCTTCATACTTGGAATAGCGCTTGATTAACACCGACGATACTGCATAGGCGATGGCGGAGAAAAGCACAAATCCGTCGCCCAGAAAGTTCATCCTGAAATCCAGCCCGTTTAAGTTCACCACCACAATGCCCGAAAAGCCAATCAGGCAGGCGAGGATTTTTTTGAAGGTCAGTTTTTCCAGTTGGAAGATGCCCCCTGCAATCAGGATGGCAAAAAAGGCGTTGGAACCGCTTAAAATGGTTCCCTTAACACCGGTGGTGTTGGCAAGGCCGATATAGAAAAAGATGTACTGAATTACCGTCTGGAAGGATGCCACCGTGGCAATTCTCCCCAGATTCTCCTTTTTGGGATAGAGCAGCTTTCGTCGTGCAATGCTGTAAATCACTACGGTCAAAATCCCTGCCAGAGCAAAACGAATCCCCGCAAACAAAATGGTGGAGGCGGTGTTCTTTTCCGGCAGAATCAGGCTGTAGCCGATTTTGATAAAGGGGGTTGCACTGCCCCACAGGGCGCAGCACAACAATGCCGCCGCCATAACAAAAAAGGGATTGGTGTAAAAGTTCTTTTTCATAATCTTCTCCTTAATGATGGTGATGATGGTGATGATGCCCGCCGTGGTGGTGGGATTCCATATGACAATGGTCTGCCTCACACGCCTCATCGCTACGCTCCAGTTCCAATGTGGTATGGCCGATGCCGTGCTCTTTCAGTTCTGCCCGAACCAATTCTTTGATGGTTTGCCCGTCGGCATCGGTCACAATATGCATGGTTGCACAGTGATGATACCCGTCCATACTCCAGATGTGGATGTGATGCACATCCTGTACCCCCTCAATGTTACAAAGGTGATGCTTGATTTCGTCCATATCCATATCTTTGGGGATTTTTTCAAGGAACAGGCTGAGGGCGTCTTTCAAATTCCCCACGGCGTGGAGAAGGATAAAGATTGCCACCCCGATAGACAGCAGAGAATCCAGAAGCGCAAAATCGGTAAACCGCATCACGATGGCGCCTACCAGAACCACCGCCCAGCCAAGCACATCCTCCAGCATATGCAGGTTCACCGCTTTTTGGTTGAGGGAATCACCCTCGCGGGTAAACCACGCCGCAATCAGGTTGACTGCCACACCAAAGATGGCAAACAAAATCATGCCGTTGTAGGAGATTTCGGCAGGATGGATGATGCGCAGAATGGCATTCACAATCACCGCCCCACTGCCCAAAAGCAGAATCAGGGTGGTGATGACGCTACCAATGACCGAATAGCGTGCATAGCCATAGGTATAAACCGCATCCGGCTGTTTTTTGCTCTTTCGTTCCAAGAAATAGGAAACGCCGATGCTTGCCGCATCCCCCATATCGTGGACGGCGTCGGAGGCAATCGCCACGCTGCCGGTGAGGATGCCGCCAACCAGTTCAAACACAGAAAATGCCAGATTCAAAAGAAATGCCAGAAAAATATTGCGCTCTGTCTTCACTTAAATTATTCTCCTTCCAGAACTGCAAGCATCAAAATGCCCACAATAATGATACCGATGAACAGATATTGTTTCTTGGTCAGCTTTTCCTTTAAGAAAATTCTGGACAGCAACAAAGATACCACGCACACGCAGGAAAGAATCGGTGCTGCAATGGCTCCGTTTCCGCTCATGGCGTATACATAGGTCAGCTGTCCTGCGGTTTCGCACACAGCGGCGAGGGCTTTGTCCTTCTGCTTTGGCAGTTCAAATTTTACGCCCTTCCATTTCATAAACGCAAACAAAATCAGACCGCAGATAGCAAAGGTCAACTCGTAGGAAACATTGGCAATCAGCTCGATGTTTTCCTCGGTGATACCAATCAGCGGACTGGTTTCCATCTCCAAAAAGAAAATGTCCAAAAAGCTTCCCAGTGCATCGATGATAGCATAGCAAAATGGCATAGCAAAGGCGATGATTGCCAACTTGTTGCCAAGCTTTTGCTTTCTGTTTACATCGGCACTGCCCTCCATCCGGCTCACGCCAATGATACCAATCACAATCACCGCAATGGCAACCCAGACAGCAGGTGCAATGCTTTCGCCCAAGAAAAGCACACACAGAATGGAGCACATAGCTCCGGCGGTGTTTTCGATGGGGTCAGCCAAGGATTCCTCGATAAAGCGGATGCCAAAGAAGGAGCACGCCATAGACAGGATATAACACAAGGAAACCGGCAGATAAGCAATCAAATTTCTCGGGTCGTATGCGATGTCGGTGGTCAAGAGTGTAAAGATTGCATGAATACCCATCACAGCACCCACCAACACACATACTCTCAAATGATCGTACTTCTGATCTTCGTGAGAGCCTTTTTTATAAAAAAGCTCTGCCAAACCCCACAACAGGGTTGTAATAATTGTAAAAATGAACCACATAAAAAGACCTCCTGAATTTTTAATGAAAATAATTATCGGGATATGTGATTCAACACAGGCGGCGAATTGGTTCCGGCACCGTGGGCTCTTTTTTTGCACCGAGGCAAACCGCTGAACAACGGAATCGCCTTATAGTTCAAAATTTTTTGCAACATATTCGCCACCTCCTAAATTTGGATTTCTTTGACAGTTTATCACAAAATTTGAGTTTATGCAATAAAAAAGAGCAGATAAAAATCTGCTCTTTTTCTTTTACTTTAGTAAATTTTGATACATTTCGCTATATTTCTTTGCCGAAGCCTCCCAAGAAAAGTCGGTCTTCATTGCCCGTTTCATCATGGGCACCCAGACCTCCTTGTTGGCAAAGAGGTTCAGCGCCATCTTGAGGGTGTGCAGCATATCATGCCCGTTGTAGGGGCCAAAGCTGAATCCGTTTCCCTCGCCGGTGAATTCGTTGTAGGGCTGCACACTGTCCTTGAGTCCGCCGGTTTCCCTTACCAGAGGCAACGTTCCGTATGCCATGGCAATCATCTGGCTCAGCCCGCAAGGCTCAAACATGGAGGGCATCAGCAGAATATCACTTGCCGCATAAATCTTGTGCGCCAGCTCATTGCTAAAGGTGATGTTTGCCGAAACCTTTTCGGGATGATACCACGCATTCTGGCGGAAGAGGTTCTCATACTGCTCCTCGCCGGTGCCCAGCACCACCAACTGAATATCCAGATTCATCAGCTCGCCCATCACATCGGCAATGATGTCAAAGCCTTTCTGGTCCACCAGACGGGAAACAATACCCACCATTGCTTTTTCTCCGTCAATGGGCAGACCCAACTGCTCCTGCAGTCTGGTTTTGTTCAGCTTCTTTTTGGAAACCAGATTTCTCAAATCAAAGTTTTCAAAGATGTACGGGTCGGTCTTGGCGTTGTATTCGTCCTTGTCAATACCGTTGATGATGCCAAAGAGGGACTGGTCTCTTGCCGAAAGCAAGCCATTGAGCCGCTCACCGCCGATGGGGGTCTTGATTTCCTCTGCATAGGTGGGACTGACTGTGGTCACATAATCGGAATAGACAATGCCGCCCTTGAGCAGATTGGCACAGCCGTGGAATTCCAGCTTGTCATCGGTGAAAAAGCTCTGGTCCAAGGAGAAAAAGTCTGCCACAATATCCATGGAATACACGCCCTGATACCGCAGGTTGTGGATGGTAAACACCGTCTTGATTCCCTGATAGAACGCATCCCGCACAAAATAGGCGTTGAGCAAAACCGGAATCATACCGGTCTGCCAGTCGTGGCAATGGAGCACATCGGGCTTAAAATCCAAAGACCGCAGGATTTCCAAACACGCCTTATCAAAAAAGGAAAACCGCTCCAAATCGTTCCATTTGTAAAGGTAGACATCTCCAAAATAGTATTCGTTGTCGATAAAGTAGTAGGTCACGCCATCCTTGATCAGCTCAAATACGCCGCAGTATTTTCTCCGCCAGCCCAAAGGGATATACAGGAAAAATTTGAACTCCATCTGGTCCCGATACTGCTGAGGGATGCACCCATATTTGGGCAGAATCACCCGTACGTCGTGCCCCAGCTTGGCAAGCGCCTGAGGCAGCGCACCCACCACATCGCCCAGTCCGCCGGTTTTGGCAAAAGGCGCAACCTCGGAGGAACACATCAAAATCTTGCTCATATTGTCATCTCCTTATACAACCGTACCCTTTCCAATAATCATAGGATAGGTTTCTTGTCCAATCAGTTTTTTGCCACTTCGCAGTACAACTTCCTTATCGAAAATCACATTCTCCATCAGGCAGTTGTCCATAATCTGGGAGTTCTGCATCACGATACAGTTTTCCAGGGACGCGCCTTTTCCCACATACACACCGCGGAAGAGGATGCAATTTTTCACCGTTCCTTCAATCACACAGCCGTCTGCCACGATGGAGTTGGAAACCTCGGCGTGCTTGCCGTATTTGGTGGGAACAGTGTCCTTGACCTTGGTATAAATGGGCATATCGTTTTTCAGACCAAAAAGCTCGTCACGGGTTTCCTTATTCAGGATGGAAAGGTTGGAGTTGAAGAAGGACTTGATATCGTCAATCTTCAAATGCACACCGGTATGCTCATAGCCTTGAAAATGCAGGTGATTGAGCTGAGGCAGGAAGATATCCTTGGACAAAAAATGCTTGCCGTGGGCAACCGCATCGTCTACCAAATCAATCAGCAAATCCTTGCGAATGATAAACATATGCATATAAGAAAGGTCGGTTTTCTGCTGTGCCGGATAAACGTGGATATCACGGATTCTGCCGGTCTCGTCTGCATCCAAGAGAATATGCCGCTTCAGCTCCCGCTCGGGAATGTGCGGAATCTTGTGATAAATCATGGTCACATCCGCTTCACTTTCCAGATGGGCGGTGAAAACCTCATCAAAGTTCATATTGCAAAGGGTGTTGCAGTCTGCCACCAGCACATAGTTCTGCTGGCTTCTGCGCAGATAGTTCTTGATACCGTGGATGGTATCCACCCCGCCTGCAAGCTTTTCCGGAATTTCAGAGGAGTCTGCAGGGGCAAGGATAAACAGACCGTTGTTCTTTCTGTCCATATCCCAAGCCTTGCCGGTTCCCAGATGGTCGGTCAGGGATTGGTAGTTGTGAGGAGTGGTGATGCCCACATTGATGACCGAAGAATTGACCATATTGGAAAGGATAAAGTCAATGATGCGGTAACGCCCGCCAAAGGGGACTGCTGCCAGCGCTCTGCGACCCACCAGTTCGCCCATGCTCACTTCGGGATTTTCCGCAAAAATCAGTCCTAACATATCATTTTTCATGGTTTTGCCCTCCCTTAATCCATATTCTCGGTAACCATGGAGTTGACCGCAATCTTTACGCCGTCCCCAATGGTAACATCTGCACCAAGCAGGGTGATGTCTGCACTACAAATCTTGGTGTTGACAAATTCATCTCTTGCCGAATCGTCCATAGAGCCGACCACTGCGCCTTTGCCCACGGTAACACCGGTGCCAATGATGGATTTGTAGACAATGGCACCCTCACCGATGGTCGCACCCGACATAATGATAGAATCCTCAATCTTGGCACCCTCGCCGATGGTAACACCTTCAAAAATCACCGAATGGTCAATCTCGCCATAGATTTCACAGCCCTCGGTGATGTAGCAGTTCCGCAGCTTTGCCTCGGGGGCGATATAGTGGGGCGGCTTTACCGGTGTCTTGCTGTAAATGCGCCAGCTCTTGTCGTTGAGCTGACAGCCGGGGTTGTCGTCCAAAAGCTCCATATTGGCTTCCCACAAGCTCTGTACGGTTCCTACATCCTTCCAGTAGCCATCAAAGCGATGCGCCACCAGCTTGAGCCCATCATTCAGCATAGCGGGGATGATGTTTTTGCCGAAATCGTTGTCCGAATCAGGATTGTTTTCATCCTCGGTCAGGTATTTCTCCAGAACCTCCCAACTGAAGCAGTAAACACCCATGGATGCCAGATTGCTCTTGGGATTGGCGGGTTTTTCTTCAAACTCTACAATATTGAGTTCCTCGTCGGTATTCATAATGCCAAAACGGGAAGCCTCTTCCCAAGGCACCTCAATCACCGCAATGGTAGCGTCAGCCTTTGCCTTTTTGTGCTGCTTGACCATCTTGTTATAGTCCATTTTGTAGATATGGTCACCGGAAAGGATGACAACATATTTGGGATGGAACTGGGAGATAAATCCCAAGTTCTGATAAATCGCATTGGCAGTACCCTTGTACCATTCGCCCTTTTCTGCCGAGGTATAGGGTGGGAGCACATAAACACCGCCACTGCCTCTGTCCAGATCCCAGGACTGACCGCCGGCGATATAGGTGTTCAGCTCCAAGGGCTGATACTGGGTCAGAACGCCCACTGCATCAATCCCCGAATGGGTGCAGTTGCTCAAGGGGAAATCAATGATTCGATACTTTCCGCCAAAGGGAACCGCAGGCTTTGCCACGTTCTTGGTCAGGATTCCCAGACGGCTGCCTTGCCCGCCTGCCAGAATCATTGCTACACATTCTTTTGCTTTCATAAAGATTACCATTTGCCTTTCCGACTCACAAAATACATATCCGCAGTGCCGTCCGTGAGCCATGGCAGCACGCCTTTTGATGCGGATGCGCTTCCGCAAGAAAACTATTTTTTGTTCGGCTCTACCTTTTTGGCGGGAATCCCGTTGTATTTGAGATAGAACCCACTCAGCGGCGGCAGATTCAAAGAGATGGCATAGGGGAATCCGTTCACCGCTATCTTTTTGGCTTTCACCTTGCGGTTGCCCTTGCCGTCGCCGCCAAAGGTCTTGCTGTTGGTGTTGAGGCAAACCTCATACTCGCCCGCTTTGGGCACGCCTACCAGATAATTGGGGCGGGCAACAGGGGTGAAGTTCAGCACCACCGCAATGGATTCCTTGCCCGAGGCGTCCTTTCGCAAAAAGGAGAGCACACTGTTGTCCCCATCCTCGGCGTTCAGCCACAAAAAGCCTTTCCAATCCCCTTGCTCCCGCTCAATTTCATAAAAAGCGGGATGCTTTTGATAAAAATGATTCAGCTCCGCAGAGAACCGACGCATCTTGGCATGGGCAGGATACCCTTCCAACAGCCAATCCAGTTGCTCTGCAAACCGCCACTCTACAAACTGCCCGAATTCGCCGCCCATAAACAGCAGCTTTTTGCCCGGATGGGCATACATAAAGGCATAGAGCAGACGGAGCTGTGCAAACTTTTGTTCGTAACTGCCCCACATCTTGTCAAGCAAGGACCGCTTGCCGTGGACCACTTCATCGTGGGAGAGTGCCAGAATATAATTTTCTGCAAAGGCATACATCATAGGGAAGGTCAGCTTGTTGTGGTTGCCCTTGCGGAACAAGGGGTCGCATTGCATATAGTCAAGGACATCGTGCATCCAACCCATATTCCACTTGAAGTTAAACCCAAGCCCTCCTTCGTGAGCAGGCTTGGTCACTCCGCCCCAAGCGGTGGATTCCTCAGCAATCATCAGCACATTGGGGAATCGTTCAAACACCGCAGTGTTCAGCTTTTGCAAAAAGTCAATGGCTTCCAAGTTCTCTTTGCCCCCATACTGGTTGGGCAGCCATTCTCCGTCCCGCCGGTTGTAGTCAAGGTAGAGCATACTGGAAACTGCGTCCACCCGAAGACCGTCCATATGGTATTCGCCCAGCCAGAACAGGGCGTTGGAAATCAAGAAGGAAAAAATCTCGGTTTTGGTCCAGTCAAAGACCAGAGTTCCCCATTCCCGATGTTCGCCCCGACGGCTGTCGGGATGCTCAAAGAGGGGTGTTCCGTCAAAATATGCCAAGCCGTGGGCGTCTTTGGGAAAGTGCGCCGGCACCCAGTCCATAATCACACCAATGCCATTTTGATGCAGGGCATCAATCAGGGCTTTCAGCTCTACCGGCTTGCCGTAACGGCTGTTGGCAGAATAATAGCCGGTCACCTGATACCCCCAGGACCCGTCAAAGGGGTATTCGCAAATGGGCATCAGCTCTACATGGGTATATCCCATCTCCTTGAGATAGGGAATCAACCGGTCAATCATCTCGGTATAGGTATAAAAGCTCCCGTCCTTTTTCACCTGCCAGGAGCCAAAGTGCATCTCGTAAATGCTCATGGGCTGGTCGTAGGGGGCGGTTTTGCTCCGTGCGTTCAGCCATTTTTCATCGTGCCAGGTATAGGACAAATCGGTGGTCACCGATGCAGTATCGGGCCGCACCTCGGAGAAAAAGGCATAAGGGTCTGCCTTTAACAGAATCTCTCCCCGTCGGGTTTCGATGCTGTATTTATAGTTTTGCCCCTCGGTGACACCGGGGAGAAACACCTCCCAGATGCCGGAGTTTTGGTGATGATGCATCACGCCCTTACTGCGGTCCCAGCCGTTCTGGTCACAGACCACCGAAACCGAAAGGGCATTGGGTGCCCAGACCGCAAAGAAATAACCGCTCGTTCCGTCTTTATCCTGCATCTTATGCGCGCCCAGCATCCGGTAGCTTTCATAATTGACGCCTTGGTTAAAGAGGTACATAGCGGTATCGTCAAGATGAATGTTAGGACTATTTGTATGTTTTGCTTTTTTCATTAGAAGGATAGCCCCTTTCTTTTGTATGCCAACTTATACATATTTATTGTAGCACGGAAACAGAAATTTGTCTATTTTTTCCTGTCGAAAAGATGCACAAATTATTTTGATGTTCTTTGTTGGTTTTTCAAGGAAAATCGCGGTTTGGGATGAGACAAGCTCCTCTTTTAAGAATATGCATAAAGCGGGCGGAATATGCTTTTTTCAGGAATCCAAGTTTTTTGCAAAAAAAGATTTGCTAATCTGCGGATTTTGTGGTAGAATAGAGGCTGTGTGTAAAAAAGCACAGGCTTTTACATTTTTAGGAGGGACTTTTGTGAAAAAATTAAATAAAAATTCTTCTGCTTACAAAGAGAAGAAAGCGTTTATCCAGGCGGAAATCGTCGGCAAGGTCAAGCGCTATTTCGGCAAGACGGTAGAGCAGGCAACCCTGCGGGAAATCTATACCGCCCTGTCTATGACCATTCGGGATGAAATTATGGACAAATGGGTGGCATACAAGGAAAAGGCTGACAAACAGCCCCAGAAAGAGCTTTATTATCTTTCTTTTGAATTCCTGATGGGCCGTGCTATGGGCAACAACCTGATGAACCTGACCGAAACCGATATTTACCGCGATGTATTAAAGGAGATGGGATTCTCCTTAGAAGATGTGGAGGAATACGAAACCGATGCCGGCCTCGGCAACGGCGGTCTTGGCAGACTGGCAGCTTGCTTTTTGGATTCCTTGACCAATCTGGAGCTGCCGGCATTCGGTTGCGGCATCCGTTATGAATTTGGTCTGTTCCGCCAGAAGATTGTGGACGGCTACCAGATTGAGATGCCTGACCCCTGGCTCCAGAGCGGCAATGTCTGGGATATTGCCCGCCCCGAGGATATCAAAGAGGTACACTTTAACGGAAAAATCGAGGAATATATGGAGGACGGACAGCTCAAGTTCCGTCATGTGGATTACAACACGGTGATTGCAGAGCCCCACGATATGCCCATCACCGGCTTTGACAGTGAAATCGTCAATACACTCCGTCTGTGGCAGGCAACCTCTCCTGAGGTCATCAATATGGGCGAGTTCAACCGTGGCGATTACATCAAGGCAACCGAGAACAAAGAGCTGGCAGAGGTGATTTCCAAGATTCTCTATCCGGAGGACAATCACTATGAGGGTAAGCTCCTCCGACTGAAACAGCAGTATTTCTTTGTTTCGGCGACTATCCAATGGATTTTAAGCAAGCACAAGCAGAAAGGGCTTTCGCTCTATGACCTGCCCGACTATGTGCAGATTCATATCAATGACACCCACCCCACCATTGCCATCCCCGAACTGATGCGGATTCTGATGGACGAAGAAGGCTTTGGCTGGGATGAGGCTTGGGACATTGTGGGCAGAACCTTTGCTTACACCAACCACACCATTTTGTGTGAGGCTCTGGAAAAATGGCCCTTTGAGATGGTGGAACAGCTTCTGCCCCGTCTTGCTATGATTATCCGTGAGATTGACCGTCGCCAGAGAGAGGTTCTGTGGCAGCGCTTCCCCGGCGATTCCGGCAAGGTAGAGTGGATGGCAGTCATCCATCACGGACAGGTGAGTATGGCAAACCTGTGCCTGACCGCTTGCCACAGCGTCAACGGTGTTGCGGCACTCCATACCGAAATCCTGAAACAGGAAACCTTTAAGGATTATTACAGCATCTACCCCGAAAAATTCAAGAATATGACCAACGGTGTCACCTTCCGCAGATGGCTCTACAAGGCAAATCCGGAGCTGGCATCCCTGATTACTTCGGCAATCGGCGACGGTTGGGTCAAGGATTATCGGGAGCTGGAAAAACTGGCACCCTTTGCTGAGGATGCGGCATTCCGTGAAAAGTTTGCGGCAATCAAGCTGGAAAACAAAAAGAAGTTGGCGGCATACATCAAAGAGCACAACGGGATTGAGGTAGACCCCAATTCCTTGTTTGATGTACAGATTAAGCGTCTGCACGAATACAAGCGTCAGCTCTTAAAGGCGCTGCAGATTATCTATCGCTATCAGCAGATTCTCCAGCATCCGGAGTCTGCGGATCTGTTGCCCACCACCTATATCTTTGCGGCAAAGGCGGCGCCCGGCTATCATATGGCAAAGCTGATTATCAAGTTCATCAATGATATGGCAGCAGTCATCAACAATGACCCCAGAGTCAATGGCATCTTAAAGGTGGTATTCATTGAAAATTACAGTGTTTCCATTGCAGAAAAGATTGTTGCGGCAGCAGATTTGAGTGAGCAGATTTCCACCGCCTCCAAAGAGGCATCCGGTACCGGTAATATGAAACTGATGCTCAACGGTGCCCTGACCATCGGTACCATGGACGGTGCCAATGTGGAAATCCGTCAGCAGGTTGGGGATGAGAACATCTTCATCTTTGGGCTTTCCTCCCAGGAGGTGCTCAATATCTACGCAAGCGGACATTCGCCCAGTCCCCAGATTTACGCTACCAATCTGGTGGTCAAGCAGGTGATTGACACCATGATTGACGGCACCTTTAATCAGGAAAACCTGTTCTATGACCTGTATCATTCTCTGGTTCAGAATGGTGGTTTTGCGGACAATTACCTGCTCCTTGCAGATTTTGATTCCTATATCAAAGCAAGTCAGGAAGTGATGGACAAATTCCGCGATCAAGACGCTTGGATGAAGAGTGCAGTAATGAACACCGCAAAGGCGGGATTCTTCTCCAGCGACAGAACGATTGAAGATTACAATAGAGAAATTTGGAAATTGAAATAGGTGCTGAAAAATGGTGCAATCTTTGCCCGATGTTTCGCCTTGGAATCTCGGTTATGTACACAAAGTACACGCCCTCGATTCCAAGACTTACATCGAACAAATCTTACATCATTTTTGGCGCACCCAAGGTTTGTGCTGAAAAATGGTGCAATCTTTGCCCGCCCCAGCGCCTTAGAACCTCAGTTATGTGCACCAAGCACACGCCCTCGGTTCTAAGACTTGTGACGAACAAATCTCACACCATTTTTGGCGCACATAAAATGTAGTGTTATTTACATAGGAAAAAAATTTATTTTATATTATTCAGGAGGGATTCTCTATGAAAAAGTTTTTTGCATTGATGTTGGTAGGTATTTTGGCATTGTCGTTGGTTGCTTGTGGCACCAACAACGCAGGTAGCGGTGAGGCTGTGGACTATGCGGCTTCGGTAAACGGCGCGAAAATCGTAGCAGAAGCAGGTTCTGCAGGTGAAGAGCTGGCAACCGGCGACGCATTCTTTGGCGAGGCAACCTTTACTCCTGTAGATTCCATGGCAAAAGCCCTGATGGAAGTACAGGCAGGCACCGCTGATATCGCAATCGTGGACTATGTAACTTCTATTGGTTCTATCGGTGAGGGCACCGACTATGCCAACCTGAAGGTGGTTGAGGGCAAGGACTTCAGCCCTGAGGAATACGGCATTGCATTCCGCAAAGGCAGCGACATTACCCCTGCTGTGAATGCAGCAATCGCAGAGCTGATGAACGACGGCACCATGGATAAGATTGGTGCAGATTACAAGCTGGATGCACTCCTCATCAAGGACGGCAAGGCATCCGATGATGCAGTGGTGGAAGGCGATCTGGCTGCCATCAAGGCAAAGGGCGAGATGGTTATCGGTATCACCCTGTTTGCTCCTATGAACTACCATGACGAAAACAACGAGCTGATCGGCTTTGAAACCGAGTTCGCAAAGGCTGTTTGCGAAAAGCTGGGCGTTGCTGCAAAGTTTGTAGAAATCAACTGGGATACCAAAGAAATCGAGCTGAATTCCAAAAACATTGACTGTATCTGGAACGGTATGACCATTACCGCAGAACGTCAGGAGAATATGAGCATTTCCGTACCCTATATGCAGAACAAGCAGGTTATGGTTTACAAAGCTCAGTAATCAATATTTTTGTAGAAAGTTTGGTTTGAGAAATGGAGTTTCAATCGATTGTTTCTTCTTTGTTTGAAGGCTTTTATGTAAACTGCTTTATCTTTGCAATGACCTTGTTGATGGCTTTGCCTTTGGGACTGATTATTTCCTTTGGCTCCATGGCGAAATTCAAGCCCATCAAATGGTTGACCAAGACCTTTGTCTGGATCATCAGGGGGACACCCCTGATGCTCCAGCTTTTTGTGGTAATGTACGCGCCGGGGATTCTGTTTGAGATTCCCATCAACTCCCGTATGACGGCGGTGCTGATTGCCTTTGTGATCAATTATGCAGCATATTTTTCCGAGATTTTTCGGGGCGGCATCGAGTCCATTCCCAAAGGCCAGTATGAGGCGTGTCAAGTGCTTGGTATGACCAAGATGCAGGCGTTTTTCAAAGTGGTACTGTTTCAGGTAATCAAGCGGATTGTGGCACCCATCAGCAATGAGGTCATCACCTTGGTCAAGGACACCTCTCTGGCGCGGGTTATCAGCGTGGCAGAAATCATTATGTGTGCAGAGCGCTTTACCAAAAAAGGATTAATCTGGCCGCTCTTCTCCACCGGAATCTATTTCCTGATCTTCAACGGTGTATTGACGCTGTTGTTTGGTTACATAGAGAAAAAGCTGGATTATTACAAGGGGTAAGGATATGGCAATTTTAGAGATTCAAAATTTAACAAAAAGCTTTGGGAAAACCGAAGTCTTAAAGGGTGTCAGCTTCTCCATGGAGGAGGGTGAGGTGGTTTCCATCATCGGCTCTTCCGGCAGCGGAAAGACCACCCTGCTTCGTTGTGCCAATTTCTTGGAACGGGCAGACAGCGGCCAGATTTATCTGGACGGCGAACTCTTTTTTGACGGGGCGGACAACAAAAAGATTTCCGCCACAGAGCTGCGCCAGAAACAGCTGAACTTTGGTTTGGTGTTTCAGGACTTTAATCTGTTCCCCCAGTACAATGTTATTGACAATGTGATGCTTGCACCTATGCTTCTTGCCAAGGAGCGGGAGGATTACAAGCAGAACAAAAAGGAAATCGAACAGGAAATCCGCAAGAACGCAGAAGATATTCTGGAACGTGTGGGACTTTCTGAAAAGCTGCACAGCTACCCCTGTGAGCTTTCCGGCGGACAGAAGCAACGGGTTTCCATTGCAAGAGCGCTGGCGCTCAAACCCAGAGTCCTCTTTTTTGATGAACCCACCTCAGCACTGGATCCCGAGCTCACCGGAGAAATCTTAAAGGTCATCCGCAAGCTGGCAGAGGAGCATGTGACCATGGTAATCGTTACCCATGAAATCGCATTTGCCCAAGGGGTCAGCGACAAGATTGTCTTTATGGCAGACGGCGTGGTGGTGGAGGAAGGTCCTCCCGAGGAACTGATTGAAAATCCCAAAGAGGAGAGAACCCGTCACTTTTTGCAAAAAATGAACGAAAAATAGTTCGGATATTCCGAAATAAGTTAAAGATTTAACAAATTTCAAAAAAAGGTCTTGTATAAATCCCCAAAATAGGGTAAAATAGGAAACAAGAGAGAAAATAATTAAAAATTTATATATTTTTAGGAGGTACTTTACTATGGCAGTAAAAGTAGCGATTAACGGATTTGGCCGTATCGGCCGTTTGGCTTTCAGACAGATGTTCGGCGCAGAGGGTTACGAGGTAGTTGCAATCAACGACCTGACCGATCCCAAAATGCTGGCACACCTGCTCAAGTATGACTCTTCTCAGGGTAGATATGACGGTCATACCGTAGAAGCAGCTGAAGGCGCAATCATTGTTGACGGCAAGAAAATCACCATTTATAGCGAGCCCAAGGCAGCAGACCTTCCCTGGGGTGAGCTGGGCGTAGACGTAGTTCTGGAATGTACCGGTTTCTACTGCTCCAAGGAAAAATCTCAGGCTCACATCGATGCAGGTGCAAAGAAGGTTGTTATCTCTGCTCCCGCAGGCAATGACCTGAAGACCGTTGTATTCAGCGTAAACGAGAACACTCTGACCAAAGAGGACACCATCATTTCCGCTGCATCTTGTACCACCAACTGTCTGGCTCCCATGGCTAAGGCGCTGAACGATTACGCTCCCATCCAGAGCGGTATCATGGCTACCATCCACGCTTACACCGGCGACCAGATGATTCTGGACGGCCCCCACAGAAAGGGTGACCTGCGTCGTGCAAGAGCTGGTGCGGTAAACATCGTTCCCAACTCCACCGGCGCTGCAAAGGCAATCGGTCTGGTTATTCCCGAACTGAACGGCAAGCTCATCGGCGCTGCTCAGCGTGTTCCGGTTCCCACCGGTTCCACCACCATCCTGACCGCTGTTGTTAAGGGCAAGGATGTTACCAAAGAAGGCATCAACGCTGCTATGAAGGCTGCAGCTTCTGCTTCCTTCGGTTACAATGAGGACGAAATCGTTTCTTCCGATATCGTTGGTATCACCTATGGTTCTCTGTTCGATGCAACCCAGACCATGGTTGCTCCCATCGCTGATGATCTGTATGAAGTTCAGGTTGTTTCCTGGTACGACAACGAAAACAGCTACACCAGCCAGATGGTTAGAACCATCAAATACTTCGCAGAACTGTAAAAACCCCAACACAGGGGACGGTTCTCTGTGCTGATAAGCAAACAAAAATCCTGCCGAATACCGGCAGGATTTTTCTTTGTCTTGATTTACAGGAACACAGGGGACGTTTCTCTGTGTTCTTTTACTCTTCTTTGTTGGTTGGCAGGTTGATGGTGACACGGGTAAATTTGCTGAACTCGCTTTCAATCTCAATGGTACCGCCGTGGCTTTCGATAATTTCTTTGGTGATGGCAAGCCCCAATCCGGTGCCGCCACGGTCACGGCTTCGTGCTTTGTCCACCCGATAGAATCGCTCAAACACATGCTCCAGATCCGCCTTGGGGATCCCCTTTCCGGTATCCTCCACCTTGATGTACAGTTTGTTGTCATACAGGCTGCCGGCGAAAATCTGGATTTTGTCACCCTTGGACGAATACTTGATGGAGTTGGAAATAATATTCTTGAGCGCCCGCTCAATCTGTCCCTGATCCGCATAAAGACGGGGGATTTCGGTGGTGCGGTTGTAAGAAATCTCAATGCCGCGTTGCTCCGCTTCCAAGCTGAAAACCTTCACCAATCCCCGCAGCATTTCATCCACCGAGAAGAACTCTTTCTCCATCTGTACCCGCTGCATATCAAATCGGTTGAGAATCAAAAGATTCTGAACCAACGCTGTCATTTTGTCGGTTTCGTTCTGGACGGTGTTGAGCAGGGTACTTGCAGTGCGCTTGTCGTCCAGATATCCGTTGAGCAGGGTTTCGGTATAGGTGCGAATAGTGGTCAGGGGGGTCTTCAACTCGTGGGAAACCTCTGCCACAAACTTCTGCCGCGCCGCCTCCAGGGTAAACTGCTCGGTCACATCTTCAAAAACACAAACCACACCGGCGGTGCGGATTTCATCCAGCTTAAAGGGAACAAAAAAGGCTTTGATGTGGTTGGACCCTACCAAAAAGTCCCGTTCTTCGGTTTTGGACCGGTCCAGATATAAGAATTCTGCCATACAAACCCCTGCGCCCAATTCGCTGAACAGGCTGTCAAACTGAACGGTTTGGGGGTTTTCAATCTGGAGCATCCGTTTTGCTGCCGGATTGATATGCACGATATTCTGGTCAGTATCAAAGGCGATGATACCATTGTTGATGTGCTCCAGAATGGCTTCTACCTTATGCTTTTCGGCATTGATTTGGGTCAGGTTATGGTTCATCACCATACCCATCTGGTTAAAGGTTTTGACCAGCTCTCCCATCTCTCCGTTTGGAAGCTTGTCCAGACTGGGTTCAAAATTCCCTTTGGAAAAGTTTTCTGCTCGCTTGGAGAGTTGTTGCAGCGGCTTCATGGTAACCCCTGCCAAAAAGATTCCTGCCAGAAGTGCCAGGATCAAGCCTGCCAGCAACGTCCACAGTATTCCCATTCCAAGCTCTTGCAGCATAGAATCAAGGCCTGCTTTGTTGTCCCGCACATAGAAGATAAATCCGTCCTGTGCCTGATTTCCGTTTTTGAGGAATAAGGCATAGTCCAGATACTCGCCAAACAAGGAGGTTTCTTCCCCTTTGGCAGCCCGCATGGCTGCGGAAAGGTTGGGGGTAATGGTCACCGTCTGGGCCTGCAGGGCGGAGGGAACCACCACCGAGGCATCCCGTGCATTCAGCACAAAGGCAGTACGATTTTCATCGAGAGAAAGCCGTGCCGCACAGCTTTCCAACGCCCATTGCAGCTGGGCAATTCTTTCCGCATCTTCTTGCTCGGCAGTCAAAATCGTATGCAAGGTTTGGGGGAAATCGCTCCCTGCAAGGTCTGCCACAGAATCAGAAAATTGATTTCTATAAAACTGCGTTGCCGAAAAAATGCTGATGCCGCCGGCAATCAGGACAGCCAGCAGGGTTACTGCCAGAATCAGTCCGGTCAGCCGCAGATAAAGTTGTCGAAACATAGGAAAGGACCCCTTTCGCTTTAATAAATTTATTGTAGCATAAATTTTCCGGTGAGTAAAGAGCGAATTTGAAAAAAATCACGGAAAACACTTGACAAATGAACGAAATCGTGCTATACTTTTGCTTTGTGAATAGGGGTATAGCTCAGTTGGTAGAGCATCGGTCTCCAAAGCCGTGTCCCTATGTTCGTATGGTAACTCAATAAAACTTAATATTTGCTTTTTAGGGGTATAGCTCAGTTGGTAGAGCATCGGTCTCCAAAACCGAGTGCCGTGGGTTCAAGTCCTACTGCCCCTGCCA